>NZ_QSTJ01000003.1:0-459291 GCF_003438665.1 Bacteroides sp. OM08-11
TGGGGTTGTAGGACCACGATGTGGCATGAAAACTGGTGAGTGGAACCCTCTGGAAAGTGGGGTCATAGACGGTGATAACCCGGTACACGAAGCCAGTCCAAGCCTAGTGGTATCCTGAGTAGCGCGGAGCACGAGGAATTCTGCGTGAATCTGCCGGGACCATCCGGTAAGGCTAAATACTCCCGAGAGACCGATAGTGAACCAGTACTGTGAAGGAAAGGTGAAAAGCACTTCGAACAGAAGAGTGAAATAGTTCCTGAAACCATGCGCCTACAAGCGGTCGGAGCAGCTATATGCTGTGACGGCGTGCCTTTTGCATAATGAACCTACGAGTTACTTTTTCCGGCAAGGTTAAGGGGCTAAGCCCTGCAGCCGAAGCGAAAGCGAGTCTTAATAGGGCGTCTCAGTCGGAAGGAGTAGACGCGAAACCAAGTGATCTACCCTTGGGCAGGTTGAAGGATGGGTAACACCATCTGGAGGACCGAACCAATAAGCGTTGAAAAGCTTCTGGATGACCTGAGGGTGGGGGTGAAAGGCTAATCAAACTTGGAGATAGCTCGTACTCCCCGAAATGCATTTAGGTGCAGCCTTGACTTATACTGGCATGAGGTAGAGCGACTGATAAGATGCGAGGGCTTCACCGCCTATCAAGTCTTGACAAACTCCGAATGCGTGCCAGTTCTATGTCAGGAGTGAGGGCATGGGTGCTAAGGTCCATGTCCTAAAGGAGAACAATCCGGACCAACAGCTAAGGTCCCGAAATGAATACTAAGTTGAACTAACGAAGTCAGATTGCTAAGACAGCTAGGATGTTGGCTTGGAAGCAGCCATTCATTTAAAGAGTGCGTAACAGCTCACTAGTCGAGGAGTTTGGCGTGGATAATAATCGGGCATAAGTATTCTACCGAAGCTTTGGGATGTTTATACATCGGTAGGGGAGCATTCCACTCCGCGTTGAAGGTGAAGCGCGAGCTTTGCTGGAGCGTGTGGAAAAGCAAATGTAGGTATAAGTAACGATAAAGCAGGTGAGAAACCTGCTCGCCGAAAGACTAAGGTTTCCTGATCAACGCTAATCGGATCAGGGTCAGTCGGGTCCTAAGGCTCAGCCGAACGGCGAGGCCGATGGCAGAACAGGTTAATATTCCTGTACTACCTTAAGGAGTGACGTGGAGACGGAGCAGTGACAATGCCGCCATCTGACGGAATAGATGGTTGAAGGGTGTAGATGTTGATTGTGCCAGGCAAATCCGGTGCAAGAGTCGAACCTGATAGTATGGAGCGTTCTTCGAACAATCCAATAGCGCATGTAATCATACTTCCAAGAAAATCCGCTAAACTTAATCCTTGAGGTACCCGTACCGCAAACGGACACACGTAGTCGGGTTGAATATACTGAGGCGCTTGAGTGATTCACGGTTAAGGAACTAGGCAAATTGACCCTGTAACTTCGGGATAAAGGGTCCTCATCAGCGATGGTGAGGCGCAGAGAATCGGTCCAGGCAACTGTTTAACAAAAACACAGGGCTATGCGAAATGGAAACATGAAGTATATAGCCTGACACCTGCCCGGTGCTGGAAGGTTAAGAGGAGATGTCATCGCAAGAGAAGCATTGAATTGAAGCCCCAGTAAACGGCGGCCGTAACTATAACGGTCCTAAGGTAGCGAAATTCCTTGTCGGGTAAGTTCCGACCTGCACGAATGGTGTAATGATCTGGACGCTGTCTCAACCGTGAGCTCAGTGAAATTGTAGTATCGGTGAAGATGCCGATTACCCGCGATGGGACGAAAAGACCCCGTGAACCTTTACTATAGCTTAACATTGAATTTGGGTAATTGATGTGTAGGATAGGCCGGAGGCTTCGAAGCAGGTACGCCAGTATTTGTGGAGCCGCTGTTGAAATACGGCCCTTTGATTATTTGAGTTCTAACCCGCGCTGCGGGGACACTGTTTGGTGGGTAGTTTGACTGGGGTGGTCGCCTCCAAAAGCGTAACGGAGGCTTCTAAAGGTGCCCTCACGACGATTGGTAACCGTCGGCAGAGTGTAATGGCATAAGGGCGCTTGACTGGGAGACAGACAAGTCGATCAGGTAGGAAACTAGAGCATAGTGATCCGGTGTTTCTGTATGGAAAGGACATCGCTCAAAGGATAAAAGGTACTCCGGGGATAACAGGCTGATCCCTCCCAAGAGCTCATATCGACGGAGGGGTTTGGCACCTCGATGTCGGCTCGTCACATCCTGGGGCTGGAGAAGGTCCCAAGGGTTGGGCTGTTCGCCCATTAAAGTGGCACGCGAGCTGGGTTCAGAACGTCGTGAGACAGTTCGGTCTCTATCTATCGTGGGCGCATGAAATTTGCGTGGCTCTGACACTAGTACGAGAGGACCGTGTTGGACTGACCTCTGGTTTACCGGTTGTGCCGCCAGGTGCATTGCCGGGTATCTAAGTCGGGATTGGATAAGTGCTGAAAGCATCTAAGTACGAAGCCAGCCACAAGATTAGATTTCTTAGGGTCGTCAGAGACGATGACGTTGATAGGATGCAGGTGTAAGGGTGGTGACATCTTAGCCGAGCATTACTAATTGCCCGTTGACTTTTTGCCTTCCGTGTATGGGGGATATATACGTTCAGCGTAAAAGACTGACTTTGCTTTTTACATCATGTCTGCCTTATTCAGGTGACTATAGCACCGGGGTTCCACCTCTTCCCATTCCGAACAGAGAAGTTAAGCCCGGTCACGCCGATGGTACTGCGTAACAGTGGGAGAGTAGGTAGTCGCCGTCTTAGAGGAAAGCCTCCATGTCGAAAGATGTGGGGGCTTTTTTTTGTCTTGCCCGTCCCTTGCCCGCCATCCCCCTCCTCCGCATACTGGTGGAAAAGGGAAGATAGAAAATGGAAAGTGGCGTTGGGAACGTTAGTGGGAATTTGCTCTAAATACCGTACTCTCTGGCTGGGAAGGAAAAACATAAGGAATTTATTGGGGGTATAGGTGTGATCTATAGTAGTATGAATATAAAAAAGTGAATATTTTGTCCTAAATACTACATAATGAGGATAATTATTTGTATCTTTGTCGCCCGAATAAACAAAAGAAGCTTTGGGAAAGTTTGATAAATACAAAATCGATTTGAAAGGTATGCAAGCTGACTCTTGTAAATATGAGTTTGTTTTAGATAACCTTTTTTTTGCTAATATTGATGGACCGGAAGTACAAAAAGGTAAAGTCAATATTCTGTTGGTTGTAAAGAAAACATCTCGTGCTTTCGAATTGAACTTTCAAACAGACGGTATGGTATGGGTTCCATGTGATCGTTGTTTGGATGATATGGAGCAACAGATTACTTCTACTGATAAACTGTTGGTGAAGTTCGGTCATGAATATGCAGAAGAGGGTGATAACCTCGTCGTTATTCCAGAGGACGAAGGAGAAATTAACGTAGCATGGTTCATGTATGAGTTTATAGCTTTGGCGATTCCAATGAAGCATGTACATGCTCCTGGTAAGTGTAATAAAGCAATGAGTAGTAAGTTAAGTAAACATATGCGTGTTACACCGGATGATGAAATGGAAGATGATACTTTTGTTCAGGAAGATGGGGAAAGTGTGATTGCTAATGAAGATACAGAAATAGCGGTAGATCCGCGTTGGGACGAATTAAAGAAAATATTAGATAACAATTAAAGATTAAAGAAAATGGCACATCCTAAGAGAAGACAGTCAAAAACAAGAACTGCAAAGAGAAGAACTCATGACAAAGCAGTCGCTCCTACATTGGCTATTTGCCCGAATTGCGGTGAATGGCATGTATATCACACTGTATGTGGTGCATGTGGTTACTATCGTGGTAAGCTGGCAGTTGAGAAAGAAGCTGCTGTTTAATTAGCAGTTTGACTAAAATTTATACTTGAATATCGGGCGTCTGAAAAGATTTGTAGATTGAAAGAGCAAACCTTTTTAGACTGCCGTTGTTTAAGTGTTTTTATAAGCAAACAAGATTAATGGAAAAAATAAATGCAGTAATTACAGGAGTCGGTGGTTATGTACCAGATTATATCTTGACAAATGATGAGATATCAAAAATGGTGGATACTAACGATGAATGGATTATGACTCGTATTGGAGTTAAGGAAAGACATATCCTGAATGAAGAAGGGTTGGGTACTTCGTATATGGCGCGTAAAGCTGCAAAGCAGTTAATGCAGCGTACTGGTTCTAATCCGGACGACATTGATTTAGTGGTTGTCGCTACCTCTACTCCTGATTATCAATTCCCATCTATCGCATCTATCTTATGTGATAAACTCGGACTAAAAAATGCTTTTGCTTATGATTTGTCTGCTGCTTGTTGTGGATTTCTTTTCCTCATGGAGACAGCTGCGAATTTCATTCGTTCGGGAAGGTATAAGAAGGTTATTATTGTAGGTGCAGATAAAATGTCATCCATCGTGAATTATACAGACCGTGCTACTTGTCCTATTTTTGGTGATGGTGCAGCGGCTTTCATGATGGAACCGACAATAGAAGATGTAGGTGTTATGGATGCTATCTTGAGAACTGATGGTAAAGGTTTGCCTTTTCTGCATTTGAAAGCAGGTGGTTCGGTTTGCCCCCCTTCTTATTTTACGATAGACAATCATATGCACTATCTTTATCAAGAAGGTCGTACAGTATTTAAATATGCAGTATCCAATATGTCTGATGTAAGTGCAGCAATTGCTGAAAAAAATAGTCTGACAAAAGATACTATTGATTGGGTAATTCCCCATCAGGCAAATCTTCGTATTATTGATGCTGTGGCACATCGTTTGGAAGTTCCTCATGAAAAGGTGCTGATTAATATTGATCGCTACGGTAATACAAGTGCTGGTACTCTTCCACTTTGTATCTGGGATTTTGAAGAAAAATTGAGGAAAGGTGATAATCTTATCTTTACGGCATTTGGAGCTGGGTTTACGTGGGGAGCCGTTTACGTGAAGTGGGGATACGATGGAAAGAAACAGTAATGGTTTAATTATGAATTGTAAATTATGGGTTACTTTCTTGATTAGATCATAAAAATATAAAAAACGCATCCTATTTCGATTCGATGCGTTTTTTTGTCTCAATTCAAATATACAATGATTATGACGCATAAAGCAGGCTTTGTCAATATCGTGGGAAATCCTAATGTAGGTAAATCTACATTGATGAATGTGCTAGTAGGTGAACGCATCTCTATCGCTACTTTTAAGGCACAAACTACTCGTCATCGTATTATGGGAATTTATAATACGGATGATATACAAATTGTATTTTCGGATACTCCGGGTGTACTGAAGCCTAACTATAAGTTGCAGGAGTCTATGCTGAATTTTTCTACTTCAGCTTTGACGGATGCGGATGTGTTGCTTTATGTGACGGATGTAGTTGAGACCCCTGATAAACATAATGATTTTGTGGAGAAAGTAGGACAGATGGATGTTCCGGTGTTGTTACTTATCAATAAAATAGATTTGACTACTCAAGAGAAGTTGGTGGAGCTGGTAGAGGCGTGGAAAGCCTTGTTGCCGAAAGCGGAGATTATTCCTATTTCTGCAGCAACGAAATTCAATGTAGATTATGTAATGAAACGGGTGAAGGAGTTATTGCCCGATTCGCCGCCTTACTTTAACAAGGATCAGTGGACAGACAAGCCAGCACGTTTTTTTGTGAACGAAATCATTCGTGAAAAAATTCTGTTGTACTATGACAAGGAAATACCCTATTCAGTAGAAGTTGTGGTAGAACAATTTAAAGAGGAAGAAAAAAAAATATATATTAATGCTGTGATATATGTAGAGCGCGATTCGCAAAAAGGTATTATCATTGGTAAACAGGGTAAAGCTTTGAAGAAAGTGGCTACTGAGGCGCGTCGTGATTTGGAGAGGTTTTTCGGGAAGACAATTTTCTTGGAAACGTATGTGAAAGTTGATAAGGATTGGCGTAATTCAGATAAGGAGTTGCGGAGTTTTGGTTATCAACTGGACTAATATTAAAACGACTGTGACAGTCGCAAAAAAGAGTAGGAACTATGGGAAATTTAGTTGCAATCGTAGGACGCCCCAATGTGGGTAAGTCTACATTATTTAATCGTCTGACTAAGACAAGACAGGCAATTGTAAATGAAGAGGCGGGCACAACACGTGATCGTCAATATGGTAAATCCGAGTGGCTGGGACGTGAATTTTCACTGGTAGATACTGGCGGTTGGGTAGTAAACTCTGATGATATTTTTGAAGAGGAAATTCGTAAGCAGGTTTTGATGGCTGTGGACGAAGCAGATGTAATCCTGTTTGTTGTGGATGTGATAAACGGAGTAACAGATCTTGATTTGCAAGTGGCTTCTATCTTGCGCCGTACTAAGAAACCGGTTTTGCTGATTGCCAATAAGACTGATAATAATGAGTTGCAATATAATGCTCCTGAATTCTATAGTCTGGGTTTGGGGGATCCGTATTGTGTCTCTGCCATGACTGGTAGTGGTACAGGAGATATGATGGATCTTATTGTGAGTAAGTTTAAAAAGGAATCTGATGAGATACTGGATGAAGATATTCCTCGTTTTGCAGTAGTAGGACGTCCCAATGCTGGAAAGTCTTCAATTGTGAATGCTTTTATCGGTGAAGAACGTAATATCGTAACAGAGATTGCCGGAACAACTCGTGACTCTATTTATACGCGCTATAATAAGTTTGGGTTTGACTTTTATTTAGTGGATACGGCCGGTATCCGTAAGAAGAACAAGGTAAATGAGGACTTGGAATACTATTCTGTGATTCGTTCAATTCGCTCCATTGAAAATTCAGATGTTTGTATTCTGATGCTGGATGCTACACGTGGTATCGAAAGTCAGGATTTGAATATCTTTTCTCTTATTCAAAAGAATGCCAAGGGATTGGTGGTAGTGGTTAATAAGTGGGATCTTGTGGAAGATAAAACAACAAAAGTGATGAAGACTTTTGAGGATGCTATTCGTAATCGTTTTGCTCCTTTTGTGGATTTCCCGATTATTTTTGCTTCAGCTTTGACGAAACAACGTATCTTGAAAGTTTTGGAAGAAGCACGTACCGTATATGAAAATCGTATGACTCGTATATCTACAGCTCGTCTGAACGAAGAAATGTTACCGCTTATTGAAGCATATCCGCCTCCTGCAATCAAAGGCAAATATATTAAAATTAAGTATGTCACACAGTTACCTAATACACAGGTGCCTTCTTTTGTATATTTTGCTAATCTTCCGCAATATATCAAAGAGCCTTATAAACGTTTTCTTGAAAACAAAATGCGTGAAAAATGGAATTTGACTGGTACGCCAATAAATATTTATATCCGTCAGAAGTAAGATTGTGACTTGATAAGATAAAAAGGACTGATTTTAAAATAAATCAGCCTTTTTTTATGTGATATTGGATAATATTTAAAAAAATATAGGTTAGTATTAATATTATCGGTATTTTTGTCTTGACACTAATACTTACAAAAGATGAGATTATTCGGTATCTTGTGTATACTACTTCTGTTATTTTTGCCAGTGAATAATCTGGGGGCGAATGAAGCCGAAGATTTGTTAACACTGTGTCGGAAAGCCACTTTACAAAAAAATATAGCAGGTTATTCTGCTGTTTGCCGTTATCTTTATCTGCGGGAGGAGAAGCCGGAGTTACTTGCCTTGTATGCAGATAGTATTCGACAAATAGGTGTTCGTACAAAAAATGTGGAGTGCTTTATAGAATATTATTCATGGAATAGTGAAGCGTGCTTTATGAAGGGAGATTTCGTAGGTGGCTACGCATTAAAAAATAAAGCATTATCCTTGGCTGAACGTATGAAGAATAATAGCTATATTACCGAATTATGCTCGGATATGGGATATTATTACAATGTTGATGCACGTTATGATTCTGCACGTTACTATTTAAAGAAAGGTATGGCAGTTTCTAAAGAAAGTCCGAAACTGGCAGAACATTACCGTACTATGTTGACAAATTATGCCAGTTCTTATCTGTATGAAGGTGAAACCGATTCAGCATTGATTTATACGGAAAAGGCTAAGGAACGTTCAGTTGCTGATAAAGATACAGCAATGTTGATTGAAAATCTGAATCAGCTAGGTACACTTTATCGTCGTAAAAAACATCTGGAACTATGTATTTCAAATTTTGAGGAAGCTATTAGATTATGTGAAGCACAAAAGAATTTCAAAACAGCCGCTTTTATTTATGGAAATATAGCCACAGCATACTCCGATTGGGATCGTCCGGCCGAGGCAATTCCTTTTTCCCAAAAAGCACTGGAGTATGCTTTAAAGATGAAAAATCCGCAAATGGAAGGAGTCTGCTATATCAATTTGGGGGCTATTCTGTGTAATATTGAGAGCTTACGGGAAGAAGGTATTGTTATGGTGAAAAAAGCTATTCCTCTTTTGATCGAGGTGAATAACAAACGTCGCCTTTGTGAAGCTTATGTGTACCTGGCAGATGCATATCGTCGTGGTGGTAATTTGAATGCCGCAGTGGAATATTTGAACCTGTTGGAAAAATTATCCTCCGAGCTTAAAACGGATGTAGAGCGTTATCGTTATTATCGGGTAAAGGCACCAATATTGCAAGATCAACAGCAATATGTCGAGGCTATAAAATACTACCTACGGATAACGGACATGTTGGAGAAAGGATATCGGGATGTGAAAGATAGTGAACATTACGTACGTCTTGCGGCATGTTACGCTGCCATTCATGAGGATCGGAAGGCATATACCTGTCTTCAAAAGGCTTATGCACTGTGTGATTTAAATTATCAGGAGAAATATGTAGATCGTTTATCTGATTTCTCAGTAAGGTACAAAACTAAGGAGAAAGAATTGGAAATCATACGCTTACGTCAGAAAGAATTGGAACAAGAAGCTGTGCAGTTACACCGTCGTGTAGTCTATGGAACAACGATTTCCACTCTCCTTATATTCCTTTTGGTACTTCTTTATACTCGGCAAAGGCAGAAAGCACATCTTTCAAAATTGGCACAGACTGCAGGAGAAAAAGAACGTCAATTTCTTGCTTTACAGCAAGAGACGGAGCAACGTTTATCACGAAAGTATATTGATGGCTTGGAAAGTGAGCGCGAACGAATGGCTACGGAATTACATGACGATATTTGTAATAATTTACTTGCGCTTGAAATAAATATCCGTTCGCTCACGGATGGTGATACAAAGATGAATAAGCAGATTGATTTGTTGGAAGAAACCCGTGAACGTCTGCGAAATATTTCACATGAATTGATGCCACCAGTATTCCAATATGCCACTATTGATGAAATGCTTGCCGATTATGTACAACATTTAACTCTTCCGGATTGTACACAGATCGTATATCGTTCTACTGAAAATGTAAACTGGAACTTGGTTCCACAGAAGATTGGATTTGAATTTTACCGTATAGTGCAAGAAGCTGTGAGTAATGCTGTAAAGTATGCTGATGCTTCGATCATCCAAGTGATACTGACTTTGGAGGAAAACAAACTTTCTGTGTTCATTGGTGATGATGGAAAAGGTTTTGATATGTATAAGAAAGTAAAAGGTATTGGATTGCGTACTATATTGCAACGTGCCGAAACAATAGAAGCAAAAGTGGAATTAAACTCTGTATCGTGTAAAGGTACGAATATAGAAGTAACTGTCAGGATTTAAAAGTGCTATGGAAAAGAATGCGAAAGCCAAAATGTTGGTGGTTGACGACCACAGCCTGATATTGGATGGTATTTGTAGGATTGTCAATAAAATACCTGAGGTTTTGATAGCCGATGCCGTTACTTCAGGCAAACAAGCGATCGAACTGATATCTCAACGTGATTATGATATCTATCTTTTAGATGTGAGTATACCGGATGTGTCGGGGTTCGACCTTATAACGCAAATTCGTGAAGTGAATGAGCAAGCACGCATTATTATAAATACCATGCATGAGGAAATATGGATTATCAATCGATTAATCCGTAGTGGAGTGAATGCGGTTATTTTGAAAACTTCTGCCTCTTCCGAATTATTGAATGCTATACATTGTGTGCTGAAAGGAGAAACTTATACATGCCCCCGTTTTGAATCTATTTGTCAAAAACTACGTTATTCTTTGATGCATTCACAACCTAAAGACGTCCCTACAAAACGTGAACTCGATGTGTTACAAGCGGTAGCTAAAGGATTTAGTACTCATGAAATTGCTGCATTACTTGCAATTTCAGAAAATACAGTAGAAACTTTTCGTAAAAGATTGATTAGTAAATTTGGGGCAAGAAATGCTATAGATATGGTAATCAAGGCTGTAGAACGGGGATGGCTTATACTGAGATAACTATTGGAAACCTTATATCACGGTTTTCCGTGATTTTTTATTGAACTGTTTTACTTAACTTTGCTCCGAGATTGAAGTTGTAGCTTATCCCCTTGATAATGAGTGTTTGAGTACAACGTAAAGTATATCGTGATGATATAAGTCAATTCTATTAACTGGTTTTATGAGAATGAGATATCCGGAACATTGTTCCGGATATCTTTTTTATCAATATAAATATCGAATGACTTTCTGGTTATCCTTCAATGTTTTGTATTTCAACCTCTTTGACTTTACGGAAAAGATCTGAAGCGAAAATAAAGCTATTTAAACGTTCGTTGCTAGAAGTGAAGATATCATCTTTACTCCCTTCCCATTCTTTATGCCCCTCGTAAATATAGATGATTTTCTCTCCGATACCCATTACGGAGTTCATATCGTGGGTATTAATAAGAGTTGTCATATTATATTCACGAGTAATATCTTGAATAAGCTCATCAATGACAAGCGAGGTTTTGGGATCCAGACCAGAGTTCGGTTCGTCACAAAACAAGTATTGGGGGTTTAATGCGATGGCTCGGGCGATAGCTACACGCTTCTGCATACCACCACTGATTTCGCCGGGGAATTTATCTTTGGCCTCAATCAGATTAACACGTTCCAGGCAAAACATGGCACGCTGGGTACGATCGCGCAACGTGTCATTACTGAACATATTCAAAGGGAACATAACATTATCGAGCACTGTCATGGAATCAAAGAGGGCTGCACTTTGGAAAATCATTCCCATTTCGCGGCGTAACGCTTTCTTTTCCTTTTTGTCCATCAGCAGAAAGTTACGGTTGTCATACAGTAACTCCCCCTTTTCAGGTATAAGCAGCCCTACGATACATTTCATCAAGACAGTTTTACCTGAACCGCTCTGACCAATAATAAGGTTGGTTTTACCATTTTCAAATATGGCATTGATATCCTTCAGTACCTCTTTCCTTTCAAATGACTTGCAAAGTCCCTTTAGTTCTATCATCTTGTTATTTACGATTTACTATTTAATTTACCCCATCAATAACTGAGTCAATATTAAGTCGGCAAATAAAATCAATACACTGCTACATACTACAGAATCTGTAGAAGCCTTACCTACCTCAATGGAACCTCCTTCAACAGTATAACCAAAGAAAGCTGATACACTGGCAATGATGAAGGCGAAGAATAAGGATTTGATGATACCACACCAAATGAACCATTCTACAAACATATATTGCAAGCCGTATTCCAGATCAACTGCTGACATGATTCCTCCAAACCAGCAGGTACAAAATGCACCGATAATTCCGGCAAATATACTGAATGTCACCATCAGCGGGATAGTGGTCACCATTGCTGTAATCTTAGGTAATATCAGATAATTGGCAGAATTGACCCCCATGATTTCAAGGGCATCGATCTGTTGGGTCACTCGCATGGTTCCTAACTCGGAAGCGATATTTGAACCGACCTTTCCTGCCAATATCAAACACATGATGGAAGAGGAGAACTCTAACAACATGATTTCCCGAGTGACATATCCCACCGTCCAACGTGGCATAAAAGGACTTTCAATGTTTAATTTTATTTGAATAGTGATAACGGCTCCAATGAAAAACGAGATCAGCAGTACAATGCCGATAGAGTTCACACCGAGTTGTTCCATTTCGTTGATATACTGACGAAAGAACATACGCATACGTTCGGGACGGGCAAATACTCGTCCCATCAGCATGATATATCTTCCTACTGTTCTAAGTGCTTTAATCATGACTCATAAGTATTTGTCTGCAAATGTACATTATTTCGGCTTATTTTTGCTACATTTGCGCCAGTTTCACCACAGATTACGCAGTTTAGCACAGATTTCTTTGTGAAGTTTCATATTATTTGTGCACGGTAATGTAATCTATAGTGGGAAACAATTAACTGCCGGATTGGTTTTAATCTGTATAAATCTGTGGTGATATAGCGATATGGAAGAAGAAAGTAAAATGGTGCTCCGCACGGAAGACTTGGTTAAGAAGTACGGAAAGCGTACGGTCGTGAGTCATGTCTCTATAAATGTAAAGCAAGGTGAAATTGTTGGTTTACTTGGACCAAACGGTGCCGGTAAGACTACTTCGTTTTATATGACCGTTGGATTGATTACTCCCAATGAAGGGCGGATCTTTCTGGATGATTTGGATATCACGAAATACCCCGTGTATAAACGTGCGCAGACAGGTATAGGCTATTTGGCACAGGAAGCATCTGTATTCCGTCAGATGAGTGTGGAAGATAATATTGCTTCTGTTCTTGAAATGACCGATAAACCCTTGGAATATCAGAAGGAAAAATTGGAAAGTTTAATCGCAGAATTTCGTTTGCAGAAGGTGCGTAAGAATAAAGGTAATCAATTGTCAGGCGGTGAACGTCGTCGTACCGAGATTGCACGTTGTCTTGCCATCGACCCAAAGTTTATTATGCTTGATGAACCGTTTGCAGGCGTAGACCCGATTGCAGTGGAAGATATCCAGCAGATCGTGTGGAAGTTGAAAGATCGTAATATTGGCATTCTCATTACCGACCACAATGTGCAGGAAACACTGAGTATCACCGATCGTGCCTATCTTTTGTTTGAAGGCAAAATCCTATTTCAGGGTACCCCTGAAGAGTTGGCTGAGAACAAAATAGTTCGTGAAAAATATTTGAGTAACAGTTTTGTGCTTCGTCGTAAAGATTTTATGACATAAAAAAGACCGCTATAAGCGGTCTTCCTTTTTCTCCTTTATCTATATGATTAATATTTCGGAGGTCTGGCTTCTTTTACTACCATCTGGCGACCGAAGAATTCAGCGCCATCTAGTTCTGCGATAGCTTTGGCAGCAGCAACGCTGTCTTCCATTTCTACGAATGCGATACCTCTGAAACGTCCGGTTGCGCGGTCATTGATAAATTTTACAGAAGTTACTGTACCGTAATCTTCCATGGCCTTTTGCAGGTCACTTTCCTTAACACGGTAGTTAAGGTTTCCAACATAAATGTTCATAATGAAAAATGTAAATAAATGAAATAAATAAAACTCTCTTTGGAAAGACGACTTAATAATAAAAAGATTACATCGACAGAGAGTTTACAAAAGCGTTTTTTAACTGAAGTAAAAACTATGTAATAGAAATCGAGAAACTAATGTGTCGTCATTCCGCGACAAAGGAACACATTAATTTCGGATATACAATATTTTTCCTCAATTATTTTCAATTTTCTTTCCATTTCAATGAGTATCGGTAGCTTACCAAATATATGAATTGTGGACTGTACTGATTTGCGATATATGTGATATTTGAGCCGTTATAAATACTGGATTTTCATTTGTTGCTAAGCGGTTGAGTGATAGATGTATATGTGTGCCTGAAAATCCCTCATTTGGTATCTATCGTACCTTAGTAGGGTACATAACATTTCTTGGTAAGGTATCGGATGTGCCAAACTTGGGTGTTTTGTTACCCTGTGCGGGAACAGATGATATCCTTTGTAGAAACAGAACGGAATAGGAAATGAAGAAAGAGGAGACAGGAAATAATTGTCTGTGTTTTTTTGATAATTGAAAGATTAACGCTAATTTTGCACGCTCATTTGAGATTGAAATAAAGTATAAATCAAATAAATAATTGTCAGAATGAACGTTTCATTGCAAAACATTGACAAAGTAAGTGCATTGCTTACTGTAAAGCTTGAGAAAGCAGATTATCAAGAAAAGGTAGATAAGTCGTTGAAGCATTTCCGTCAGAAAGCTCAGGTACCGGGTTTCCGCCCGGGTATGGTGCCGATGAGTTTAGTAAAGAAAATGTATGGTAAGTCAGTATTGGCTGAAGAGGTGAATAAAGTTCTTTCGGAAGCTGTGTATAAGTATATTCAAGATAATAAGGTGAATATCCTTGGTGAGCCTTTGCCTAACGAAGAAAAGCAAAAGGAAATCGACTTTGATACAATGGAAGAGTTCGAATTCTTGTTTGATATCGCTTTGTCTCCTGAATTCAAAGTTGAAGTGGATGCAAAGGATGAAGTAGATTACTATACGATTGATGTAACGGAAGAAATGGTGAACAACCAAGTAAAAGCTTATACTCAACGTAATGGAAAATATGAAAAAGTAGAAACTTTCGAAGGTAACGACATGATGAGAGGTTTGCTTGCCGAGCTGGATGAAGAAGGTAATACAAAAGAAGGCGGTATTCAGGTAGAAGCTGCCGTTATGATGCCGTCTTACATGAAGAACGATGAACAAAAGGCTATTTTTGCTAATGCAAAAGTAAATGATGTTCTTGTATTCAATCCTTATGCTGCGTGGGACGGTAATGCTGCTGAACTTGCTTCTCTGTTGAAGATTGAAAAGGAAGCTGCCACTGGAATGAAGTCTAACTTCAGCTATCAGGTAGAAGAAATCACTCGTTTCGTGGAAGGCGAACTGAATCAGGAAATCTTCGATCAGGTGTTTGGTAAAGAGGTAGTGAAGAGCGAAGAAGAATTCCGTACAAAAGTAAAAGAGGTGGTTGCCGCTCAGTTTGTAGCAGATTCAGACTATAAGTTCTTGATCGATGTTCGTAAGATGTTGATGGAAAAAATTGGTACTTTGGAATTTCCGGATGTGTTGTTGAAACGTATTATGCGTTTGAACAATCCAGATAAGGATGAGAAGTTTGTAGAAGATAACTATGCAAAGAGCATTGAGGAACTGACTTGGCACTTGATTAAAGAACAACTGGTGAAAGCTAATGATATCAAGGTTGAGCAAGAAGACATCGCAAATATGGCTAAGGAAGCTACCCGTGCACAGTTTGCGCAATATGGTATGTTGAGTGTGCCTGAAGAAATTCTTGAGAATTATTCAAAAGAAATGTTGAAGAAAAAAGAAAGCGTTGAAGGTCTGGTGAATCGTGTGGTTGAAACCAAATTGGCTGCTGCATTGAAGTCTCAGGTGAAGTTGAACAACAAAACAGTTTCAGCAGAAGAGTTTAATAAGATGTTTGAATAAGACATTACCAGAAAATGGCCGGTTTTTATAAAGAAACACAGAGTTTGACAAACTATAACTCTGTGTTTTTTTGTGTCTCTGTGTTCTTTTTTGTTTCTTTGTACCTTATTATATAACCCAAAAACAGAAAGAAAATGGATGATTTTAGAAAATACGCTACCAAGCATTTAGGTATGAACAGCTTGGTGTTGGATGATGTGATTAAATCACAGGCTGGGTATTTAAATCCCTATATCCTAGAAGAACGTCAGCTCAATGTAACTCAACTGGACGTCTTCTCCCGTCTGATGATGGATCGTATCATTTTTCTAGGTACTCAGATTGACGACTATACTGCCAATACATTGCAGGCGCAGTTGCTGTATCTGGATTCTGCCGATCCCGGTAAAGATATTTCTATTTATATTAACTCTCCAGGTGGCTCGGTATATGCCGGATTGGGTATTTATGATACTATGCAGTTTATCAGCAGTGATGTGGCAACTATCTGTACCGGTATGGCAGCCAGTATGGCAGCTGTACTTCTCGTAGCAGGCGCAGAAGGTAAGCGTTCTGCCTTGACGCACTCCCGTGTCATGATACATCAACCGATGGGAGGTGCTCAAGGGCAAGCTTCGGATATTGAAATTACTGCGCGTGAAATTCAAAAATTGAAGAAAGAACTTTATGCTATCATTGCTGACCATTCTCATACTTCGTTTGATAAAGTATGGGCCGATTCCGACCGCGATTATTGGATGACTGCACAGGAAGCCAAAGAGTATGGTATGGTAGACGAAGTGTTGATTAAAAAATAAATATGGCAGACTCTAAACGAAATAAAAACAGATGTAGTTTCTGCGGACGTTCGGAAGATGAAGTAGGTTTCCTGATAACGGGAATGAACGGTTACATCTGTGATAGTTGTGCTACACAGGCATACGAGATTACTCAGGAAGCTTTGGGTGACAAAAAAAGTGGTGCTGCAAAACTAAATCTGGAAGAACTTCCTAAGCCCGTAGAGATTAAGAACTTTCTCGACCAGTATGTTATCGGACAGGATGATGCTAAACGTTTTTTGGCTGTATCCGTATACAACCATTATAAGCGTCTGTTGCAAAAAGACGGTGGGGATGATGTGGAAATAGAAAAGTCCAATATTGTTATGGTAGGAAGTACCGGAACCGGGAAAACGTTGTTGGCGCGTACTATTGCTAAGTTGCTTCATGTGCCTTTCACTATTGTGGATGCAACGGTTTTGACGGAAGCCGGTTATGTGGGTGAGGATATTGAAAGTATTCTGACGCGTCTTCTGCAAGTGGCTGATTATAATGTACCTGAGGCAGAACAAGGTATCGTGTTCATTGATGAAATCGATAAGATTGCACGTAAAGGTGATAATCCTTCGATTACTCGTGATGTAAGCGGTGAAGGTGTACAACAAGGATTGCTTAAATTGTTGGAAGGCTCGGTTGTAAATGTTCCGCCTCAGGGGGGGCGTAAACATCCCGATCAGAAAATGATTCCGGTGAATACTAAGAATATATTGTTTATCTGTGGCGGAGCATTCGATGGTATCGAGAAGAAGATTGCGCAACGGTTAAATACTCATGTGGTGGGGTATAGCGCTGTCCGTAATACGGCTACTATTGATAAGAACAACCTGATGCAATATATTGCCCCACAGGATTTGAAGTCCTTTGGCTTGATACCCGAAATTATCGGTCGTCTGCCAGTGTTGACTTATCTAAATCCGTTAGATCGTACTGCATTGCGGTCTATTCTTACAGAACCGAAGAATTCTATTGTCAAACAATATATCAAGTTGTTTGAAATGGACGGAGTAGAACTCGCTTTTGATGATGCTGTGTTTGAGTACATTGTAGATAAAGCTGTTGAATATAAGTTGGGAGCTCGCGGATTGCGCTCTATTGTGGAGACCATTATGATGGATGCGATGTTTGAAATCCCTTCTGAACAGAAAGATAGCTTTGTCGTAACGCTTGATTATGCCAAACGCCAGTTGGAAAAAGCAAACTTGGCAAGGCTTCAAAGCGCTTAAAATCAAAAGGTAATGCAAACTAAAGCCGACTTTTTTACTTTTTATTGAAAAATATTCGGTAGATTATGCTTGAAATTTAAGAAGTTGTTTATAACTTTGTTAGAGTTCTTGAAATACAAGTAGTATAATTGGTAACTCTATAAACAACCTAATGAATCATGGCAGGGAAGAAGATTAATTTGACAGACCAGCTGAAGAAATACTTCGGGTTCGACACTTTTAAAGGAAATCAGGAAGCAATCATACAGAATCTGTTGGAAGGTAATGATACGTTTGTGTTAATGCCTACCGGTGGTGGAAAGTCTCTGTGTTACCAGTTGCCTTCTTTATTAATGGAAGGTACGGGCATTGTGATCTCTCCGTTGATAGCTTTGATGAAAAATCAGGTCGACGCGATGCGTAACTTTAGTGAAGAAGATGGAATAGCTCATTTTATCAATTCTTCCCTTAATAAAGGTGCGATAGATCAGGTGAAGTCTGACATTCTTGCTGGTAAGACAAAGCTACTGTATGTAGCGCCCGAATCACTGACGAAAGACGAAAACGTGGAGTTTCTAAAAACGGTAAAGATCTCTTTTTATGCCGTAGACGAAGCTCACTGTATCTCAGAATGGGGACATGATTTTCGTCCTGAATATCGTCGTATCCGCCCTATTATCAATGAAATTGGGAAAGCCCCGTTGATTGCGTTGACTGCGACTGCCACTCCGAAAGTGCAGCATGATATCCAGAAAAATCTGGGTATGGTGGAGGCACAGGTGTTCAAGTCGTCGTTCAACCGTCCGAACCTCTATTATGAGGTACGTCCTAAGACTGCAAACGTAGATAAGGATATCATTAAGTTTATCAAGAACAATCCGGAAAAGTCGGGTATCGTTTATTGCCTGAGTCGGAAGAAAGTAGAAGAACTTGCTGAAATCTTACAGGCAAACGGTATTAATGCTCGTGCTTATCATGCAGGAATGGATTCGGCCACACGAACACAAAATCAAGACGATTTTCTGATGGAAAAAATTGATGTGATTGTGGCTACTATTGCTTTTGGTATGGGTATTGACAAGCCTGATGTGCGTTATGTAATTCATTATGATATTCCTAAGAGTTTGGAAGGATATTATCAGGAAACCGGACGTGCCGGAAGAGATGGGGGAGAAGGACAGTGTATTACTTTCTATACGAATAAAGACTTGCAGAAACTGGAAAAGTTTATGCAGGGTAAACCTGTTGCAGAACAGGAAATAGGCAAGCAGCTTCTGCTGGAAACCGCTGCGTATGCCGAATCGTCCGTTTGTCGTCGGAAGACGTTGTTGCACTATTTCGGTGAAGAATATACGGAGGATAATTGTGGTAATTGTGATAACTGTTTAAATCCGAAAAAACAAGTGGAGGCTCAGGAATTATTATGTACCGTGATAGAAGCGATTATTGCGGTGAAAGAGAATTTTAAAGCAGATTATATTATAGATATCATACAAGGAAAAGAAACTTCAGAGGTGCAGGCTCATCTGCACGAAGATCTTGAAGTGTTCGGTTCTGGTATGGGAGAAGAAGACAAAACTTGGAATGCTGTTATCCGTCAGGCACTGATTGCAGGCTATTTAAGTAAAGATGTGGAGAACTACGGTTTACTCAAGGTTACGGAAGAAGGTAAAAAGTTTCTTAGACATCCGAGATCTTTCAAGATAACGGAAGATAATGATTTTGAGGAGACAGAAGAAGAAGCTCCGGCACGTGGTAGTGGTGCTTGTGCGGTAGATCCGGCACTTTACTCTATGTTGAAAGATTTGCGTAAAAAACTATCTAAGAAGTTGGAAGTACCACCGTATGTGATTTTTCAGGATCCTTCTTTGGAAGCGATGGCTACTATTTATCCAGTGACTTTGGATGAGTTGCAGAATATTCCAGGGGTTGGAGCTGGTAAGGCAAAACGTTATGGTGAAGAGTTCTGTAAATTGATTAAGCGCCATTGTGAGGAAAATGAGATTGAACGTCCTGAGGATTTGCGTGTCCGTACGGTTGCCAATAAATCTAAATTGAAAGTTTCTATTATCCAGGCTATTGACCGTAAGGTCGCGTTGGACGATATTGCATTGTCTAAAGGTATTGAGTTCAGCGAATTGCTGGATGAAATTGAAGCCATCGTTTATTCTGGTACGAAGTTGAATATCGATTATTTTTTAGATGAAATCATGGACGAGGACCATATGTTGGATATATATGATTATTTTAAAGAATCTACTACGGATAAGATTGATGATGCATTGGATGAATTGGGTGATGATTTTGCGGAAGAAGAGGTACGTTTGGTACGTATTAAATTCATTTCTGAAATGGCGAATTGATTATAGTTCGGTGATTTAAAAAAAGAAAAAATATTGCGTGTAAATATACGGAATGGAATAAAAAACGTATATTTGCACGCAATAATTTTTAAACGCATAGCCCTATGTCATTTATTGCTGATAAGATTGTAATGGATGGATTGACTTACGATGATGTTTTGTTAATCCCTGCTTATTCTGAAGTACTTCCCAAAACTGTCGAGCTCACGACAAAGTTTTCACGAAACATTGAGTTAAAAGTCCCGTTTGTAACAGCCGCTATGGATACGGTTACCGAAGCAAAGATGGCTATTGCCATTGCTCGTGAAGGTGGTATCGGCGTTATTCATAAAAATATGTCTATTGAAGAGCAGGCGCGTCAGGTTGCTATTGTGAAACGTGCTGAAAATGGTATGATTTATGATCCGGTAACTATCAAGAGAGGGTCCACGGTAGCTGATGCTTTGGCTTTGATGGCTGAGTATAAGATTGGTGGTATCCCAGTGGTGGATGATGAAAAATATTTGGTGGGTATTGTTACCAATCGTGATCTGCGTTTTGAGAAAGATATGAATAAGCGTATTGATGAGGTAATGACTAAGGAGAATATAATTACTACCAATCCTACTACAGATATGGAGGCTGTTTCTCAAATTCTGCAAGAACACCGGATTGAAAAATTACCGGTAGTAGATAAGGATAATAAATTGGTAGGATTGATTACTTATAAGGATATTACTAAAGCAAAAGACAAACCGATGGCATGTAAAGACAGTAAAGGTCGTCTGCGTGTTGCTGCCGGTGTCGGTGTAACGGTTGATACGCTTGATCGTATGCAGGCTTTGGTCGATGCAGGTGCAGATGCAATTGTTATTGATACGGCTCACGGACATTCTGTTTATGTAATTGAAAAATTGAAGGAAGCCAAAAAACGTTTTCCAGGTATTGATATTGTCGTAGGTAATATTGCTACTGGAGAAGCTGCCAAAGCTTTGGTAGAGGCTGGAGCTGATGGTGTAAAAGTGGGTATCGGTCCAGGATCTATTTGTACGACTCGTGTGGTTGCCGGTGTTGGTGTACCCCAGTTGTCTGCCGTGTATGATGTAGCCAAAGCATTGAAAGGTACAGGCATTCCTCTGATTGCTGACGGTGGTTTGCGTTATTCCGGTGATGTGGTGAAAGCTTTGGCTGCTGGTGGTTACAGCGTAATGATTGGTTCGTTAGTTGCCGGAACAGAAGAGTCTCCGGGTGATACAATTATTTTTAACGGTCGTAAGTTTAAATCTTATCGTGGTATGGGGTCTTTGGAAGCAATGGAGAATGGATCAAAAGATCGTTACTTCCAAAGTGGAACAAGTGATGTAAAGAAGTTAGTTCCGGAAGGTATTGCTGCACGTGTACCTTATAAAGGTACTTTGTATGAAGTTATCTATCAGTTGGTAGGTGGTCTGCGTGCAGGTATGGGCTATTGTGGTGCTGCCAATATCGAGCAGTTGCATAACGCCAAGTTTACTCGTATTACCAATGCTGGTGTGCTGGAAAGTCATCCGCACGATGTAGCGATTACGAGTGAAGCCCCGAACTACAGCCGTCCGGAATAAACATATTTTGTAGACATGAGATAAATGCCCGGGGAGTGTATTATGCTTTTCGGGCATTCTTTTGTTTTCAGACAAAAAAATTATGGTAAGAACAAATTTGACAATCATACTTCTATTGCTGGTAAGTACTATAGTTGCGCAGCAAGATCCGGTAATGATACGTATCGACGGGAAAGATGTACTACGTTCAGAGTTTGAGTATTTTTATAATAAAAATAAGTCAGGTTCTGATTTAGAGAAGAAAACGCTAGATAAATATGTCAATTTGTTCGTGGACTTCAAGTTGAAAGTCCGGGCAGCTGAAGATGCTGGTTTGGATACTGTGGCGTTGTTTAAGAAAGAACTTGAAGAATATCGTCTACAATTGATTAAATCGTATCTCACCGATAGGGAGGTCACGGAGAAAGAAGCCCGTTACTTGTATGATAAAATGAAGGACAATCACCGTGCTGGTCAGGTACATGTGGCACATATTTTTAAGTATCTTCCTCAGAATGTAACTAGTATCACTCTTCGTGAAACTGAGATGCAGATAGATTCTGTTTATAAATTCCTGCAAAAAAATAATACGGATATGGCTTTTAAAAATTGTGTGGATAAGTTTTCCGATGAAAAGCAGACATTCTGGATGAGTTGGTTACAGATGCCGATAGAGTTTGAAGATACCGTATTCAGTTTAAAAGTCGGTGAGATATCACGTCCTTTTTATACTCCTCAGGGTATTCATATTGTAAAGGTACTTGAACGGAAAGAAATACCTTCGTTTGAAACTGTCAAAGATGAAATTATCCGGAGGAGGACACACCATTATAATATAGATAAAGGTACAAGGGCTTTTGTGGAAAAGTTGAAAAAGGAATACCGTTATACTCCTGATAAATTTAGTATCGATGAACTGATGACCCAAGGATCTACTGTCCGGACTTTGTTTACTCTCAATGGGAAAAAATATACAGGTAAGGAATTTTCTCATTTTGCCATGACCTATCCGGCAGGAGTACGTAAGCAACTGGAAGGTTTTATTATGAAATCTGTTTTAGATTATGAAAACTCGCGTTTGGAACAGAAATATCCGAATTTGTGTTATCAGGTATTGGAATATCGGGATAATCTTTTATTAGATAGAATTACTGAACAAGAAATTGAACGACGTGCTTTGACTGATGAGTACGGTTTACAGGCGTATTTTAATAAACATCGTTCTAACTATCAATGGAAAGAACCCCGTTACAAAGGTATTGTATTGCATTGTACCACTAAACGTATTGCTAAGCAAGCCCGTAAATTTCTGAAACATTTGCCAGAGAATGAGTGGAAAGATGCTATTCGGTTAACTTTTAATGCTGGCTCTCAACCTCAGATACAATTGGAACAAGGGGTATTTACTATGGGTGATAATATCTATGTTGACGATTTAGTGTTTAAAAAGGAGGATGCTACTCCTGTAATGTCATTCCCTTTTACTGCTGTGTTAGGTAAAAAAGTAAAAGGGCCGGAAGATTATCAGGAGGTACGTAAAGTTCTTATTGCCGATTATCATAACTATCTAGAGGGGCAGTGGATGAACCGATTACGTACTAATGCTAAGGTTGAAATTAACCAAGAGGTTTTAAAAACCGTTAATAATCACTGATGCAACCAATTAAAGCACTATCTTCGTACCTTAAAATATAGTAAATATCAGTAGATAATGCGAACAACCTGTATTGGGCTTTTAATTCTTCTTCTTTGTGTTGCATGCAAGGAACAACATGACCACGAGGGACGGACACCTTTGGTGGAGTTGGACGGTAATTTTCTTTATCGAGAAGACTTACAATCGGTACTTCCTGATGGATTGACGACGGACGACAGCCTGTTGTTTGCCGAACATTACATCCGTAATTGGGTGGAAGATGTTCTGCTCTACGAAAAAGCACGGAGTAATATCCCTAATAATGGTGAGATAGACAAGTTGGTGGAAAATTATCGTAAGGCTTTGATTATGCATACTTATCAACAGGCATTGATACATCAAACTCTTTCCGGGGAGATATCCGAACAGGAACTGATTGATTATTATACTAAGAATCATGTGCTTTTCAAGGTAGAACGTCCGTTAATGAAGGGATTATTCATCAAAGTTCCGTTGACGGCTCCTCAGTTGGGTAATGTACGGCGTTGGTATAAGACTGAAAATCGTGAGGCGGTGGAACATTTGGAGAAATATAGTTTGCAGAATGCTGTGAAGTATGAATATTTTTATGATAAATGGGTGCCGATGGCTGACGTGCTTGACTTGATGCCGTTGAAAGCTGCCGATACCGAAGAATATTTGGATAAAAACCGCCATGTAGAATTGAAAGATACAGCCTTCTATTATTTTCTGAATGTGAGTGATTTTCGTCGGATAGGAGAACAGGAACCGTTTGAATTTGCACGTGCGCAAGTGAAGGATATGCTGCTGAATATGAAACAAGTGGAATTTATGCAACAGGTAAAGAACGACTTGTATCAACGGGCGGAGAAGAAAAATGAAATTAAATATTATTAGTATAAGACACCAAGAATGAGAAAGTGTATGAACTTTAAGTTTGTAGTTTTATTTGCCTTGACACTGTTAGCCGGTACTACCGTTTATGGACAAGACAACGTGATTGACGAGGTAGTTTGGGTAGTAGGTGATGAGGCTATCTTGAAGTCTGAAGTAGAAGAGGCGCGTATGAGCGCTTTGTATGAAGGACGTAAATTTGATCGTGACCCCTATTGTGTGATACCGGAGGAAATAGCGGTACAGAAATTGTATCTGCATCAGGCTGCACTCGATAGTATTGAAGTTTCCGAAAGTGAGGTTATTCAGCGTGTGGACTACATGACAAATATGTATATTGCCAATATCGGTTCGCGCGAGAAGATGGAAGAATACTTTAACAAAACTTCCAGCCAGATACGTGAAACTTTGCGCGAGAATGCTCGTGAAGGGTTGAAAGTACAAAAGATGCAACAGAAACTTGTAGGGGAAATTAAAGTGACTCCGGCCGAGGTACGCCGTTACTTTAAAGATTTGCCACAGGATAGTATCCCTTACATTCCTACTCAGGTTGAAGTACAGATTATCACTCAGCAACCGAAAGTCCCTTTAGAGGAGATAGAAGATGTAAAGAGACGTCTGCGTGAATATACCGATCGTATCAACAAGGGAGAAACTAGTTTCTCTACATTAGCACGTCTTTATTCAGAAGACCGTGGGTCTGCCATGCATGGTGGTGAAATTGAGTTCTCCGGACGTGGTATGCTCGATCCGGCTTATGCAAATGTTGCTTTCAACTTGCAAGACCCTAATAAAGTGTCTAAGATTGTTGAGTCTGAATACGGTTTTCATATTATTCAGTTGATAGAGAAACGGGGAGACCGCATTAAGACCCGTCACATTTTGCTGAAACCGCATATACCGGAGGAAGCATTAGAGGCTGGTAAGGCTCGTTTGGATTCCATTGCTGATGATATCCGTAATGGCAAGTTTACTTTTGAAGAAGCTGCATCTGTGCTTTCACAGGATAAGGATACACGCAATAATCATGGCTTGTTGCCTAATCCTAATACCAATACTTCTAGATTTGAAATGCAGGAGCTTCCCCCTGAAATAGCTAAAATGGTAGATAAGATGAAAGTGGGTGAGATTTCTGAAGCTTTCGTGATGATACCGCAGAAGACGGGAAAGGAAGAGTGCGTTATTGTGAAACTTAAAAGTCGTACCAACGGTCATAAGGCTACCATTTCTGAAGATTATCAAAATCTGAAAAATATCGTATTGGAAAAACGCCGTGATGAAATGTTGGATAAATGGATACGTGAGAAACAGAAGCATACTTATGTCCGTATCAATGAGAATTGGAGAAACTGTACATTCAAATATCCAGGATGGATAAAAGACTGATATTTTCTGTTTTATACTTGTTCTGTGTGTGCTTGTTGAGCGCACAGGACAAGAAAAAAGAGCCTGAAAAGAAAAAAACGCGTGTTGATTTGCTCTATGCCGACGAAGCGCGGGCAGACAAACAGTTTCGTCCAGATGTACAAGTGCTTATCGGGGCGGTTAGGTTGAAGCATGACAGCATGTATATGTTTTGTGATAGTGCATTGATTTATGAGAAAATCAATTCTGTCGAGGCGTTTGGTAATGTACGTATGGAGCAGGGAGACACCTTGTTCATATATGGTGATTACCTGTATTATGATGGTATGTCTCAGTTGGCCATGTTGCGTGAGAATGTACGTATGATTAATCGTAATACTGAACTTACTACCGATAGTTTGAATTATGATCGTCTTTACAATTTGGGGTACTACTTTGATGGTGGTACGCTTACAGATGAAGAGAATGTATTGACTTCAGAATGGGGTGAATATAGTCCGGCAACTAAATTATCAGTATTCAACCATGACGTAAAGTTGGTAAATCCCAAGTTTGTTTTGACTTCGGATACATTGAAGTATAATACAGCTTCTAAAATAGCTACTATCCTTGGTCCTTCGGATATTGTTAGTGACAAGAATCATATTTACTCGGAACGTGGAATATACAATACCATTACAGAACAAGCTGAACTTTTAGACCGTTCCGTGTTGACCAATGAAGGTAAGAAACTCACAGGTGACAGCCTTTTCTATGACCGTAATCTGGGTTATGGTGAAGCTTTCAATAATGTGCAGATGAACGATACGGTGAACAAAAATATGCTTACTGGTAATTATTGTTTCTACAATGAACTTACTGGCAATGCTTTGGCAACTCAGCGTGCTGTTGCTATTGATTATTCTCAAGGTGACAGCCTTTTTATGCATGGAGATACATTGCGGTTGGTTACTTATCATTTGAATACGGATTCTATGTACCGTGAGATGCGGGTTTATCATAAAGTTCGCGCCTATCGTACAGATGTACAGGCTGTTTGTGATTCTTTGGTGTATAATTCCCAAGATTCCTGCATGACGATGTACACCGATCCGGTTATTTGGCATGGTGCGCAACAATTGCTTGGTGAAGAAATTAAAGTTTATATGAACGACAGTACCATTGATTGGGCTCATATTATTAATCAGGCTTTGGCAGTAGAGCAAAAAGACTCTATACACTATAATCAAGTTACTGGTAAGGAAATGAAGGCCTACTTTATAGCAGGTGAGATGCGTCGTGTGGATGTAAATGGTAATGTTCTTATCATATTCTATCCGGAAGAAAAAGATTCTACAATGATTGGTATGAACTATGCTGAAGGCAGCTTTTTGCGTATTTATCTCAAAGATCGTAAAATGGAGGAAGCTGCCCTCATCGGTAAGTCTAATGGTATTTTATATCCTATGGATCAGATACCGGCAGATAAAATGAAACTGCCTTCTTTTGTGTGGTTCGACTATATTCGTCCGCTCAATAAAGAGGATATCTTTGAGTGGCGGGGTAAAAAAGCAGGTGAAACTTTGCAGAAAAGTGATAGGAAACCTGTCTCTTCGCCAAGAGACATGCATATTAAACGAACTAAAAAGTAATGCTATGGGAATGTTTACAATGCGGAAGCCTCGTGGCTTTAATCATTCATACATTTATGTGGATGAGCGAAAAGAGAAGTTGGCAAAGATGGAAGAAGATGCTAAGCGTGAATTGGGTATGATACCAGAGAAAGAGTTTTCTCCGGAAGATATCCGAGGAAAGTTCGTTGAGGGTACCACTCATTTGAAACGTCGCAAGGAAAGTGGACGTAAGCCTGTACACTTGGGTGTTATTTTGGTTATCATAGCCTTATTAGGATATCTATGGTATGCTATCGCGAGCGGACTTCTCTAAGTTCCCATATCTTATATCTTATATTTTAACTTAATTATGAGCGATATCATTCATTTGCTGCCCGATTCGGTTGCTAATCAAATTGCTGCCGGAGAGGTTATTCAGCGTCCGGCATCTGTTATTAAAGAATTGGTAGAAAATGCGATTGATGCCGAAGCACAAGAAATACATGTATTAATAACTGATGCGGGAAAGACCTGTATTCAGGTGATAGATGATGGTAAAGGGATGTCTGAGACTGATGCTCGTCTCTCTTTTGAACGTCATGCCACATCCAAAATTCGTGAGGCCTCGGATTTGTTTGCCTTACGTACGATGGGATTTCGTGGGGAAGCATTGGCATCTATCGCTGCTGTGGCGGAAGTAGAGTTGAAAACTCGTATAGCCGATGAGGAATTAGGGACACGATTAGTAATAGCCGGTTCAAAAGTGGAGAGCCAGGAAGCGGTTTCTTGTCCGAAAGGTAGTAATTTCTCTATCAGAAATTTGTTTTTTAATATCCCGGCACGTCGAAAATTCCTGAAAGCTAATTCAACGGAGTTGAGTAATATTCTTATGGAGTTTGAACGTATTGCTCTGGTACATCCTGATGTTGCTTTTTATTTGTATAGCAACGATACGGAATTATTCAATCTTCCCGTCATGCCTTTGCGTCAGCGTATTCTTGCTATCTTCGGAAAGAAACTGAACCAGCAACTGCTGTCTGTTGAGGTAGATACAACGATGGTTAAGGTTTCCGGTTTTGTCGCTAAACCGGAAACTGCTCGTAAGAAGGGAGCACATCAATATTTCTTTGTGAATGGTCGCTATATGCGTCATCCTTATTTTCATAAAGCTGTGATGGATGCATATGAACAGTTGATACCTGCCGGTGAGCAAATTTCCTACTTTATTTATTTTGATGTAGACCCTGCTAATATAGATGTAAACATTCATCCCACAAAGACTGAAATCAAGTTTGAGAATGAGCAAGCCATTTGGCAGATCGTTTCAGCGGCAGTTAAGGAATCATTAGGGAAGTTCAATGCTGTACCTTCCATTGATTTTGATACGGAAGGTATGCCGGATATTCCTGCATTTGAACAAAGTCGTCCGATAGAACCTCCTAAAGTACACTATAATACGGATTTTAATCCTTTTAAAACCTCTTCTGCGTCAGCATATGGAGGAGGTTACTCTCGACAGAATGTGGAATGGGAAGGATTATATTCTGGCCTGGAGAAAGCCAGTAAAATGAACGAGCCTATGGAGGCATCGTTTGATCTTGAAGAAACCCCTCTTGCAGAAAGACCGGTGGAGATAATTCCTCAACCCGTTTCTTCACTGTATGCCGGTGAAGCATCTACTGTAGAAAAAGGAGCACAGCATTTACAATTCAAAGGCCGTTTTATACTTACGTCTGTTAAATCCGGTTTAATGTTAATAGACCAACATCGTGCACATATTCGGGTGTTATTCGATCGTTATATGAACCAGATACGCCAAAAACAAGGGTTTTCCCAAGGGGTGTTATTCCCTGAAATAGTTCAATTGCCGGTTTCGGAAGCAGCTGTGCTCGAAAGCCTTTTCGATGATTTGGCGGCAGTAGGGTTCGATCTAAGCCCATTGGGTGGGGGAAGTTATGCCATTAATGGTATTCCTTCGGGAATTGAAGGTCTAAACCCGGTGGAGCTTGTTCGTAATATGGTACATACAGCTATGGAAAAAGGTAATGATGTAAAAGAAGAGATACAAACTATTCTTGCATTGACTTTGGCACGTGCGGCTGCTATTGTTTACGGACAAGTATTGAACAATGATGAAATGTCCAATTTGGTGGATAATCTTTTTGCTTGTGCCACTCCTAACTATACACCCGATGGACGTACGGTTCTCGCTACAATCAAAGAAGAAGAAATCGAGAAGCTATTCTCAAAATAAGAGAAATCATAAAAAAAAACTCTTTTTCTAAAACCTTTTAGTTTCGATGGTGTTAATTAATCAGATTGAATGATAAAGAATTTAATTAACCACTTAACTATTTGAGGTATATGAAAAAGATTCTAATGTTGCTGGCTTTAGCCGGCGTATCTTCTGTTGCTATGGCGCAACAAAAGCCTGTTGTTGTAGAACAAATTGACGTTATCCAATTGCAGGATAAATATCAAGTAATCACCAATCCATTCTGGAGTAATTGGTTTTTCTCTATCGGGGGAGGTGCCTCGGTTATGTATGGAGATAATGACCAACAATTAGGCAGTTTTGGTAAGCGCATCAGTCCGACGATGAATGTTTCCGTTGGTAAATGGTTTACTCCTGGTTTAGGACTGCGTTTGCAATATAGTGGTCTTCAGGTAAAAGGTTTCACAATGGATCCTTCAGCTGATTATGTAAGAGGAACTCAGCGTAGTAATGGTTCCTACAAACAACGTTTTGATTACATGAATTTCCATGGTGATGTAATGTTTAACTTGAACGCACTTTTCGGTGGTTATAATCAGTATCGTGTATATGAGATTATTCCTTACTTAGGTGCTGGTATCACTCATAATTATACAAAGCCTCATCGCGAAGCCTTGGCGATAAACGCCGGTATTATCAATCGCTTCCGTATTTCGAATGCGATAGATATTAATCTCGAACTGAGTGCGATGGGAGCAGAGGATAAATTTGATGGAACAGTTGCCGGAAAGCGTGGTTATGACGGTGTATTTAGTGCAACTCTTGGGTTGACTTACCACTTCCCGAAACGTGGTTTTAACCGTCCGACACCACAATTGGTTTCTGCTGTGGAGTTGGCTGCAATGCAACAAGAAATTGCTAATATGGCTGCTGCAAACCAACAATTGAAGTCGGCTTTAACTGCTGCTGAAAACAGGCCGGTAGAGGTTTCTGAAATGGAAGTTGTTGTTACTGATCCGGATATTGCACCGCGTACTGTATTCTTCAATATAGGTTCTGCCGAAATAACTCCACGTGAAGTTATGAACATTTCTTATCTGGCAAAACAGATGAAGGAATTCCCGAATGCAACTTATACAGTAAACGGTTATGCTGACTCTGCAACAGGTACTCCGACATTCAATCAGGAATTGAGTTTGAAACGTGCACAAGCTGTAGTGAACGTATTGGTGAAGGATTATGGTATTTCTGCTGACCGTCTGAAAGTAGCTGCCGGTGGCGGTGTAGACAAGTTTGGACAACCTATTTTAAATCGTGTGGTATTAGTAAAATCCGCTAATTAAAATAATTAGTCTATATAAAAAAATCCCCCAAGAGTTTGAGAAATCTCACTCTTGGGGGATTTTGAGTTTAGACTTTTACGATATAAACTAAGGAAACATGTATTTCTTATTTATCTCTAAAAGTACAATCAGTCATTTTTTAATAAAAAAATTATTCTAAAGCATAATTCATTCCTAAATTGAATTCTGCAATTTGTAAGGTACTACTTGCCGATTCCCAGGCAGAATATTCAATTTTGACATATCTATATGTACTTGTAGTGATAGGATAATTAATGTTCTGCGTCTTATTAAGAGTTATCTCATTATCTATTTGGGTGAACGTACTACCGTCATTACTACCATGAATTTTTACTTTAGAAACTCTTAAGCCGGAAGTTGTATTGTCGCTTCTGTGTCCGATATAGAAATAATTAAACTTTTGTTGCTCTTTCATATCCACTATGAAATACAAAGAACCACCGGGGGTTTGACTAAAAGTGACACCTTTGTATTTACCGGCATTTGGAGCAAAGCTCGATTTTTCGGCTTTTAGTATTGCGAAATATGTTTTACTGTTACCGTCGAACATAGCTTCCGGTTCTCCGGTTTGTCCGGGTAGATTGTTGTTATAATCACCTATATAATTTAATGTTCCTCCAGTGGATAATGTATAATTTGTTGATGTAGACACCTTCCAATCTTTACGATCGAATAGGATATTGTTTTCTATGGTAATTGTAGCGGTAGTGGTTACATTACTGCCATCCGTTGTCGTTATATTGATCGTAGCATTACCACCGGTCTTACAACTCAATATGCCATCTGCGCTGATGGATATTATTTTCTCACTACCTTCTGCTACTGTAAATCGTAATGTCTTATAACTTGCATTGGATGGCAGTACGGAAGTGTAGTCATTCAAGTTGAGTGTTTCATTCATACGGATACTTACGGGGATATTGTCGGTAATGATTTCAGTTACCATTGTAGGAGGTGCAGGTGCTTGTATTACACTGATCTCTGTTTGATGCTTGTCATCGTAGCATAAAGTGAATTTTGCTTCTCTTTCTTCTATAAGTTCCGATTCTTCGACTTCAATTTTTAAAACATTTAGTTTTTTTTCTTGATCATAATCAATATATCCGGAAGCCCATAATTCATGGCTGACAACATATACGACTGAAGCATCCAATCCTGGAGCTAGTGTATAGTCACAAGATAGATCACCCCCCCTGTAGCCGATAGTCAAAGGATCAGAGGGTACAGTCACCCAGTTGTCGGGTACAGTAACATCTTTATCGTCATCGTTACATCCTGTAATGGAAAAACACATAAAAAGTAACAGTAACATAGTTGTAGTTACGTTCATTGCATATTTCTTATTCATAATTTTTAAACTTAATAGTTATAACTTTATTTTTCTAATTCTGTTATTTGTTCTTATAAGATTCCCAGTTATTATCTGTTATCAGATATAAATCGGCGGGAGCTTTCTTGGGATAGTTTTGGGCTTTGATTTCTGCAATCAGGGCATCAATCTGTGCTTGCGTGATTGTGAATTGTTTTTCTCCATAATCTTTCAGTTTCGTGCTTACCGCAGTGAGGAAGCCCATATCCTTGAAATAGCCGGTAAAGTCAATTCGGGCCATTCTACATACTTGTCGTACAAAATCCAGCTGATAGACACCATGAGTCATGCTTTCTGCATCAGTAGCAAGGGAATTTTCACCACGATAGTATTCATACAAGTCCCGATAGAAGTCTTTTTGTCCTAATGCATCAATCATATATAGTTTCAATTGCCAGAAGGGAACCAGTTTCTCATAACAATGGTTATAGGTATCATCCGAATAACCAACACAATGAGGGGTCTTGTTATCTTTGAATAGAGTAATTGCACTTTTATAAAAACCGTTACCATTATTCTCTTCGATAAGATAGGAGGTTCCTGTCAATTCCCAACGTACATATGTAGACATGATGTTGTTGGTCACTTCAGTCATACCAGCCCATTTCAAACCCGGACGTGTTTGATTACAATGCCCTACTTCATGTGCAGGTCCCCAACAACGTACTCCAAACCGTGCCGGATTACAGAATATTTCGGCATAGCTGTTGGAGTTTCCCACACTATATACGGTACGGTAATCACTGGCATTGGGGCTTGTTGCTTTATAGTCAATACAGAGGTGCATACGGTTGTTGAACTCCTTATGATATTTGAATAGTCCCATGAAATCCCATTCCAGCTCAACCAGCCGATCTGTGTTCGCTACCGTTTTGGTAATTTCTGTATTCGCAGCTCTGAAGTCTTCTACTTTCCACGTAATGTGTGAGTATTTGCCTAATATATCTATATCTTGATATTGAGCTTTATTGAGGATATTTTTCCAGTCGTTTTCCGTATTCTTCTGAATATCGAAGTAGCCGTTTACCTTCCCTGCCCCGAAATGTACTTGCACGGTCTTTGCCTTGATAATTTGCTTTTGGGCTTCTGAAGCTTGATCTGCCAATAATGGAATATCGTCTTCCACATGGTTCAGGATATAAATGAGACCACCAATTTCTACCGTTATTTCGTTATATCCTTCTTTAAGCTCATAAGTCTTACTGTTGGAATAACCACCGTTCAAGTCTTGGATCAACATCGATATTTTTCCGCCTTCATAAATCTCTCCCACAAATATAGGTAAGGTTTCGCCTGCCTTTGCATAGATGCCTGTAGGGTTATCACGCAAACTGTATTTGTTCGTCTTATTTTTAGTTGCCATGATATCCGGTTTCTGATAAGGACGGTAACTGGCTGAGCGATAAGACGTGTCGTACTCTCCTTTTAATAGGGCAAGCCCTAACTCTTTCAGATACTTGTTGGGCAGTTGTTTGATATTGTTTTCAGTTAGCCCTTCCTTAAGTTGCAGACCCATTTTATCTGCGAAGACAGAAGAACCGTCAAACTTATTGTTACTGGCTTCAAAAAACTCCATTTCAGCGCAACTAACCCGGTCCTGATAGGCTTTGGTGATAACAAATCGAACTTTCTTTACCTGTTTGATACCGTTTGCCAGTGTAATCGTGAATGGAGTAAACACTCCGTCGCCACGCTCATAACTGCCTATAGAGGTGAAATCATCCGGTTTGTCGACAGTAGATATTTCTACAGAGAACTTATCGAACGCTCCCCAGTAATTGTAGGTTTGCCGTGGCGTATAGACAATATAATCTAGAGTATGCCCGGTTTCCAATTCGTAGGTGATGTGGAACGGATAATTGACAGCTCCAAATTTAGAATTGAAGTAAGTGTTTTTATTACCATCATAAGACATTTTTAGAGTCAACGGGTTTTGGGTCGTTTCGTCTTTTTTGTCTGTTTCTTCAGAATCTGCTATTGCACCGATTATTTTGATAGTCTGATCTGCTGAACTGGGTGCAGCTTCTTGCGAAATGGGAAGATTACACTTATGATTATCGTCATACGTTAAAGTCAATATTGTATTTCTCGGTTTGTTATTCCATGAACGTTCACATAGAATTTTTAGTTTACCATTTTCAAGGTTAACTGTAATCCAGTCCTTCCCTTGCTGGGAAAGAGTAGAGGTTACCTTGGCGGCATCCAATCCTGTACCGAGTATAGCATCACGACTTTCCGTTCCTCCCTCAAAAGAGAAGCTCAGAGGCTCGGTAGATATATTTATCCAGTTCTCAGGAAACACCTCACCGTTGTCATCGCTACACGCCATAAGAGGAAATATATAAAGTAGTATCCATAAAAAGAACTTTGTATAGCTCCATTTACTTCTTATGGTATATTTATTCATATTATTCATGTTTCTGCTATTCTTTGTAGAATTGATCAATATCTGTTTAAGATATAGAGATTTAAGATTTAAAAGAATTGTGTTTCAAAAAGTAAAGGCAAGAGCAGACAAAGAAAAGAGTTTCTGTTCCTGCCTTTACATATTCGTACTATGATTAATTCCACAAAGGATTTTGTACCATTAACTTACTTTTCTGCATTTCATTATAAGGTACAGGATATAGTAACATTGCTTTCTTCCATGGGAAACGGTCTATAACGATACGGTTGTAATATGTACCGGGACCGTCTGCCTCCCGGAAAGTCTTGGCTTGTTTATTGGCACTTTCCTTGAATGCTGTAACTGTAATCTCATTTATATTCATACCGGTACGGATAATAGCTTTATCTTCATTGTCCTTGATCCATCGTCCGGTATTTTCGTCTTTAGACCACCCAGCTCTCATCCAACGGTGCATATCAAAATAATAGTTACCTTCGGCAAACATTTCGACAATGCGTTCTTGATAAATTGCTTCACGTTGCGCATTTTGGTTACCAATAATTCCTGTTTTAGTTCCGTTATCATTCATTTCACGATAACCTGGAATACCGGCACGTTCACGAACCATGTCCAAATATTTAATGATATTACTGTTACTCGGGTCTATTTCATTCAATACTTCCGCATAATAAAGGTAGAAATCTGCCAGACGGAAGTAAATCCACGGACGTCCCCAACTGGTTTTGTTACCATTGTTCTTCATAATATCACGATTATTGAATTTATAGAGTAAATAGCCTGTGCGTGCATTTGTATCATCTCCTTTATAAGAAGATTTTGAAGCGACGCTGAAGTAGGCTCCCCAGTCAGGATAGCTTGAAGGTTGGATGTGCCAACTCTTTCCTTCGTATGTAATGTTGGAGTAGAAACGTGGTTCACGATTGGCATACATATTGAAGATATGCTTGTCTACATGTTTTTTAGTCACCTTCGTATCAATCTCAATGTTGGTACAAGGATTTTGGATGTCACTGAAACCAGTTTCCTTATAACTTCCATTATTTAAACCGTCTTCAATAGTCAGACCGTCCTTGGTGAAGAACATATCTACCAATTCTTGATAAGGACCTACATTACCACCAATAGTACTGGCATAACCCAAAGACCAGGGAGCAGTACGTGGCTCCATTCTGCTTCCTATAGCACTATAATCATTGGTAGGATTAGCCCATAGAATTTCGTCATTGAGCTCCTGGAACAAATAATATACAGACATGTGAGGATCTTCTGTTCCGTCTGGATTTAAGTATTTATATAAACCCATTCCGTGAGAATCGGCAAAATTCAGTAATGCTTCCAGATGTGTTTTGGCTGTTTGCCATCTACTGCGGTCTTCGGGTTCGAATAGTTGTTTACCACTTTTGTCTGTCACCAATAGAGCTTCTGGATAACCGCCATTGAAGAGTGGAGAAGCTGCATATACCCACAAGCGTGCTCTCAATGCCAATGCGGCAGCTTTAGTAGGACGTAACATCTCGGTATAGTTATAACTGTTACCTTGCTTATAGTTGTCGGGGAGCACGTCGCTGTATTCACCTTCAATAATTTGTTCCAACAGACCGTCAATGTACTCTACTGTTTCTTTTACCGATGCACGCGGAAGATCAAGATCGGCGCTTTCGGGATCGGCAATTGTCTGTACGATGGGTACGGGACCATACATCTCAAACAACAGGAAATAGTTATACGCCATCAGGTAGATTACGTCTGCTTTCATACGGCGCATATCTTCTTCAGATCTGTATCCGTCACGGTCACTGGGATCACCCATTGTGGCTGGTGCATTTTCTAGATAAATCATGGCCTGGCGGATTTGTTTATAGCAGGATGCCCAACGATGATAACCTACTTGTGTGGTAAATGTATTTTGTCCATGTTGCAGTACATTGGGATGCGCGCAAATCAATTCACCCGAATATATGGCCCATATATTAGGAAATTCACCCGAATTATTGACAATATCCAGACCTGTTTCCGAATATCGGGGTACAGTAGAGTATAATTCGCCATACCATTGTTTCAAATAAGTATAGTTGGAGAATACCTCTTCCTTGTTTAAGTCTTTGGATAACTCTTTGGAGACATCCAGAAAATCGGAGCAAGAGGAGAAAACGCTTGCTATGGAGGCAACTGCTATTGTATAAATAGTTTTTCTGATATTCATATTCATTGTTTAATTTGAAGGTTAATTAAAAGGTTACATCCAGACCCACGGTCCATGTTGCGCTGATAGGATATCTTGAACCACTGTTTCCTACTTCAGGATCCCATAATTTGATGTCATCAAATAATAAGGCGAGATTACTGCCTTGAACGTAGACACGTAAATTCTGCATTTTCCATTTTTGGATGAGTCTTTTATCGAATTGGTAACCAAGTTCCACATTTTTCAGGCGTAGATAATTCCCGCTACGATACCACCAGGTACTGTTTCTTTCATTATTATCATTCTTGGCAGTATGTAATCTCGGATATAATACATTCATATTGTTCGGATCGTTGGCACTCCAGTGGTCGGCAGCTTCCGCACGTGCGGATGTCTGCGAAACTCCCTGATGGAACGGCATGAAATAACTGTCATTGGCTTTCAGGTTCACCGAACGTCTGCCTGCTCCCTGGAAAAATACGCCTGCATAAATACCTTTGTATTGTACATTGAGACCGAAACCGTAGACGATTTGCGGGTTATTGGGATGTATGCCACTGTAATAGGTCTCGTCCATCTCATCAATTTTTCCGTCATTATTCAAGTCTTTGTACTTGATGTCACCTGGTAGTACCTTATTGACATCGGTAGCTGGAATTCCATTTTTTAATTTGTAGCTATAACTTCCATCGGCTTTTTGGGTAATAATGAAGTCTTGGTTGGTATAGAGTCCGTCGGCTATCAGGATTTTATTGGTTCCGATTGAAGTTCCAGTCTGTGCCAACCATGGGTACTGCTGTGGAATCTCATCTTTTTCTACAATTTTATTTACAGCATAGGTCATATTACCTCTGGCGGACAGAGTCCAGTCACCGATATTATGTTTTATTACAATACTGGCATCAAAACCTTTGTTGGTGGTGATACCGAAGTTCTGCCACGGATTGTTACGGAAACCTGTTGAGGTAGGAACAGTGACACGTTGAATTAGAATGTCTTCACGGCGGTTGTTGAAGTAATCGGCCGTAATGTCTACACGTCCGCGGAACAATCCCAAGTCAATACCGAAATTGGCTTTTTTCTCTATCTCCCATGTCAATGAAGGAGATGCAAAAAGATTTTCGTATACTTTTCCATAATTGTTGGTGACACTACCGCCTGGCCCCGTCAAACCAAGATATGAGTTCCCGCTGTCTGTATAAGATTCTCTGTACATGAAGCGGCTGCTGCTACCAATATTGTCGTTACCGGTCAGACCGTAAGAAGCTCTGATACGTAACTTGTTAATGATATTGAGTATGTTATCTTTTTGCATGAATTTCTCTGCATGTACATTCCATGCAGCTCCCACTGCAGGGAAAATTCCCCAACGGTGACCGGATGCAAAGTTTTCGCTACCGGTAGCGCCAAAACTGGCCTCCAATACATAACGGCTATCAAAGGTATATGTACCGCGTACAACGTAGTTTTGTTTGCGGTAAGGAAGTAATTTTAAACCACCTACATCCTGAGTTCCGTTTGATTTTCTAGAACCTTGATACTGAGTCTCTTTCTGATTATATACGAAAGTACCTGTAACGGCATGTTTTTGGGCAAAGGTACGGGCATAGTTCAATTGTGCTTCAAGATAAATTTTCTTTGTACCACTACTGCCATTGACGGTAGCTTCGCCAAGTGGGCTTCCATCCGCCACTTTTTGTTTAATCAGCTTCCCTTCTTCATCCCTGCCATTGACAAACCATTTTTCCGGGGTCAGAGAACGTTTCATGGTGGAGGTGAAATCTGCATCGAAACTGATACTTCCTTGTGCAGACAAACCTTTAGTAATAAAATCGAGTTCCTGTTTCAGGGTGACTTTACTTTGTAAAGCGGCTGACCACTGTTTGGTGTAACCAGAGTAGTTCAATAGGTTATACGGATTATAACGTCCATCGGCTTCACCGGTAACGGCAGATGCTGTACCGTCTGACCATGTCATCGGGATAAGGTGGGTAGGGAATACCACAATATGTTTGAATATGGACTCTGAAGAACTGCCCGGGTTGTTTTTTGTGCGGTACTGTCCACTCATATCAACAGACAATTTGGTAGTTCGTGTGATATCCATATCCACATTGGAACGCAGATTATAACGTTTCACACCAATGTTGGCATCATAATCGTCTATAGGGTTGGACTTAAAGATACCTTTCTCGTCATAGAAGGCTCCTGAAACAAAAAATCTCGTCTTTTCAGAACCTCCCCGGAAGTTGATTGTATATCGTTGGTTGTGTGTGTTGTCCGCTAATAAGTCGGTCCAGATGGAGTTGGGGTACAAATCACGGTCTGTTCCATTACGATACATATCCAATACTTCTGCCGAATAAGGAGCATTATTTTGCATATAGTTTGTCCAGTCGGGATTTCCGGCGTCATTCCAGGATGCTTCATTCCACAGCGAGAGATAATCCCAGGAGTTCATAAGTTCAGGCATACGGGTAGGAGTAGCAATGCTATATTGTGCATTGAAAGAAACCACTGTCTTTTGAGCACGTCCGCGTTTGGTAGTAATCAACACAACACCATTGGCTCCTTCAGAACCATATACAGCGGTGGCGGCGGCATCTTTCAAAACGGTAAAAGTTTCAATTTCATCTGTATCCAGATCATTCATGGCACGGGGAACACCGTCTACCAATACCAACGGACTTGTGCCACCGGCATAAGAACTTTGTCCACGAATCCAGAAACTGGCATCGTCATTACCTGGTTCACCCGATACCTGGATGGAAATCACACCGGCAATCTGACCACCGATCATGTTGGACAAACTGCGGGTCGGAATTGCTATTTCGGCAGGTTTTATTGTGTTTACTGAGGATGTTACACTCTCCTTTTTCTGAGAACCGTATCCTACGATTACCACATCATCCAAGTTGACATTGGATTCGGACATTGCCACGTTAATTGTGTTTTTATCTTTTACTTTTTGTTCTATACTGTTATAGCCGATATAGCGGAATTCCAGTATTTCTCCTTCATGGGTCTGGATACTATATTTACCGTCAATATCAGTTAGTACACCATTTATGGTACCTTTTACAGTTACTGTAGCACCGATGACCGGTTCTCCTTGCTCGTCGGTGACAAGACCGGTAATGGTTTTGGCTGCTCCTTTTTGGTTACTATTGATTTCTTTGACAGTTAGTACGATCTGCTTTTTCGAGAACTTGAATGTGAGATCGGTAGGTTCAAACATTCTGCGTAATGCCAGACGAATTTCTTCATTCTTGGCTGTCAGACTAACGGGTTGTTCTGTATTTGTTTCTGTTGCATCATAAAAGAACGTATATCCGGAAGCCTGTTCTATCTTTCCCATGGCTTCTTTTAAAGGTATGTTTTTGAAAGATAAGGTGATCTTTTCCGAACCGCTTTGGGCGATTACACCTAGGGAAAAGAAACATGTAATAATTAATAAATAAAGTTTTTTGTATTTCATAAGTTAATTAGATATTTTTGGTTTTTTATCCATATAAATTCTCTACATTTTTAATTGTTTACATTAGTTTTCAAGTTTCTACATAGGCGTTTGTATTAAAGGTTAATGATTTTATTGAATAATATCGATTGTGCCATCATTGTTAAATGTGTATTTTATCGGATGGATACTTGCAATAAGTTCCAGTATCTCAAAAATATTCTCATCGTGTAGGGTGAAAGTGTATAAGTACTTGTCTGCTAGTTCTGGTGCTATACGTATGGTGACGTCAAATCTGTCGGATAAAACGGTACATATTTTCCCCAGTGAACGATTGGAGAATTGTACGGTGGGAGTGGCCCATGCCGCATTCATGTCTACATCTTCCCGGGTGATTGATACTTGGTGGCTTTCTTTATTATACACAGCTACTTCACCGGGATTTAAGAAACTTTCTTGCGGATTGTTTGCAGTAGTAAAGGCTACGGAACCTTCTAAAAGACTAACAGAAGTCTCTGCGTTTTTCGGGTGGGAGGAGATATTGAACTTGGTTCCGTATACGGCAACGTCAATTCCATCTGTGTGTACAATGAAACGTTTATGCTTATCTTTGGCTACTTCAAAGTAGGCCTCACCTTTCAGGTTGACTATGCGGTTGTTTTTCTGGAAATCAGTATTATATGCCAAAGTGGTGTTGGAGTGTAGCCAGACAATACTGCCGTCAGGTAAAGTGACTTGTGACTTCCCGTTGACATTGGTATAGCATTGTTGCGATGTCTTACTTGTAAAATCCCAGGTTGTTCCGAAATAGAATGAAAGTGAGGAAACCAACAGTACGGCAATACATGCTGCAACTTTATAGATGTTTCGAATAGAGTGAAGTCTTTTCCGTTCTTTTCTTACTGAAGGTAGATTAAGTTGCTTGGCGACCTGATTCCAATAGTGAGCCGGCTGTGGAGTATAACCGTCTGCTCGCTCTTGTACCTTGTTCCATAAGATGGCTATTTCTTCATAGGCTTGAAGATTTTTACTGTCGGACAACCATTCTGCCAGTAATTGGTCATCATCGGAGTTGATAGTGCGTTCAAGTTTGGCGATGATTAAATTCCAAGGTATTTCTTTTCTCATTTTAACTGTTTTTTTAAGGTCTTTTACTAGTGTAACCCTAAAAACAGTTTTGACCCTACGGTAAAAATGGATTTTTTACAAGAAAATAAAAAAAATGTATTGGTCACCTATGATTTCTCTTACTATCTTCAGCGAACGGGAAATGTGTTTTTCTACTGTTTTCAAAGAAATATTCATTTTTTCAGCTATTTCCTGATTGGTGAGATTGTCGTTCCTGCTTTTTAGGAAAATTTCACGGGAGTTGGCTGGAATAGCGAGGATTGCTTTTTGAATAAGTTCATTGAGCTCTTGCATTTCAAGCGATGTCGGTTCGTCCGTGTTTATGTTTTCTTCGAGTCCGTCAAGTGAAAGTATTTCTTTTTTGTCGCGTATAAGCTTGAGGCATTTATTACGTGCGGATTGGAACAAATAAGCTTTGATGGATAAATCTGGTTTGATTTTTTCGGGATGCTGCCATAGATGGACATATATGTCCATAACTTCTTCTTCGATCTCCTGTTTGTTATCCCAATAGGTATACATGAATTGGCACAATCGGGTAAAGTAAGTATCGAATAGGTATTTCAATACTTCCTCATTGTGTTCCTCTATAGATTGGTTACTGTGGGATACTTTCATTCGGATCTGTTCCTTTTTTTTATTTATATATAATTATTCACTTTTTCCTTTTATAGGAGTAGTAAATTTAATAATTTACACGGATGTATATTTTTTATAACATCCGTGTATTATTGGGATACAGCTTTTTTAAAATATTGTCGGATGAGAATTCCAGGAGTATTTATGCTCCTTCTCCATTAAATCTCTTCACCTGTTCTGAAATTAACTCTTCATCGTCAAAGTAGTTTATTTTCATAGCACGGCGCACTTCATCCAATGTTCTGGCAGCAGCCTCACGTGCTGTTTCGCAACCTTTTTTCAACATGTCATAAATGGCCGGAATATCCTTCTCGAATTCTTTGCGGCGATTACGGATAGGTTCTAGAGTTTCCTGCATGATAGAATTGAGGAACCCTTTTACTTTCATATCACCTAAACCGCCACGTTGATAGTGCGCTTTCAGTTCTTCCAGCGAAGGGTAATCGGGCAAGTAACGTTCAAAGTGCTCGGGACGGCAAAAAGCATCCAGATAAGTAAATACGGTATTACCTTCAATTTTGCCCGGGTCTTGCACGCGCAAGTGGTCGGGGTCGGTATACATACTCTTCACTTTCTTCTGCACCGCGTCGGCTGAGTCGGAAAGATAGATACAGTTTCCCAACGATTTACTCATTTTGGCTTTTCCGTCAGTACCCGGCAGACGCAGGCAGGCGGCATTATCCGGTAAAAGAATTTCCGGTTCTACTAAGGTGTCTCCATAAATAAAGTTGAAACGGCGTACTATCTCGCGGGCTTGCTCAATCATTGGTTCCTGATCTTCACCTACAGGAACGGTTGTAGCCTTGAATGCGGTGATATCTGCGGCCTGACTAATAGGATAGGTGAAAAATCCTACCGGAATGCTTGTCTCAAAGTTACGCATCTGGATTTCTGTTTTCACAGTGGGGTTACGTTGCAAACGGCTGACGGTAACCAAATCCATATAGTAGAATGTGAGTTCACAAAGTTCCGGTATCTGGGATTGGATGAAAATGGTGCTCTTTGTCGGATCCAGGCCACAAGCCAGATAATCCAAGGCTACCTCGATAACATTCTGGCGCACCTTTTCCGGATTTTCCATGTTGTCCGTCAGTGCTTGCGCATCAGCGATGAATACAAACGTCTTATCAAACAGTCCGGAATTCTGCAACTCCACCCTGCGTCTTAGCGAGCCTACATAATGTCCGATGTGCAGGCGTCCTGTGGGGCGGTCGCCCGTAAGGATGATTTTTTCTTTTGCCATATTTGTTATTCTTTTATTATATACTTTGTTCTAAACCATTATAGATACAGAATGGTAGTTTGGCTGCAAATATAGTGTTTATTAATTAGAAATATTTAGAAAAGGTTCGGTTTTAGCCTAAAATCTCACTTTTCACATATGCCTTATGGTTCCTTTTCTACTACTTGTGATGTTGCTTTCGGGCATTTTTTTTCACTGATGCAGCTCTGTGGTAACAGCAGTTTACAGTACTCCCGTCAGTTGGCGATAGTTGTAGACGGTGAGGCAAGGATGTTCTTCCAGATATGCTTGTACCCGTTTTTTGACACTTTGTACTTTCCGAAACCCGAGGATCGCGTATTTCCACCCGTTGGCAGACGCAAGCGGAAATTTGCGAACGAAAATCCGTATCTTCCTCATGAATAGCGAAATACAGAAATATGTATAATCCAAATAGACGGAAAACAGTGGGTTACCCATCCAGAAACGCTCTTTTCACGGGAGAAAAGGAGCATTTGCAGGAGAAATGTCCATTTTTTCCATGAGGGAAGTTAACATCCCTCACGTCGGAAGTTGATATCTCTCGCGCGGGAAGTTAATATCTCTCGTGTGGGAAGTTAATATCCCTCGTGCGGGAAGTGTGCAACCGGTATATATTCGGTAAAAACGTCGCATATTTATGCGTTAAATCACACGCTTTCGGACTTTTTGGAAAGCGGGCGTGTCAGTAAAATGGGCAGTTTGGAGACAGAAAACGCCTGATGAGCGTCTTTTTGAAATCAATTTGACAACTGATTTCTCTGTGATGAATACAGTATCAAAAGAACTTATCAAGTATATCTCCCATTAAATATCTACTGTCCCTATAAAAAATATTATTGAAGAAAATTTAAACAGGCTCATAGTGTGCAGATACATTTATTATAAAGTCGCGGCTGTTGTGACGTAAACTTAAAATGAAGTCTTCCTTTTAAGGAATGAAGCTTTCGTTCTAACTTTATGTACCGGCAAAGGTAACTTTCTGGAGAATGATTATGTTCTTGGGTAGTATGTTCAAGAAACGGAGAGCGAGTAAGAAGAGGAAAAAGGTTTATGATTTGTACTTCGCCCTTGACAACGTTTTTTTTCGGAATATTTGCATCTTATTGAAATAAGTCGTTACTTTGCACAAATTTTAAAGATAACTATGCAATCGCAGGAAATGAGAAGTGAATACAACCTCCGCTCGAATGAGTTTCATTCGTTAGCCGTCGGTTTTTCTTTTTCCGAAAATGATATTTTTAGTTCTTTGGTAATGCGTTAGACCTCTTTCGGGTAACGCATTTTTTTTTGCCGGAACGTATGGGATGAACTTATATAGATAACAAAAGAGAATATGGAAAAGAATTTAAAGAAAGTACTTGTTTTGGGCTCAGGAGCGCTCAAAATCGGACAGGCTGGGGAATTTGACTATTCCGGGTCACAAGCGTTGAAGGCATTGCGTGAAGAAGGTATAAGTTCGGTATTGGTAAATCCGAATATTGCTACAATTCAGACATCAGAGGGCATTGCCGACAAGGTTTACTTCCTGCCGGTCACTCCTTATTTCGTAGAGGAAATTATCAAGAAAGAGCAACCGGACGGTATTTTGTTGGCTTTTGGCGGACAAACAGCATTGAACTGTGGTGCGGAACTTTATACGAACGGTATTCTTCAGAAATATGGAGTACGTGTGCTGGGCACCTCAGTGGAAGCTATCATGTATACGGAAGACCGTGATCTCTTTGTGAAGAAACTCGATGAGATACAGATGAAAACCCCTATCAGCCAGGCTGTGGAGAGTATGGAAGATGCTATCGCCGCCGCGCGTAAAATCGGTTATCCGGTGATGGTACGTTCGGCCTATGCATTGGGTGGCCTGGGTAGCGGTATTTGTGCCGATGAGACTGAATTCCTGAAGCTGGCTGAAAGTTCTTTTGCTTTCTCTAAACAAATTCTGGTAGAAGAATCTCTGAAGGGATGGAAAGAAATAGAGTTTGAAGTTATCCGTGATGCCAATGACCATTGCTTTACGGTGGCAAGTATGGAAAACTTCGATCCGCTGGGTATCCATACGGGTGAGTCTATCGTAGTGGCTCCTACTTGCTCTTTGACTGATGAGCAGGTGAAGATGCTTCAGGAACTTTCTACAAAGTGCATCCGTCACCTCGGCATCGTAGGTGAATGTAACATTCAGTATGCATTCAATGCTGAAACCAACGACTATCGTGTGATTGAGGTGAATGCCCGTTTGTCTCGTTCTTCTGCGTTGGCTTCCAAGGCTACCGGTTATCCGTTGGCATTCGTTGCCGCTAAGATCGCGTTGGGGTATACGCTTGACCAAATCGGTGAAATGGGTACTCCGAATTCTGCATACGTAGCTCCGCAATTGGATTATCTGATTTGTAAGATACCTCGTTGGGATTTGACGAAATTTGTGGGTGTGAGCCGTGAGATTGGGTCCAGCATGAAGTCTGTCGGCGAAATTATGTCTATCGGACGTACATTCGAGGAAATCATCCAGAAAGGTCTCCGTATGATCGGACAAGGTATGCATGGTTTTGTGGGTAATGATGATTTGGAATTCAGCGATCTTGATTATGAGTTGTCTCATCCTACCGATTTGCGTGTATTCGCTATCGCTGAGGCTATGGAAAAGGGGTATTCCATCGACCGTATCCATGAATTGACTAAGATTGACCCGTGGTTTCTTGGCAAGTTGAAAAACATTGTTGATTATAAGTTCAAACTTTCCCAATATAATAAGGTGGAAGATATTCCGGCTGACGTGTTACGTGAAGCAAAAGTGTTCGGTTTCTCTGATTTCCAAATTGCCCGTTTCGTATTGAACCCTCAAGGCAATATGGAAAAAGAAAACCTGATGGTGCGTGCACGCCGTAAAGAGTTGGGAATCCTTCCGGCGGTAAAACGCATTAATACCGTTGCTTCCGAGCATCCTGAATTGACGAACTACCTGTATATGACATATGCTGTTCAAGGGTATGACGTGAATTATTACAAGAATGAGAAATCGGTGGTTGTACTTGGTTCGGGTGCTTACCGCATCGGTTCTTCCGTAGAATTTGACTGGTGCTCGGTGAATGCTATCCAGACGGCACGTAAACTGGGGTACAAATCAATAATGATTAACTACAATCCCGAAACGGTTTCTACTGACTATGATATGTGTGACCGTTTGTACTTCGATGAACTTTCTTTTGAGCGTGTACTCGATGTTATTGATTTGGAACAGCCACGCGGTGTTATCGTATCCGTGGGCGGACAGATACCCAACAATTTGGCTATGAAGCTTCATCGCCAGTCGGTTCCTGTATTGGGTACTTCTCCAATTTCTATTGACCGTGCCGAGAACCGCAACAAATTCTCTGCTATGCTTGATCAACTGGGTATCGACCAGCCGGCTTGGCAGGAACTGACGAGCTTGGAAGACGTGAAAGGTTTCGTAGAGAAAGTAGGTTATCCTGTATTGGTCCGTCCGTCGTATGTACTCTCTGGAGCCGCAATGAACGTATGCTATGACGAAGAAGAACTGGAAAGCTTCCTGAAAATGGCTGCTGAGGTATCTAAGGAATATCCGGTAGTTGTATCTCAGTTCTTGCAGAATACGAAGGAAATAGAGTTTGATGCCGTGGCTCAGAATGGCGAAGTGGTGGAATATGCTATTTCGGAGCATGTAGAGTTTGCCGGTGTACACTCTGGTGACGCTACATTGGTGTTCCCGGCGCAGAAAATTTACTTTGCTACCGCTCGCCGTATCAAGAAGATCAGCCGCCAGATTGCAAAAGAACTCAATATTTCCGGTCCTTTCAATATTCAGTTCCTGGCCCGTAACAATGAGGTGAAAGTTATTGAGTGTAATCTCCGCGCTTCACGTAGTTTCCCGTTTGTTTCTAAAGTACTGAAGCGTAATTTTATCGAAACTGCTACCCGTATCATGCTGGATGCTCCATATGCGCGACCCGACAAGTCGGCGTTCGATATCGATTGGATTGGTGTAAAGGCTTCTCAGTTCTCATTCTCCCGTTTGCATAAAGCAGACCCTGTACTGGGTGTAGATATGTCCTCTACAGGTGAAGTAGGTTGTATCGGTGACGACTTCTCTGAAGCATTGATGAGCGCTATGATTGCTACCGGGTTTAAAATCCCTCAGAAGGGGGTTATGTTCTCTTCCGGTGCTATGAAATCTAAAGTGGATTTGTTGGATGCCAGCCGTATGCTTTTTGCTAAAGGGTATAAGATTTATGCAACGGCGGGTACGGCTGCATTCCTCAATGCGCATGGGGTGACTACGGAACCGGTTTACTGGCCGGATGAACGCCCGGATGCAGAGAATAATGTAATGAAAATGATTGCTGAACACAAGTTTGACTTGATTATAAATATACCGAAAAATCACTCTAAACGCGAGTTGACTAACGGTTACAAGATCCGTCGCGGTGCCATTGATCATAATATTCCATTGATTACAAATGCGCGTCTGGCAGGTGCTTTCATCGAAGCATTCTGTGAAATGAAGATGGAAGATATTCAGATTAAGAGTTGGCAAGAATATAAATAAGCCTTTACTTGCCGAAAACGGTTGTGAAAGCGGGAAGCCGATTACGGTTTCCCGTTTTTTGTTGTCTTTGGCTTTATCGCTATATTTGTCTCATCAATTAAAAAAGAGAACAAAATGAATGAAGTGGAGAAAATGCGGAGTTCGCAGTTGGCGGATATGTCAATGCCGGAAATACAGGTGAAATTTAAACATGCCAAGCGGTTGCTTGCCAAAATGCGTACAATGAGTACGTATGATGAGGATTATCGGAACTTGCTGGAGGAGTTGGTACCGGGTATTCCCGCAACTTCTATTATTTGTCCGCCTTTCCATTGCGACCATGGTGATGGTATCCGTTTGGGTGAGTATGTTTTTGTTAATGCCAATTGTACCTTTCTGGATGGTGGTTATATAACGATTGGCGCTCATACCCTGATTGGTCCGTGTGTACAAATTTATACACCGCATCATCCGGTTGATTATGTAGAACGGCGTACAGAAAAAGAATATGCCTATCCGGTGACGGTGGGAGAAGATTGCTGGATTGGCGGAGGGGTTATCCTTTGTCCCGGAGTGACGATTGGGGATCGCTGTATTATTGGTGCGGGCAGTGTGGTGACGAAAGATATTCCATCCGATAGCGTGGCTGTTGGTAATCCAGCAAGAGTGATCCGGAAAAACGAAGTGAAAAAGTGAATGTGCTAAATGCTTGAAATTCAATAGTGCTGAATGTGACGTGATTTTTTTATTGCAAAATATAATGCAAAAGTTTTGGTAATGTCAAAATAAGCTGTACCTTTGCATCGCTTTTGAAACGAAAGTGTACGGGCGTTTAGCTCAGCTGGTTCAGAGCATCTGCCTTACAAGCAGAGGGTCGGCGGTTCGAATCCGTCAACGCCCACACGTAATCCACACTTTCGTAAATCAAAAGGGCGTTTAGCTCAGCTGGTTCAGAGCATCTGCCTTACAAGCAGAGGGTCGGCGGTTCGAATCCGTCAACGCCCACTAAATTTCAATGTTTTTAATGACGGATGGTCTTGCAAGTGATTGTGAGGCTATTTTTTTTATCCATTAATGTCCTTTTCTTAAATTCTTTTCTTCTTTATACCTTATTACTCAGAAAAAAGCCGTAATTTTGCACCTCGATAATTATCATAAATACGATGTATGGAACTTGATTTACTTACCGCAATCTCTCCGATTGACGGCCGATACAGAGGTAAGACAGATGCTTTGGCTGCCTATTTCTCTGAATTTGCACTGATAAAATACCGTGTACAGGTTGAAGTGGAATATTTCATAACCTTGTGTGAGTTGCCTTTGCCTCAGCTGAAAGGGGTGGATAAGAGTGTATTTGAGACTTTGAGAAATATTTACCGTAATTTCTCTGAAACTGACGCCGGGCGCATTAAAAAGATTGAAAGCGTGACCAATCACGATGTGAAGGCTGTGGAATATTTCCTGAAAGAAGAATTTGATAAGTTGGGCGGAATGGATGACTACAAAGAATTTATCCACTTCGGATTGACTTCACAAGATATTAATAATACCTCTATCCCTTTGTCTGTGAAAGACGCGTTGGAACAGGTTTACTATCCTCAGATAGAAGAGTTGATAGCTCAACTTCGTTCTTATGCGGAAGAATGGGCTGGTATCCCGATGCTTGCCAAAACGCACGGACAACCGGCTTCTCCTACTCGTTTGGGGAAAGAAATAATGGTGTTTGTTTATCGTCTGGAACGTCAGTTGGCTACTTTGAAAGCTTGTCCGTTGACAGCTAAATTTGGTGGAGCTACCGGCAACTATAATGCGCATCATGTAGCTTATCCGGAATATGATTGGAAAGCTTTTGGTAATAAGTTTGTTTCAGGGAAGCTTGGATTGGAACGTGAAGAATATACGACCCAGATATCCAATTATGATAATCTTTCGGCTGTTTTTGATGCAATGAAGCGTATCAATACAATAATGATAGATATGAACCGTGACTTCTGGCAATATATATCTATGGAATATTTCAAGCAGAAGATTAAGGCCGGTGAAGTGGGCTCCAGTGCAATGCCTCATAAGGTTAATCCGATTGATTTTGAAAATGCAGAAGGTAACTTAGGCATGGCAAATGCCATTTTGGAACATTTGGCTGTAAAGCTTCCCGTATCTCGTTTGCAACGTGACTTGACCGATTCTACCGTATTGCGTAATATCGGTACTCCCTTCGGTCATATTATAATCGCTATCCAAAGTTCGTTGAAGGGTTTGCGTAAACTGTTGTTGAATGAAACAGTGATTTATCGTGATTTGGATAATTGTTGGAGTGTTGTGGCTGAGGCTATTCAGACTATATTGCGCCGTGAGGCTTATCCGCATCCATACGAAGCTTTGAAAGCATTGACCCGTACTAATCAGGCTATTACGGAAGCGTCTATCAAGGAATTTATTGAGGGCTTGAATGTAAGTGAAGAAATAAAGCAAGAACTGAGAGTTATCACTCCCCATACATATACGGGAATTTAAGCAGATATGAATGCCGGGTTGAGGAAATATCAACTTTTTTATCCGGTGGTTGTTTATAATAAACATATTAAAAAGGTATAAGAGAAACAAAAAAATGGCCGTGAGGCCAGTAGGTTTAATTTTATTCGAATAAAACAATGAATACAGAAAATGAAACTTGGCGTGATGCTTCTTCCTCAGAGGAGAACTCAGGTGCCGGCCGTGATGGTAACCAGTTTAATAGAGAAGGTGGCTATAGCCGTCCGTCTTATAATCGTGAAAACGGCGATCGCTCTTATCGTCCGAGGTTTAATCCTAACGCGGAAAATGGCGACCGTCCTCAGCGTCCTTATAATAGTGAACGTTCGTATGGTAATAGTGACCGTCCTTACCGCCCGCGTTATAACAGTGAAGGTGGCGACCGTCCTCAACGTCCTTCTTATGGTAATAGTGACCGTCCTTACCGCCCGCGTTATAACAGCGAAAGTGGTGACCGTCCTCAACGTCCTTCTTATGGTAATAGTGACCGTCCTTACCGTCCGCGTTATAACAGCGAAGGTGGTGACCGTCCTCAACGTCCTTCTTATGGTAATAGTGACCGTCCTTACCGTCCGCGTTATAACAGTGAAGGCAGTGACCGTCCTCAACGTCCTTCCTATGGTAATACCGGTGGTGACCGTCCTTATCGTCCGCGTTTTAACAGCGAAGGTGGTGATCGTCCTTATCGCCCGCGTTTTAACTCGAATGGTGGCGGCAGGCCAAGTGGGTATGGTAACAAAGATAGTTATAGCCGGCCAATTCGCCGTACGGGTGATTACGACCCCAATGCCAAGTATAGTAAGAAAAAACAAATTGAATATAAAGAACAATTTACCGATCCGAACGAACCGATTCGTTTGAATAAATTCTTGGCAAATGCAGGCGTTTGTTCACGTCGCGAAGCTGATGAATTTATCACGGCTGGTGTGGTTTCTGTAAACGGTGAAGTTGTGACGGAGTTGGGGACTAAAATAAAACGTTCTGATGAGGTGAAGTTTCATGATCAGGTGGTCAGTATTGAACGTAAGATTTATGTTTTACTGAATAAACCGAAAGATACGGTAACTACTTCCGATGATCCTCAAGCTCGTCGTACGGTTATGGATTTGGTGAAAGGCGCTTGTGATGAACGCATTTATCCGGTGGGGCGTCTTGACCGCAATACAACAGGTGTACTGTTGCTTACAAATGATGGTGATTTGGCTTCTAAATTGACTCATCCTAAGTTCCTGAAAAAGAAAATCTATCACGTGCATCTGGATAAAAACCTTACAAAGGCTGATATGGAGCAGATTGCTGCCGGTATCCAGTTAGATGACGGTGAAATTCATGCGGATGCCATCAGTTATACTGATGATTTTAAGAAAGATGATGTAGGCATTGAAATTCATTCAGGAAAGAATCGTATCGTACGTCGTATTTTTGAATCGTTGGGATACAAGGTTGTAAAACTGGACCGGGTGTTCTTTGCCGGATTGACAAAGAAAGGATTACGTCGCGGTGAGTGGCGTTATTTGACGGAACAGGAGGTAAACTTCCTGCGTATGGGCTCTTTTGAGTAATATAAATAAGTTATTTAAAACTGTTTTTATGGAAAAGATTAGTAGAACAAAAATTGTTGACTTGTTGAAGCGCGAAGATTTTGGCGCCATGGTCAATGTGAAAGGTTGGGTTCGTACCCGCAGAGGTAGTAAACAAGTAAACTTTATCGCGCTGAATGACGGTTCTACAATAAATAATGTGCAGGTTGTGGTGGATTTGGCAAACTTCAATGAGGATATGCTGAAAGATATTACTACCGGTGCTTGTTTGAGCGTGAACGGTATGTTGACGGAATCTGTGGGCTCCGGTCAGAAAGCTGAAATACAGGCTTGTGATATTGAAGTTCTGGGAACCTGTGATAATACCTATCCATTGCAGAAGAAAGGCCATTCTATGGAATTCCTTCGTGAGATAGCTCATTTGCGTCCGCGTACAAATACGTTCGGTGCAGTGTTCCGTATTCGGCACAATATGGCCATTGCCATTCATAAGTTTTTTCACGAAAAAGGATTTTTCTACTTTCATACACCTATCATCACGGCTTCTGACTGTGAGGGTGCCGGACAAATGTTTCAGGTAACTACAATGAACTTGTATGACTTGAAGAAAGACGAAAATGGTTCTATCGTTTATGATGATGACTTCTTCGGTAAGCAGGCCAGTCTTACAGTTTCCGGTCAGTTGGAAGGTGAACTCGCTGCGACTTCATTGGGGGCTATCTATACATTTGGACCTACATTCCGTGCGGAAAACTCCAATACTCCCCGCCACTTGGCTGAGTTCTGGATGGTTGAGCCGGAAGTGGCCTTTAATGATATTGTCGATAACATGGACTTGGCGGAAGAGTTTATCAAGTATTGTGTGCAGTGGGCTCTTGATAACTGTGCCGATGACGTAAAGTTCCTTAACGATATGTTCGATAAGGGGTTGATAGAACGTCTGCAAGGTGTATTGAAGGAAAGTTTTGTTCGTCTGCCCTACACGGAAGGTATCAAAATTCTGGAGGAAGCTATAGCCAAAGGGCATAAGTTTGAGTTCCCGGTATATTGGGGAGTAGACTTGGCGTCTGAGCACGAACGTTATCTGGTAGAAGAACATTTTAAACGTCCGGTTATTCTGACTGATTATCCAAAGGAAATCAAGGCTTTCTATATGAAACAGAATGAAGACGGTAAGACAGTACGTGCTATGGATGTTCTTTTCCCGAAAATCGGTGAGATTATCGGCGGTTCCGAACGTGAAGCGGACTATAACAAGCTGATGACCCGTATTGATGAACTCCATATTCCAATGAAAGATATGTGGTGGTATCTCGATACGCGTAAGTTCGGTACTTGTCCTCATTCCGGATTTGGTTTGGGTTTTGAACGTTTGCTGTTGTTTGTTACCGGAATGACAAATATCCGTGATGTGATACCTTTCCCGCGTACGCCTCGCAATGCTGATTTCTAACAATTAGGATGAATTAACGGAGTATAGATTGAAGAGTCCGCATAAACTTTAAGTTATGCGGACTTTTTTATGCTTTGAATTGTTATTTTCTCGAAATAATTCTTTATATTTGTCTCAATAGGAATGACGTGACGTTAACCAATATCATACGAATATGAAAAGAATTTATTTCTTTACCATGCTGGCAGCGATGCTGTTTGCGGTAACAAATCTCAAGGCGCAGGGTAAGTCTGCTTTTAAACCTGCCCATTTGGAAGGTATCTGGCAGTTGTGTCATTATGTATCTGAGATCCCCGATGTCCCGGGAACATTGAAGCCGAGTAATACATTTAAAGTGTTGAGTGATGACGGACGAATTGTGAATTTTACGATACGTCCCGGATCGGATGCGATCGTTACCGGATACGGTACATATCAACAAATATCGGACAACTCCTATAAAGAAAGCATCGAAAAAAACATCCATCTGCCTATGCTTGATAATAAAGATAATGTACTTGAATTTGAAATGGGTGAAGGTGGGCTGATGTATTTGAAGTACTTTATTTCCAAAGATTTGAATGGCAATGAGCTGAATACTTGGTTCCATGAGACATGGAAACGGGTCAATATGCCTTCTAAGTTTCCGGAAGATATTGTCAGATGATTTGTTTGTGACAGATTTACCCTTGCCGGTTAAGTGGTAGGGGCAGGGCAAAGCGAAGAAATTGCTCTTCTGATATGTGCGAATATAAGTCATGTCGGGAGATGCTTCTTCGCTTTGTCCTGAATAACAGTACTTATCGTCCGGCCGGCTATCTAAAAAAAAGAAGAAAACGTTTGCCAGTTATCAGAAAATCTGTACCTTTGCAAGCCGATTATTATCTCAAAAGGATAAGCATTTAATTCATAGCGAGTTAATCTTCCTTTGTCCGGGGTGAATAACTTGTGGTGAAGAAAATATTTTAGTAGTAACATTTTAAAAAAACAATTAAGAGTGGATACTTTAAGTTACAAGACCATTTCTGCAAACAAGGCTACAGTGACTAAAGAATGGGTCATTGTTGACGCTACAGACCAAGTGTTAGGCCGTCTGGGCGCAAAAGTTGCGAAACTGTTGAGAGGAAAGTATAAACCAAACTTTACTCCTCACGTAGATTGTGGCGATAATGTAATCATTATCAATGCCGACAAAGTAAAATTAACCGGTAACAAATGGAATGACAAGGTATATCTGTCATATACAGGTTATCCCGGCGGTCAGAGAGAAATCACTCCTGCTCGTTTGCAGGCAAAACCGAACGGTGATGACAAGTTGCTGAGAAAAGTAGTAAAGGGTATGCTGCCTAAGAATAAACTGGGCGCTCAATTGCTGGGCAATATGTACGTTTATGCAGGTGGTGAGCACAAACATGCAGCTCAAAACCCGAAAATGATTGATATTAACGCACTTAAATAAGAGATAATGGAAGTAGTAAATGCATTAGGCAGACGTAAAAGTGCAATTGCACGTATTTTCGTAAGCGAAGGTACTGGAAAGATTACTATTAACAAGAGAGACCTCGCAGAGTACTTTCCATCAAGCATTCTTCAATATGTGGTAAAACAACCGTTGAACAAGCTGGGTGTTGCTGAAAAGTACGACATCAAAGTTAATCTCTGCGGTGGTGGTTTCACCGGTCAGTCTCAGGCATTGCGTTTGGCAATCGCTCGTGCATTGGTAAAAATCAATGCTGAAGACAAGGCTGCTCTCCGCGCTGAAGGCTTTATGACTCGTGATCCGCGTTCTGTTGAACGTAAGAAACCGGGACAGCCGAAAGCACGTCGTAGATTCCAGTTCAGTAAACGTTAAGAGTTGGAGAACGGTTGGGGCGGACAAGTTGCTTAATTCTCGACTTTCACCTCTCAACTCTCAACTGAAAAAGCGTTTAGTATCTAAACTACCGGGACTCTTCATCTGGATAGGCTACCCGGCGGTTGGTTTAGAAAAAACAAAAAAGAAAGTAAACGATTTAAAGATTAAAACAAAATGTCAAGAACAAATTTTGATACATTATTGGAAGCCGGTTGTCACTTCGGGCATTTAAAAAGAAAGTGGAACCCTTCAATGGCTCCTTATATTTTCATGGAGCGCAATGGTATTCATATCATTGACCTCAACAAGACGGTTGCTAAAATTGACGAAGCTGCTGAAGCTTTGAAGCAAATCGCTAAATCAGGAAAGAAAGTCCTGTTTGTTGCTACTAAAAAACAAGCTAAGCAGGTGGTTGCCGATAAGGCTTCATCTGTAAATATGCCTTATGTAATCGAGCGCTGGCCAGGTGGTATGTTGACTAATTTTCCGACAATCCGTAAGGCTGTAAAGAAGATGGCTACTATCGATAAGTTGACTAATGATGGTACTTATTCAAACCTTTCTAAAAGAGAAATTCTTCAGATCTCTCGTCAACGTGCAAAGTTAGACAAGACTTTGGGTTCTATTGCTGACCTGACTCGTTTGCCGTCTGCTCTGTTCGTAGTTGACGTAATGAAGGAAAATATCGCTGTTCGCGAAGCTAATCGTTTGGGTATCCCTGTATTCGGTATAGTTGATACTAACTCTGATCCTTCAAATATTGATTTCGTAATTCCGGCAAATGATGATGCAACTAAGTCAGTAGAAGTTATCCTTGATGCTTGTTGCGCTGCTATGCAGGAAGGTTTGGAAGAGCGTAAAGCTGAAAAGGTAGATATGGAAGCTGCCGGTGAGGCTCCTGCTAACAAAGGCAAGAAGAAAGCTACAAAGGCAAGACTCGACAAATCCGATGAGGAAGCAATCAATGCTGCTAAGGCTGCTGCTTTCATGAAGGAAGACGAAGAGGCTTAATTATATAGTTGAGAGTTGAGAATTGAAAGTTGAGAGTTACTTTACAGCAATTCTCAATTCTCTATTCTCAGCTCTCAATTGTTTTATAAAGATATTATTAACAATTAAAATATAAAGATATTATGGCTGTAAGTATGGCTGATATAACCAAGCTCCGTAAAATGACCGGTGCTGGTATGATGGATTGCAAGAATGCATTGAACGATGCAGAAGGCGATTTTGACAAGGCAATGGAGATTATCCGTAAGAAGGGACAGGCTGTTGCTGCTAAGCGTTCAGACCGTGAAGCTTCTGAAGGTTGTGTTTTGGCTAAAACTACTGGTGACTTTGCCGTTATCATTGCTCTGAAGTGTGAAACTGACTTCGTAGCTCAGAATGCTGATTTCATAAAATTGACTCAAGATATTCTTGATTTGGCTGTAGCCAACAAGTGTAAAACATTGGATGAGGTGAAAGCGTTGCCGATGGGTAAAGGTACTGTACAAGATGCAGTGGTAGATCGTAGCGGTATTACTGGTGAAAAAATGGAACTTGACGGTTATATGACTGTAGAAGGTGCAAGTACTGTTGTTTACAATCACATGAACAGAAACGGTCTTTGTACTATTGTTGCTTTCAACAAAGAAGTTGATGAACAATTGGCTAAACAGATAGCTATGCAAATTGCCGCCATGAACCCGATTGCAATTGATGAAGATGGAGTTTCTGAAGAAATAAAGCAGAAAGAAATCGAAGTGGCTATTGAGAAGACTAAAGCAGAGCAAGTACAGAAGGCTGTTGAGGCTGCTCTGAAGAAGGCAGGTATCAACCCAGCTCATGTAGATAGCGAAGATCATATGGAAAGCAATATGTCTAAAGGTTGGATTACTGCTGAAGATGTAGTTAAAGCAAAAGAAATCATTGCTACAGTTTCTGCTGAAAAGGCTGCGCATTTGCCTGAACAAATGATACAGAACATTGCTAACGGTCGTTTGGGCAAGTTCTTGAAGGAAGTTTGCTTGCTGAACCAAGAAGATATTATGGATGGTAAGAAGACTGTAAGGGAAGTGTTGAAGGAAGCTGATCCTGAATTGAAGGTAGTGGATTTCAAGCGTTTCACTTTGCGCGCTGAATAATTCTTTCCAATTAAATATGGAAACGGTTGCACGGAATATCCGTAGCGACCGTTTTTTTATATATATCATTTCACCTTTACTTCTCTTTCGTTTATAGATTTCTATAGATATTTTCTTCCTACTGTTGATTGATAGTTTTTTTGGTAAATAATAAAAAACTTGCAGTATTATATATATTATTGTATGTTTTTATATCAAGATATAAAAGTGATACAAAAATTACAATAATATATATAATACTGCAAGTCCCTCATCCTTTTTCGTTCGTATCTTTACAATCGGTTTTATATGAGAACGATAAATGAATGTTACCTCAGATAGAATATCGGATGATTGTTGGTGATATTTTGTCTTTATCTAATAAGTAATTCTATGAATAAAGTATTTTTATTATTGAGTTTAGTGCTGTTGTCTTTTTCTACTTTTGCGACAGGGCAAGTGAAGGCAGGACGCAGTGCGGCTTCTTCGGGCATTTCTTATGAAAAAAAGGTGCTGAATGACCGGATTTCCCGGTTGAGTGATCCAGCTTATTATCAGAGTCGTTTTTCTCAGATAGAGACTGAAGCGGACAGCGTAAAACTACTGAAAGCAGTGATGACATTGCGTGATGAAGTAGACAATGTATTGGATATACAATCGCAGCTGGTATGGTTGAATACGGATGCAGTAAAACTTGCTTTCGATGACATGAAGAAGAACCGTAATTATCTTGCGGAGAAGTATGAACCGATGTGGCAAGAACTGCAACGATTAGCCGGAAAAGGATTTAAGGGTATCTATCAGGGTGAAGCACAAGCTTTGGCAGATGCGGTTAAGGCATTGGAATTGAAACGTCAAATTTTGTTGGGTAATCCGTTGTTGGATGCAGATAAGATTGTGGCTGCTCGTTATATTTTAGGGAAGAGTGCACGTAATGCGATGGCTCCTAAGTTGGGTACCCAGAACAATAACTGGTCTAATCAGGGGTCGGCGGGGCGTAGTGGTTTCAATGCTTCGATTGTAGAACTGTCGAATTTGCGGGGAGAGGTGAATGTGCGTGAGGTTTATAAGCCAAAGCTCGATTCGCCTATTTCTGACCTGCGTCTGCATTGGGATGGTAACCGGATGATGTTTACGCAGCTCTGTAACGATCGACGTTGGAATATCTTTGAAGTTCAATTGGATGGAACAGGTTTTCATCCATTGATTGAGAATGAAGAGCCGGACTTGGAATTTTATGATGGGACTTATTTGCCTGATGGACGAATTATCGCTACCTCCAATATAGGTTATCAACGTGTACCTTGTCTGAGCGGAAGCAATCCGGTAGGAAACATGGTGATTTACGATCCTAAAGATCATAATTTACGTCGTCTGACCTTTGACCAGGATGGAAATTGGAATCCGGTGATCATGAACAATGGACGGGTAATGTATACACGGTGGGAATATACGGACTTGACACATTATTATTCTCGAATTGTGATGCACATGAATCCTGATGGAACAGAAAATAAGGCTCTTTACGGTAGTGGTTCTATGTTTCCTAATAGTACGTTCGATGTACAGCCTATACCGGGTACCGGTTCGGCTTTCGTCGGTATCATTTCGGGGCATCATGGGATAGCTCGTTCGGGTAGAATGATTGTTTTTGATCCGACTAAAGGGCGTAAGAACGTGGCGGGGATGGTGCAGGAGATACCTTATCGTAATCGTCCTATCAAGGAGGAAATCAAAGACCGTTTGGTAGATGGTGTATGGCCGCAGTTTATCAAGCCTACTGTGTTGAGTGATAAATATTTCTTGGTGGCTGCTAAATTGTCGCCGGAAGCGCTGTGGGGTATTTATTTGGTAGATATATTTGATAATGTGACTTGTGTTTTTGAAGCAGAAGGAGAAGGTTTCATTAGTCCGGCATTAGTACATAAAGTAACGGTGCCGCCTATTATTCCCGACCGAGTGAAGATGGATCAGAAAGAAGCAACCTTTTTCATTCAAGATATCTACGAAGGTGAGGGTTTGAAAGATATTCCTCGCGGTACAGTAAAGGAACTTCGTTTGCATGCTTATGAATATGCGTATGTATCGGCTAAGTCGGATCATAATTGGCATGGTATCCAGTCTGGATGGGATATCAAACGTTTATTGGGTACTGTCCCTGTTGAGAAGGATGGTTCGGCCATTTTTAAGGTACCGGCAAATACACCGTTGTCTATACAGCCTATAGATAAGGACGGTGTAGCTATTCAATGGATGCGTAGCTGGGTAACTGCTCAGCCGGGAGAGGTGGTTTCTTGTATTGGTTGTCATGAAGACCAGAACCAGATTGCTATTCCCAAGCGAGTGATTGCTTCTCAGAAAGACCCCGATGTTATTACTCCCCCTGAAGGAGGAGTTCGTTCGTTCACTTTCGATCTGGAAATTCAACCTATTCTTGATCGGGCTTGTATTGCTTGTCATAATGGTGAAAAAGCCTTTGACTTACGAGGGGGAAAGAAAGATAAATTCGGATATGGTACATCCTATTTGAATTTCCATCCTTATATTCACCGTCAGGGTGGAGAAGGAGATATGGTTGTATTGCAACCTTATGAATATCACCCGAATACCAGTGAATTGGTTCGTATGTTGAAACGAGGACACCATAATGTGGAATTGACAGACAAGGAATGGCGCACTTTGTATAATTGGATTGACTATAATGCTCCTGATAAAGGGTACTTTGACGTGAAGTCTTTGAATAAAACTCCTTACAAAGGTTTTGATGAGTATAAGCGCCGGATAGAACTTGCAGATAAATATGCGAATGGAAGTAGTGTAGACTGGAAGAAAGAATTGGCGGATTATGCATCTTACTTGAAGAGTAAGGGAGAAGTTCAGCCTGTCGTGCCTATTGAAGAACAAGAAAGAAAAGTAAAAGAACTGAAAGTTAAAGGATGGCCTTTCGACGCGGTTACTGCACAAGGTAAGCAGATTGCTGAGGGAGAACAACGTAAGGTTGTGGAAATTGCTCCTGGAATCAGTATGACGTTTGTACGCATTCCAGCCGGACAATTTGTAATGGGAAGTTATGACGGACCATCAGATACATATCCGACAGCAAAAGTGAATATTGAGAAGTCTTTCTGGATGGCTGAATTAGAAACAACCAATGAGCAATACAAGGTTTTTTATCCTGAACATGATAGCCGTTTCATTGATCAGCAATGGAAAGACCATGTAGTACAGGGATATCCGGCTAATAAACCGGAACAACCGGTTATTCGGGTCAGCTATCAGGATGCTATGAATTTTTGTAAGAAATTGAGTGAAAAGATAGGACTGCATGTGACACTTCCTACTGAAGCTCAATGGGAATGGGCATGTAGGGCTGGAAGCAATACGGATTTTTGGTATGGAGATATGCATACGGATTTTGGTAAGAAAGAGAATTTGGCAGATAAGACTACGTTATTGTTTGCTGTAGCGGGTGTGGATCCCAAGCCGATGTCGCCTACCCATGCGATGTACAAACATTATACTTTCCTTCCGAAGGAAGAAGGTGTAGATGATGGAAATCTGGTACAGGTTGGGGGTAAGCAGTATGAAGCTAATCCGTTTGGGTTGTATAATATGCATGGTAATGTAGGAGAATGGACGCGTTCTAATTATGTGCCCTATCCTTATAATGTGAAGAATGAGGAGAAAAATGCAGAATATAAAGTTGTGAGAGGAGGTTCGTTTATAGAAAGACCCAAATTCTCGACTTCTTATTCGCGTAAAGGTTTCTTGCCTTATCAGCGTATATTTAATGTAGGTTTCCGCGTGATTATTGAAGATTAGGACTACTTATTGAGAAGATAAATATGTGTTGGAACTATGACAGGAGATTATAGTTCCAACACATATTTGTTGTTATTTTAGCCGAAACAAGAAATGTATTTGTAGATATATCTATCCCACCGGTTTGGTTTGTGTAAAACCTTCTTTTTTCAGTAGTTCCAGTACTTTCTGTTTGAAGTCTCCCTGTACAATGATTTCTCCATTTTTGGCGCTTCCGCCTACACCGCATTTGTTTTTCAACAATTTGCCCAACTCTTTTAAATCATCTTCTGTCCCTACAAATCCTGTTACGAGAGTTACGACTTTACCTCCACGGTTCTTACGATCTAATTGTACTCGCAGACGTTGTTGTGAAGGTTGGAGGGTTGTCTGTTCATCGTCATCGTCCATCTCATAATTATAGTTCGGGTTGGTAGAATAAACTACATTTAACCGTTCTTTCCAATCGTTATTTTTCATATTCATTTAATTTATCGAAATCAAAAGTAACATTTTAGACTAACACTTTTGTGGAAATTATGTTAACTTTCTTATGTCTCATCCTTTTTTATAAGAAAAAAACGTATTTTTGTCAGTCCGTAACCTAAATAGATGAAGAAAATGACAGCGAACCAAGCAATTCAACATAAGGAAAGCATGAAAGTGCCGGAGCCTACTTTGCGCAGGTTGCCATGGTATTTGTCTAATGTTAAGTTGCTGAAACAAAAGGGTGAACGTTTCGTTTCCTCTACCCAGATTTCTAAAGAGATCAATATAGATGCTTCTCAGATAGCCAAAGATTTGTCGTATGTCAATATCTCAGGCCGTACACGTGTGGGGTATGAAGTGGATACATTGATTGCTGTATTGGAGGATTTTCTCGGGTTTACCAACATACACAAAGCTTTTCTCTTCGGAGTAGGAAGCTTGGGAGGGGCATTGTTGCGTGACTCCGGGTTGAGCCATTTCGGTTTGGAGATTGTGGCGGCGTTCGATGTAAATCCCGATTTAGTAGGTACTACATTGAACGGTATACCTATCTTCCATTCCAATGAATTTGAGAAGAAGATGCGTGAATACGACGTCAATATCGGTGTTTTGACAGTACCTATCGAGATTGCACAGAAAATTACGGACACAATGGTGGCCGGTGGTATTAAAGCTGTCTGGAACTTTACTCCATTCCGTATCCGTGTGCCGGAAAATATTGTAGTACAGAATACTTCTCTATACGCTCATTTGGCGGTAATGTTTAATCGTTTGAACTTTAACGAAATCAAGTAATGAAGATTATTGCTGTAGGGATGAATTATGCCCAACATAATAAAGAATTGGGGCATACTCAAGTAAATAAAGAGCCTGTTATTTTTATGAAGCCCGATTCGGCTATCCTAAAAGATGGTAAGCCTTTTTTTATTCCCGATTTTTCCAATGAGGTTCATTATGAGACAGAGGTAGTAGTACGCATCTGTCGTTTGGGTAAGAATATCGCTCCTCGTTTTGCGTATCGATACTATGATGCCGTTACGGTAGGTATTGATTTTACGGCAAGGGATTTACAGCGTCAGTTCCGAGAATCTGGGAACCCATGGGAACTTTGTAAAAGTTTTGATAATTCAGCGGCTCTTGGTAAGTTTATTCCATTGGAACAAGTTGGTGGAGACTTGCAGCGGTTGGATTTTCATTTGGATATTGATGGGAAAAAGGTTCAATATGGAAATACTGCAGACATGCTTTTCAAGGTGGATGATATCATCGCTTACGTCAGCCGTTTTATGACATTGAAAATAGGGGATTTATTATTTACCGGAACTCCAGTAGGAGTAGGGCCTGTCAGTGTAGGCCAACATTTGCAGGGATATATCGGAGAAGAAAAATTGCTCGATTTTTATATCCGCTGAGATTTTATGGGGTGATTAACTATTTACATCTATTTAGAAGATATGAAAATACGTGTAGGCTTTGGTTTTGATGTGCATCGGCTGGTGGAAGACCGGGAATTGTGGTTGGGTGGTATTCATCTGGAACATGATAAGGGATTGTTGGGACATTCAGATGCCGATGTATTGATACATGCTATTTGTGATGCTCTGCTTGGTGCGGCTAATATGCGTGATATAGGTTATCATTTTCCCGATACTGCAGGTGAGTTTAAGAATATCGACAGCAAAATTCTACTGAAAAAGACCGTGAAGTTAATTCAAACAAAAGGTTATTCTGTCGGTAATGTTGACGCTACCATCTGTGTCGAACGTCCTAAGTTAAAAGCCCATATTCCCGATATGCAGCATACATTGTCTGTTGTTATGGGAATTGATGCGGATGATATCTCTATTAAAGCGACTACTACGGAAAAGTTGGGCTTTACGGGAAGGGAAGAAGGTATTTCTGCGTATGCCACTGTACTGATTCAAAAAGAATAATAAATCGATCAATAATCAATCTTTAAAACCGAAATGAAAAAAATCTCTTTAACCCTTTGTCTGATATTCCTTTCTGTCTTGTTCTGTCGGGCACAAGTTCTCCCTTTAAAGTTTAATAAGAACGGGGAATTTAAAATCGTTCAGTTTACGGATGTACACTTCAAATATGGTAATCCGGCCTCGGATATTGCCTTGAAACGTATCAATGAAGTACTTGATGCCGAACATCCCGATTTGGTCGTTTTTACCGGCGATGTGATTTATGCCGCACCTGCCGATAAGGGAATGCGTTCGGTGCTTACCTGTGTTTCCGATCGTAAGATACCTTTTGTGGTAACTTTTGGTAATCATGATGACGAGCAGGGTATGACGCGTGCCGAACTTTATGATATCATTCGTTCCATACCGTTTAATATTCAGCCTGATCGTGGAACAACAATATCTCCTGACTATCTGTTTGCCGTGAGGTCATCCGACGGTACAAAAGACGCTGCTTTGCTTTATTGTCTGGACTCTCACTCTTATTCCAAACAACCTGATGTGAAGGGATATGATTGGCTGACCTTCGACCAGATAAACTGGTATCGTAATCATAGTGCTGCTTATACGGCAAAGAACGGTGGAAAACCTCTGCCTGCTTTGGCATTTTTCCATATCCCCTTACCCGAATATAATCGGGCCGCTTCCGACGAAAACGCTACTCTGATAGGTACACGTATGGAGAAAGCCTGTGCTCCGGCATTGAACACCGGTATGTTTACTGCCATGAAAGAATCCGGTGATGTTATGGCTACTTTTGTCGGGCATGATCATGATAATGATTATTCTGTCATGTGGCATGGTATACTTCTTGCATACGGACGTTATACAGGTGGTAATACAGTGTATAATCATCTGTCCAATGGTGCCCGTGTTATCCTGATGAAAGAAGGTGCCCGCACCTTTCAGACATGGATTCGTTTGAAAGGTGGCGAGATTAAAGATAAAACTGTATATCCGGATACTTACATAAAAGACGATTGGCGTAAACGTCCTTTGGTTACCGAATAAAACTTTTTACTTCTGTCTCAAGAAAGAAGGCTACATCAATGTACAAATATGGTTTCTTGTCATAAAGCCTTATTTGTACATTGATACTGTTGGTCTCTTAATGTTACTGCGGTTGGAACTTAACATAATTCAAGCGAGTGTACTTGATGTTTCCTACTACATACGTGCGTGCAATTCGCGCAGAAGTTATATGTATCGTATCTCCCGCTTGATAGGCATGCTCGACGGCAGGTAGCTGGCACGACTTTTGACTGGCTGTATGTGCATTTATCCGTAAAGTGACGATATTCCCGGAAACATCTTTCAATTTCAATATTTGTCGTACGTAAAAATAGGGAATTGTTCCCTTGACTTGTGTTTTATATGGATCGTCCTCTAGCCGTACGCTAAGAACAGTCAGGGTCAAATTTTCCACTTTTTCTCCCTCCTTGCCCAGGAAACGACTGGAAACAGGTTTTTGGGTTTGCCGTTGTAGAATGTCGAGATACACTGAATAATATATTTTAGCGATTTCTGCAAAACGTTCCTGTTTGGGAATTCGTGGAGTAAACTTGAAGGCTATCCATGATAGGTAGGACGGGTCAATCTGCATAATCTCATGGAGGTAGTGTCCATGATATTTCCCAAAAGAGATTATATCATCTCCTTTGTTTTGCATTCGTTTGGCATTATACTCTACTAACAATAGTGGACGTGAAGAATAGTAACACAGACTGCTTGCCATTCGCAATGTTTCGTGTATATCTACACTGAGGTCGAAGATATAGAATATGGATTGCCGTCCGTGTAAAGGAAAATAAATCCAAAGTGAGTATTTGGACCGTTCAGGTCGGGGTAATACCACAAGATAGGCACCCGCCTCTTTGAAAGAGGCCTTTTTAAGGTTGTATTCATTTAACTTTTGATACAACAACTCTTGCTCGACAATGGATATACCTGGAAGAATCGGATTTGCCATACCTCGGTTTATATATACCAAATATAGGAAATCTGTTCCAATCCACCAAGTTTACGTGGCACTTTCTGCTGCCTGTTTTTATTTGGGGGTATTTTCCCTGTATGTACAAATGCCAATATGATTTTGACAGATTGAATATATTTAAAAAATCAAAATCTCATCATCAACTCTACCACCACTTTGTCTCTTTCAGACTCCTTGGCAATGCTGTTTTTAGCATAAAAATATTTCTCATAATTCAATCGTAAGTCAGTACGGAATGCTTTACTGAGACTGAATGTAATTCCGCCTGTCAACCGTTGACGTTTATAATCTGTGACGATTAATGCGCCGGTTTCTTTATCGGTGGTTTTTGCATCACTTTGATCTGTCATCATATCATAACGAAGCAAGAAAGACATTTTATTGAACACCTTCTTCAACGGCAAATCGTAATTGATAAAAGTATTTACTGCCTGTACATCTCTGAATGCATTATCGGAATATTGTTTATAAAGATACTCGCTTTCAACGTGGAAATGACCGAACTCATAGTAAGCTCCGATGTCGTAGGATTGTACACGTACCTCTTGCGGTTGAATACTCTGTACACTCATGGTAAGGTTCAACCCTTTAACGGGAAAAAATTGCGCTTTGGCGGAATAGTTCACTTCCTTATGCCATTCCTTTTGATTGGTTAGTCCCGAACCGTTATAAAGTCCACCTTCTACGGTGATAGGTATATCGGTAGGAAAAGTATATCCTAAAGTAACTCCCACATCGCGTACATTACCCACTTGCTTGGCAATAAACGAACGGTTGGCAAAATATTGTTGATGCGGGGAGCGATGAGCATCGATAGTAAAAGGTACGCGCATCTGTCCAGCGGTAACTGTCATACCTTTGACAGGGAATAATCTTGTGTATGCATCCAGCATTTTGATATTCCCTTCGTCCGAAAGGTCAATCTCGGCTTTGTAGGCTACAATCGGCAGTACATTTCCTGTTACGCTGATACGGGCGTTGCGCACTTCGAAGCGTCCGGCCTTCATGGTAGTTTGGTATTCGTACTTGGAACGGATTGTTCCGTGTATTTCCGGCCAGTAATCTTTATTTTCCAATTTCCCTTTTTCGATTTTCTTTCCATCCTCGTTGTTGTAGGAACTTTGGGCTTCCGCAGCGAGTGGCAGCAGAGCGATGAGCAGTATCCATGTGCTTTTTCTCATAATTTGTTGTTGTCGGTAAATTTAGGACGCAAAGGTCGGAAGCAGGTATTAGAATTTTATGTCATATATGTTTCATTTTTGTTACACATGTTGTAGAATTCCTTTCAAGACTTATAATAAACATTTCTTTTATATTAAAACGATATTCTTTTTTCGTATTTTTGCATCTGTATAAAAAAGAATGCTGATGAAACATAAAATACTCTTTTTATTTCTTCTCCTGTTCTCTATGTTTCTGGCAAATGCCGGAAATTTCCGTAATTTGAGTCTGTAACACGGGGTTATTGTAACTTTTCTTGAATATATATTAAGTAATAAAGTATCATGAGGAATATTTTTGGATTGTTTATATGTATAAGTTTACTGTGGAGTTGTACATCGGTACGAGATGACACGCCGATCTTAAAATTCGGCATATTTGCCGATACGCAATATGCGGATTGTCCTTCAGAGAATATGCGGTTTTATAGAGAGGCGTTACAGAAGCTTGATACTTGTATAAATTGTTTCAATAAAGAAAATGTACAGTTCACTATCAATTTGGGCGATATAATTGATAGAAAGAATAATGATTTGAATATAATAAAATCTTATCTTTGTCGCTTGAATAATGAGGTTTATCACATTACGGGGAATCACGACTATAAAGAAGTAACTGATAATTCCGTGCTTTATCGGCAATTGGACATGCCTTCTGAATATTATTGGTTTAAGAAAGGAAACTGGGTTTTCATTATGCTGAATACCAATGAAGTTGCTGCTTACGCTAATGTGAATGGAACAGAGAAAGAACAAGAGTTGACCGAAATGCTGGATAAGATAAAACAGACAGGAGGAAAACAAGGTTATAGGTGGAACGGAGGTGCCAGCCGTAAACAGATGGAATGGCTGGATCACCTGCTGGCAGAGTGTGAAGGGAATAAGAATAACGTGCTGCTGTTTTCACATCATCCTTTTTATCCGTTCAGTGAATTTACGGCTTTGAACAATGTGGAAATACTGGAAACCATATCCCGTTATTCATGCGTAAAGGCCGTTATCTCGGGACATCATCATGCCGGAGCATTTGGTTACTATAAGGGTATTCCTATGATTACGCAGGAAGGAATGGTTGAAACGGAGAATCAGAATGCCTATTCCATTGTAGAGATAACCCGGGATTCTATTCTGGTGAGAGGTTACGGAAGAGTTCCATCCCGTTCGTTTAAATATTCTAATAACCAATAGTATAGATTTTTATGAGAAACAGATTTTTGGACATTCCCGCAAGCTTAGTGAGTTGCCTGCTCTGTGTGGCAACTACGATGGGTATCTCTCAGAAGGTATCGGCGGAAAACAGTGAATTGCCCTACTGGAAGGACATTCAGACCACTTCAGTAAATACTGAATATCCTCGTACTTCTTTTATGACCTATGCAGACCGTTCTCAGGCAATGACTGGGCGGTTTGAGAACAGCCCGTACTACCAATTATTGAACGGAACCTGGAAATTCTATTTTGTAGATGGTTACAAAGACCTTCCTGCGAACATTACCGATCCTTCGGTAAGTACTTCTGGCTGGCACGACATTAAAGTACCGGGAAACTGGGAAGTACAAGGGTTTGGAACTGCCATTTATACCAACCATGGCTATGAGTTTATGCCTTATAAGCCACAACCTCCTTTATTGCCGGAACAAACTCCGGTAGGTGTTTACCGCAGAAACTTTACTGTGCCTGCTGATTGGGACGGACGTGATGTTTATTTGCATATTGCCGGAGCTAAATCCGGTTGCTACGTATATGTCAATGGGAAAGAGGTAGGCTATAACGAGGATTCCAAAAATCCGGCAGAGTACTTAATCAACCCATATCTGCAACCGGGTGAGAACGTGCTTACTCTGAAGATTTTCCGCTGGAGTACCGGTTCCTATCTGGAGTGCCAGGACTTCTGGCGCATGAGTGGTATTGAGCGTGATGTATTCCTTTATTCTCAACCCAAAGCATCTATAAACGACTTTCGGGTAACTTCTACTTTGGATGACAGCTACAAGAATGGTATTTTCCGTTTGGCTATTGACCTGAAGAACCACAAGAATAGTAATGCGGAGCTGACTGTTGGCTATGAGCTGATTGACCGTTCGGGTAAAGTTGTTGCTACGGCAGAAAAGAATGTTGCCGTTCAATCGGGTAAAAAGGAAACGGTGAACTTTGACCAGCAGTTGCCGGATGTACAGACCTGGACTTCAGAAGCTCCCAATCTCTACAAACTGGTGATGACTGTCAGAGAAGATGGAAAAGTCAATGAAGTAGTGCCTTATAATGTAGGTTTCCGTCGGATAGAGATTAAGGAAATAGACCAAAAATCGGCAAATGGAAAGAACTATGTTGTCCTTTTGATTAACGGGCAACCGTTGAAGCTGAAAGGGGTTAATATCCATGAGCACAATCCGGAAACGGGACATTATATGACCGAAGACTTGATGCGTAAAGACTTTGAATTGATGAAACGTGCCAATATCAATACGGTCCGTTTGTGTCACTATCCGCAAGACCGTCGTTTTTACGAGCTTTGCGATGAGTACGGTTTGTATGTTTATGATGAGGCTAATATTGAAAGTCATGGTATGTACTATGATTTGCGTAAGGGTGGTTCGTTGGGCAACAATCCCGAATGGCTGAAACCCCATATATATCGCACCACTAATATGTTTGAACGTAATAAGAACTATCCTTCCGTTACTTTTTGGTCGTTGGGCAATGAAGCCGGAAACGGTTATAACTTCTACCAGACTTATTTATGGGTGAAAAATGCGGATAAGGACATTATGAACCGTCCGGTAAATTACGAGCGTGCGCAATGGGAGTGGAACTCCGATATGTATGTTCCGCAATATCCGTCGGCCGGCTGGTTGGAAAGCATTGGTAAGAAGGGTAGCGACCGTCCGGTGGTTCCGTCTGAATATGCACATGCTATGGGTAATTCCACCGGTAGCCTTTGGGATCAGTGGAAAGCAATTTACAAATATCCCAACCTGCAAGGCGGATATATCTGGGATTGGGTAGATCAGGGTATTGCAGTGAAAGATGAAAACGGTCGTCCTTATTGGGCTTATGGAGGGGACTTCGGAAAAAATATGCCGAGCGACGGTAACTTCCTTTGCAATGGGGTTGTTGGTCCCGACCGTACCCCGCATCCAGGTTACAACGAAGTGAAATATGCGCATCAGAACATTGCTTTTGAAGCTGACGATCTGATGAATGGTAAGTTTACCGTTAAGAACCGTTTCTATTTTACGAACCTGAAGAAATATCAGATACATTACGAGGTGAAAGAGAATGCCAAAACTATCCGTGGCGGTAAAATCTCTTTGGATATCGAGCCACAGGGAAGTAAAACACTGAATGTAAATGTCAGTGGATTGAAGCCCAAAGTTGGGACCGAGTATTTTGTTGAATTCAGGGTGACGACTACCGAGCCGGAAGCGCTTATACCTGTAGGCTATGAGATTGCGAAAGAGCAGTTCCGTCTGCCCATAGAACCTTTGGCACGTACCTACAAAGTTGAGGGTGCCGCTTTGAATTGCAGCGATAAAGATAATCTTTTGGAAGTTAACTCCTCCAAAGTACAATTTGTGTTTAATAAGGCTACCGGGATGGTTACTTCTTATAAAGTGAACGGCACGGAGTACTTCAAGGATGGTTTTGGTCTTCAGCCTAATTTTTGGCGTGCACCGACTGATAACGATTATGGTAATCAGGCACCCAAGCGCTTGCAAATCTGGAAAGAGTCGAGTAAAGACTTCAAGGTGGCGGAAGCTGATGTCAGAAAGGATGATAAAGATGCCGTGCTGACAGTTAAGTACGCTTTGCCTGCCGGCAATCACTACATCGTGACTTATCGCATCCATCCTTCCGGAGTAGTGAAAGCTGATTATACGTTTACTCCTACCGGTCTTGAAGCTGCTAAAACAGAAGCTTCGGAAGCAGCGGTAACCGCTACTTACACTCCGGGCAATGAAGACATGCATAAGACATCTTCTGACTTGGTTGTCCCCCGTATCGGTATCCGTTTCCGCCTGCCGGCAGAAATGAACCAGGTTACTTACTTCGGACGTGGTCCTGAGGAGAATTATATTGACCGCAATTCCGGTGTCACTGTAGATCTTTACAAGAATACGGCAGATCAGATGTATTTCCCGTATGTACGTCCGCAGGAAAACGGCCATCATACCGATACCCGCTGGTTGTCTGTAGGTAAGAAGAGCGGTAAGGGGCTTACTATTTATGCCGATAACACGGTAGGGTTCAATGCCTTGCGCAATTCTGTTGAAGACTTCGACAGTGAGAATGCCGTAAACAGAGATTACCAGTGGAACAACCGCAATGCGGAAGAACTGAAACATGATATCTCGACCGCTAAAAACATCAAGCCACGCCAAACGCATATCAATGATATCACTCCCAGGGATTTCGTCGAAGTCTGTGTTGATATGAAGCAGATGGGGCTCGGTGGATATGACAGTTGGGGGGCAAAACCCGATCCTCAATATTTGATTCCTGCCAACCGGGAATATAAATGGGGATTTACGATAGTGCCGATGTAATCAGCCGGCTGGTTTAGATACGCAGAAGGCGTGTCGAAATAGAATAATAAAAGTATTTCTATTTCGGCACGCTTTCTTTTTTATCCGATGTCTAATGGCGGTAGTCCCTTGCATTTCTTTTGTTGACCCTGTTGATTTCTTTGGTTAACTCTTTAGGTTCGTTGTGTTAATGTCCTATATTTATGATCGATCCACAATAGTGGACCGATCTGTTCACTATTGTGGATCGATCTGTCTACAGATGTGAACATATCGATTCACGGTCGTGGTCCCTTTATAAATATAGAACATTAACACAACAAACATAAGGGAATAAACAGAGAGAACTGCGAGGTTAATGTGAAGAAACAATGGTGTTGTATTTAAGAAATACGTATGTTCCGCCGCCGGATGTAGTATCGTCCATCCGATATCACAGTATTTTTATTCTTTAGGAACTTTATGTCGAAATAAATTGTTTACTTTGTACAACTTTTAATAGATGACAGTTTAACGTTCCAATGAGAAGAAAATGGTTAAAGGGAGCACTTTGGGTGTTGCTCACTCCTATTATCCTGTTTGTAATATTGATGATATTGCTTTACGTGCCTCCCGTACAGAATTTTATACGGAAACAGGCCACGGCAATAGCATCCGATGCTACGGGTATGAATATTTCCGTAGAGCGTATAGATCTTCGTTTCCCTTTGAACTTGCTTGTAAGAGGCGTACAGGTGGTACAGCGGGCAGACAGTGCGGTGGATGTGCAACATCCCGATACGTTACTGAGTCTGGAAAGACTGAATGTACGTGTACAAGCATGGCCTTTATTGAAAGGAAGGGTAGAGATCGATGACGTTACTCTGCAACAAGTTGCCGTTAATTCTTCCACCCTGTTGGAAGGTATGCATATTAAAGGTACACTTGGACGTTTCTTCCTTGAGAGCCATGGTGTCGATTTGAAAAACGAAGATGCTGTATTGAATAGTGTGGAACTAAGTGATACCCACATGCAAGTGATGCTTGCCGATACTACCGAAACTCCGAAGGATACCACTGAAACCGCCATGAACTGGCGGATAGCCCTGCATAACTTAAAGTTGAAGAATGTTTCAGTAGATTTACAGATGCCGCTTGACTCCATGGCTTTGGCGGCTCATATTGGAAATGCGAATATTGAAGATGCGAATGCCGACCTCAAACGTCAATTCTATGGGTGGAGAAAGTTTACGCTTTCAGGTTCTACTGTCAATTACGATTCGGGCACGGCTGTTCCTGCCGAAGGCTTTGATGCCTCGCACATTGCATTGCGGGATATCCGTATCGGTATAGACTCTGTGATGACTTACGGACGTAACATGAATGCTGTCATTCGGGAATTTTCCATGTACGACCGTTCCGGGTTGACCGTAACCTCATTGACCGGACGTCTATTTGCCGATTCAACCATTATACGTGTTCCTTATCTGCAACTCAAAACTCCTCACAGTGACATGGACTTGACTGCGCAGACCTATTGGAAATTGGTGGATATACCCACAACCGGACGTTTGACTGCACGTTTCAATGCCAATATTGGCAAACAGGACGTAATGCTCTTTGCCGGTGGACTACCCGAAACTTTTAAAGATGCCTATCCTTTCCGTCCGTTGGTAATTCGTGCCGGTACGGAAGGAAACCTGAAGCAGATGCAGATATCCCGTATTTCGGCCGATCTACCCGGCGCTTTCTCATTGAAAGGTGGTGGCGAGTTTTGGAACCTGACGGATAGTCTGACACGTAGTGGCTCACTGGACTTGGAAATGCAGACGCAAGATCTGAATTTCCTTACCGGACTGACGGGGCTGACTCCTGACGGTTCTATCGTGGTGCCGGACAGTATGAGGCTGGTGGCACGTTTGGGAGTGGAAGGCTCGCAATGCAAAGCTCTTTTGAAGATAAAGGAGGGTGAAGGCTCTCTGGATTTGGATGCCGCCTACCATTTGTCTACCGAAGCTTATCATGCCAATCTCAATATCAATTCCTTGCAACTTCATAATTTCCTGCCCAAAGATTCTATTTATACACTTTCGGCAAATATCGCTGCCAAAGGGCAGGGGGTAGATATAACTTCCCGCCGGACGTTTGCAGACCTGAAAGCCAAGCTTGATGAACTGCAATATGCCCGTTGGAACGTATCGGGCGTAGATTTGACTGCCGGATTAAAGGCTTCTGTGGCAACGATACATTTAACGAGTGATAATGTCCTGTTGAAAATGCAGACGGATGCAGATATGCGTCTTGACAGAAAGTACATGGATGGTAAGCTGGACATGAATGTAGAAAACCTGAATTTGCATAAACTGGGCATAGCACCGAAACCTTTGGAACATCCGTTCGGTTTTCGTCTGGGGGCGGAGGCACGTCATGATTCCATTAAGTTGAAGATGGATGCAGGTGATATGGATTTTCAATTCCGTGCTCGTAGTACTCTGAAGAAGTTACTGGAACAATCGGATGAGTTTGTAACCATACTGATGAAACAGTGGGACGAGAAACGGCTTGATCATGCCGCCTTGCGTCGTGTGCTTCCATCGGCAGGTATGCAGTTGACGGCAAAGCAGCAAAATCCGGTGAGTTATTTTTTGAAGACTAAAGACATTTCATTCAATGATTTCACGCTCCGCTTTGGATCTACCCCGACGAGAGGTATCAATGGACGGACTGCTATTCACGGTTTGCGTATGGACTCGCTGCAACTTGATACTGTTTTCTTGGCTATCAAGCAAGACACCACTCGTATGGCTTTGCAAGGGGGGGTGATTAATGGACCGAAAAATCCGCAATTTGTATTTCGCAGTACGCTCACAGGAGAAATCCGCAGTGAAGATGCCGAGTTGACCGTGAATTATGTAGACGGACAGGGGGAGACCGGTGTACTTTTCGGAGTCAATGCCCGCCCATTGACCGAAGGGAATGGACAGGGCAACGGTGTGTTGCTCAGCTTGACGCCTGCCGAACCTATTATCGCTTTCCGTAAGTTCCATTTTGTAGACAACAGCAACTGGATATATCTACATAAGAATATGCGGGTTTATGCCAATGTGGATATGGATAGCGACAACGGATTGTGTTTCCGGATGCAGTCCGATAAGAACGATAGCATCTCTTTGCAGAATATGAATGTGGAGCTGAGCCGCTTGCAACTGGGAGAGTTGAGTGATGTATTGCCCTATATGCCTCGCTTGACAGGATTGTTTACGGTGGAAGCCCAATATATACAGACGGCTACTTCCTTGCAGGTATCTACCGAAGCCAATGTAGAGAAACTGACGTATGAGCGCCAGCCTATCGGGGACATCGGATTGGGTGCTACCTGGTTGCCCGGTGATAAGGGAGCGCATTATCTGAATACTTATTTTAGCTTTGATAACCAGGAAGTGATGACCGCCGATGGTATACTGACACAAACCAATGGTAAGGATACACTGGAAGTTACCACTAACTTTGAACACTTCCCGATGCGAATAGCCAATGCCTTTATTCCCGACCAGATGGTTTCGCTTTCGGGAGATATCGATGGCGGGATGTACATCTACGGACCGTTGGAAAAACCGGTGGTGAACGGTGATATAACATTCGATAGCGTATCTGTGTATGCCCGTCAGGCAGGAGCCCGCTATTTATTCGACAACCGTCCGGTTCGTGTCAAGGATAATCAACTGGTATTTGATAAGTTTGCTATTTATACTACCAGTAAAAATCCGTTCACGATTGACGGTAAGATCGATTTCCGTAATATGGAACGCCCCACGGCGAACTTGAAACTACTGGCGGAAAACTATACTTTGCTTGATGCACCGCGTACGCGTGAAAGTCTGATTTACGGTAAGGTCTTTGTAGACTTGAACGCTGCGATACGTGGTCCGCTGGATGCCCTGAATATGCGTGGAAACATGAACTTACTGGGTAATACGGATGTGACATATGTCTTGACGGACTCTCCGTTGACAGTGGAAGACCGTTTAAGCGGACTGGTAACTTTTACTTCTTTCACGGATACTACATCGGTACATGCTGATGATACTCCTGCCATGTCCTTGGGAGGTATGGATATGATTATGTCCGTACATATAGACAATGCCGTACGTTTGCGTGCCGACCTTAGTCCCGACCGGAGCAAGTTTGTGGAACTGGAGGGTGGCGGTGACCTGAATATGCAATATACTCCACAGGGAGACTTGAGCCTTACCGGGCGCTATACGCTTTCGGGAGGTGTCATGAAGTATTCATTGCCTATCATCCCTTTGAAGGAGTTCCAGATTAATAGTGGCAGTTATGTAGATTGGCGGGGTAATCCGATGAATCCTACGATTAACCTGAAAGCGACGGAACGCATGCGTTCTTCTGTGTCTGATGGAGACGGAGGATCGCGCATGGTGAACTTTGATGTGTCCATTGCCATCAAAAATCGTCTGGAAGCGCCTGAACTGGTATTCGATATCGCTGCTCCGGACGATGCTACCATTGAAAATGAGTTGCAGGCGATGGGAGCCGAAGAGCGTAGTAAGCAGGCTATTGCTATGCTGGCTACGGGAATTTATCTGAACAGTGGCGTGAAAGGTGGTGGCCTGAGTATGGGTAGTGCGCTGAATAGTGTACTGCAAAGCCAGATTAACTCTTTGGCAGGGTCTGCTCTGGAGAGTGTGAATGCCAACTTCACGATGGGGGTGGAAGACCGTACTTCTGCCGAAACGGGCGACAAACAGACCGATTATAGTTTCCGCTATTCGCAACGCCTGTTCAATGATCGTGTACAAATAGTTATCGGTGGTAAAGTGTCTACGGGTGCCAATGCCACGAACGATGCCGAATCGTTCATTGATAATATTTCATTGGAATACAGGCTGGATGCTTCAGGTACTCGCTATGTACGTGTGTTCCACAACAAGAATTACGAAAGTGTGCTCGACGGGGAAATTACCGAGACGGGTGTGGGTATTGTGCTACGCCGTAAGACGGATCGTTTGGGAGAACTTTTCATCTTCAGGAAAAAGAAGAGTAATAAGGTGACGGTGGCGGAAGATGAAAAGTGATAAGGTGACAGAGTGATAAAGCGAAAAAACGATATGAAACGACTGATACTATATATTATAGGATTGATATTTCTGGCAGGTTGTTCCACTACCAAGCATCTGCCGGAAGGAGAAATACTTTATATCGGGCAGAAACCGATGATAGTGGAAAACCGCAGTGAGACGCCGGTAGGTGAAACGGCTATGGAGGAAGTGGAAGCTGCGTTGGCTACAGCACCGAACAACGCTTTACTGGGTAGTTCGACCATACGTTATCCATTCCCTCTCGGATTGTGGGTGTATAACGGTTTTGTGAAATACAAGAAAGGTTTCGGTAAATGGATATTCAACCGTTTTGCTGCCAAGCCGGTACTCATGTCGACAGTGAACCCCGATATCCGTGAGAAGGCGGCTACAAACTTGTTGCGTGATTACGGTTACTTTAATGGAACCGTGAGTTATAAGACCTTTATCGATCCAAAGGATTCATTGAAAGCGAAGCTGCAATATACGGTAGATATGCGAAACCCTTATTTTATTGATACCGTCTATTATCGCGGTTTTACAGAGCGTACCCTGCGTATCATGGAGATGAGCCGGCGCCGTTCGCTTATCAGTCCGGGGGAACAGTTTAACGTGACGGATTTGGATGGTGAACGTACTCGTATCAGTACATTGTTGCGTAACGTAGGTTGTTATTATTTCCGTCCCGATTACCTGACTTATCAGGCTGATACCACTATGGTGCCGGGCGGTCATGTCACTATGCGGATGGTACCCGTTGCTGGTATGCCTGCTGTGGCGGAAAAACCGTTTTATGTAGGTAACAGGGCTTTTTATCTTTATGGAAAGCAGGGACAAGAACCTAATGACAGTTTGGATTATAAGGGACTGCGCATTTACTATCATGATAAGTTGCGTGTCCGTCCCAATATGCTCTACCGTTGGCTGGATTATCAGGCTTATCGGTCGAAACGCCAGGTACAGGATAGTACAGGTATGTCTCGCCGCCGTTCCATGGAACATTTATATAGTCTGTATCGCCAGACCCGTGTACAGGAACGTTTAGCCAATGTAGGTATCTTCCGTTATCTTGAAATGCAATATACACCGCGCGACACGACTTTCGCTTCCGATACGCTCGATTTGAATATCCGTGCTGCACTGGATAAGCCATACGATGCCGAACTGGACTTCAACGTGACGATGAAAAGTAATAATCAGACTGGACCGGGAGCTTCGTTTACTGTAACCAAGAACAATGTCTTTGGAGGTGGTGAGTCGTGGAATGTAAAACTGGACGGTTCGTATGAGTGGCAGACGGGTAAAGACCGTTCTTCTTTGATGAACAGCTATGAGTTGGGACTTTCTACCTCATTGATGTTCCCTCGTGTCGTCTTTCCCCGTTTTGGAGATAAGGAGTATGACTTCCCGGCTACTACGACCTTCAAGTTGTATGTCGACCAGTTGAACCGTGCAAAGTATTATAAATTACTGGCGTTCGGTGGAAATGCTACATACGATTTTCAGCCGAAGCCTACGAGTAAACATAGCTTTACACCCTTTAAGCTGACTTTCAATGTACTACGTAATCCAACCGAGGCTTTTAAGGAGTTACAGGATGATAATCCTGCGCTCTATGTAAGTTTGCGTAATCAGTTTATTCCTGCCATGGAGTATACTTATACATATGACAATGCCTCTTTGCGTAAAGTGCGTAATCCTATCTGGTGGCAGACTACGCTTGCTTCGGCAGGTAATCTGACTTCATGTATTTATCGTATATTCGGTAAACCTTTCAGCGAGAGAGATAAAAAATTGATGGGGGTACCTTTTGCGCAATTCCTGAAGTTGAACAGTGAGTTCCGTTATCATTATAAGATTGACAAGAACCAAATGATAGCTTCCCGTATTGCGGGTGGGGTGATATGGTCGTATGGAAATGCGTTGGCTGCCCCTTATACCGAGCAGTTCTATATCGGAGGTGCCAATAGTATTCGTGCGTTCTCGGCGCGTAGTGTAGGTCCCGGTGGATATGTGCCGGATAAAGAGAGTAAGTATTCCTTTATTAACCATGTGGGTGATATCCGCATGGAGGCCAATATAGAATATCGTTTCCGTATTCTCGGTGACCTGCATGGAGCGGTATTCCTGGATGCGGGCAATGTCTGGCTGATGCGTAAGGATGAAGCGCGGCCCGGTGGTGAACTGACTCTAAAGAATTTCCCGAAACAGATAGCTCTGGGCACGGGTACGGGATTACGATATGATTTGGATTTTCTCGTTTTCCGTCTGGATTTAGGTATCGGTCTGCATGATCCGTATGATACCGGTAAGTCGGGATATTACAATATTCCAAAGTTCAAGGATAGCTTGGCGCTACACTTCGCTATCGGTTATCCGTTCTGATGGGTTAAAAGTGGAAGTGATAATATCTATTTTTGTACGATTGTAGCAAAGAATGAACTAAAATTCCCTTCTTCTGATTTTAATTTTTGTACATTTGCCAACGTAATCAACTATGATGAACTAACCTTTTTAAATAATAACTAATATGAAACCAACTTTATTCTTATTGGCTGCCGGTATGGGTAGCCGTTATGGTGGCTTGAAACAGTTGGACGGTCTGGGTCCTAACGGTGAAACTATTATGGATTATTCCATTTACGATGCGATCAATGCCGGATTCGGTAAGCTCGTTTTTGTGATCCGTAAAGATTTTGAACAAGATTTCCGTGATAAGATTATTTCTAAATACGAAGGTCATATTCCGTGTGAAATGGTGTTCCAAGGGTTGGATGCTCTCCCTGAAGGTTTTACTTGTCCGGCAGACCGTACCAAACCTTGGGGAACCAACCATGCTGTAATGATGGGGGCTGATGTAATTAAAGAACCGTTTGCCGTTATCAACTGCGATGATTTCTATGGCCGTGATTCTTTTCAGGTAATGGGTAAATTCCTTTCCGCACTTCCCGAAGGTTCAAAGAATGTATATTCTATGGTAGGTTTCCGTATTGGAAATACATTGAGTGAGAGCGGTACTGTATCTCGTGGCCTTTGTGGAACAGATGCCAATAATCTCTTGACCTCTGTTGTAGAACGTACCAAAATTCAACGTATGGATGGAGAGGTGAAGTATATTGATGATAACGGTGAGTGGACATCTACTCCTGACACTACTCCGGTCAGCATGAACTTCTGGGGCTTTACTCCCGACTATTTCGCTTACAGTCAGGAATTTTTTAAGACATTCCTCAGTGACCCGAAGAATATGGAAAATCTCAAGAGTGAATTCTTTATTCCATTGATGGTTGATAAGTTGATTAACGATGGTACTGCCACAGTGGAAGTTCTTGATACGAACAGTAAGTGGTTCGGTGTAACTTATCCTGAAGATCGTCAAAGTGTGGTCGATAAAATCCAGGCGTTGGTGGATGCCGGAGAATATCCTGCTAAACTTTTCTAAAGCTGTATAATCGTTTCACATGCTCCTGCTACGGTGGTGTGTGGTGAAGATAAATATTTTGCCTGCGCAGTTTCTGCGCAGGTTTTTTATTAACAGTCGTTCTGCATCAAGATTAAAGGGGGGGGAAGTTGCGTCCAGTAGTAATATATGAACAGTTTATTATGCCAGATTATAATCAATAGCATGTAGTTCCGCTACTCCTTTCGGTGCTGGAACCGAATTCCCATTGCAACTGAAGTTAACTTACATGACGATGGTGAGCTACGGACTGTTTGTCATGTCATGGTTTATGCCGGTCCGGCGTTCCGGTAATCTATCGGTGACATTCCCGCCCGGCGTTTGAAGAACTTACCAAAAGAGGACTGGTCGGCAAAGTTCAGGGCACTGGCTATTTCCTGCACGGACAGTTTGGAGCAGGTAAGCAGGTTGCGCGCTTCGCTGAAGAGCATTTCAAAGATAAAGTCACTGGCACTCTGTCCTGTGACGCGTTTCACTATTAACGTAAGGTAGTGGGGTGAGAGGTTGAGGCGTGACGCGTAGAAATCTACTTTATGTTCCCTGTGATAGTGCTGTACCAATAGTTCGATAAAAGAGCGGATAATTCCCTCTTGGCGGGTCAGGTTGACGTCGTCGTTTTGGATAACCTGCCGATCAATGATGTCGCTCAAGTCGAGATAGAAGGCGAATAGCGTATTTAGTATCACCTCCTTGTAGTGTCGGTGAGTGGTGTTGCCGATTGCCCGGTTGATGGTGGATAATCGTGTAGACAGAAGAGAGAAATCCGGATTGCTCATCATGAGTATGGGGTCGTTGTATAGCTTTACGCCATATCTGATTCGTTTGTAAATCATATCGGTAGAGTCCATTTCCTCCATAAAATCCTTGCTGACCATGAGGCAAAGACAGCTGAAATCGGGACTCCAGTTCTCGAAGTTGAACAGGTGCGAGGCTGAAAGGACAAGTATTGTATGGGTGGCAACCGGATGAGGCTTGTGGTTGATATTTGCACGGGATGTTCCAGATAAAACCAATATGCAGACGGATGCTTTGAAGAATACCGGAGAAGACAGATGTTGCCGGATACCGTTGGCGTCCAATTCAAAGCAGTTGATTTTCCTGCGCATGATTTCTGTATATCCCTGCACAAAGTCGTTAATACTTTTGATATGAACGGTACGCTTCATGATTCAATCCTTCCTTTTTATTCTTGTTTATTTCCGTGCAAAGGTACTCAAAAACTGCGAATTGGTACAAATAAAACCAATTTTGTGTAATTTGGAATTTCAAGGAATAAGGCCTTTTGTCGAACTTTGTCGCCGGTTTTCGTTACAATAAGAACATTATATAGGTATTGGTATGACTAAAACATTCAAAGTCCTATTCCTTTTTTTAGGAATGGGCAGTGACATTTGTATTTCGGCTCAAACCCCTTCGAACTGTGTTTTGAGTATAGAGAGGATGTTCGAACTGGCTGATAGGAACAGCCGTAGTATCCGGACTTTTGATTTGGCAGAACAGGAAGCCGCCCAAGCGATAAAGGTGGCGAAGAATGCCCTGCTCCCTTCGATTGACGTGTCACTTTCCGCCAGTTATCTGGGCGATGCCTGCATCATCGACCGTGACTTTTCCGGCGGCGTAAATGCCCCTATGCCGCACTTCGGGAATAACTTCGCTATCGAAGCCTCGCAAGTGCTGTATGCCGGCGGAGCTATCACGAGCAACATCACATTGGCAAAACTCCGCCAACAAGTAGCGCAGTTGGATAAGGACAAGAACCGGCAGGACATCCGCTTCCTCCTGGTGGGTAACTATCTGGAGCTGTACAAGCTGCGCAACCAGGCGGAAGTCTATCAGCAGAATATCGAACAGACCAGGCGCCTGCTGGCCGATATCACGGCAAAGGAACGGGAAGGTCTTGCCTTGAAGAACGATATCACCCGCTATGAATTGCAACTGAAGTCCCTGGAACTGGCGCTGACGCAGATTGAGAACAGCCGGATTATCATCAACAACCAGCTTGTCACCATTGTGGGGCTGCCGCAGGAGACGGTCATCGGCATTGACACCTGCCTCCTTGATAAACTTCCTCCCGTCTTCCCCGAAACGGAATGGCAGAATATGGCTGCCGACTGGCTCCCTGCCTTGAAGCAAGCGGAACTGGGCATCCGACAATCCCGGCAGGGCGAGAAACTGGCGAAGTCCGAACGTCTGCCGTCCGTCGCCTTGTTTGCCGCAAACCTGCTTGATGGTCCGATTACCATTGAAGTACCGCCCATCAACAAGAACTTGAATTATTGGTACCTCGGGGTAGGGGTGAAGTTCAATATCGCCTCCATCTATCAGTCCGGCAAGAACATCCGTAAGACGAAGATTGCCACACAGCGTGCCGTGGAGAGCAAAAATCTGCTGCAAGAGAACGTGCAGACCGATATCAAGGCTGCATATATCCGCTTCGGTGAAGCCTTCACCATTTACGACACACAGATAAAGAGCCTCGAACTGGCCAACCAGAATTATGATATCATCCGCAATCGCTATCTGCACGAACTGGCGCTGATTACGGATATGCTCGATGCCAGCAACTCCAAACTGAGCGCGGAGTTGCAGGTGGCGAACGCACGGATTAATATTCTGTTTAATTACTTCAAGTTGAAGAAGGCGGTGGGAAGTTTATGACCCCTCGGATCCCCTGAAGGGGGATACTCCAATAACAAAATATATTAAGTAACACTATCCCCCTTCCCCTTTAGGGGGTCTGGGGGGATGAAAAATAAATAGCAATGAAGCACAAGACTAAAAAGTTAATCTACAACATCGTAGTAATCCTCCTTATCCTGGCAGGTATCTGTTGGGTAAGTTCCCGTTTCATCCACCTGGGCAATGTGGAGTTCACCGACAACGCACAAGTGAAGCAACTCATCGTCCCCGTGAACTCCCGCGTACAGGGCTTTATCAAGGAAATCCGCTTTGCAGAGAACCAGACGGTGCGCAAGGGCGATACCCTGGCTCTGATAGAAGATACCGAATACCGCTTCCGTCTGGCGCAGGCAGAGGCGGACTATCAGAACGCCTTGTCCGGCAAGTCGGCGATGACGACCACGATAAACACTACGCAGAACAATATCTCCGTATCGGATGCCACCATCCAGGAAGCCCGTATCCGCATGGAGAATGCCGAGCGCGAGTACAACCGCTACAAGAACCTTTTTGAGCAGGAAGCCGTCACCCGACAGCAATACGACGGGGTGAAGACGAACTATGATGCGCTGAAAGCACGCTATGAAGTGCTGCTGCGCCAGAAGCAATCCACCACGCTCGTGAAGCAGGAGCAGACGCAGCGCCTCGACCAGACCGTAGCCGGCATACAACTTGCCGAGGCAGCCCTTGCCTTGGCGAAGCTGAACCTGTCCTATACCGTCATCCTCGCCCCTTGCGACGGAACCACCGGACGCAAGAACATCCAGGAAGGGCAGTTGATACAGCCCGGACAAACCATTGTCGATGTGGTCGATGCCAACGACCGTTGGATTATCGCCAACTACAAGGAGACGCAGACCGCGAATATCAAGGAAGGGAATCCGGTCGAGATAGAAGTCGATGCCATTCCCGGCGTAACCTTCCGTGGAGTGGTGAAGTCACTGTCGCGTGCCACGGGTGCCAGTTTCTCCCTGCTTCCGCAGGACAACTCCGCCGGAAACTTCGTGAAGATAGAACAGCGCATCCCCGTCCGCATCGAGTTTGCGCCGGACAATCGCCCCGAAGACATGAGCCGCCTCTGCGCCGGTATGAACGTAGAATGTGAAGTAAACTATTAATCCCATGCACGAAACAGGACCTTTTTCCATCCCCGCTATCCGCAGCTTCGTGCCGGAACGGTGGAAGCCGTGGATCATCATCTTCATGGTCATCATCTTCCAACTGTCCGGCGGCGTCTATATGGCGGCGGCGGGCGAGATGGTGGGCTCGCTGGCATTGATGCAGGAGGATATCATGATGGCGGGCTACGCCTCAATGGCTGGTATGGCGCTGACGTTTGCCGTCATGTTCCGGCTCAAGTTCCAGTTCACCTCGAAGGTAGCGTTTCTCACCTGCTGTACGGCGCTCATTGTCTGTAACCTGGTTTGCGTCCATACGGACTGCGTGCCCCTGCTCGTGGGAGTCAGCTTCATTTCGGGCTTCTTCCGCATGTGGGCCACCTTTGAATGCAACTCCACGATACAGCTCTGGCTCACCCCGAAGCGCGACCTTTCCATCTTCTTCTGCTTCATCTACCTGCTGGTGAACAGTTGCATACAGCTTTCGGGGCTTGCCACGATTTACGTCTCCTACTTCTCGAAGTGGGAGTATATGCATTGGTTCATCATCGGGCTGCTGGGCTTCGTGATGCTGCTTGTCATGCTGCTTTTCCGTAATATCCGCGTGCTGCGCCGCTTGCCGCTCTACGGTATCGACTGGCTGGGCGCGTTGCTGTGGGGACTGACGTTGCTATGTATCGTCTTTGTCTGTCTTTACGGCAACCATTACGACTGGTTCGAGTCCGACTGCATCCGCATGGCCACGCTTGCGGGACTGGCGATGCTGCTGCTCAACATCTGGCGGGCATCCTTCATCCGCCATCCGTTCATTGCGCTCCGGACATTCGGCTACCGCATGGTGTGGCTGCCCTTCCTTCTTTATATACTGATAGATTTCCTGCTGTCCCCCTCGCACCTGTTGGAACACATCTATCTGGAGGGTGTCTTGGGGTACGATTCGCTGAACACGGTTTCACTGAATTGGGCGGTACTGCTCGGTATCGTGACGGGGGCGCTGTTCACCTGGCGGACGTTCGCCTTGCGCAAGTGGAGCTATAAAGTGATGACGGTCATTGCTTTTTCCGCTATCGTGGGCTATCTGGCGATATTCTATTTCACTATCGACTACAATCTGCCCAAGTCGGCACTGGTGCTGCCCATCTTCCTGCGCGGCTTCGGCTATGTCATTATTGCGATTTGTTTCCTTACCGCCCTGTCCCGTGTGCCGTTCGAGCACTTCTTCCAGGCAGTAGGCGTGCAGGCGTTTGTCAGCGCAACCTTCGGTGGGGTACTGGGTGCGGCTGTGCTGACCGAACTGCTGAAGTTCACGCTGAAACGCAATGCCATGCTCCTCGGTGCAAACCTCGACCACGTCAATCCCCTTGCCTCGCGTCTTCCCTTCGGTCAACTGTACGGTACCGTGCAGCAACAGGCTCTCATGGTGTCGATGAAAGAGATATTCGGGTGGCTCACGCTGTTAGGATTATTCTGCCTGCTCCTGTTCCTGGTGAACGAAAGCAAGGTGCGTCCGCAGAATGCCATCCACCCCACCTATAAGGCGATACGCCGGCTGATGAAGCGCGAGGCTATTTCGTAATCCAACCGACGATTTCCTCGGACATCGGGTCGGTGGTAGAGCCGTAGGAAGCCACCCATTTCCCGTTTTCGTCAATCAGGAACTTATGGAAGTTCCATCCCACTTTGGCGTCCTCTACTCCATTCTCACTTTTCTGCGTGAGCCATTGGTACAAGGGCGCCACGTCTTTTCCCTTTACTGAAATCTTTGCCATCATGGGGAAGGTGACGCCATAGTTCGTGGTGCAGAATGCCTTGATTTCTTCATTGCTGCCCGGTTCCTGGTGCAGGAAGTTGTTGGCGGGGAAGCCGATGACTACGAAATTGTCTTTTCCGTAGGTTTTGTAAAGTTCTTCGAGCTTGGCATACTGTGGGGTGAAACCGCATTTGGAGGCAACGTTCACCACCAGAACCTTCTTTCCCTTGAACGTGGAGAGCGGCAGGTCTTTGCCGTCGATGGTTTTCACTGTGAAGTCATAGAAACTCTTTTGCTGGGCTTGGGCTGTTGTTACCATAATTGTAAGGATTAGGGTTATAAAAAAAGTTTTCATACCGATATTTGTTAGGTTTAGGATAGTAACAACGGGAGAGGGGGGAAAGTTGATGCGGGATGCGTTTCTTCTTATTCCTTCCACTTTCGGAACATCTGCGGCGTCATCCCCACATGCTTCTTGAAGAACTTGTTGAAGAACGCCGCATTATTGAACCCCAGGCTTAGCGCGATGTCCTTTACCGGAGCGTCGCAGGTGTACAGTTGCGTCTTGGCATCCATGATGAGGGCATTGTTGATAATCTCCATCGCCGTCTGTTCTGACTCTTTCTTCACCAGCCGGCACAGGGCGGCGGACTTGATATTCATCTCCCCGGCATAGAACGCCACTTGGTGCTGCTGCGGATAGAAGGCGTGCACCAACCGGATGAAGCGCCGGTATTGCTGGAAATGCCTGCTGCCGGGAACCTCCTTGATGGCGGCTTGTTCCGGACAGAGCTCGCAGGTTCCCTGTACAATCAGAGTGAGCAATGTCTGCAAGATGGGTTGGCTCAACAGATGCCCGGCTTGCCGGTAGAGATGTGCCAGAAGTGCGAACATTTCCTCATAGAGCGGAAAGGTAATCTTGGACAGCGGGAGCACATAGTACTTGCCGAGGAGGTGGAACTTGTCAATCATCTCCTTGCCCATCCTGGTTTCCTGGATGAGCTTCTGGGAGAAAACCACAATCTGTAGTTGCAGGTCTTCCGAGGCGGATAGGTACTGGATGAATGTTTAGGGAGGATTCGCTTTGTGCCGTCCTGTCCGAGATAGCCAAGGCGCAGGAAATGAATATGCGGGAAGGAGTGAAGATGCTTCTGGAACTGCCGGAGCGGGACATCTCGATATATACGGACCCGGCACGCCTGGGGCAAGTGGTTAATAACTTGATAAACACTGCTGTGAAGTTCACCCAGAAAGGCTCTATCTCCTTGGGATGCAACCTGCTGGATGATGGAAAGGTGGAAATCTACGTGAGGGACACAGGAACGGGCATGTCCGGAGAAGTACTCTCCCATATTTTTGAACGCTTCTTTAAAGGAGATGCTTTTGTACAGGGCACAGGCTTGGGGCTTGCCATTTGCCGCACCATCGTCGAACGTTTCCACAGAAAGATAAACGCGGTTTCCAAGGAAGGCGAGGGGAGTTGCTTCACCATAACTTTGCCGTTACAGACTGTTTGAGATGAGAATAGGTTATATCCGGAAAGGGATTTTCCGGATATAACCTCATTCGTTTACCAGATAGAAACACGTTTTTCTACCGGTACAAACATCGGATCACTCTCTGTAATATTGAAAGCTTCGTACCATGCACCGATTTGTGGCAAAGCACCATCTACGCGCCACTTACCCAATGAATGCACATCACTCTTGGTACGGTTCAATACTTCTTCAGGGCGGATATTGTTGCCCCATACACCTGCATAAGCCAGGAAGAAGCGTTGCTCAGGAGTGAAACCGTCCATTACGGGAAGCGGATTGGCTGCTGTAGCTTTCTTGAATGCCTGGAAAGAAACCTGCAAGCCACCATGGTCGGCGATATTCTCACCCAAAGTCATGCGTCCATTACCATATACATCCGGAGCTACTTCAATGCTGTCGAATACATTCACCATGACCTGTGCACGTTCGTCGAAACGTTTGGAGTCTTCGGCAGTCCACCAATCTTTCAGGTTACCGTCCTTGTCGTATTGGCGACCTTGATCGTCGAAACCGTGAGTCATCTCATGGCCGATTACCACGCCGATAGCACCATAGTTGAAAGCATCATCCGCATTCATATCGAAGAACGGATATTGCAGGATGCCGGCAGGGAAACAGATTTCATTAGTGGTCGGGTTGTAATAAGCGTTTACGGTTTGCGGAGTCATCAACCATTCGTCTTTATCCACCGGTTTACCGGCTTTAGCTATCATTTCGGCATGATTCCACTCGTTGGCACGTTCCATGTTTGCCCAGTAAGAATCATCCTTGATTTCCAAAGTAGAATAATCTTTCCACTTGTCGGGATACCCGATTTTTACATGGAAAGTGGCCAACTTTTCTAAAGCTTTTACCTTTGTAGAGTCACCCATCCATTCAAGGTTTTGGATACGTTCTCCCAAACTTTCCTGCAAGTTCTTTACTAAAGTCACCATACGCTCTTTGGCAGCAGCGGGGAAGTATTTTTCTACATACATCTGACCTACCGCTTCACCCAGGGCAGAGCTTACGGTACTTACCGCTCTCTTCCAACGAGGTTGCATTTCCTGTGTACCACTCATGGTACGGCTGTAAAAGTCAAAGTTTTGCTCAGCCATGGCGTCGTTCAATGCACTTGCGGCAGAATCAATCAACTTCCATTGCAGATAGAGACTTTGTTGCTCGATGGGCAGGGTATCCAGAATTTCGGCAGCGGCTTTCAGGGAGGCAGGCTGGCCTATGATGATTTCTTCCACATCCTTCAAGCCCAAAGCAGACAGATAAGCGTCCCAATCGAAAGTCGGATAATTCTTCTTCAATTCTTCGAAGGTCATCTTATTGTAGTTGGCATGCGGGTTACGCAATTCCGTTCGAGAACGGAAAGCTTTGGCAAGACGGGTTTCCACATCCATCACTATCTCCATACCTTTCTTGGCGGTCGCTTCATCAAAGCCTGCCAGTTGGTACATCTTTTGTACATGGTTACGGAAAGCATCACGGATTTTAGCGGTCGTTTCATCGTTTTCCAGGTAATATTCACGCTCGCCCATGCTCAAGCCTGTCTGATAGGACTGTACAGCATTCATGCTACTATTCATCTCATCGGCACCTACATATATCACATTGTAGGCAACGATACCCTTTTTCTGCATTTCGCCCAGCAATGCATAAAGTTCTTTTTTGTCTTTCAAGGCAGCCAACTGGTCGAGTTCCGGTTGGATAGGAGTCACACCGTCCTTGTTCAGTTTCACGCTATCCATCACAATTTTGTACAGGTCACCTATTTTCTGTGCCACACTACCGCTTTCGTGCTGAGTGGCAGCTAATTCTTCGATAAGTCCCTGAATTTGCTTACGGTTATTTTCCGCAAGGATGGTGAATGAACCATACTGTGAGTACTCGGCAGGTATCGGATTATTCTTCATCCAACCGCCACAAGCGTACTGGTAGAAGTCTGTTCCCGGCAGAGCCGTTGTGTCAAGATTGGCAAGTTGGATACCGGCTGTAAGTTCGGCTTGCTTCTTGCCTGTGTTGCAAGCTCCTGCCATCAGGCAGAATGCTGCGATAGGTAAAAAATGAAATGCTCTCATACTTATAAAATTTACCCCTTCGTTCCTCTAAGGGCACGAAGAATAGTTAGTAATTCGTTTTATGGGAATACTCCTCTTGCTTCTCTAAGAGAGTCGAGGGGTATTCTCTAATTCACTGGAAGCTGCGTCCCATTCCTCCATTACACGGTCCAGTTGGTCTTTCAGCTTCTGGTGTTGTTCATAAAGCGTTCTATCCGAAGCACCTTCCGGTGTAGCCATTTTCGTTTCAAGGATGGCGATGGCCGCTTCGGTCTGTTCTATCTCCGCTTCACAGTCCGCCACACGGCGTTCCAGTTTCTTAAGTTTTTTGTTGAGTTCCTTTTGTTCCTCATAAGAGAGTTTTGCAGCAGATGGTTGCGTTGTTTCCGTTTCGGAACTATTGCCCGATGCCGCTTTCCCACCGGAAGGTGAAGTGGACAGTGAAGGAGATTTCTGTAACTCATTCAAGTTCTCTATCTGCTTCTTTTGCAGGAAATCATAGATACCACCGAGATGCTCTTTTACTAATCCTCCACCAAATTCATACACTTTAGTCGCAAGACCGTCCAGAAAATCACGGTCGTGGCTGACAATTATCACCGTACCGTCAAAATCACGGATGGCTTCCTTCAACACATCTTTGGAACGCATATCCAAATGATTGGTCGGTTCGTCGAGAATAAGGAAGTTCACCGGTTCCAGCAACAACTTTATCATGGCAAGACGGGTACGCTCTCCACCGGAGAGCACTTTTACCTTCTTGTCCGAAACTTCACCGCCAAACATGAAAGCACCGAGGATATCACGGATTTTGAGGCGGATATCCCCTACCGCCACACGGTCAATCGTATCGAATACGGTCAGATTTTCATCCAGTAGTTGCGCCTGATTTTGGGCGAAATATCCGATCTGTACATTATGTCCCAATGTGAGTTTTCCGGTATAGTCCGTAACTTCGTCCATGATACACTTCACGAGTGTGGACTTTCCCTCACCGTTCTTTCCGACAAAGGCAATCTTTTCGCCCCGGTTAATTGTGAGGTTGACATCGTGGAAGATGACATGTTCCCCGTATGCCTTGCCCACATCCTCGCAGATAACGGGATAATTGCCACTGCGGCTACTGCAAACAAATTTCAATCGTAAAGAAGAGTTATCTTCCTCGTCCACTTCGATACGTTCTATTTTTTCGAGTTGTTTGATGCGGCTCTGTACCTGTACCGCCTTGGTGGCTTTGTAACGGAAACGTTCAATGAAATCTTCGGTATCCTGTATCTGTTTCTGCTGATTTTCGTAAGCGCGGAGCTGCTGTTCGCGGCGTTCTTTACGGAGCTTTACAAACTCGTCGTACTTTACCTTATAATCATAGATACGTCCACAGGTAATCTCAATGGTACGAGTGGTGACGTTGTTCAGGAAAGCACGGTCATGGCTGACGAGTACCACTGCGTTGGCACGGGTAGAAAGGAAATTCTCCAACCACTGGATGCTTTCTATGTCGAGGTGGTTTGTAGGCTCATCGAGTAATAATACATCCGGGCGACGGAGCAACAATTTGGCAAGCTCGATACGCATGCGCCATCCACCGGAAAATTCGCTTGTGGCACGGTTAAAGTCTTCCCGACTGAAACCCAGTCCTTGGAGAGTACGTTCTATCTCTGCATGATAGTTTGTACCGCCCATCATCAAGAAACGTTCATTCTCGTGGGTGAAGCGGTCGATCAGTTTCTGATAATCTTCGCTGTCATAGTCGGTACGTTCGGCGAGTTGTTGATTCATACGCTCTATGTCGGCTTGCATCTCAAAAATATGCTCAAAGGCAAGTTCTGCCTCCTGCATCACAGTACGCTCGTCGCTGAGTATCATCACCTGGGGTAAATATCCGATGGTACATTCGCGGGGAACGGCAACAACGCCGGAAGTGGGCTGTTGGATGCCTGCCAATATCTTGAGCATGGTAGACTTGCCGGCACCATTCTTGCCGACGAGAGCTATACGGTCTTTCTTATTTATAACGTATGAAACGTCTTCGAATAGAGGGGTGGCATTAAATTCTACTTTCAGTCCTTCTACAGATATCATGGTGTCAATGAATTTAGCGTTCAGGATTGCAAAGGTAGTGATTTTCGGCGTTATACAACACTTGATGTTTACATAATTACATCAAATATAAGATACAATCGCTTGTTACCTTGTTTCTCCAGTGAGTTATTTCCGTTCCCTTTAAAGGAAACCGTCGTTCCCATATAGAGAAACTGTCGTTCCCATATAGAGAAACGGCAATTTCTATTAAGGGAAACTACCGTTTCTATAGGAGGAAACGATCGTTCCCTACCTATGGAAACTTTACGACGTTGATAATTAAATGGTTGCCACTCTATATCGATACTTGTATTTACTGTTTTGAATAGTGTTGTGATACTACATTCAATCCCAGTATTTATGTTCTACGTTGCGAAGGCATATAAAAAAGGTAACCTTTTTTGTTTCTTCTCCTTGAAATCGTGTACTTTTGCAGTTGAGTAATGAACATTTAATGAATATCCGAGGAATGAACAGACCCGAAAAGCGAGTATTGGTTGGCATGAGTGGCGGTATAGACAGTACTGCTACTTGCTTGATGCTGAAAGAACAAGGCTATGAGATAGTAGGACTCACCATGTGGGTATGGGGAGACGAGCCGGTGGAGGCGCGTCAACTTGCCGGAAATATGGGGATTGAACACTACGTGGCTGATGAAAGGGAAGAATTCCGGAAAGTGATTGTTCAGAATTTTATTGATGAATATAGGCAGGGGAGAACACCGAACCCTTGTGTGATGTGCAATCCTTTGTTTAAATTCCGTATCCTGACGGAATGGGCGGATAAGCTGGACTGCAGATATATCGCTACCGGACATTATACCCGTCTGGAAATACGGAATGGCAAGATTTATATTCTTGCCGGAGACGATGATAAAAAGGATCAGTCTTATTTCCTGTGGAGATTGGAACAGGATGTATTGAAACGTTGTATATTTCCGCTGGGGGCTTACACAAAATTGCAGGTACGTGAGTATCTCCGCGAGAAGGGTTATGTACTGAAAGCGGAAGAAGGCGAGAGTATGGAAGTTTGCTTTATTAAAGGAGATTATCGTGATTTTCTGAAGATGTATTCTCCTGAAATGGATAAGGAAGTGGGTCCGGGATGGTTTGTTAATGCCGAAGGGGTGAAATTGGGCGAACATAAGGGCTTCCCTTATTATACTGTCGGACAACGGAAGGGGCTGGAGATTGCGCTTGGTAAACCGGCATACGTATTGAAGATTAATCCGCAGAAGAATACCGTTATGTTAGGGGATGCAGAGCAGTTGAAGACGGAGTATATGTTGGCGGAACAGGAAAAGCTGACAGATGAAGCGGAAGTATTTGAGAGCCGGGATTTGACGGTGAGAATACGTTATCGCAGCAAACCTATTCCGTGCACAGTGAAACGCCTGGAAGATGGACGGTTGTTGGTGCATTTTCTAGAGGAAGCGTCTGCTATTGCTCCGGGGCAGTCTGCTGTGTTTTATATAGGCAGAAGGGTAGTGGGAGGTTCGTTTATTGCTTCCCAAAGGGGTATTGGAATGTATCTTTAAAATATAATTTAAACATAAAGATAACGAAACAGATGATGAAGAATTTAATTGCTGTTGCGATCTTTGCTTTACTTGCGACAGGCGCATCGGCACAACAAGACTCTTTGAAATATCGTATCAGCTTGAAAGATAAAGCTGTCACTACCTATTCGCTGGAACATCCGGAGGCATTTCTTTCGGAAAAGGCGATAACCCGTCGTCAGAAACAACATTTGGCGATAGATTCTACCGATCTTCCGGTGTGTCGCCAATATATTGATGAAATACGTCGGCAGGGAGTGAATATTGTGGTTACGGGAAAATGGGAGAACTTTGTAACGGTATCCTGCAATGACTCTACATTGATAGACCGTATTGCCGCATTACCTTTTGTCCTCACTACTGAAAAGGTATGGACAGCTCCGAAAGCCGGTCTTCCGACCATGGCAACTATGCGTGACTCGGTAATAAATATACCGAAAATACATCCCGATAGTATATATGGTCCGGCTATCGAACAGATAAAATTGAGTAATGGTGACAAGTTACATGCAGCCGGATTTAAGGGCCAAGGCATGACGATTGCTGTTATTGATGCCGGTTTTCACAATACGGATAAGATAACGGCTATGCAGAATATCTGTATATTGGGTGTGAAAGACTTTGTTAATCCTCAAGCAGATATTTTTGCGGAAAGTAGTCACGGCATGATGGTGCTTTCCTGTATCGGAATGAACCAACCGGATGTGATGACAGGTACGGCTCCGGAAGCATCTTTCTGGTTGCTTCGTAGTGAAGACGAATATACGGAACATCTGGTGGAGCAGGATTATTGGGCGGCGGCTGTGGAATTTGCAGACAGTGTGGGAGCTGATGTACTGAATACTTCTTTGGGATATTATACTTTTGATGACAAGTCGAAAGATTATAAATACCGCGATTTGGATGGGCGCCATGCATTGATGTCTCGTCAGGCTTCCCGTATTGCAGATAAAGGGATGATACTGGTGTGCAGTGCGGGTAATTCGGGCATGGGGTCTTGGAAGAAGATTACCCCTCCGGGGGATGCCGATAATGTGTTGACGGTAGGTGCTGTTAATAAGAATGCGCTTCTTGCTCCCTTCTCATCTATCGGTAATACAGCGGATAACCGGATAAAACCCGATGTGGTGGCCGTTGGTGAAGGTTCCGACGTGATGCGTACGGATGGAACTCAAGGAAAGGCGAACGGGACTTCATTTTCTTCACCTATTATGTGCGGAATGGTGACTTGTCTGTGGCAAGCACGTCCTGAACTTACGGCCAAAGAGGTGATTGAACTGGTACGCCGGTCGGGCGACCGGGCTGATTTTCCGGATAATATTTATGGATACGGGATACCGGATATGTGGAAGGCATATAATAGTAATAAATGACAGAAGCAATCTCTTTATATGATTTGAATGCCTTAGTGCGCCGCAGCATAGAGCAGTGCCTGCCCGACGAATTCTGGGTACAGGCAGAGTTAAGTGATGTGCGTACTAACAGTACGGGGCATTGTTATTTGGAATTCATTCAGAAAGATCCTCGTAGTAACAACCTGATAGCAAAAGCGCGCGGTACGATCTGGGCGAATGTGTATCGTCTGCTGAAGCCCTATTTTGAAGAGGCTACGGGACAAGCCTTTGTCTCGGGTATCAAAGTATTGGTACAAGTGACGGTTAGTTTCCATGAACTTTACGGATATAGTCTTACGGTACAGGATATTGACCCTACTTATACATTGGGTGATATGGCAAAGCGTCGCAGGGAGATATTGAAACAGTTGGAGGAAGAAGGGGTGCTGACGCTGAATAAGGAGTTGGATATGCCTCGTTTACCCCAACGTATCGCTATCATCTCTTCACCTACTGCAGCTGGGTATGGCGACTTTTGTCATCAATTGCAAAACAATTCACGGAGATTTTATTTCTATACAGAGTTGTTTCCTGCTTTGATGCAGGGTGACCGGGTAGAAGACTCCGTATTGGCAGCTCTCGACAAAGTGAATGTCCGTTTGCCGGAATTTGATGTAGTGGTTATCATCCGGGGAGGGGGAGCCACATCCGACCTTTCGGGTTTTGATACTTATCTGCTTGCTGCTGCCTGTGCACAATTTCCTCTACCTATCATTACCGGTATAGGGCATGAACGGGATGACACTGTACTTGATTCTGTGGCGCATACTCGTGTTAAAACTCCTACCGCTGCCGCCGAGTATTTGATCGACTGCATGAACGCCGCTGCCGACGGACTGGAGTTACTTGCAGGCCGTTTGCAGGAAAGTGTCCGGAACTTGCTGTCGCAGGAACATCGTAAACTTGTAAATTATAAGAACCGTATACCCTCTGTTGCCTATCGGCAGATATCCGGTGCGAAACTCACCTTGCTCACGACGAAGAAAGATATTTCACAAGCCGTGTTCTCCTCTTTATCCCGTCATCGTCATCGTTTGGAGTTGCTACATCAGCGGATTGCCGATGCTGCACCGGAGAAGCAGCTGGCTCGCGGTTACAGTATCACTTTGAAAGATGGGAAAATAGTGAAAGATGCTTCTTGGTTGAACGAAGGGGATGAGATAACCACCCGTCTTTATCAAGGTGAACTAACTTCAATCGTAAATCGTAAATTATAAATATTCCTATGCCGGTTACAAAGAAAAAAGAGACTTATTCCCAAGCCATGGAGCGTTTGGAGAAGATTGTCAATCAAATAGACAACAATGAGTTGGAGATTGACATACTTGCGGAAAAGATAAAAGAAGCGAATGAGATTATTGCGTTTTGCAGTGATAAATTGACTAAAGCCGACCGTGAAATTGAAAAATTACTGTCGGAGAAGCAAGAATGTGAAGAATAAAAGCTATTTTTGTTGCAAATTGTACGTAATGAAGTAACTAATACTTTGAGATATGAAAGAACTTGATTGGGCTAATCTGCCATTCGGATATATGAAGACAGATTACAATGTGAGAATTTATAATCGTAATGGACAGTGGGGGGAATTGGAAGTTTGCAGTGAGGAAACTATTCCGATGCACATGGCAGCCACTTGTTTGCATTATGGTCAAGAGGCATTTGAAGGTTTGAAGGCTTTCCGTGGAAAAGACGGTAAGGTGCGTATCTTCCGTCTGGAAGAGAATGCGGCACGTTTGCAGTCTACTTGTCGCGGTATCCTGATGGCTGAACTTCCTACCGAACGTTTCAGAGAGGCTATTTTGAAGGTGGTTAAGTTGAACGAACGTTTTATTCCGCCATACGAATCTGGTGCATCCTTATATATCCGTCCATTACTGGTGGGTACCGGTGCTCAAGTAGGTGTACATCCTGCCAGTGAGTATCTGTTTGTAGTATTTGTGACTCCGGTGGGTCCTTACTTTAAAGGTGGCTTTTCAACTAATCCGTATGTTATCATCCGCGAATATGATCGTGCGGCACCATTGGGTACAGGTATTTATAAGGTAGGTGGTAACTATGCTGCCAGTCTGCGTGCCAACAAGAAAGCACATGATTTGGGTTATGCTTGTGAGTTTTATCTGGATGCTAAGGAAAAGAAATATATTGATGAATGTGGTGCAGCCAATTTCTTCGGTATCAAGGATAATACCTATATTACTCCAAAATCTACTTCTATCTTACCGTCTATCACCAATAAGAGTTTGATGCAGTTGGCAGAAGATATGGGTATGAAAGTTGAACGTCGTCCGGTTCCAGAAGAGGAGTTGTTGACATTTGAAGAAGCCGGTGCTTGTGGTACGGCAGCTGTAATCAGCCCGATTGAACGTATTGATGATGTGGAAAATGGTAAGTCTTACGTTATTGCTAAGGATGGTAAGCCGGGACCTGTCTGCACGAAACTATATAACAAATTGCGTGCTATTCAGTACGGTGATGAGCCTGATACACACGGTTGGGTGACTATCGTAGAATAATAATCAGCAGTTTATACTTTAGTTAGGCACGGATTGTGCGGAAAACACGGATTATATTCTGTGAAATCCGTGTAATCCGTGCCTAAATGTAGTTGCTTTATATTTCAACGTATATAGATGGGAAAAAATAAATTAGAGAAGTTTGCCGATATGGCAGGTTATCCGCACGTTTTTGAATATCCGTATTCTGTAGTGGATGATGTGCCGTTTGAGATGAAGGGAAACTGGAATAAGCAGTTCTTCAAAAATGACAATCCGATTGTATTGGAGCTTGGTTGCGGTCGTGGAGAATATACTGTAGGTTTGGGGCGTATGTTCCCGGATAAGAATTTTATCGGTGTAGATATTAAAGGTGCCCGTATGTGGACAGGAGCCACGGAGTCTTTGGAAGCGGGTATGAAGAATGTCGCTTTCTTGCGTACGAATATTGAAATCATTGATCGCTTTTTTGCATCCGGTGAGGTCAGCGAAATATGGCTTACTTTTTCTGATCCGCAAATGAAGAAGGCTACCAAGCGGCTCACTTCGACTTATTTTATGGAGCGATACCGTAGATTTCTGAAAGATAACGGTTTGGTTCATCTGAAAACAGATAGTAATTTTATGTTTACTTATACCAGGCACATGATTGAAAAAAATCAGTTACCGTTGGAGTTCATTACCGATGATCTTTATCATTCTGATTTGGTGGACGATATTCTTGGTATCCGCACTTATTACGAACAACAATGGTTGGATCGTGGTTTGAATATTAAGTATATCAAGTTCATGCTGCCACAATCAGGAAATTTGCAGGAACCTGATGTGGAAATAGAATTAGATGAGTATCGCAGTTATAACCGTAGTAAACGTAGCGGGTTGAAAACCAGCAAATAGAACTAATTTAAATCGTAAATTATTAAATTGTAAATAAATATCATGACATTATATCCGAAATTAATTCTTGATGCACTGGCAACGGTGCGTTATCCCGGTAACGGAAGAAATCTCGTTGAAGCGGAGATGGTTGCTGATAATATGCGTATTGATGGAATGAAAGTCAGTTTCTCACTGACATTCGAGAAGCCGACTGATCCGTTTATGAAGTCTATGATAAAGGCTGCTGAGACGGCTATACATACTTATGTCTCTCCAGAAGTAGAAGTAGAAATTACTACGGAAAGCCGTCAGGCTGCACGCCCTGAGGTGGGTAAGTTATTGCCGCAGGTGAAGAATGTAATTGCTGTGTCTTCTGGTAAAGGTGGAGTGGGAAAATCTACTGTGGCTGCCAACCTGGCTGTGTCGTTGGCAAAGTTGGGTTATAAAGTGGGATTGCTTGATGCCGATATTTTTGGCCCTTCCGTACCGAAAATGTTTCAGGTGGAAGATGCCAAACCATATGCTGAAAATGTTGGCGGTCGTGATCTTATTGTCCCAATTGAGAAATATGGTATTAAATTGCTGTCCATCGGCTTTTTTGTAAATCCGGAACAAGCTACCCTGTGGCGTGGCGGCATGGCGAGTAATGCTCTGAAGCAGTTGGTTGGTGATGCGGATTGGGGAGAACTGGATTACTTTATTTTGGATACGCCTCCGGGTACCAGTGATATTCATCTTACTTTATTGCAAACTCTTGCCATAACCGGGGCTGTCATTGTGAGTACTCCACAACAAGTTGCTTTGGCAGATGCACGTAAGGGTGTGGATATGTATACCAATGATAAAGTGAATGTTCCTATACTTGGTTTAGTAGAAAATATGGCTTGGTTTACACCGGCTGAATTGCCTGAAAATAAATATTATCTTTTTGGAAAGGAAGGATGTAAACAATTGGCGGAAAATTTGAATGTGCCTTTATTAGGACAGATACCTATTGTTCAAAGTATTTGTGAAGGAGGAGATAAAGGTACTCCTGTTGCACTTGATGAGAATACTGTGACAGGACGTGCTTTCTTGCAATTGGCTGCTGCAGTGGTTCGTCAAGTAGATCGCCGTAATATAGAAATGGCTCCTACACGGATTGTAGAAGTGCATAAATAATAGGATGATATGGATAAAGTGATAGGATGGTAGTATCCTCTTTGGTATGATTAAATAGATATCATACGGTTGGCTACCATCCTGTCACTTTATTTTTCTTCTATTGTAACTTGAACACCAATGGGATTGTATATTGTACATTCACTTTTTCCCCTTTGTCGGTTCCGGGTTTCCATTGAGGCATGTCACTGATTATTCTGATAGCTTCGGCATCCAATAACGGAGTTATTCCTTTTATAATCTTAGGATCAGTGATATTCCCTTCTTTGTCTACAATCATTGATACTATGACTTTCCCTTGTATTCCGGCTTTCTGAGCGGCTGCCGGATATTTCAAGTTACTGGAAATATATTGCATTAATCCTTGTACGCCACCTGGAAACTCTGGCATATTTTCTACCTTTTCATATACCTTTCCTTCAGTTCTGGAGATAGGGGTAGTAGCTTTAGCTACGGCAACTACTTCTTCCAGATTTCCGTCTTTAGCTGTTCCGACTACTGCTTGATATGGTTCTGCGTTCTTTGGTCCCTGCAGTCTGAACATAACGGGTACCGTATATTTTACTCGTACAGCCTTGCCACGTTGCATGCCCGGTTTCCATTTAGGCATGGAACTGATTACGCGAATAGCTTCTTTGTCCAGAAGAGGGTCTACACTGCGGGTCAAGCCGACATTACTAATACTTCCGTCTTTATTGACAATAAAGTGAACGACTACTCTACCTTCTATATTGTTGGCATGGGCCTCTATCGGATACTTGACGTTTTTACCCAAGTACTTCATAAGTCCCGGCATGCCTCCGTTGGGAAATTCCGGCATCACCTCCACTACTTCAAAGACTACATCTTCGGGGGTTGGGATAATAGTATCTTTAGGATTGGTAATCGTGAGGGAAAGTTCCGCTGACTGAATGTCCAGTGTTTCTGTTGCTACAGTGGACTTTGCGATTGGGGTATCTACTGCTTCTATGACTTCCAGGGCGATTTCTTTAGTGGTACGTGCCACAGCTTCGATGTTACTGATAATCATAAGTAAAGCTGCTAAAGGAAGAAACATTAGATACTTGGTTCTTCCTATTTCTCTGGTTCTTTTCTTATTCATCATTTTAATGCGCTTTTTTAATGGTAAAACATTGAAATTATTATAGATAGTTGCTGCAGCCTTATGATGTGAGAGGCCTAACAGATGATACTGGTAGGCTTTGGAATCGTAACCGTTTGCCAATACACTGGCATCTGCCATATATTCCAGATTAGTACGGATTTCCCGTTTCATGAGCCAGGCAAACGGGTTGAACCAACATAAAATACAAGCTATTTCGCTGACAATGATATCCAAGGAATGCCATTGCGAAGCATGTGTAAATTCATGGGTTAATATCTCGTCCAATTCTTGTTCGTTATGTATACTGGGATTAATAAAAATCCATTGGAAGAAAGAGAATGGTCCTTGTGCGTTGGGTAACAAATGTACATTTATATTTCCTATTTTCAAAGTACGGCATTGACATGACAGACGGATAATACCTATCAACTGCGAGAGAAAATGTATAAACAGAATTCCTACCCCTCCCCAATAGAGAATACTGATACTGTTCAGCATTGTACTTGTCCAGTTGATACCTATTTCGGGAGCGATTGTAAATTCCGGTAAGACTGTATTGGCGTAAAGATCAGCTATGGCTACCATAGGCTCCTGAGCAACAATCCATGTTTGTATATTCAGTAAAGGTACAGCAGCTGAGAGTACAAAGAAACATAGTAATGCCATTCTACGCCATCCAAAGAATGTATCTTTATAGAAGAACAGCCGATAAAACGCATAGAATAACGCTATCGCTACATTGACTTTTAGAAAATAGGCTAACATAGTATATCAATCTTTATTCTTTTCCTTTTTCAATCATATCTATAATATCTTTCAGGTCGTTGGTTGAAACCTTTTGCTCTTTGGCGAAAAAAGAAACCATCTCTTTATAAGAGTTTTCAAAGTAGTTACGCACGAATCCACTCATGAAAGTTCGTTTATATTCACTTTCACGAATAGCAGGTGTATATTGATATGTATTTCCTACACGTGTGGAACTGACATATTGTTTTCGTTCCAAGTTTTTCACAATAGATGCTACGGTGGTGTAGGGCGGGGTCGGCTTGGGATATTTGGCAACAATGTCTTTAACGAAGCAACTGCCCAGTTCCCAAATGTAAATCATTGCCTCTTCTTCTTGTAATGTTAACTTTTCCATGGAATAAAGTATTTAATTAAATCCAATACAAAGTTACGAAATGTTCGTAATTAAACATTGTGCAGTGAGTTAATTAATATAAAATGGTTTAAATAAGAATATCCTTCTTTATATATTTCAAATCTTTAGTGATTTGTACCTCTACAGATTTGTATTTTATAGTTATTTTAAGTGTGAATTCTATGCAAATTTCTTGATTTTACTATTAGAAAATGATTTATGAGTAAAGTTCGGATGATTTGTGTAGGTAATAACGGATAAAAGTACCCACTAAATATTTTTATAGGTAACTATCTTTGCATCATCAAAAAAGTAGCTATGGATTAATTTTTATATTGAACATGAAAAACAAATTCTTGAGTATTTTCTTTTTTTTGACTCTTTGTGCAACAGGGGTTGTTGCTCAGAAACAGTCTCAGGTATTACCTGCTGATCTGGAAATTCCTTTGAGGTATGGAGCTGAACGTCTTGGGAAACGTCAGGATGCAGCTATGCGGAAATTCCGTGATAACCGTTTCGGAGCATTTATCCATTGGGGGCTCTATGCCATTCCCGGTGGAGAGTGGAATGGAAAGATATATTCCGGAGCTGCCGAATGGTTGAAGGCATGGGCGAAAGTTCCGGCAGATGAATGGTTGAAACTGATGGATCAGTGGAACCCGACAAAATTTAATGCCAAAGAGTGGGCTAAGATGGCAAAGAAAATGGGAGTGAAGTATGTGAAAATTACAACGAAACATCACGAAGGATTTTGCCTATGGCCAAGTAAATATAGTCAATACACAGTGGCACAGACTCCATATAAGAAAGATATATTAGGTGAACTGGTAAAGGCTTATAATGATGAAGGGATAGATGTACATTTCTATTTCTCGGTAATGGACTGGAGTAATCCTGATTATCGTTATGATATAAGGTCTGAGGAGGACAGTGTAGCTTTCAATCGTTTCCTCACATTTACCGATAACCAGTTGAAAGAACTTGCTATCCGTTATCCGACAGTAAAGGACTTTTGGTTCGATGGTACTTGGGATACCAGTATCAAGAAAAATGGTTGGTGGACGGCCCATGTGGAACGAATGTTGAAGGAAATGCTTCCTGGTGTTACTATTAATAGCCGTTTGCGTGCCGATGATTATGGTCAACGTCACTTTGATAGTAATGGACACCTGATGGGAGATTACGAGTCGGCCTACGAACGTCGTTTACCTGATCCGGTGAAAGATTTGAAAGTGACTCGCTGGGACTGGGAAGCTTGTATGACGATTCCCGAAAATCAGTGGGGATATCATAAAGATTGGTCCATAAGTTATGTCAAGACTCCTTTGGAAGTACTGGAACGTATTGTGCATGCAGTATCTATGGGAGGAAACATGGTTGTGAACTTCGGGCCACAAGCTGATGGTGATTTCCGCCCGGAAGAGAAAGAATTGGCAGAAACTGTCGGTAGCTGGATGAAGAAATATGGTGAAAGTATCTATGGTTGCGGTTATTCCGGTCTACCCAAACAAGATTGGGGGTACTATACCCGTAAAGGTGATGAAATCTATATGATTGTATTCAATGTTCCTTATTCAGGCAAACTGGTTGTGCGAACTACGAAGGGACTACAGCTTCTGAATGCTATCATGATGGATGGTGGCAGGGAGTTGGAAGTCGCAGAGACTACCAATAACGAGTACAATGTTTCCCTGCCCTCACAGAAACCCGGAGAGCCGTTTGTTGTCAAACTCAAAGTAACGGAAAAGGCAGATAAGGGGAATAAATACAAAGATGCCCTGACTTAATTCTAAAAAAATATATAAAAAAGATTGATTAGATGAGGGTAATTCCTTAATTTGGGGTTCTTTATTCAGAGATGAAACTATTACTAACCTTAAAGTAATTATAATAATAATGAAGAAAAATTTTTTACTGATTCTTTTCCTTTTGGTTACAGCTTGGACTTTTGCACAACAAAACTTTAGCAAACCTGAGGTAAAAGCAATAATGAAACGCGTTGCCGACTGGCAAATCGCAAATCCTAACAAAGGTGCAGAACACGACGATTTGGATTGGACACATGCCGCTCTGTATATGGGCATGGTAGATTGGGCTGAGCTCACCGAGAAGGAAGATAATGATAATTCGTATTACAAGTGGTTGCTCAAGATAGGGCAACGTAACCATTTTCAAGTAGGAAAGTGGATGTATCATGCTGATTTTATTGCCGTTGGACAGCCTTTTATAGACCTTTATATTAAATATGGCAATAAGAAGATGGTAGCCCCTGTGATGGCTCGCGCCAACTGGGTAGTAGAAAATCCCGCTGAAACAACTTTGGAACTGGACTATAGTAAATTGGAAACTTTGGATCGCTGGTCTTGGTGTGATGCATTGTTTATGGCTCCCCCTGTGTATGCTAAACTGTATGCGTTGACCAAAAATAAAAAGTATCTGGATTTCTTGAACAAAGAATATAAAGCTACTTACGAGTATTTATACGATAAAGAAGAACAATTGTTCTATCGCGACCGCCGCTATTTTGGTAAGAAGGAAGCAAATGGTAAGAAGGTATTCTGGGGACGTGGTAACGGCTGGGTACTTGGTGGATTGTCGGAGATTTTGCAAGTACTTCCTGAAAATGAACCTTCCCGTGAGTTTTATAAAAATCTGTTTGTCTCTTTGGCTACCCGTGTTGCAGGTTTGCAAAGTCCGGATGGATATTGGCATGCCAGTTTGCTTGATCCTGTATCTTATCCTTCTCCGGAAACCAGTGCGACAGGTTTTATTGTCTATGCACTTGCGTACGGAGTGAATGAGGGATTATTGGATAAAGCAACATTCCTTCCCGTCATTCAGAAAGGATGGAATGCATTGGTCGATGCGGTAGAACCGGATGGCAAACTGGGATATGTACAGCCTATTGGCGCAGATCCACGTAAAGTGACGCGTGATATGACGGAAGTTTATGGAGTGGGTGCATTCTTGCTGGCAGGCTGCCAGATTTATAAAATGGTAAACTGACAATACTATGAGAGTTATTTATTGGATTTGTCTGATTGTTTGTTTGTTATCAGGTAGTACAAACATTTCTGCACGTGAAGTGACAACTTTTAATAACGGTTGGGAGTTCAAGAAAGGACCGTTTAGTAAAGAAACTATGCAAGCTGCCCGTCAATGGGAAAGTAAATGGGAGAAGGTACAAATTCCCCATACCTGGAATGCTAAAGATATGCAGATACGAACAAATGCCTTCTATGCAGGTGAAGCCTACTATCGTAAAAAGTATCTGTTTCCCGAGGACATGAAGGGGAAACGTGTTTTCTTGCGTTTTGAAGGTGTAGGCTCTTGTTCAGAAGTTTATGTCAATGGTTATCTGGTAGGTACACATAAGGGTGGCTATTCGGCTTTTGTATGCGAAATTGGGGGGCAGGTGAAGTTTGGCCAAGAGAATGAAATCATTGTAAAAGCCGATAACACTGCACGTCCCGATGTGATCCCGGTCAATCATAGTCTGTTCGGTGTTTATGGTGGTATTTATCGTCCTGTGTGGCTGATAGTGACTGAACCTTGTAATATTGCGGTTACTGATTATGCTTCCAGCGGTGTATATATAACCCAGAAGAATGTTTCAAGGAAATCTGCTGAGGTGACGGTGAAGGTTAAGTTGGACAATGCTGCATTGGTTCCTGTTCCGTTAATATTGGAAAATACTATTTATGATGCCAAAGGAAAGCTGGTGAAAACACATAAACAAGCTTTTGAATTGACTCCGCAAGGTATGCAGGCCTATTTCTCTACATTTAAAATGAGTAATCCGCATTTGTGGCAGGGGCGTGAAGATCCTTATCTGTATAAGGTGGTATCGCGTTTGTTGCAGAATGACCGGGTGATCGATGAAGTGGTACAGCCGTTGGGGTTACGTAACTATGAGATAGTAGCTGGAAAAGGTTTCTTCCTAAATGGTAAAAAATATCCGATGTATGGCGTCACTCGCCATCAGGATTGGTGGGGGCTTGGTAGCGCTTTGAAGAATGAGAACCACGATTTTGATTTGGCAACTATTATGGATGTAGGTGCCACTACTGTACGTTTTGCTCATTATCAACAGTCAGAGTATCTTTACTCACGTTGTGATACGTTGGGCTTGATTATTTGGGCGGAAATTCCTTTTGTAAATCGTGTGTCGGGACAAGAATGGGAGAATGCCCATCAGCAAATGCGTGAATTGGTGAGACAAAGTTTTAACCATCCTTCTATTTATATTTGGGGTACTCATAACGAGGTATATCATCCTCATGGCTATACTGCCGCTTTGACGCAGTCTCTCCATGACCTTTGCAAAACGGAAGATCCTGACCGTTATACGGTATCGGTTAATGGATATGGACATGCTGACCATCCGGTTAATCAAAATACCGATGTACAGGGGATGAATCGATATTTTGGTTGGTATGAGAAGAAAATTCAGGACATCAAGCCTTGGGTGGAAAAAATGGAGAAAGACTATCCGTGGCAAAAACTGATGCTGACGGAATATGGTGCAGATGCAAACATTGAGCATCAAACAGAATATCTGGGTGATGCGCTGAACTGGGGAAAACCGTTCTATCCGGAAACTTTCCAGACTAAAACGCACGAATATCAATGGAGTATTATAGCCCAACATCCCTATATTATTGCCTCATATTTGTGGAATACGTTCGATTTTGCAGTTCCAATGTGGGAAAGAGGGGGAGTTCCTGCACGAAATTTAAAAGGATTAGTTACCTTTGACCGCAAAATAAAGAAAGACTCTTATTTTTGGTACAAAGCGAACTGGAGTAAAGACCCTGTACTTTATCTAACACAGCGTCGTAATGTAAATCGTGAGAAGAAGGAAACCTCTGTAACAGTGTATTCCAATATTGGTACACCTACGGTTTATCTCAATGGAAAAGAATTGACTGGCGTGCGTAAAGGTTATACGGATGTGCATTATATATTTGATAAAGTAATTTTGAACCAGGGGAAGAATATTCTGAAAACAACCGTTTCTTATCAAGGTAAGGAGTATACGGATGAAATAGAGTGGGTATACAATGAGGAACACAAACGGGAGACGGATTCCTTTGAAAACAAAAAGGAACACGCCGGTTGGTAATACTCTTTTGAATATGAATAGTTTTATTATTAATTTTATTTCTAACTTTAAATTTAAAAAAGCATGAAAAGTATTAAGTCATTGCTGTTAGGTATGTGCGTCATTACTCTGTGCGCATGTTCTGCTCAGACCTCTACTGTACAAACAAACGACAAGGGTACTCAGTGGACTTGGGACAAAGGAACAATTGTAGTCCAGACTCCTGAACGTCCTGCTGATCAAAAAAGTGTAATCGGAATGGCTCTTCCGAAAATGGAAGTTGTCCGTGTGGGATTTGTTGGTCTTGGTATGCGTGGCCCTGGAGCAGTGGAACGTTTCACTCATATCCCCGGAACTCAGATTGTTGCTCTTTGTGACTATGAACAAGCTCGTGCTGAAAGATGCCAGAAATTTTTGGAAAAGGCATCTCTTCCTAAGGCTGCTGTTTATTCAGGCGAAAAAGGATATGAAGAGTTGTGTAAGCGTGACGATATAGATTTAGTTTATATTGCTACAGATTGGTTACATCACTTCCCGGTAGCTATGTGTGCTATGGAAAATGGTAAGAATGTGGCTATTGAAGTTCCTTCTGCCATGAACCTCAAAGAGTGTTGGGATTTGGTTAACATGAGCGAAAAGACCCGTAAACACTGTATGATCCTTGAAAACTGTTGTTATGACTGGTTCGAAATGAATACTTTGAACATGGCACAACAAGGTGTATTCGGTGAAGTTATCCGTGCGCAAGGAGCTTATATTCATAATCTGAGTCCGTTTTGGGATCATTATTGGAAGAATGGTGAGAATGATAAATTAGGCTGGCGTCTGGACTTCAATATGAGACATCGTGGAGATGTATATGCTACTCACGGTCTTGGTCCTGTGGCACAAGCTTTGGATATTCACCGTGGCGACCGTATGCAGACTTTGGTAGCAATGGATACTAAATCTGTAGTAGGTAAGGCTTTGGTAGAAGAAAGAGCAGATACTGCTTGTAATAATTTCCGTAATGGTGATCATACTACTACTTTGATCCGTACTGCTAATGGTAAGGTTATTGAAATTCAACATAATGTAATGACTCCTCAACCTTATAATCGTTTGTATCAGTTGACTGGTAGCAAGGGGTTTGCTAACAAGTATCCTATTCAAGGATATGCTTTGGACGCTGATCAGATGTCAGCTTCGGGAGTAGAACCTAAGGTGGATGATTTGAATTCACATAGCTTTATGTCTAAGGCTGATATGGAAGCTTTGGTAGCGAAATATCAACATCCTATTTTAAAGAAATATGGTGAAATGGCTAAAGAAGTAGGAGGTCATGGTGGTATGGACTTCATCATGGATAGCCGTTTGGTGTATTGTTTGCAAAACGGTTTGCCTTTGGATATGGATGTATACGATTTGGCTGAATGGTGTTGCTTGGCCGAACTTGGTGAACTTTCTATGGATAATAATTGTGCTGCTGTTGCATTCCCTGATTTTACTCGTGGTGAATGGAATGTAGTGAAAGGCTATAAGCATGCATATGCAAGTCCTGAAGATGAAGCAGCTTCCATGGAGAAGGCAAAAGCATTTACTGCTAAATTGAAGGAACAAGGTGCTAAGGAATGGGCACAGGAAGCAAAGAAGTAATAAACGGATGCTTGAGAAGTAACAAGCAGTCGAGACTTAAATAAATAGAAAAAGGCTGAACCCAAAAGACTTTTTGGAGCTCAGCCTTTTTTTTCTTGTTTTTTATTTTGTCTCAAGCAATGTAGCGATAGTGCTTATGATTTCTTTATTAGTCCGGTCTCCTCCATAGCCTTTGATTGTTTTCCGGATGATCCGTTGTTTATCCAGTATAAAAAATTGGGGAGCGCTACCACCGGTTTGATAATCTTGAATAATTTGATCAGTGGCAGTCAGTATGGTATAATTTAATTGCTTTCTTTCAGCATAAGCCTTGACGGCACTTTCTCGACGGCTCCAGCTCTCAATAGCCACAATATCTACTTTCTCATCATAATAATGAGTCTTTATTTCTTTCAAGAAAGGAACTGCCGCTTGACAAGGTCCACAACCTATGCCTGTAAAACAAATGATAAGAACTTCACTTTTAAAATCGTCCAGTGATACGGGTTGGCAGTCCGGATTGTTCAATGTCCATGTCGGTGCAGGTTTTCCCGTTAAATCACCTTGCTTTATTTTTTCCTTACTTTGATTCTTATTCTCTTCAACTGTTCTTATTTCGTAATCTTTGGGTATATACTTCATTACGTCAAAATCTTTCAAAGAAAATGTGTTGAATTCTGCTTCTATACATTCTTTGACTGAAATGTCATGCGACATGTATCGCCGGAGTTTATAGGGTAGGTTATTACTTTTACTTATCCAAAGTTCATAAATAGAAAGCGGGTCAACATAGAAAGGGGGGGTAGGAATATGATAAGCCTTTCCAAAAAACTCTACTTGTTCTTCTTCATCAATCGTCAACTTGAAATAGTAGTAATCTTTTTTTTCTTTCAGTTCATATCGGATATGATCTGTAGTATTAAATGTATATATTAGTATATTTTTACAGAAATTGAAAAAGGGAGGGTTCACAAGCCGGAAGGGTAGAGGTCTGAATGTAAAATCGTCTACGATTACCCCTTTATTCTCGTGGAAGAAATCAAACTTTTGATTACCGTCGTATGCAAACTCTATCTGTCCAGATTGTACCGGATTGCCATATGTATATACACAACCTACTGTTGTGTCTTCTGGGTTGTCGATCTCCTGACAAAGTATTTGATAGACAGAGAGTGGAAGTGTATCTCCCGGTTGCCAATTTTCGGATTGGCAGAGATAAATTGCCGATTTTATCTTATTTAAATTGGCAAGTACTTCTTTCAGATATTCTTTGGAACCTTCTTGTGCATTCCCCGTTAATGGAAGAATGCATAAGAAAGCGTAGAATATGAGTTGTTTATTAATTCCAATCATTTGACTATTTTCAGTAATTCTTTTTTCATTGTTTCAACTCCTGGAAAACCTGTTTGCTTGTATTTGATGTTTCCTTCACGGTCAACAATCAGGTAAGTGGGCACACCTCTTACCTCAAAACTCTTGCTCAGATAGTCCCATTGGGTTTGTGTCAGGCGGTAGTGTTCGCCGTGGATGTCAGTAATCATATTGTTCCATGTTCCTAATGGGGAAGTTTCGCCGGTGATATACAGGTAAACAATATCCTTGTCTTTCAATTCCTCTTTCATGGGAATCATCGCTTTATTTGCCATACGGCATGGACCGCACCAGGTGGCCCAGAAATCTACCAGAAGAACTTTACCTCTGAACTTGCTGATGATAGAAGCAAACAAATCTTCATTACTCACTTCACCTGCTTCGTTTATGGTAAATCCGGTCTTTTTCTTGTTGGCTTCGATTTTGGCGAGCAGTTTGTCATTGGCTACAGTCAACATTTCCTGATAAGTTTGTGGCAAAGCGGAAATACTTATTTTATCTTCTTCTGTGAGAGGGTTATACTCTTTGATTTTACGGTAGAGGGGAGTTACTTGGGCTACATCGAAGAAAATGCCTTTGTCTGTTCCGCATTCTTTGGCGATTTTTTCAATATCGCGAGAATAGATTATAACCAGATAGTAATACATATCCGCCAAAATAGATTGCGGTTCATTCAAATAGTTTATGTCGATGTTTGCAAGATAGTCTGCCGGATATTTCTTCATAAGTTCCTGAAAAAAAATTTCTGCTTCTTCGCGTTTAATGTTTCCGGAGGCTATGGCAGCAGAAGTCATTGTACTTGCAGCACCTCGTAGTGCAGCTACTATAGACATTTTATTGTTGATACTCAGTAACTCGTGAGTGGCTTTACTTACAGGTAAATTGTCTGTTTTCCGCTGAATGCTATCCACTTGTTGTAGAGTGTATGCTTTAAAATCGGTGAAACTCATACCGTTTATAGCCTTTAAATTACGGAAATTCAGTTCCCGTAGGTCAGGAGTATATACCTTTTCACTCATTTCTTGTGCTGTGGCAGCCAATGGACCGTTAATATAAAATAGCTTATCACGGTTTTTCTCCAGTTTGTGGAATTTGGACTGTTGGCGCGAAAGTTCACGTAGGTTGATGTATACTTCGGTTTCCTTGCCGGGTTCCATAAAGAATACGAGCTTATTATTACTACCGGGCAGATACATATTACATTGAGTGGTTGCTGCTAAAATAATCTCCTGATTAAAGTTGCCTTCAGCATCTATAGTCAATGGTACTTGGGATACATCTCCTTTGACGCTTTCAAACAACATTATGTTTATAGGACGTGAGAACATTCCGGTATGATACTCCAGCAACTTACCTTTTAAAGTTCCTTTCCCATATTGGATGACAGGTTCGGGTAGTCCGAGATTTTTGTCGATTTTGTGTACTACCGCATTCTTGGGTAATACCAATGTTGGTAACTTCTTACCTTTAAGTTGTATACCCCAAATACTGTATCCGTTGTCTACCTTTTCGCCTTCCGTGAAATCAATGCTGGTAATTGTATCAGGTAAGGGAGGAAATACCAACTGAAATTCAGCTTCGCCCGATTCTGGCATCCAGAATTCTTTGTCCGGTGTGATACCTATCCCTGAACGCAAGAGATAAGTTTCTCCATTATTGTCTTTCAAATAACTGCTCGAAGCTATTTTTATCCAGTATTTAGGCCGATAATTGGCATAAATATGAAGAATAGTAGCGGTGTCGCTCAATACAATCTTACTAACTTCGATAGAAGTGTTGTTTCTTACGCAGAACGGGGGTTGCTCTATAACCCTGTTTTTGGCTTGGAGAGTACAGCATAACAACAAGCCGATGATAATTGAAAGTGTTTGTCTCATACTATTTTGATTTTTTCTCAAAAGTACGAAAGTTTCGTATGAACATGCTTCTTTCAACGTTAATTGATGCAAAATCAAAAAGGAACTTACAGTGAAACGGCTTTTTCTTCGCTTTTGTATTTTTTATACTCTTCAATCACGTGTTTTCTGCTTCGGAGTATCTGCCATCGATAAACCAGACAGGTTGTAATGAAATAGAAACCTGTTTGTAGCCACAAGGCTTGATATTCGAAAGCTACTTCATTGAGTGTAGTCCCCATACTGTTAATGCGTACATATCCGTTGATTCCGAATGTCGAAGGGAAGATATATGAAAAATATCTCCAGAATGCGGGCATGGCTGTCTCTGGCCATGAAATACCGGAAAGGAAAAGCAAAGGTACGGATGTAAATACAAATAACAACATACACGTTTCCCGGTTACGGATGGCGATGGAGGCCGTCATTGCAAAGAAGATACAAGCACCCAAATAGGGTAAGGTAAATAAAGTCAGCACTCCGGGGATAGGTATTTGGTTGAGGCTGAATAGGCGAGGTACTACACATAAGATGTATACTGCCACAAGTGAATATACCATGAAGTAGCTCAGGCCTTTTCCCATTACAATTCGTAGAGTACCGTTGTAATGTCGGTTGATAGGTACTAAATCTTTGAAACGGTTATGTTCACGGGCGGTTCCTACAGACAATCCGATACCCAACAGTAAAGTTTGCTGGATAATCAATACCAGTACGGCAGGTATCAGGAAAGCGGCAAAGCCATTGGTAGGATTGAATAGCGTGACATCCTCATATTCTATCGGATAGGCAGTTATCTCATCCTGGCGGTCGGTAGTGTTTCCGGCACGTTCAATCTTGATATCCGCATTCATCTCTAAAGATACGTTTGTATTAGTGTTCAGTAAAGCTTTATAGTAAAGCAATCCGCTCATATCACAGAAAAGACTGACCTGAGTCTGCTTACCACGCGCTATATCGTCACTAAAATGAGTCGGAATATAGATGATGCCATACGCCTTCCGATCTTTCAGCATCAGTCTGGCTTCCTCCATGTCGGCGCAATAAGTCACGATATTCACTTCGGGACTGGCATCCACTTTTCGCAGGTATTCGCGGCTTAATGCACTACGTGAGTTGTCCACTACCACAGCAGGTACTTCACGGATGGTTTCGTTGGTATAGATAAATGCGTATATCAACGGATACACTATAGGGACAAGTACAAAGAAGATAAGCACACCCTGGTCACGAAAGGTCGTACGAAATTCCTGTTTCCAGATATAGAACATATCATAGATACCTTGAACAACTTTCTGTTTGAACGTCAGATGCTTCATTACGGTACGTATTTATAGTAAATTAATGCTTCTTTCAGCCGATGAGCTATAAGGAATGGAAGCATCATGAATATAAGTAAAGCTACATAGTTCACCCATGAGTAAATCATCGGGTAACCATTGAGTGCTTGGTCTACATAGATGAGGAAATAATGACGCAACGGGAACAGATTTGCCAATCCTTGCAGTACGGGGTGCATCGCCATGGCAGGGAATGACAGTCCGCACATCGAAAAAGAAAGTACTCCCCAGAGTGAGGCAAAACTAAGTCCCAATCTCAAGGTAGGCAAAGTACCAATCATCAATACGCCCATGCCTTGCGATGCCAATACCAGGCAAAGCGTAGCAAGTAACATCGGAAGGATGCCACTGTTGCAGGGGAAATGCAGATATCCATATAAATATACATTATATAATATACCCATTAAAAAGAATATCGCTGTATGCGGTAACAACTTTCCGGCAAGGGAAATCCAGATGGAATTGTTACCCATGCGCAGCCACTCGCGGGCGCTACGATGCTTAATCTCTACACCGATGGAGTAAACTGTAATCATAAAAATAAGTAACATTAACACACCGGGGGCAAAGGTGTTGCACAGATATACAGAATAATTCAACCACGGGTTGTTGAGTGGGTGTGTATCTATGACGATGGGTTGGAGAAATGCCATAGCTTGATCTTCGGTGGCGCCTTTGGCGTACAAAGCGGTGCGTGCAGCTGCTCCTGATGCCAACTCGCTCATCATCTTCATATCCTTAAACAAGAGTGAACCGGCAATAAGCAAGGTGTTGTTGGTATAAAAAGAAACCTTAGGTTGGCGTTGTGCCTGTACTTGGGCGGTAGTACCTTGGGGGATATAGAAAAAACCGTAGATTTCTCCTCGTTGCATGGCGGTACGTGCATCGTTGACATTAGGATAATGAGCTATGACGGCTGTCTGCTCAAAAGCGTCCAGGTTGCGCACCAGTTGGCGGGTGGTAGATGTCATATCCTGATCTACCACACCTACAGGCATATCGGTAGGTAGACCGGAGTCCATAAGTGTAGTGAAGAATATATAACAGAACAATGGTGCAATAACCATACAGAACAGGTAGAGTGGGCGGGAGACGAGACGGCGGCATTCACGTTTCGCCACGTTCCATAAGGCTATATGTTTTTTATCTCTTTCCATTACCACTTTACCACTTTGCTACTTTATCACTTTTTCAAAATCACACTCATTCCCGGTCTTAATCCCTCTATTTTTTCCAGCGGGGAAGCTTTTACCTCAAATGTTTTTAGGTCGAACTGCCCGGTCGTTTTAGTTGCTTTCCAGGCAGCGTATGTGCCGAGGTCTTTCATATAATATACCTTCAAGCGTATGCTCTTGTCGAGGGCGGGGATGAATGCTTCAAATTCAGTATCCATGCCTAGTCCTTGCAACAAATCTTCGCGTACATTGAAAGTTACCCATATATCATCCAATGTAGCAATATTCATGATGGGGGCGCCTGTCCCAACCAATTCACCTACTTTGGGGAATATCTCGGATACCTCTCCGGCGGTTTGTGCTATCAAGTAAGTTTCCTTGATATACGATGCTACTTCAGCAACAACTCCTTTAGCACGTTCCACCAATGCGGCAGCGGCGGCTTTGTCTTCACGTTCGGCACCGTTCTTGGCCATGTTATATTGTGCTTTAGCTGCTTTTTCGGTAGCTATGGCTGCATCACGTTGGGCAGTAACTTCATCCAGTTTTTGTGCAGACATCACTCCTTGATCGTGCAAATTTCTTATCCGTTTATAAGATTTTTCTGCAATGACAAGTCCTGCCTGTGCTTTCTGCCACATTTCGTAGGCAGCCTGTATCTGTTCCCGACGGACACCTTTCAGAGCTTTTTCATTCTGTGCCTGTGCGGCAGCTTCGGCGGCACGTGCCTGTTCAAGCTTGGCTTGCACATCGGGTGCCTCCAGAATGGCAAGGGTATCTCCAGCTTGCACATTCTGCCCTTCTTTCACTCGAAATTCCAGAATACGTCCCGGTACTTTGCTTGATACGCGATACTCCGTTACTTCTGCTTGTCCCTGTACAATCTCCGGCCCTTTGCGGAGCATGAAGAAGCCCACAAGAGCAACTATGGCAATCACTCCCGTCAGTGTGAGAAATGCCAGTAGCATGTTACTGTTTTGTGATTTTGTATCCAACATTTTATTTACGATTTTACAATTTACAATTTCGCTTCGTTCAAAAATCACTTCATTCTTTATGAATATATAGCTCCGATTGAAACTACGTTGATTTACTATTTACAATTTCCAACTCACGATTAACTGACGTTTATTAATCGCCTGATCGTAAATTGTCGAATTGTAAATTCCCTGTAGCCTTCTTCAGATAGATTTCCGTCAACTTCACATCAATCTGTGCATCTATCTTTTCCGATTGAGCAGAAAGCCAGGCAGTATGCGCTTCAAGCACATTGCTTGCCGGTATTACCCCCTCTTCAAATCCAAGGGTAGCATAGCGTAGGTTCTCATTGGCTTTCTCCAGATTTTTTTCGGCCATGATGAGCGTTTTGGCAGCTTCGTTCACTTTGAAAGCAGATTGGTTAACTTGTAATTCTATCTTTTCTTTGGCATTGTCCAATTGGTATTGCGTGATACGCGCTTCCGATTTAGCGGCTTTTACTTTATAAATACCTTCACCCCAATGCCAGATAGGAAGGGAAACCATGACGCCTACATTCCACATTCCTTTGAATTTCTTTTCAAAGCTGTTGAAGACGGAGGGATTGGTTACCATATAGTTGCCTATCAAAGCAACGGACGGAAGAAATTCCGCACGGGTAACGTTGACTTTCTGCTTGTAAATTTGAGTAGCAAGTTTCAGACTGCGTACTTCCGGGCGGGTAGCATAAACATTATTGATATCAATATTTTTTTCTACTACCGGAACAATGCCCAAGTCGTTTTTCTTTTCATCAGCCAGCGTAATGGAAGAACTAAGATCAAGTCCGCACAGTTGGCAAAGCAACATTTTGGCAAGGCTCAAACCATCGTTAACTTTAGTCAAAGTCATTTCAGCCTCATTCACCTTTACCTTGACAGATAAGCCGTCGGCTTTGGTGGCTACTCCCTCAACAATCATCTTGTCGATATCACTTTCCAACTTTTGTAATAATTCGAGGTAACCTTCCGCCAACTTTTTTTTGCTGGCGAGGGATACCACTTGCCAGTATGCCTGGTCTGTACTCAAAATGACTTCCTGTATACCGGTGTTATGCTGTTGCTGTGCCAGTTCCTCTGCATATTTGGTGATTTTGTTGTAAGCCCGTATTTTACCACCCATATACAAAGGTTGTGTCAGGGTCAATGCTCCAGTATATATATTGCGCGTGTCTGTACGAAAAGCATCAACGAGAGATTGCCCCAAACCATTGAGCGGCGTAGCGATATCTGTACTTCCTAATGACTGGAGGATTGCCATGAGTTGAGGATTTTGTATCAATTCAGGATGTTGGGTCAACATTTCTTGGATACCATTTTGTAAAGCACCACCGACCTGTGTCCCCACAGAACCGAGTGCACTTTTTTGTGCATCGCTCAGTAAAGAAAATTCTTTCTGATTACGCATATATCCGCCCGATGCAGAAATATTGGGCAGATAATTGGTGAATGCCGCTTTTTTCTGATAGTGTGCCGCATTGATTTTTTCCTGGCTAATCAACAATTCTTTGTTGTTGGCAATTGCCAATGCACGGCAACTATCCAAACTCAAAACCTCCTGTGCGACCATGGGAAGCGTCAGGCAAGTCAACCAGATGAAACAGAAGAACTTTTTCATTGGGTCTATACATTATAATAAGGTGATAAAATTGTTATTGGTATAGCAACAATAATTGCATAAACAACGATGCAAATGTATAGGCTTTCAATGATATTGCAAAATAATTTAGACCTTTTTTAATCTAAATTGAATGATTGTGATCCGATAAGCGTTCCATCGGCAAAAATATCTGCACGGTAGACACCTGCATATAGATATTCTTCTACATCCCAATAGACTGTAACATCTTGTTCTTCACCGTTATATTCAATGTATTTCTTAATGGAATATACCAAATGCCGGTTTTCGTATTGGAAAGTGTTGGAAGCGCTTTTGGTCAATACATCGTTATCGGGCTTCGTGATACGGATATAAAGCGTGCGTTCACCGGTTTCTGCAGTAATATTCTTTACGATGGTAAAGTTGATTTTGAATTTCACGATATCTTTCACCTTCTTGGCAATCTTGCCCCGCTTGTTGGTAGCTTGAATATTGATATTCGTTGCATCTAATTGGGCGGCAAGAGTTACCTTCTTATTTAAGGTGTTTTTCTCTTCGGAAAGATTGTTGATTTGCCGGGAAGCGTCATTATACTTCCGCGTAACGTCTGCGATAACTTCTTTTTGGTGAGTGGTCAGGCGGCTCAGAGAGTCTATCTGGTTGATATAACCAATCATAACCTTACGTAACGTTGCCAATTCTTTTTTTAGGCGGCGTATTTCGGTTGCATTACTGCTTTTTACTGTACGCAACTCTTCCAGCAAGCGTTGTGTCTTCAACTGTTCTTGTTCCAGTAGTGCGGAAAGAGAGTCATTGGAAACGGTTAGTTTCAATTCATCATATTGTTTTGCAAAGTCTGTATATTGATTTTCCAAGTCTTCCTTTTCTAACTCGAATTCCTGAACGAGTTCATTCTTGGACTGTTTCTCGAAAACAAATAGTACAGTTACTACTATCAATAATAGTATCAAAAGACTCCCGACAACAATTTGGAGCGTATTTTTATTAGTCGCCATCTTTTTTAATGATTAATGTTTAATAATTAATGATGGGAGATAATTGGTCACCATCCTAATCGTTGGCAAAATTAATCATTAATCATTAATCATTAATCACTAATCAGTAACTAAATGTGCATTTAACTAAAATTATTACGGAAAAATTTCTTTAATTAGGAATGTCGTTGTACTTTTGTAGCATCTTTAAAAGAACACTTATTAAACAAAAAAACTTTAGAAATTATGTCAAAAGTAACCGTAGTAGGTGCAGGTAACGTAGGTGCTACATGCGCTAATGTGTTGGCCTTTAATGAAGTGGCTGACGAAGTGGTAATGCTGGATGTGAAAGAAGGCGTTTCGGAAGGTAAAGCAATGGATATGATGCAGACTGCTCAACTGTTGGGCTTCGACACCACTATTGTAGGTTGTACCAACGATTATGAAAAGACTGCTAACTCCGATGTTGTTGTTATTACTTCAGGTATTCCCCGTAAGCCGGGTATGACTCGTGAAGAATTAATTGGTGTAAATGCAGGTATCGTTAAATCGGTTGCGCAGAACATTTTGAAATATTCTCCCAATGCTATTCTTGTAGTTATTTCTAACCCGATGGATACTATGACTTATTTGTCACTGAAATCTTTGGGTGTTCCTAAGAATCGCATCATCGGTATGGGTGGTGCTTTGGATAGCTCCCGTTTCAAATATTTCTTGTCTCAGGCTTTGGGCTGCAACGCCAACGAAGTGGAAGGTATAGTTATTGGTGGTCATGGTGATACTACTATGATTCCGTTGGCTCGTTTAGCTACTTACAAAGGTCAACCAGTAAGCACATTGTTAGGTGAAGAGAAACTGAACGAAGTAGTAGCTTCTACTATGGTGGGAGGGGCTACTCTGACTAAGTTGTTGGGTACATCTGCTTGGTATGCTCCGGGTGCTGCTGGTGCATATGTAGTAGAATCTATCATTCACAACCAAAGGAAGATGATTCCTTGCTCTGTATATTTGGAAGGGGAATACGGTGAATCAGATATCTGTATCGGTGTACCTGTAATTCTTGGTAAGAATGGTATCGAGAAAATTGTTGAATTGGAACTGACCGCTGATGAAAAAGCTAAATTTGCTGCCAGCGCCGCTGCCGTTCATAAGACAAATGCTGCATTGAAAGAAGTAGGTGCTCTCTAATTGAGGGTAACTTGGAAAAATAAGTAGACCTCACGAACCTTTCTTTATAGAAAGTCGTGAGGTTTTTTCATTATCTTGTTATAAAAGAAAACCGAAATCAAATTAATATGAGGAAAATACAATTATCTATTGCTGCTCTTTTTTTTACTGTTACTACTTATGCGCAAGAATCTCCACTTTGGCTGCGTAATTGTGCCATTGCTCCTGATGGAACTACTATTGCTTTCACTTATAAAGGTGATATTTATACCGTCCCTACCACAGGCGGACGAGCGCTGCAAATTACTACCAATCCGGCATACGATACAGCACCGGTATGGAGTCCTGATAGTAAGCAGATTGCTTTTGCATCCGATCGTATGGGAAGTCTGGATGTTTTTCTTGTTTCCAAGGACGGGGGAGAACCCTGTCGGTTGACGACCCATTCCGGAAGTGAAACACCTGTTGCTTTCAGCGATACCGGTCACGTTTTGTTTTCTGCAGACATCATGCCTGCTGCCGAGAGCATTACTTTCCCTTCCAACGGACAGTTCAAACAAATATATCAGGTCTCGACGAAAGGAGGGCGTCCTGTCCTGTTTTCGTCCATACCGATGGAGCACATTTCTGTCAACAAAGATGGTGTGATACTCTATCAGGATAAAAAAGGTTATGAAGATTATTGGCGTAAACACCAAAAATCACCTATTGCGCGTGACGTATGGATGTACACTCCGGGTAAGAAGCCGCTCTATCAGCGGCAAACCACTTTTGAGGGCGAAGACCGCGAGCCCGTATGGGCTGCCGACGGCAAGTCATTTTATTATTTGAGTGAAGAGAACGGAACGTTCAATGTTTATCAACGTGTTTCCGGTACTTCGTCAGCTATACAAGTCACTTATCACACCAAGCAACCGGTTCGTTTCCTCAGTATGGCAAACGACGGTAGGCTTTGCTATGGTTATGATGGAGAAATCTATACGATGACAGTTGGTAGAAAACCGCAGAAAGTGAATGTGAATATTGTTTCCGATAAAACCGATAAAGATCTTATCCGCCAGATTAGAAATTATGGAGCTACGGAAATGGCGGTTTCTCCAGGTGGAAAAGAAGTTGCTTTCATTTTGCGTGGTGATGTCTATGTAACTTCTGTAGATTATAAAACTACTAAGCAGATTACAAATACTCCTTGCCAAGAACGGGATATCGACTTTGCTCCCGATGGTCGTTCTCTGGTTTATGCTTCTGAACGAAACGGGCTTTGGCAACTCTATACCTCTACCATTGTGCGTAAAGAGGAGAAACTTTTTGCATATGCCACGGATTTGAAGGAAGAAAGATTGACTAATTCAAAACTGACTTCTTTCCAACCACAATATAGTCCGGATGGAAAGGAAGTCGCTTTTTTGGAAAACCGTACCGCTATCCGTATTATTAATCTGAAGAGTAAAGCGGTGCGTACCGTGATGGATGCCAAATATCAGTATTCCTATTCTGACGGTGACCAATGGTATCAATGGAGTCCGGACGGCAAATGGATTCTTGCGGACTTCATCGGTGTTGGGGGATGGAACAATAAGGATGTCGTTCTTCTGCATGCCGATGGAAAAGGCGAAATGGTAAACCTCACCGAGAGCGGATATACCGACGGTCGTGCCAAGTGGGTATTGGGTGGAAAGGCCATGATATGGAGAAGTGACCGTGCCGGATACCGTAGCCATGGTAGTTGGGGAGCGGAGTTCGATACTTACATCATGTTCTTCGATGCTGATGCCTACGACCGTTTCCTTATGAATAAGGAAGATTTGGCATTGTTGGAAGAAGCCGAGAAAGTTAAGAAGGAAGAAAAGGATAAAAAAGACAAAAAGGAAACCAAGAAAAAAGGAGATAAACAAGAGTCCGGAAAAAAAGATGATACCGAAAAGGACAAGAAAGCAGAACCGTTGAAACTCGATTTGGAGAACCGTTTTGACCGTATAGTACGTCTCACTGTCAATTCTTCACATATGGGTGATGCCCTGCTTACTCCAAAAGGTGACGCCCTTTACTATCTGGCTGCTTTCGAAGGAGGTTTTGACCTTTGGAAACATGACTTGAAAGAAAATACTACGAGTATATTCCTGAAGGGTGTAGGCGGTGGCGCCTTACAGCCTGACAAAGAAGGAAAAAACATCTATCTTTGCAGTGGTGGGGGAATGAAAAAAATAGAAATCGGTGGTGGAAAAACTACCCAGATAGGATTTGAGGCATTCTTTGAGTATCGTCCGTATGATGAACGTGAGTATATTTTTGATCATGTATGGCGGCAGGTGGATGACAAGTTCTATGTGGAAAGCCTGCATGGTACCGATTGGAACGGATTTAAAGAAAGCTATAAGCGTTTTTTGCCATATATCAATAATAACTATGACTTTGCTGAGATGTTGAGTGAAATGTTGGGTGAGCTGAACGCTTCCCATACGGGGGCACGCTATTCCGCTTGGGGAGACGCATTGCCCACAGCCGCTTTGGGAGTATTCTATGATGACGCTTATAGCGGTGAGGGATTGAAAATTAAAGAGATTATAGCCCAAAGTCCTTTGACGAGGAAAAAAACAGATGTTGTTCCAGGTTGTATCATTGAGAAAATAGATGGTGTTGCTATAAAAGCAGGTGCTGATTATTTCCCGTTATTGGAAGGAAAGGTCAATCGTAAAGTCATTCTTTCTGTTTATAATCCCGATACAAAGAAACGCTTTGAAGAAACTATCAAACCTATTTCCTATGGTGCACAGAATGAACTCCTTTATAAACGTTGGGTAGAAACTTGCCGTAAGAAGGTGGAAGAACTTTCCGGTGGACGCGTCGGTTATGTTCATATCAAAGGTATGGACAGTCCGAGCTTCAGGAAAATCTATTCCGAACTTTTGGGACGTTACCGCAATAAAGAAGCGGTTGTGGTAGACGTACGTCATAATGGTGGCGGATGGCTCCATGACGATGTCGTTACTTTACTTAGCGGAAAAGAGTATCAGCGTTTTGTACCGCGCGGGCAGTATATCGGCAGTGATCCGTTCAATAAATGGTTAAAACCTTCCTGTATGCTGGTTTGTGAAGATAATTATAGTAATGCACACGGCACTCCTTTTGTGTACAAGGCATTGGAAATCGGCAAGTTGGTAGGTACTCCTGTTGCTGGAACCATGACTGCCGTTTGGTGGGAGCGCCAGATTGACTCTAGCATCGTATTCGGTATTCCTCAAGTAGGTTGTATGGATATGCAAGGAAATTATCTGGAAAATCACACTTTGCAACCTGATATACTGGTATATAATACACCAGAAGATGCCATAACGGGAAATGATACCCAACTGAAAACAGCGGTAGATTGTTTACTGCAACAGTTGCCGAAGAAAAAATAAAAGGGATTTTCAGGTGATCCGTATATATAGATGACTGAAAAACTGTTTATGGGGCTGTCCGATAAAGGACAGCCCCATTGTTGTTATAGAATTAAGTGTTGCCAATAAGGTGGCACAACCGTGCCAATGTTGTGGCAAAGTTGTGCCACCTTATTGGCACGGTTGTGCCACTTTATCGGCAAAGTGTTCTTTCCCGTCAAATTATTCATTGAGTATCAGCCTGATTTTTCCGCTCTCCCCGGTTGGTAGTTCGATACTGAACCATTGGTTGCAGATATATTGCAATTCGTTGGCTGCAAATATCAGTTCGTCGGAATTGATAACAATCTGTTCGTTTGCCGATATGGAGAAAGTGCCTTCCCGTTGTTCGATGTGGTTGGGGTAAGGTAATAATGCAGACAAATTGTCTTATGCAAAAATATTCAGCGCAAGTGTCAAACTCCAAAAGTAGAGTATACTTCGGAGATTTCCAGTGAAGAAGTTCTTTTTCATAAAGTAGTATTTAAAGGTTAACGAATCTTGGAGCGATAGTCCGGGCTGGGGTTATCTCACATCTGCACCCCACATCATTTTATTACGAAGCGTATCGAAGAATATATGGTTGAAACGTTTAATAACCTTTATACTGTAATCTGCCCGTGAAATATTCAGACGGGTGGTTTCCTTACATGTTTCACTACGACCGTCGATGGCTACCAGGAAGTTATGGCTGCGGCTCTCCACGTCAAGAGTGATTTCCCAATCATCACAGATGACGATGGGACGCACATTCAGACTATGAGGCGCAACGGGAGTGATGGCAATGGTCTTACTGTGTGGTACAATAACAGGACCGCCTACGCTAAGCGAATAAGCGGTGGAACCAGTAGGAGTGGCAATTACCAGACCGTCGGCCTGGTAGGTTGTGAGATGTGCGCCGTTGATGGCGGTATGGATACTAATCATGGATGAACTGTCACGTTTCAAAACGGCAATTTCATTGAGTGCGTATGGCGACTTCATCAGGTTTTCATCATCGCATTTCAGTTGCAGCACGCTGCGTTCTTCTACCTTATAGTGGTTGTTATAAATTTCGTCAAAAGTCTCTTCCATTTCTTCGGGAGAGATATCAGCCAGAAACCCCAGACGACCTGTATTGATACCGAGAATGGGAATGTTTTTCTTACCTACACGACTGGCTGCTTTCAAAAAAGTACCGTCTCCGCCTATACTGATAACCATGTCGGCACAGAAGTCATCACCATCAAACAATTCGGCAGGGGGAATGTTGAGGTGTAAATCCGAAGTCAGGAATTGATAGAATTCACGGCACACGCAGAGCTGTGCCTTGTGTTGTTCCAACAAGCGGAACAAGTTTTCGGCATGGGATGATTTTTTGGCTTGATAAGTATTTCCAAATATGGCAAATTTCATAGTGAATTCTGTTATTGTGATGCGCAAAGATGCTATTTTTTTCTCAGAATGCTGCCAACATATCGCTATTATTTGTACTTTTGCCCCAAACTATAGACCGAATTATGACTAGATTAAGTGTAAATATTAATAAGGTAGCAACGTTGAGGAATGCACGTGGGGGCGATGTCCCGAATGTGGTTAAGGTAGCGTTGGATTGTGAAAGTTTTGGTGCTGATGGTATAACGGTACATCCGCGCCCTGATGAACGGCACATTCGTAAAAGCGATGTTTATGATTTGCGTCCGTTGCTACGTACGGAGTTTAACATAGAGGGGTATCCCGCACCGGAATTTATCGACTTGGTTCTGAAAGTAAAACCGCATCAAGTTACGTTGGTTCCGGATACTCCTGCACAATTGACTTCAAATGCCGGATGGGATACAAAAACCAATCAAAGTTTCTTGGCAGAGGTTCTGGATGAATTTAATAATGCGGGTATCCGTACTTCTGTTTTCGTATCAACCGATGCGGAAATGATAGAGTATGCCGCGAAGGCTGGTGCCGATCGTGTGGAACTCTATACCGAACCATACGCTACTGCTTACCTCCAAGGCAAAGAAGCTGCGGTAGCTCCTTTTGTGGAAGCTGCGAAGGTTGCCCGTAGTTTAGGCTTGGGTTTGAATGCAGGTCATGACCTGAGTTTGGTAAATTTGAACTATTTCTATCAGAACATTCCATGGTTGGATGAAGTTTCTATCGGTCATGCGTTGATCAGTGATGCTCTGTATTTGGGATTGGAACGTACTATTCAAGAATATAAAAATTGTCTTCGCTGATGATGAATATGGTGTTATTGTTTCAAGCGGCTTCGGCTTTGACCGATTCGATTGCCGGTGGCAATCCGGTGCTTACTCCTGTTGGGACTCCCGACGAAATGAATTTGTGGAGTATGGCCATTAAAGGTGGATGGATTATGATTGTTCTCGGGCTGTTGTCCGTTGTCTGTTTCTACATCCTGTTTGAACGAAATTATGTAATTCGTAAGGCAGGTAAGGAAGATCCGATGTTTATGGATAAAATTAAGGATTATATCTTGGGTGGAGAAATAAAGGCGGCTATTGCTTATTGCCGTAGTGTTAATACACCTTCGGCCCGTATGATTGAAAAAGGTATCAGTCGTTTGGGGCGTCCGGTAAATGATGTGCAGGCTGCCATTGAAAATGTAGGTAACATTGAGGTGGCAAAACTGGAGAAGGGGCTGACGATTATGGCTACCATTTCGGGAGGTGCTCCGATGATTGGATTTCTCGGAACTGTGACGGGTATGGTGCGCGCTTTCTACGAAATGGCGAATGCCGGTAATAATATTGATATCACTTTGCTTTCCGGTGGTATTTATGAAGCCATGATTACTACGGTAGGTGGTTTGATAGTGGGGATCATCGCTATGTTTGCCTACAATTACTTGGTAACTTTGGTGGATGGCGTAGTGAATAAAATGGAAGCTAAGACAATGGTATTCATGGATTTATTGAACGAACCATGTTAAAACGGAGAGCTAAAATATCGCCTAATTTCAGTATGGCATCCATGACGGATGTTATTTTCCTGCTATTGATTTTCTTTATGATTACGTCTACGGTTGTATCACCCAATGCTATAAAGGTATTGCTTCCGCAGGGTAAACAGCAAACCTCTGCCAAGCCGCTGACTAGAGTTATTATTGATAAAGATCTGAATTTCTATGCTGCATTCGGTAATGACAAGGAACAGTCGTTGACGCTGGATGAATTGACTCCTTTCTTGCAGTCGTGTGCGGAGAAAGAACCGGAAATGTATGTGGCGCTGTATGCTGATGAGGCGGTGCCTTATAGAGAAATCGTTAAAGTATTGAATATAGCCAATGAAAATCATTTCAAAATGGTGTTGGCTACCCGTCCGCCGGAGGGAAAATAATGGATCAGAAGAAGAAAGGAAAATATATAGGAATGGTGGGTGCGCTATTGGTGCATGTCGCTTTTATTGCCCTTTTGATTTTGGTTGGATTTACGTTGCCCGAACAATCTGAAGAGGGTGGCGTTCCTGTGATGTTGGGAGAGGTGCCTGATGCGTTGGGCAGTGCTGACCCTTCTTTAGTAAAAGTTGATGTGATGCCTGAAGAAGTTGCCCCTGAGGTGCAGGAGACGATGGAACAAAATATGATTACGCAGGAAGATGAAGAAACCGTTGCCATAAAACCGAAAGCTGAGGAGAAGAAAAAAGAGGTGAAGAAACCAGAAAAAACGGCTGCTGAGGAAGCCAAGGAGACTCGGAGACTTGCCGAAGAAAAGGCCGAACAAGAACGGAAAGCGGCTGAAGAGGCTACCCGTAAACGTGTTGCAGGCGCTTTTGGAAAAGGTGCGCAGATGGGTAGTAAAGGTAATACGGAAGGAACCGGTATACAGGGTAGCCCTACAGGTAACTCAGATAGTGGTTCTACTTCAGGAGTCGGAGGTTATGGAACATTTAATCTGGGTGGACGTTCTATAGGTGAAGGCGGTTTACCACGACCGGTGTATAATGTGCAGGATGAAGGCAGGGTTGTGGTTACTATCACCGTAAATCCTGCGGGACAGGTAATTGCAACAAGTATAAACCGGCAAACCAATACTGTAAATCCCGCTTTGAGGAAAGCTGCGGAAGATGCTGCAAAAAAAGCGCGTTTTAATGTAGTGAGTGGTTTGAACAATCAGACGGGAACGATAACATATTATTTTAATTTAAAATAAGAGGAGGAATAATTATGGGTACAGTCTATGTATTTTTTGCAGATGGATTTGAGGAAATTGAAGCTTTCACTTCTGTTGATGTCATGAGACGTGCAGGCTTGAATGTGGAAATGGTGACAGTAACCCCTGATGAAATAGTGACAGGAGCTCATGATGTACCGGTGCTTTGTGATAGGAACGTGGTGAATTGCGATTTCTTTGATGCGGAGCTGGTATTGCTTCCGGGTGGTATGCCGGGGGCTGCTACTTTAGAAAAATGTGATGAACTGCGTAGACTTGTTTTGCGTTTTGCCGAAGAAAAGAAACCGATTGCTGCGATTTGTGCCGCCCCCATGGTACTTGGCAAGTTGGGATTGTTGAAGGGTAAGAAGGCAACTTGTTATCCGGGATTTGAACAATATCTGGAAGGTGCGGAATGTACCGGAGCACTTGTGGAAAGAGATGGTAATATCATTACCGGTAAAGGGCCGGGGGCTGCTATGGAACTTGCTCTAGCCGTGGTGGAGTTGTTGCAAGGTAAAGAAAAAGTGCAGGAGTTGAAAGAAGCAATGTGTGTATAAAATGGAGTATGCTCTGATAGTTGCCGGTGGAAAAGGTTTGCGCATGGGAGGAGAGCTCCCCAAACAGTTCCTCCCGATAGGAGGAAAACCTGTATTAATGCGTACGATAGAAGCTTTTTATACCTGTAATCCGGAGATACAAATTATACTGGTGCTTCCGTGCAGTCAGCAGGCGTATTGGTCTGAATTGTGCCGGAAGCATCATTTTTTATTGCCCCATAGCATTGCAGATGGGGGGAGGACACGCTTCCATTCGGTAAAAAGCGGGTTGAAACTGGTAAAGACACCCGGTTTGGTTGGTGTGCATGATGGGGTACGACCGTTCGTTGCCCGGGAGGTGATTACCCGTTGTTATGCATTGGCAATAGAAAAGCAAGCGGTGATTCCTGTGACAGATATAGTAGAAACTGTACGTCATCTGGATGCCGATAAAAGTCGAACCGTCAGTCGTGATGAGTATAAATTAGTGCAGACACCCCAGGTTTTTGATGCAGAGCTGTTGAAGCGTGCATACGAACAACCCTATTCTCCTCGCTTCACGGATGATGCCTCGGTCGTGGAAGCTTTGGGAGTTCCTGTTTTCCTGACTGCCGGTAATCGTGAGAATATTAAAATAACCACTCCTTTCGATTTAAAAATAGCTGCTGCTCTCTTGGATTCATGTTTGATTTAGCTACGCGTGACATAAAATATTTGTCGGGTGTCGGACCGCAGCGTGCTTCGGTACTCAATAAGGAATTGAATATCTGTTCTTTCCATGATTTATTGTATTATTTTCCTTATAAATATGTAGACCGCAGCCGTATTTATTATATTCTGGAGATTGACGGTACAATGCCCTATATACAACTGAAAGGGGAAATTCTAGGTTTTGAAACGGCAGGCGAAGGACGCCAGCGGCGTTTGATTGCCCATTTCTCGGATGGAACTGGAGTGGTAGACTTGATATGGTTTCAGGGAATAAAATATCTGATAGGAAAATATAAGGTACATCAGGAGTATATAGTATTTGGCAAGCCTTCTGTCTTTAACGGGAGAATTAATATTGCGCATCCTGATATTGATCCCGCTTCGGAACTGAAACTGTCGTCTATGGGGTTGCAACCTTATTATAATACAACGGAGAAAATGAAACGGAGTTCTCTCAATTCCCATGCGATTGAGAAGATGATGAAGAATATTGTGCAGCAGTTGCAAGAACCGTTGCCTGAAACCCTTTCTCCTGCTATTCTGACAGAACATCATTTAATTTCACTCACAGATGCTCTGATAAATATTCATTTTCCTACTAATCCTGATATGTTGCGTAAAGCGCAATATAGATTGAAGTTTGAAGAACTTTTTTATGTTCAATTGAATATTCTCCGTTATGCTAAAGACCGGCAACGAAAATATAGTGGTTTTATCTTTGAAAAAGTGGGAGAGGTTTTCAATACATTTTATTCTCGCAATCTTCCTTTTGAGCTGACTAGTGCCCAAAAACGTGTTTTGAAAGAAATACGTTGGGATTTGGGGTCGGGTAAACAGATGAACCGTTTGTTGCAGGGAGACGTAGGTAGTGGAAAAACATTAGTTGCATTGATGAGTATGCTGATTGCTCTTGATAACGGATATCAGGCATGTATGATGGCTCCTACTGAGATATTGGCGAATCAACATTACGAAACCATTCGCGAACTACTTTATGGAATGGATATTCGAGTAGAGTTGTTGACTGGTTCTATTAAAGGAAAACATAGGGAGGCGATTCTTTCCGGATTGTTGACTGGAGACGTTCGAATTCTGATAGGTACACATGCCGTAATAGAAGATACCGTAAATTTTGCTTCATTGGGTTTAGTGGTGATTGATGAACAGCACCGTTTTGGTGTGGCTCAACGTGCTCGCCTGTGGACTAAGAATGTGCAACCGCCTCATGTATTGGTAATGACGGCTACTCCCATTCCTCGGACATTGGCTATGACGCTGTACGGCGATTTGGATGTATCAGTCATTGATGAATTGCCGCCGGGCAGAAAACCGATTGCTACGATACATCAGTTTGATAATCGGCGGGAGAGTCTGTATAACTCTGTGCGCAAACAAATAGCGGAGGGCAGACAGGTTTATATTGTTTATCCGTTGATAAAGGAAAGTGAGAAGATTGACTTGAAAAATTTGGAAGAAGGCTATCTGCATATTTGTGAAGAATTTCCGGATTGTAAGGTTTGCAAGGTTCATGGAAAGATGAAACCTGCTGAGAAAGATGCCCAAATGCAATTGTTTGTTTCAGGAGAAGCACAGATTATGGTGGCAACTACGGTCATCGAAGTAGGAGTAAATGTTCCCAATGCCTCGGTGATGATTATAGAGAATGCGGAGCGTTTCGGCCTATCTCAGCTCCATCAGCTTCGTGGCCGGGTAGGACGTGGTGCGGAGCAGTCTTATTGTATTTTGGTGACAGGGTATAAGCTGGCGGAAGATACCCGAAAACGTTTGGAAATAATGGTGCGTACCAATGATGGTTTCGAAATAGCCGAGGCTGATTTGAAATTACGTGGTCCAGGTGATTTGGAAGGAACACAGCAGAGTGGTATTGCGTTTGATTTGAAGATAGCCGATATTGCTCGTGACGGACAATTATTACAATATGTTCGCGGCATAGCGCAGGCAGTTGTCGATGAGGATCCTAATGGAACGCTCCCGGAAAATGAAATCTTGTGGCGACAGTTGAAAGCATTGCGAAAAACAAACGTTAATTGGGCGGCTATCAGCTAAAAAACGGTTAAACATACGCTTTATTTACATTTTATGTTGTAAAACATATTAGTGTGCATTCTCCCTATTTATAAGGGATTAAGGTAATATTTGTGCTCTAATTCTTTACTTGCTCGTTAAAAAATCGTTAATGATAGACACTGTTTTTGGGAGAGAAATGTTACCTTTGGGAGAATTTTTGAAAAATAAATTTGGATATCTCGATGCGGATATCAAAATGAATGGCGAAACAGATGAATTTTAATTGGATTAAAACAGTTTTATTAGCAACAATGGCAATGGTCAGCTTGAACTCTTTCTCGCAAGACTTGATTGCCCGTCAAGCTCCCATCGACAGAAAACTTAAAAGTGTAGACTCATTGGCTTTACAGAAACAGATACGTGTAGAGCAGTCTTTGTATCCGGGATTGGATTTGTATCCGAGCTGGAACAACGAACTTGTACAGGCTTACGGTAATGCTATTGTCCCCGAAAGTTATACGTTTGATTTGACCGGTTTCCACATGCCCACTGAACATAATCGTATTACTGATGTATTCGGCTATCGTCCTCGCAGAAGAAGAGCGCACTATGGTCTGGATGTAAAGGTTTATGTCGGAGATACAATTCGTGCGGCTTTTGACGGTAAGGTTCGTATCGTTAAAAATCAAGGTCGTCGTGGATACGGTAAATATGTTGTTATTCGCCATGATAATGGATTGGAAACTGTTTATGGTCACTTGTCGAAGCAATTGGTTGAAATCAATCAGTTGGTTAAGGCCGGGGAACCGATAGCATTAGGAGGTAATACCGGACGTTCTACCGGTTCGCATCTTCACTTTGAAACCCGTTTTCTGGGAATTCCTATCAATCCTGCATTAATGTTCGATTTTGAAAAGCAAGATATAGTTGCCGATAGTTATACTTTCCATAAAACCAAAGGTAGTTCTAGTACGGCGCGTAGCATGGCTTCGGGTGAAGGGTTGTTCTACAAGGTAAAGAAAGGTGATACTTTGGGGCGTATTGCTATCCGTCAGGGAACAAGTATTGACAAACTTTGCAAATTGAACCGTATAACGCGTAAAACAATTTTGCGTCCGGGACAAGTATTGCGTTGTTCATAAAACAGATTTCTTAAAACGTAAACAATCTCTATAAGTAGGGGGACTTTAATATAATTTAGAGTGCCCCCTTTTCTTTTTTCTTTAATTATTCATACCTTTGCAGTCTATTTGTAAGGATATGAAAGATACCAAGCAACAATTTGAACATGTCATCGCTGTATGTCGTGACTTGTTCTCTAAGAAACTTCATGATTACGGTCCTGCATGGCGCATTCTTCGCCCGGCATCCGTAACCGATCAGATATTCATTAAAGCCAACCGAATCAGAAGTATTGAAACCAAGGGTGTGACGTTGGTGGACGAAGGTATTCGTTCGGAGTTCATTGCTATTGTTAATTATGGGATTATTGGTTTGATACAATTAGAACTTGGTTATGCTGAATCTGCTGATATTACAAATGAAGAAGCCAAGTTATTATATGACAAATATGCCAAGACCTCTTTGGACTTGATGCTTGCAAAAAATCATGATTATGATGAGGCTTGGCGTAGTATGCGTGTCAGCTCTTATACAGATCTGATATTGATGAAAATCTATCGTACAAAGCAGATTGAAAGTTTGTCGGGACAGACTTTAGTCTCAGAAGGTGTAGATGCCAACTACATGGATATGATTAATTATTCCGTATTCGGTTTGATAAAGATTGAGTTTGGAGACTGATAAGAAACATATTATTTGGAAGGTCTGGGTGAATATATGCCGCTTTATCTTGGGAGTGTTGTTTATTTTCTCCGGATTTGTGAAAGCAGTTGACCCGTTAGGTTCTTTTTATAAGATACAAGACTATCTGACGGCTTTTGGTGTTATTTCTTGGTTTCCGAAATATTTGCCGTTACTTATTGCTATCATTCTATCGGCGATAGAATTTTGTGTCGGTATTTTTTTGTTCTTTGGTATACGCAGAAAGATAGCTTCTACTCTGGCTCTTCTCTTGATGTGTGTAATGACTCCATTGACGCTATATTTGGCGTTAGCAAATCCAGTATCCGATTGTGGATGTTTTGGTGATGTTTGGGTATTGACAAATTGGCAGACTTTCGGCAAAAATATTATATTGTTGATTGCTGCCATATCTATTTTCAGAGGACGAGAACAAATTGTTCGTTTTATAACAATGAAGATGGAGTGGATGGTTTCTATGTATACTTTTCTTTTTGTCTTTACACTCTCTTTTTATTGTTTGCAATATTTGCCGATATTGGATTTTCGTCCCTATAAGATAGGAACTGATATTCAATCATCCATGGAGATACCAAAAGGGGCTAAGCCTAGTGTTTTTGAAAGTTATTTTATCTTGGAGAAAGAGGGGAAGAAGCAGAAGTTTACATTGGAAAACTATCCGGACAGTACATGGACTTTTGTAGAAACGCGTACTATCTTGAAAGAGAAAGGTTATGAACCGCCTATCCACGATTTTTCCATGATGAGTCTGGAAACGGGAGAAGATATAACGGATAGTGTGTTGCTGGATAAAGGATACACTTTCTTGTTGGTTGCCCATCGTATTGAAGAAGCGGATGACAGTAATATCGATCTTATTAATGAAATCTATGATTATAGTGTAGAGCATGGATATGGTTTTTATGCTTTGACATCTTCACCTGAAGATGAAATTGATTCTTGGCGTGAGAAGACCGGTGCTGAATATCCTTTCTGCCAAATGGATGATATTACGTTAAAAACAATTATCCGTTCCAACCCTGGATTATTATTGATAAAAGATGGTGTCATATTAAATAAATGGAGTGATACCCGTTTGCCTGATGAGTATGTATTGACTGATAGCCTTGATAAGATAGAATTAGGACAACAGAAACTGGAAAATGATTGGCATACCATCGGATATGTATTGTTGTGGTTTATTGTTCCTTTAACGATGGTTATCTGTGTGGATATACTGGTAATAAAACGCCGTGAATGGAAAAGAAATATAAAAAGTGATAAGGTGATAAAGTAATATTAACCCTTTTAATAAATAAAAAACAAAATGAGAAAGAACATTGTTGCAGGAAACTGGAAAATGAACAAAACCCTCCAGGAGGGTATTGCTCTTGCAAAAGAACTAAATGAAACATTGGCGAATGAAAAACCGAACTGTGATGTTATCATCTGTACTCCGTTTATCCACCTGGCATCTGTAACTCCGTTAGTAGATGCAGCTAAGATTGGTGTAGGTGCAGAAAACTGTGCAGACAAGGAGGTTGGAGCTTATACGGGTGAAGTTTCTGCCGCGATGGTTGCTTCTACAGGTGCTAAGTATGTAATTCTCGGTCACTCGGAACGCCGTGCTTATTATCACGAGACAGTAGAAATCTTGGCAGAGAAAGTTAAATTGGCTTTGGCTAATGGTTTGACTCCGATCTTCTGTATCGGTGAGGTTTTGGAAGAACGTGAGGCTAACAAGCAAAACGAAGTCGTTGCTGCTCAGTTGGCATCTGTATTCTCTCTGTCTGTAGAAGATTTCTCTAAGATCATTTTGGCTTACGAACCTGTTTGGGCTATTGGTACAGGTAAAACTGCTTCAGCTGCTCAGGCGCAAGAAATTCATGCGTTCATTCGTTCACTTGTTGCTGAAAAGTATGGAAAAGAAGTTGCTGAAAATTGTTCTATCCTTTATGGTGGTAGTTGTAAGGCTTCCAATGCAAAAGAACTGTTTGCTAATCCGGATGTTGACGGTGGCTTGATTGGTGGTGCTGCTTTGAAAGTTGCTGATTTCAAGGGTATCATTGATGCATTCAATTAATTAATGGATAATGAGGAGTTGATAATTGATAATTGAGTAATCAGTTGTCAATTATCGCTCTATTCATTTTTAAATTCGATTATCCACTATCAATTATCAATTTATGAAGAAGCTTGGTTTATTTTTAATTGCCTGCTTTGTTTTTGCAAGTTTTTCTGTTGCACAGAATAACATTGTGAAAAGTCTGGAGCGTAATGTATCGGGACAAGGTAAAGTGACTATTCATCAAGATGCCCGTATTGAGGCATTGATTGGTTCAGAGTATATTCCCGGCGGTTCTGAGGATCGTAAAGTGATTAAGAGTTCGGGTTATCGTGTGCAAGTATATGCCGGTAATAATACACGTCAAGCTAAAAATGAAGCCTATTCTGTTGCTACCCGTATTAAGGAATACTTTCCTGATCTGACGGTCTATACATCTTTTGCTCCACCTCGTTGGCTGTGTCGTGCAGGTGATTTTCGCAGTATAGAAGAAGCTGATGCTATGATGCGTCAATTGCGTGCAACTGGCGTTTTCAAAGAAGTATCTATAGTGAAAGACCAAATTAATATTCCGCTTTAATATTCAAAGTCTAATTTGTAATAAGTAATCAACCTCCCTCATGTTAGGAAAAGAAGAAATTATATCTCCTTCATTGGATGAATTAAAAGAACATTATCATCGTATTCTTGCTTTATTAGGTGAAAATCCCGGGCGCGAGGGATTATTGAAAACGCCGGAACGGGTAGCAAAAGCCATGTTGTCACTGACCAGAGGATATACTATGGATCCACATGAGGTACTTCGCTCTGCTAAGTTCCAGGAAGAATATAGCCAGATGGTCATAGTGAAAGACATTGATTTCTTCTCACTTTGCGAACACCACATGCTTCCGTTTTATGGAAAAGCTCATGTCGCCTATATTCCTAATGGTTATATTACCGGTTTAAGTAAAATTGCTCGTGTAGTGGATATCTTTTCTCATCGTCTGCAGGTACAGGAACGTATGACGCTACAGATAAAAGAATGTATTCAGGAAACTCTAAATCCCTTGGGCGTAATGGTTGTTGTAGAGGCTAAACATATGTGTATGCAGATGCGTGGTGTTGAAAAACAAAATTCTATTACCACAACATCTGATTTTACTGGAGCATTTAATCAGGCAAAGACACGTGAGGAGTTTATGAACCTGATAAGGCATAATTCGTAATTATGGTGGAATTAAGGATATACCTGGATTTTACTTTACTTTTATTATTTCTATGTTTTGTTTCTTTGTTTTGTCCAGTGGTGCGGCTTGATAACTGATTCTTGAAAAATCAATTGTACGCAAGTCAATACTTCTGATCAAGTTATTATACATCGTACGGTAGTATATGATTTGATTTTTCATATCTGTGGCCGAAGTCCACTGCGTGGCACTTGGTATGTTTACAGGGATTTTTCCGGAGGTAAATTCTATACCAATTGGAATATCAAAGTTGTTCAATATCTGGAAACATTGAAATACGGTTTCTTGGGATGTCTCTTGTTGCGGAGCGGTAGATTGATAAAAAGCAGCACGTACAAAACGTGAAGGAGGAGTCACGTCACCAGGAATGCCTAAAAATCCACTTCCTGCACCGAATGAAGATAATTTGATATTATCCAGTTGTTGTACAGGTGCTGTCCCAGGATAGAGATTAACGTAGTTGTTTAGATTTGTAATCTGCCATTCGAACCCTGGTGAATTGGTAAGTACTCCTAATATGTTTTCATAAAAATGAGGTTTTCCATCAATAATTTCAAGTACAAGTTGTTTTCCGGAGGTATCTGTAAATCTCCAATGTACGGTTGAAGCCCGTGGATCGATATGGACTATATGTACTTTTAATACAGCTTCTTTTACTTCCTCTACTGTTTTGCATAGTCCCAATATCCATGCTACCAATTGTAGATCTGCTATACTTTTATCTTTTAAAGTCACATCATAATTTTCGTATTTGCCATAGTCTGGAAAATAGAATAAACCAGCTGAAAGCCCCACTTCATTCAATCCTTCTGCAACGAATTCTTTTTGTTCAACCGCCAGTCCGGCATATCCGTATCGAGCAGTGAAAAACATACCATCTGTTCCGTTAGGAACATAAGATTGTTCACTATATCCACGTGGGACAATGACATATTGACTGTTCAAGTTACTTCCTCCCCATTCTATGGTACGTGCTACGATGGTAGAACCGTCTTTACTTTTCAAAGTAATTCCTGTACAGGCATTTACCTGAGAAGAATAAACAAATAGAACAGCTATCGATAATACAATGAATAATTTTTGTTTCATACAAACTTGTTTTTCATTAATAACAAGTTTTATAAAGAATAAGTTTGGTATATAAGACTGTTTTCTGACTTCTCAGAGAATGTTTCAAAAAGAAGTGAACCCCAAAAATGTTTTATTAAACTTTCGGAGTTCACTTCTTTTTGAAAGTATTACTTTTATTATATCAATAACATAAACGGATATAATGATTATCTGAGAAACTCATAATGCCCTGCTGTACCTTCAAAGTTGAGGATACCGTCGTCTGAACGAACTTCCATAGCAGATATATATACTTTTCCGTCTTTTTTTATTTGCCAGGTTCCCGAAACGAGGTCAGTAAGAACAAACTGCATGGTTTGATTGCCATTTATAGTTATATCGAATTTTCCGGAAACAGGTTCGCCATTTTTACTAAAGGTAACTACACGGTTGGCAATTTGTACACCTATAATACGTTTCGCATCAATTCGTTTCACTTCGTTCATTTGCTGGCAGTTGTTGTCAGCTACTTGCATTACGTTCAAGAAGTAGTTTTCTGTAGCAGGTATAACAGGTGATACTTCTATGCGCCATGCACCACGTTCGTTGGCATCGTCGGGTCGCCCGGGTTGCGCATCATTGGGGTAATTGGTACCGAATACCCAGAATTCTTTTCCTGGTCCGCCTACCTTTTCAATATGTGTATTGTTCGCTTCGGGTAGTAATACCTGATTTTGTAACATACCAGTATCACCATTCTTGGTACGTTTCACGATGAAACGATTACCTTCGATGTTTGGTTCTTCAATACTATGTAACAACCAGAATTTTTTGAATTTGGGATTGGAAGATACTACTTTGTCAAATACAATGAGGGCAGCAGGTACTTGGGACGATTTAAGGTTTAGGAAAACGAAAGAACGTTTCGCTTCTTTGACTTTGTTTGTATATGCCTGTGTGATGTCGCCTTTCAGATAAGAATAGTCCGGAGCTTGAGTGTTCTTACCCATTCCGTGTGCTAATACTTGTCCTGTGGTATAATCTTTACTTAACAAATCTTTGAATGAACGACAAGTTTCCCATCGGTCGCCCGGCATACGTTGGCCACCATCATTGGTCGCGAATTCCGTCTTGTCTGCTCCACCGTAGTTCCAGCAGGCAAACTTTTCATCAGGATTGTAGACTAACAACGAGTTGTGTGCAATGGTACGTTTAAAGAAATTCTTGTTGTGCGGACTGTTATATCCTCCCGAACTTCCCTGATAAGCACCGGCATCAATGGCCAAAGGCCCTTTATAGTATAACTGGAAAGTTCCCCCATCCAGATGTTGGTGATTACCCACGAAATGCTCGTTGATTTTCATTTCTGCTATTACACTGTTTGTTCCCCATCCTGTACGGGCTATCATCCATCCGAAAGGAGTGCCGGAATAACGTGTCAATGGTAGGTCTTCAGGTGATTTAGACTCTACGGTGAGGTCTCTCCAAAGGATGTCAAAAATAAGGCAATGATTGTCTACTTTGGGCTTGCGCTCGTATTCGTAAGCCAGATAACCATCTTTATAGAAACTGTAGGCAAGCATAGCGGGCAGTCCATACGAAGGACTGTATCTTCGGTTTGGGTTGGTATCACCTGCAGGCATCACTTGTCCGTCTGGACGTCTTCTATACAAGAAGTCGTATAATACAAATTGTTGTGCGGGATTGAACACCTTATCTACTCCCATGCGTGACAATATCCATTGAGCTATAAGGTCATTACTGAAACGTACGTTTGCATAACTTGTTCCTTGATGATAATTATGTCCTGAATAAACATAATTGCGTACAGGAATATAATCTTTATAGAACATCTTGATGACATAGTTGTACATATCAGGATATTCGTCATAGATGGCAATCCCGGCAGAAAGCATGTCACGCATAATCATCCATTCAGAGGAATGACCTGCAATCGGTTCATTGTTGTGTGGAGGATAGCCACATTCCATGGTTTTGGCTATACGTATGAATGATTTTATATAGTCTTTCTTTTCTTTTTCTTTCATTTGGTCGTAACACCAGTCATATACCATAGCACCACACATCAACATAGAACCACTAGCTCGGGACAAATCTCCTTTCTTGCCATAGTTGGTATTCTGTAAAGTATCCAGCATTGCAGTAATGGCTTTTCGAGCCTGTTTCTTATCACCATATACTAGATAGTCGAGGGCCTGTAATTGTACACGTGTCGTTACTCCACGCATTTCTGCATAATAGCGGAAGCCATCTTTTGCCGGAGCCTTGGCTTCTTCTTCGGGTGTACGGTCTTTCCCCAGTTTTTTCATGGTTTCCAGGGTTTTCTTTATTTGCGAATTGTTCATCCTCTGTCTTAACTCCGGCAGGTCGGATGAGAGTAGATACAATCTAGGGTGTACCTTTGGAGGAACAGGGATGGTGACATCATCTATTTTCTCCCATATCACTTCATTCTTTTCCTGTGCCTGGATGGCAAAGGAAAGTATGAAGATAAAACTCGTCATAAACAGAATGCTTTTTTTCATGTTGCGTATTGTTTTTAATAAGTATGAGTGATTGTTTACACTTTTATTTCTTTTGTAATTGGATGTCATAATTCTCACCGCGAACGGTTGAAATGGTTATTTGGGTTTCATTGTTTTTAGTATCAGGTAACACCACTACATTTTTTCCGGGGCAGTAAGCCGTATAAACACCCTTCAGTATAAGAGTCGTATTGAAAGGTTTTTCTTGCTCTATCACATCTTTTTCGGTCAGTAGTCCCATGTGCTCGTGAGAAGTTCTACGCATATCAGGTTCGCAGATAGATAGAGTCAGGTTCTTTTCTGTGTTCTCTTCAAGAATATAGGCTAGTGGGATATTGACCTGTTTCACCAAGAGATTTTCGTACGTTTCTTGAGGATTGAACAAAGCTGCAAAAATTGTTCTTTTTTCCTGATGTATGACAATGTGTGCATCATTATTCTGTTTAATGATGCGGATGGGGCTTCTCTCAGAAAGAAGTTCTTGCGCCCGTCTTTTCTCTTTCAATGGCAGAATATAGTACAAGTAGCTGTCGGATACAGGATTTGTGGAATGATCCAGATAAGCGGTCGTAAACGGAGTGTTCTGCATAATCTTTATATTCCCTTTTTGTACAGCATACAGTAAGGTTGAGTCATTCAGTATTTTCTCTTGTTTCTTGAACTTCCGAACAGGCATGATTGCTTGGAACAAAGTGGTGGCTACCGGATGATTAAGGTCATTGCAAGCGATATCCGAACCGAGACATAATAATACATCATCGAATACAAAAACCGATTTATTTGCTCGTAGAGATTTATCATAAGTGATATCGTGCATACGGAAAGAGAATAAAGCATTATTCCGACCTCCTTTTATGCCTGCCAGGAATGTTTCGTCCGAAAAGTTTCGGTGTCCACTACTTGCACCTCCTTTATCCGTCAAGAGGGAATCGGGGAGTACCTTGACGGTTGTTCCCGGAATATGGTTCCAGTTGAAAGCTTTTTCTCGGGGATTGAATGAACGGTGCCCGTTCTTAAAGTCGAAATATTCAATTTGTCCGTAGGAGAGATATCGCCCTTTTAAATTTTCCGAGCTTGAAGATTCAAAATCCCATACATATTTGCTGAAACCTTTCATATTGAAATGAAAATCAGAATTTTTAATCACCATTAAGCCGGAATAAGGCATAAATAAGGCTCCTGTAGGAGTTTCTTCTGAAGCGATATTCATTGTGGAAAGTTTGGCCATAAGCTCTGCTTCTCCGATACTGCTTGTATAAGTCAGATTAGAATTAACGGTATTGATATAAGTGTCGATAGCTTGTTTGTTGGTGGCATCTTCTGTTATTTTCTTAAATGCGGCTATTAAGTTCCGGTCGGGAGTAGGATAAGATAGAGCAACGTATGCGAAAGCTGGCAGAAGGGTTTCAAGGATTTGTTGGTTATTCGGAAAACGTCCTACTGTTCCTGCTGGACAGTCTAAGTTTGCGCAGAAAAAACGGAAGGCTAGTAAAGCCTGCTTTAGATTGTTCATTGTCTTTTCAGAGAGTGCATATGGGGTATCATGCAATAGATATGTCACTAATGCCCCTGCATAGAGTGCATGCGGATAGTAGGCGCTGAAATACGGACCACGATGATGATAGCCGGAAAAATCCGCTTTGATGGTTCCAAAAAATCCGGGAGCTATACTCAAGGCGTTATTCATGTAATTGCGAAAAGCGGTCATAGCTATTTCTCTTTTTTTAGAATCGGTCAATGATAAAGCGTAAATTAGCTTAGGTAGAGCCAATGCACGTAAGTTGTCAGCAACTTCTCCCGTGTGTTCCGGTTCCTGATAACAGATACCGAAAAGGGTGAACCACTGTAAAGTGTTTAATTCCCGTTCCAATTGCTTCTTATTTAATTTATCTTTCAGTAAGTAAAAGGAATGGAAATAGCCGGAACTTCTAAGTTTCTCGAAGCAGAGAGTTCCCAAGCCACTACCATCTGCCCATCCTTGGTCGTAGAAATAATCGTAAATATAAAGTGCTTTCTTTAAGCTTTTTGTATCACCATTTATTTTGTAGTCTAAAGCCAATGGGAGCAGGATTTTCTCGTTGATATCTCTGAATTTTGTTATATCTTCTTTGTCTATATAAGTAGGAAAAGCCATCGGATACAGCGGTTTACCGATAGGTGTTTGTTGTGTGTCATAAGCGATACATATCTCTTTTCCGGCTGTTACACCTGTTTTTATAAATTCTTGTTCTTTCAGCCGTCGGTTTTCTATCCACGGATGTTGAAGTGTTTCGGAACTTCCCAAATACCAATCGGTCAGTCGCTGTTCGATGGTAGCAATATCTTCTTTGTTAGCTTTAATAGTTGTGGGTACGTATGGAGAAGTATTTCTATAATTTAGAAAATCCGGTATCAGGCTGAAATCGGTACGGTTCACACAGTATTGTGCGTCTGACATTTTCTGCCAAGGCACTTTTGGCGTGAATTCCAAATAATCCAAGTAAATGTTTCCGATTTGTTTATCTTCTGGGAACAGTATGTTGACTTTTGAAATAATCTCTCCTTTTTCTTTATCCATATCCTCTGTGAATTGTGCCCACAAACATCTCCAGCCTTTGAAATGAAGTGAGAAGGGCAGACGGCATATTTCCTTTCCTTCTTGGTCTGTGAAACTGAATATGAGATATTGTTTGATAGGATTGTCATTGTATATCCAGGTTGTAATACCACCTTGATTACTTCGGCTAGCTTTTGGGAGTCCTCGTGTCTGTTCGATAGTAATTATTGTACCCGGTTGTCCTTTTATGTGCAATGACTTCTTGCCGAGTTTCTGTTTGACTGAAGTTATGGATAGAGTACCTTTATTGATGTTCCAGTTTTGTAAATCATCATCGTTTTCAAAATTATAGTAACTTTGTGCTTGCAAGTGAAATCCACCAATGATGAGGATTACTATAAATAGTTTTTTTCTGATGTATTCCATAGGTTATAAACTAAAGTTTATCTTGTCACATTTATCTGATAACAAAATTAGTGTGGAATATGCATCGTATCCTTTTATTTTGTGTTTTTCTTCCTAATTAAAATACAAGACAATGATACTTTTGTATAAAACAATATTAGTAATGTCTAAATATCGGTTTAGGGCAGTACTACACGGTCTCCCAAACGCTTTGCCATGATACTTTGTACTTCCCGCATTTCACTGTAACGTTTCATGATATCATTGCATTTTTCTTCGTCATTGGCAATGGATGGGTCTTGTAGGGCAAACATCATGTGTCTCAATTCCTCACTGACAATGGCGTACTTAAAGTTAATCATCAATATCGGAACTAACTCATACAAACGTTCTTCATCAGTTACAACTTTCTGGCTCTTGGAATGATACTTACTGAGTTGATAACGGTTACTGATAAGTTCCACGCTCAGTTTACTGATAGAGTTATCCGGATGTGCCAGAAAGTACCGTTCAGCAGTAAAACCTTCGTCATGTATGTGTGAAGCGGCTTCTGTCAATATTTGTCTGTGCAACGGATTGTGAAAGGCCAAATCGTCTTCCTTTAAATCATTAATGACATATTCTATCACACTGACGGGTATTTCTTGTCCTTTTTCATTGGTTACATTGCACATTATTTTTTCCCCGTAACGTACAATCATTTGGAGTATCAGTCGTTCATATTTATAAAATTCCTGTCCTTCCTTACCCTCTTGTGGGATAAAGGAAACGTATACGTCTTCCGGTGGGAGAGAAGAACCATCTTCATATCTGGTTAAATCCCCAGGAGGTAACTGAGTGTTGTCGGTGGTAACAGGTGGAACATTACCATCAGCGTCTGGCATTTGTATCGTTTTTGTATTAGGTCTTGTGGTATTGGTCGACCTACGTTCCCGTTCTGCCTGTTCTGCACGCCTTTCTGCCTGCGTCTCGCGGCGTTTGGCTACTTCCGAAACAAGAAGTCTGTCTTCAACATGTAGTAATTGGGCGCATTCCTTGATGTATACATCACGTACAATAGCTTCTGGAATAACTGAAATACTCTGTACCAGATTGCTGATTAATTCGGCACGCTTAATTGGATCTTTACCTGCATCTTCCAGTAACAAGTTAGTTTTGAAGCGGATAAAATCCGTTTCATGTTCCTGAATAAAATTTTGAAACTCCGTTGCGTTATGTTTACGTGCAAAAGAGTCTGGGTCGTCTCCGTCAGGTAGAAGGCAGACTTTAATATTCATCCCTTCCTCCAACAACATATCAATACCACGGATAGACGCTTTGATACCAGCGGCGTCACCGTCGTATAGTACAGTCATATTGTTGGTGAAACGATGAATTAGTCGGATTTGTCCCGGTGTCAGTGCTGTTCCCGAAGAAGCTACCACATTCTCTATGCCGGATTGGTGCATGGAGATAACGTCCGTATAGCCTTCCACCAGGAAGCAACGGTCTTGCTTCACAATGGCTTGCTTGGCAAAATAGATGCCGTACAGCTCATTGCTCTTATGGTAAATCTCCGATTCGGGAGAGTTGACGTATTTTACTTTGACACCTTTGGTAGCACTGGCAAGCACACGACCTCCGAATGCCACTACCTTGCCCGACAGGGTATGTACAGGGAAGATGACACGTCCCCAAAAGCGGTCTCGCAGGCGATGGTCGTCCGTTTCGTAACAAAGTCCGGTCTTGATGAGAAATTCTTTTTTATATCCTTTCTTTAAAGCCTCCTGTGCCATGGCATCATGGCTTTCGGTACAATATCCCAGCTGAAATTTCTCGATAATATCATCCCGGAAACCACGGCTACGGAAATAGGCCATACCAATACTGCGACCATCCACATGATTACGCAAGATATTCTGGAAGTAATCGCGGGCAAACTGATTGACGATAAAGAGGCTCTCGCGTTCGCTTTGAATGATTTTCTCCTCGTTGGAGAGTTCCCGTTCTTTGATTTCGATGCCGTACTTCTTTGCAAGGAACTTCAGTGCCTCGGGATAGGACATCTGCTCGTGTTCCATGATGAAGTGCACCGGATTACCTCCCTTGCCGCAGGAGAAGCATTTGCAGAGTCCTTTGGCGGGCGATACATAGAAAGAAGGGGTTTTGTCATCATGGAACGGACACAAACCTACATAGTTCACTCCACGTTTCCGCAGGGTAACGAAGTCTGATACCACATCAACGATTTGGGCGGCGTCAAGTATCCGGTCTATGGTGGCTTGGTCTATCATAATTCCTTTGTTATGCTTGCGCAAAAGTACATGATATTTCTTGAATTATCAAGAAAGCTGCCAAGTCTGTTCAAGGATTGGATTACCAACTCCATTCGGCGCTTATCGATACTCCTCCCTGGGTTTCATCCAGCGTGGGCAGAAAAAGGGAGAAGGAGAAATCGGTAAAGCCTGTACCAAACTGGTTGTCTGAGATGAAAATGACCTTCTTCATGGTCTGCTTGAAATCATCCGTAAAAAGTGAGGTATCCCATTTATCCCGGAGTACGGTTTCCAGATTAACTGTATAGTCTGTCTTTTCGGTCAGATTGCCTTGCTCGCGGATGTATCTGATGGGGTTGCAGGTAACGGTACGCAGGGTGTTCATATCTTGGCGGGTGTTCCATGTACCTCCTATCTCTATTCGGGGAGTACCGGGAGCGGAGGCGAAGTCTTCATCGTAGAGAGAAACTTTCTCTATTTGGTTCAAATCTGCATCTGCTGCATTGTTGGCGGCAAATGCATAGATGGAAAATGTGCCGTTGTTGGCAGGGCAGGTATAAGTGGGGATGTCCGTACCTTCATTCCCGGCAAAAGAACGGTTCAGCCGGAAGCTGTTCACCCGCTTACCGGTGCTGTAGTGCACTTCTGCTTTCTTATTGGCACCCAAATTCCAGCTTTGCAGGTACTTGTTCAGTAAAGTCCCGCTCTTCAGCTTGGGAAGCAGATTGTTGTGAATTATTGGGTCGCGGAGTGAGGCGATGATTAAGTCTATATTGTCTTCTTCGTTCAATACCAAATTCATGCTTGCTACGTGGGCTGCAAAGATAGTAAGCACTCCGCCTGCTACAGCTAAATTCGTCAAATTCTGAAAATCCTGTATCTTCTTTTTTATTTCCTTTCTGATTCTTCCTTCTTCCTTGGAAGCATTTTTCCTGCATGTCAGGTCTTCAAACAGAGATTCTTCAATCATCCGGCAAATAAAATCGTCTCTTTCGGGTTCGGTAGCCGGAATATCCATGCGCTGCACGTCCGTTCTTGTGACGATGCGTTGCAGCAAGACGTTGCACAGGTAGAAGTTATCGTGGCTGCTGTTGCCGGTGTTGATTCTATGCGACCACAGATAGTACAGGTTATCCTCTGTGAAAGGAGTGGCGGGCAGGGTGAGGGACGCTGTGGAGTACTTGTCTGTGCGTTGCAATAACTCCGCTTGGGTGTCACTGAAAAGTTCGGGGTCGGCATTTGCTACGAACACAATCTGATAGTTTGCCTTGAGCGGTAAAGTGTCTTGCAGGGCCAGCCGTTGTTCCCAGGTCATGTTCTGTCGAGACAGAGGCCACGAAGTAACTTGGGCTATGCCGGGAATCTTGCGTTGCTTCACCAGCACATCCTTATCTACGTCATAAACCAAGTAGTGCAGGGAGTTGATGCGGTTGTCCTCACCGGCACGTGTGATGCCTGCTCCTGAAGGTATGGCGTTTTCTCCGGTGCCCAGGGAATAGTCTATCAGCAGCATGCCGTCTGTGGAACTGTGAAAAGATTCCTCGCCGGGAAGTTCGTGGTTGCAGGCAGTGCCGCTCATCAGCAGGGCTGCCAGTAATGCTATTTGGGGATAGAGTTTCATATCTGTTACGTATTTGTTCTTTTTAGAGAGATTGTTCTTTGGGGAGGTCATTGTTCTTGCCATCCGTCCCACTCGTCATTATCCACACCGATCTGTGAGTTTTCGAAGCCGGCATACTTCACTGTGAAACAGTCTTTGTGTAGCCCGTTGAATTCGAGGGTGGTCCGGGTGTTTTGTTTGATGAGAACCGTTCCGCCGCCATACACGCCTTGTAGGGAGTAGGTTTTGAGATTGCCGCCGGTAGTCACGATGATTTTGCCTTTCAGTTCGGAGGGTAGCAGGTTGAGGGTAACCCGGTGGTGCTTGCGTACTCCCCATTCGGGAACGCTTGTATAGATGAACGCTTCGTTGGTAGGGGCGGACATTATCAGTTCGTCTTTGTCGTTGTCGGCAATACGGATTAGGGTGGGAGTTTGTTCGATAATGACTTTTACTTCGGTCACTTCGTACTCGAACTGATCTTCGGGAATGCCCATGTCGATGATGAGTTGCCCGTTCAGGCGGTTCAAGGTGACATCCTCGGTAAGTGTTTCTCCGCTTTTCAACCATCGGTTGATAACTTTCCGGTAGAGATGTCCGCTGGTGGCATAGTCGGGGTCTTGCTGGGCATTCAGCACAGTGCCGTAGTCTATCAGTTGCTGGTTGAAGTCGCATGAGTTCTCTCCGGGCTTTTCTTCGGAGAAGATTCCCGGAAGATTGGCGGGTACGCATATAAAGGCAAGTTTATAGCGGCGTGGAGGCAGGTTGTCAAGGCGGAAGGAAGCGCCTGTTTCCAAATCGTAGGCTTGGCGCAGGTGGAGATGGTTTTTGTCATCCAGATGTTCCGGTTTATGCTCTCCTACATATAGCCGTACTTGCTGGGTGGTTGCGTCGGGCTGTACGGTAGTGTTGTTTCCACGAGTGGATATGCCGAATACTGCTGTGGCGGGTTCTGCCGACAGGTCGGTAACTTCTTCTTGCGAACAAGCTGTCAGTACGGAAAGGCATATGCCGAATATGAATGTTTTTGGGTTCATTGTATGTTTTTTTAGTGGGGATTACGGATTATAGCTTACAAATCACAAATCATTTGACAGGCATTATCTCCTCTTCTTCTTCCCAAGGATCTTCCAAGCCGATGTTTCCGTTGCCGCTGCTGTCATCATTGCCTGTCCAGGCATTTTGGCGGCGGCAGCAGATGACGTTGTAGTAGCGGTTGCGCATGGCAAAGGCTTTCTCGCCGTTTCTCATTTTGGTGTAGAAGGCGCGTCCGGGTATTTCGTCGGTATATCCTGCCAGATAGGGGGTGGAGGACCAAAACTTATCCTGGTCATTCTCGAACAAGAGGTGGTTTTCGTCCATTGCCCGGCGCAGTTCCGCCAGTTCGTCCAGGGCGGGCATGTACCACACTATCTCTTCGGGGTCGATGCGTCCGTTGCCGTTGCGGTCGCGGTTCTTGCGGATGGCATAGCCCAGGGCGATGTCTTGGGGAATGTCGATGGTGGCGGGGTCGGCGTTGCCGGGGTTATACATGCCGCCTTCTTTGGTGGCTTCGCTGTACAGCTTGCGGGTGTTGGACAGTCCGTCCCAGCGGTCGTTTATCATGCTGGTCATAATGGGGTTGGCGGGATATTTCAGGAAGCCCCATTGTAGGTTTTTCTCTTCGAGGGTATGCTCCACGTAATATTTGTGGTATTCGATGATGTTTCCTAATAAATCCTTACGGGGCAGCACCACCGGTTGCGCCGGGCGTTGGGTGATGGTGAGTTTGGTCTCTTTTCCGTTCTTCTTGTCGTGCAGCACAATCACTCCGCTCCGATAATCGGCTTCCGTTGGTGGGAGTCCGCTTTCGGCGAAGGCTTCGGGCACGTATTCGTCGGTATGTATGTAGAAGTAGCGCAGCAGGGCTTGTTCGCCTTGCAGGCGGGTGGTGGCATGCTCTTCGGTGTAGGGCTGTCCTGCCGGATGGGGCACGTAGCGGGGGGCGAACGAAATCTCCAGCCAGGGTGTCCGGTCGGGATTTTCCACGAATATCTCCCAACTGCCTGCTGCGTAGGCAAGGCAGCGGGCGGCGTTGCAGTGTGCGTCCAGTGGAGAGGCAAAGGAGGGAACCAGTATTGCCTGGTTCAGGGCTACGGCATCCACGCGGGTATCCAGTTTGTCGCAACTGCGGATGGTGACGGTGTAGGCATACCGGCTGTTGCGCTGTATGTTGAAGTCGCTGTGGTTGTCGCTACCCAGATACACTTTGTAGCTGCTGTCGTAGGTGACTTTGCCGTCGTCCGCCACATACGTGCCTTTGATGAGTACGTATGAGCCTAAAGGAAACTTTTCTTCGGCGTACTTGCCTTTATATACTTGTTTCAGATTCTCTTTCTGCGGATTGGCATCGGAAATCATGTCGAACCAGTCCTTGCTGTTATCCAGTCCGCCGCGGCGGTTTTCAAACTGATAGAAGGAGGTCTGGTAACTGCCCGTAGGGGTTTCCTTGAGGGGGAGACGCTGGTTTTGCAGGTAATGGGTTTTCATGATGTCCGGTTGGGCATCGTAGGTGGCATCCCCGTCGTTGGAGTCGAATTTGTAGCGTTCGTTTCCTTCCAGACTGCCCGGACGACCGATTACCCAACTGCGGTCGGGCAGGTTGCATGCTAGCACCTCGGTCAGATAGAACTTGTCGGTCGGCACGTAGGGAGCAAAACAGATGTCCATGCTGATGTGCGAGCCTAAACGACGGACGGGTAAGGGCTGCTTCGTGTTTTTATCCGCTACTTGGGCTGCACCGAGTTCCAAGACGCCGTACATCACTAAGCTACCTCGGAACACATCGTCGGCTTTGTCGATGACAATCATTTTCTCGCGAAGCTCTTGGGCGGTTTTTATGTTGCTTACCCATTCGTCACTGACGTTGCATACGGCATGCAATGCTATGTTTTTGCCTTTGGGCAGCAGTATGCGTATTTCGTTGTCCGGATAGTCCAGTTCTTGTTCTTTGTAAGTAAGCAGTGCGCCGCTTCCTCCATCGAATACAAAGAGTGCCACCCGTTCCACTTTACCGTCGGGCAATGCCATCTTGGGAGTGGCGGTGCGGGTTTCGACTACCGTTATATCTTCCGGCAACAGGCTGATAACGGTTTCTTGGGAATCCGGAGATGGAGCGTCTGTTACGGGAATGTCCTCTTCGCAGGAGGCGAAGAGGAGGAGAAGAATATATAAGTAATGAATCTTTTTCATCTTAGTGGGTTGTTATGGTATTCGAAATATATCTTTGAAGTAAACAAGTCTGTTTTATGGAGTGATAAAGCGACGGGCTTGCCGAACATTTAAAGTTGTTTTCCGGTCAACTTTATGTAAAACTTCATACTCCGCTCTGGAACCGTATGCAGGGACGGCGTAGCTGTCTCGTGGGGTACCGCTTGGTCCATAGCATCCGGAGGAGGTCCAATACCACCCCGTTTCCAGGTTAGTCAGTTCAGGAATATCGATTGCTGGAAATTTGTCTTTTAATTTTTGAGTTGTAAATTGAATGTTCCATTGTTCTTGATATGCTGGTACGAACCATATTTTTTCGGCTGCATTGTTATTACCATTGTGGTCTGTCTCAATACCTTCTTTTATAGTTTTTTCTATAAGGCTTCCTATATAGCCATCTCTTTCTCTATCAACATCTTTAAAGTTATATTCACCGTCTGCGACGTATGTTTCATACTCCCAGGAGCCATTTAGAAAAATATATTGGATGTCTGTCTTAAAGAATCCCCACTGTATTTTGCATCCCTCAGGTCTGACTGCTTTTCCCGTCTGGCGGTCAAAATAACATCCATAGTCCAACCTGCTGAGCCCAAACGGTTTGTCTTGATATCCTGCACAGGTGATAGCATTGTATTGACGTATCGGCATAGTGTTGCCTAATCCCAGAGTACTTGTGTGAAGTTGCAAGTTGGCGGTACGAATATCATTCTTAATGGTATTAATGGCATCGGGGTCGGTTACCTCGGTAGTGCTTACTGTGGGTCTATACACCACATGGTCATTAATCAGCAACTCCACATCCATTTTTTCCGTTCCCGATATGCTGTGCAGATATTTCACTGTTCCATCTGTTGCGTTTCTATCCACAATATGAATCCAATCCACTCCTTCGGGTATGGTCAGTTTCCATGGGTGAACCGGATAAGACGGGTCTATGTGTATCACTTCTGTGGCACTGATGCAATTGAAGATATACTTTTCGGGATTGAAGTCCGTACGGATATAGGCAGGCTGCGATACGGGCGGAAACTCTACGTCTCCCTTATAATCCTCGTCATAATCCTGCACGATTATTTCGATGATGTTTCCGCTTAAATCCATGGGCTTGTCCCCGTCGGTGGAGCTGCCCGTCACTTTCTTTCCGATGGAGTAGAGGCAGTTCTCTTTGATGGGATAGGCGGTGGTGGGAGCGCCGCCCGCTTGTTTGTATCTCACCTCGTAGGTTTTCAACACTTTCTCCGTATGGTTTACGGCATCATCGCCAATCAGGGTGATGCTCAACGTAGGGGTACCCGTAGCAGAGGCTTCGAGCGGCAGCATGAAAGCGCCGAAGAAGAGTGTGTTCTCTATTACTTTTATATCGTCTGTCCGGGGTTTCAGGCGGTCGAAGATGTCACTGCCTTCCGTACGTTCCGACTCCTCGAAGGCGTAGCTGAAGAGCAGACGGCTGTCGTTCAGCACACCGCTTCCGTAAGGGTTTGCCTCATTCCTGATGAGGGGCAGGGCGGTGTGCTGGTTGGTGTGCAGGTTCACTTCGAGCCGCTTCACGAACACGCCTTCCGGCTGGCAGGGGATGTTTTGCAGGTACACGATGACTCCCGCCACTTTACGTTTCAGCTCCACTTCCACCCGGTTGTAATTGGCAGCCTGTATCTGTGTCGTGGTGACGCCTACGTAGAGATCGGCATTGGGCATGAAAGTGCGTTGCGCTTCGTCCAGCTTCGCTTGGCAGTCGGCAAGTTTGGTTCCCACCTTGATAGCGTCGGGAAATTGGTAAACGCTTCCTGACCGGTCGTCCACGCCGACGGCAAGAAAGGTATATTGACCTTCGCCGGACAATTGCCCCAATACATATTCTTTGGAGAGATCGCCGTTCCAACCCAAATCTTTCACCAGCACGCAAGTGTTGGTGGCGTCGAACACATACAGGTAGACAGCGGCTACATTCCGGTAATCCACCTCGGCGCCCGACAGTTGGGAACGGGTTATGCCTTTTTGTCCGGCAGCGGCCTGCCCGGAGTCGTGCTGCCGGGGAACGAATGAAATCACCACTTCCCCTGTACGCTCCTGTCCTGCTTGGGGCATTTCCGCTTTGTTGCAAGCTGCCAGCAGGCAGATTGACAATAAAAGAAATATCCGGTATGCTGTTTTTATATTCTTCATATTCTGACTCTTTTCTTTTTTTGTGAAGCAACCTTTAACTTCTGTGTGTTAAACCTTAACTCTGGCTCGCTAAAGTTGAACTTTAGAATTCTAAAGTTCAACTTCAGCCCGCCGAACCTCTACTCTTTTCCACTACGTCCATGTCATCGTTTATTTCGTCCCAGTCGGGGTTGATGGAAACGATGATGATGTTGTTGCCCCCCACATCTATGGGAGCGTCTTTGCTGCCCACGCTGTAAAAGTGGTTGGCCATGATAGGGAAGCGTGACAACCCTTCGGGGTCGATGATGCCCGTACCGCCGCCGGTGGTGCCGTCCGAAGGGTCACCGGAAGGCAGAAGAATGCGGCGTGTTTGCAGGAGGTTGCCGTTGGCGTCCGTCAGTTCCATCCGCAAGGTGTAGGCATCGCCGTCCGATGGCGGCGGCATGTCGGCGGGCAAGACGAAAGAACCTCCGCTGGCGATGTCTGCCCGATTGTCCGGAACGCGGATGCGGACCAAAGCCTGTCCGTCTGCTTCTGTGGAGGGGCTCAACAGGAAATCCTGAAATACGGGCGACTGCTGACGTTGGAGAAGCGGCATCCTTGTGTTCTGGGACGTATAGAGCGCAATGCGCAGCTCCCCCACCGGTATCCCGTTGATGGTGGCGGGCACGTTGCTGAACCAGCCCATTACGCCTGCCACGCGACGCCTCATTTCCACCATTCCTTGTGAGACTGTCCGGCGCGGGATAATTACCGATTTGCCTGCAAACAACTCGGACTGTGCCATGTCTGTGCTTGTTGTCCCCGCAGCCCAAGCTGCTTCAAGGCTGCCCAGTGTGGCGCCATGCGCAATGAAGGCGGGAACGTCGAAAGTCTGTCTGCCCGCTGTGTTTACGCCTACTGCCAGGAAGGTGTAGGCCTTGCCCAACTGCAAGCCTTGATATTTCACCCGGTAAATCATTTCGGCAGTGTGTATGGGCAGGTTGTTCTGAAAGTAGGCAGCCCATTCCGCGTTTTCGGAGGCGATGCAAGGGGCATTGTCATCCGTACCGTCGAAGATGTAGAGCTGCACATAATCCACGTGGTGCACATTGTCCGACCCTTGGGGCAGTGCTCGCGTTTCTGTACCGTCCGACAGACCGAGGGTGAAGTAGATGGCTCCGACGGCTTCCTCTTCCGGAAAGGCTGCCGGAGAATCGGGACTACACCCGGGCAGTAACCAAACAATGCACGCTGCCATGAATATATACCTTATGTCTTTTCGCTTTATTGCCATGAGCCAATGCTTTTTTTAATCTTGTTTAATCAGGAAGAATCTTCCTACATGTGTCCCGGTTTGTCCCAGTTCTATTTCGATGGCGCTTTCTTGCAGGGAGTAGCGTTTATCGGTCCGGCTGTCCCATAACGCCCAGCCGCTCCAGCCGTCGCCGGGCAGGTGGTGCAGGCTGAGGCGGACGTTGCTTGTGGCTTTCAGACGGAAGCCTAATGGAATGTGCATGCCGGAGGTGCTGCCCCGCAGTTGCTGTATGTCCAGTGCTTTGCCGTCGGCCTCGGTGAAGAGGTGTAAAGGCGTTTCCGCTTCGTTGTCGAACAGTAGTCGACTGTCTTCTTCCGGACGATAGCCGTCTGTGGCGTGTGCCGAGAGGCGGAGCAGTGTGTTTGCGCTGTGTCCACGGTTGTCGGTGGCGGTGATTTGCAGGCGGCCTGCCCGTTGTCGCGGCATGATGCTGCGGCTGAGGGAGCGGGTGACGTTGCCCGGTACTTGCAGCAGCATATCTTCGGTGAAGGTCACTGTCAGCGAAGTGCCCGGTGTGGCAACGGTGGCAAAGACCGACTGCATGGGAGCCATGTAGTGATAGGTATCGCCGTTGCTCAACAGTTCGCCGTCTGCCAGAATCTGGGAGTTGTTCCGGTTGCCGTCATACACTTTGAGGGAAGTGACATGCGTGTTCTCCGCCAGAAACTTCGGCAGGTTGATATGGGTCATGAACGGATTGCCTATCAGGAAGGTGGTGCCTTCTTTATGATTGTTCACTGTGAGCCGGAGGGGGAATTTAGCGCCCAGTTGCTCGTAGATGAATCTGCCCGCATAGGCGGCGTCCCTGCCGATGGCTTCGGTCTTTCCGGTAGAGGCGCCATTGGGGCGGAAATAGGTATAGCTGTCGTGCAACTTGGGGAAGCGGAACGTCAGCTTGCCTGCCGGCAGCGTTTCCTTTTCGGCTCTTACGGAGAATCCCATGCCGGGATTGTAGGCTTCGTTGAGGGCGTTGAAGGGGGCGGTCCAGTTGGTTTCATCGGGCGTTACGGCTACATCGTTTAGATTGCCGTTCGTTATCTTCTTGCCGGTGGTGTTGGCGCTCCAGAAACGCTGGAAGATGCGCGGGGCGAAACGGTTTTCGGGAGAGGTGGCTTTGTCGAGGTCGTTGAATTTCGCTGCGGTGCTGTGATTGCCGTTCAGGGAACGGGGGATGAACATGTCGCCCGTCACCATGCTGCACAGAGGGGCGGTGAGCATGTAGTAGCGCCCCGGCTGCAACGAGAGTTCCACCCAGGCTTTCAGGTAGTTCAGACGATGGGTGTTCACCACTTCACCGCCATGTTCGAAGTGGATGTAGCGGCAATAGTTGTCTGCTGCCGCCTGCAAGTCGGGGTAGGAGGTGCATCCTGCGGGAATAATGACATCGGTACAGTCCCATGGGCTGCCGTTGGTCCAGTTGCTCCAGTCGTTCCAGTCGGTGGAGTGGTTATGGGATTTCCAGGTGGTTTCCTGCGGATGAACCACGACGTGCACGCCGTTCCAGAAAGTTTGGTTGTCGGCATCGCTGGTTACATTGATGTAATAGTCTCCGGCAGGCAGATTGTTTACGGTCAGCGTGTTGTCGGCAGCAAGAGGAATGCTTTGGGGGGGAATGTTGTTTTTCCCTGTGATGTCGGTGAACTTGAGGGTATAATTGCCTGCGGGCAAGTCGGCGCCTACGGTGGCGGTGAGGCGAATGGTTACGGGAGAACCCTCGCAGACGTGTTCGGGTTCGGCTGTTGCCGATGCGAGTTTGTTACCTCCTTGTTCCTGTTCTTCCGAACAGTCGGGGAATCCGTCTCCGTCGGTGTCCGGACGGGTAAACAGGCCTGCTATCTGGATGTTCTTCAATGCGGAGAGCACTGAACCGAAAGTGATGCGGATTTCATCTACCTGGTCGTGTTTGGTGATGGTGGACACGTATTGGTAGTCTCCGCTGCCTATCACGTCGAGTCCCAAGACTCCTCCGGCGGCGGTACTTGCTACTTCGGCTCCTTTGCTGTATAGCTTGAGGGTGCTTATCGCTATCAAGTCGGTATCAGCCAGTCCGGTTACTTTTTTCAGGATGAAACCCACCTGCTGTCCGATAGAAACGGGAGTGAATTTTACGGCTACGGTCATGGCTCCTCCCACTTGAGTTTGCGTCAGGAGTGCAGTGGTTGCCATGTTTCCGTCCAGCATGTTGCCCAGATTATTGAAGGAAGAGCCCACGCTTGCCACGCCCACTGTCTCGGTCTTTTCATAGTTGATTTCGGCTCCGTAGTTGACAGGAGTCATCAGTTCCAGACAGGCGTCCAGTGCGCTCGATGTACAATTTTCTGTTTCGGGTTCCCAAAAAGCGTTGTATATCCTGAACGAGTTGGTGTTGATGTTCAGGAGTCCCGAAGTCCAAAGTTCTATGGCATCAAATTCATGTCCGGTAGTGATGCTGAGACGTGTTTTCACTCCGCTGTTTCCTATCAGGCCGGCGGAAACGGCATCGTTGTTTTCCGTTACGGAATTTCCATTAAGGTAAGCTCCGTCTTTTTTCAATCGCACGCGCATGAATTTCAACACATCGGCTCCCAGCACATTGGTATTGGTCTGGATGGTGAAGCCTACGCGGTTCTTGCCGCTTGTGGCGGGTTTGATGCTCTTGCCGTCTCCCAGTTTTACACTGACGATGGCTACGTTGGCAGCTATGCTGACTCCTGAAGTATAGGTTACGTAATCTTCGGTGGAGGGACTGACTACATGTTGAAGAGATTCGGGCTTGCCGTCTATGGTCAGCAAACTGCCTCCTCCTTGGGGAAGGTAAGCCTCGGCGGCGTATTCGGCCTCGTTGGTGATTATTTTGTTACATTCGCTTCCGCCGGTGTTCACCTCTTTGGTGATGGTGAAAGTCTCCTGCATGACGGTTCCGTCCGGCGCGGTGTAAACGGCGAGAATGCGGTAGTCGCCATTGACGTTCATGTCGGTGATGCGGTATTTTCCCGATGCGTCTTTGTCTACCTGCGGATTGCTGCCTTGGGGAGCGCTTGTCACCGCATACCTGATGCTGCCCGTCTTGGGAGGGGCAAGGTAGTAGGAACCGGTATGTATGGTGACATCCGGTAATGACAGATAGGCGGACTGGTCTACTTTGGTCTCGTCGCGCACAAAGGCATAATTGATGATGGTGGCTCCGAGGTTGACGGCTATCTTGAAGAGGTATATCTTTATCTGCGAGCAGGGTTTGGTTGTCACGAGGCTTACCGCGCTTTTCCCGCCTCCTATGGCGGAAACGCCCAGTACGGAACCTACGGCAAACTCTTCCTGCTGATTGTCGTTCTCGTCGAAAGTGGTCAGTGTCATGGTGTTGCCTATGTCGAGGCTCAGCAGGTTGCCTTGGGTCAGGATGAAGCCCACTTCCGAGCCTGCGGGTATGGTTTTTCCGAAATCAACGGTTGCCCAGAAGCCTCCGAAAAGACCTCCCAATAAGCTTCCCAAAGTTTCGATGGTTACTCCGTTCGTTGTATCTTCATCTACCAGTTGTTTGGAAGTAAGGAGGAATTTAACGCTTGTCCAGCTTCCGTTACCACCGTCGTGTATTTTCACAGCGGGGAAGTCGGGATTACCCTGAATACATTTCTGTTCTTCGTTTTCGCCTACGTAGGCGTAGAACAGTTCCAGCGATTTTAAAACGTCTGCATTGACACCGCTCATGCCGATGCGTACCTCATCGAAAGGCTTGTCCAAAGAGGCGGAGATGGAGAGCGCCTGCTTTCCGTTGTTGTTGCCGGCGCTTATGAGGTTCAGTTGCAGTGTCTCGACATTTGGGTCTCCGCCTTTCATTTCTTGTTCTACTCCGTGCAGAAAGGTCTTTATCCAAAATTGCTTCAGTACAGATAGTTCGAGCACGCCGTTGGTGGAGGTACGGTATACAAATCCGGCTTCCTGCCCTCCGGCATATACGCGGTTGAGATCTCTGACAGAGGCTATCTGGTTGGCAAGCAGGTCGGCATTAGTAACCCCACTGAATGAAGTGGAATTGCTGATGTCGGTATCTACCAGATTGGCAATGTTTTCTTTCCAACCGGCTACGCTCACTAAGGCGTCCGAATAATTGTCTACGATACGTCCTATGCCTACCAGAGGTACTCGGCGGCTTGCTTTCCAATGTCCGTTGGCGTCTTGGGTCAAGGCGGATGTTATTTCTGTGGCGCGGGTGGTTGGAGGAGTGTTATTTCCCGGAGTGTCCACAAAAGGGTAGTCTTCGTCTTGGCAGGAAGCAACGGAGAGAAATAGGGTAAAGAGGAATATGTAGTATCTTATTTTCATTGACTGATGGGGTTTCCTGTTAGGTTAATGAGGATGTGCCAAAATAGAAATCACAATTGCTTGTTCATATTTTGGCACATCCTCGTTATGGATGATTCTTTGTTTCGTTCGGAAACGTCAGAGACTTGGATTATTCAAGTTCCATATTGTGGATGACTTCCCAGTTGTCATTGACCTTCAACACCAGTTCTTGTTTGTTGACGAGTGATTCGGGTTTGTCATCAGGATCTGTACCCGGTTGGGTCGGTGCGTCTAATGTTCTTGTACCGATGCTGTACAGGTGGTTGCGGACTACGTTGAATTTGTCAGCAGCATCTTGGACAGTAACATTTTCTGTAAATGTATTATTGTTCCAGATGTAGGAAGTATGTGTTGATAGCTGTTTGTCACCGGTGGGTAATTTCACTTTCCAGCTCTTTAAAATGGTGCTGGCATTATCTACTAATTGGAGTGTGAAAGTGTTTTCGGATGTTTTTGCAAAAGGAATCACAAAGTTTCCGGCAAATACGGAACCTTTGGCATATTTAGTTGATTCCCCTTTCCAGTTATTGTTATCTACATCAATCAGTCCGTTTTTGTCAGCATCCAAAGCTGGGTTGTTGAACCAATCGTCTAAAGCTATTTCATAAATTACTTTGTCGGTAGCAGTTGCAGTACCGTTTACCACATAGTTCACGTTAGCGTCGGTAGCTGTGCCGTTACCGTCCAAATCATGATTGGCAAAATGTCCTAACACCAAGTTTGTGTTTCTGTCGGAAGCTACCAGTTGCAGCTTGGTTCCACCGGCTACGCAAGGGATGTCGGTGAGGTAAGCCATAGTACCTGCTACCTGGCGGTTCAGTATCACCGGAGTGTAAAAACCTTTGCCGTCTTCTACTTTAAGCTCGCAAGAACCTGCGAAGATTTCTTCACCGATTTTGTTTAAAGTGAGCGTTACGTTTTCGTTGAAATCTCCGCCTTGGGTGATGCCTGTAATCTTTGCTGCAAGGTCAGTATAATCACTGTTGTCGCTATAACCGAAAGCATACACCGTATACTCTCCGGCTGCTAATTTATCGCCATCTGCCAGTTTTATGATAGCTTCACGACCATGTCCTCCGGTAGCGCCACCATAAGGTTTAGAACTTGCGTTTGCCTCAGCAGACCACTGATCAATGGTTTGAACGTATTTCACATTACCGTTTCCTGTTCCCTGGCAGATAATCACCTTTACATTGTCAATTGTCTGTTTGGCTTCCGAACTAAGCAGGGGGCGTCCGGCACGAGTGGTCAGGTTGTCTCCGGTGCTTGCCACTTGCAGCACTAAAGTCTGCTCCGCATTGTTATCACTGCCATCCATAATGGCTTCATCATTGCTACATGCGCTGAACAACATCACTCCGGATGCCATTGCAGCTAATAAATAATTCTTTTTCATTCTTTTGAAATAAAAAGTTAGTAATATGTTGTTGTTTAATCGATTGTCATTCCATGTATCTTTTCCCAGTTGTCGTTTACCAGCAGGTAGATTGCGAAGTCGTCTTCCTGTTCCTGATAGATATACTTCAGGACGGTCAGCTCGTTTCTGTTCATCGTGATGTACACCGGCTTGGCTTTTATCACCGGCTCTGCCGCTTTCGGTTGGGTGTAGAACCGGATGCCCAACTTTGATTTGTCTTTCTCGGCGGACGGGCTGAGCATCGTTTTGGTTATCACTGCGGTGGGGTTTTCCCACTTTGTTTGTGTAGTAACCGAAGTTGTTTCCTCATAGCCCGTTCCATGCATGATTTTCCCAAACAGATTGTCCACCTCTTTATAAGAGTGGCTTATCTTCTTCGGCAGGTTCTCCATGCGGATGATGAGTTTCCCTTTGACGCGTTGCAGTTCCAGCGTGTGGTTGTACTGATAGGCGTCGTACACCAGTGTACCTTGCGCGACATACACATCTATTCCTTCCGAACCGTCGGGATGCAGGGTGACGGATTTTCCGTCGGGGTGCAAGGGGGTATTGTCCTTAAGTCCTCCCCATACAGTGAGCACATACTTGCCATGCGGCAGGCAGTCGCAGAAGGTAATGGGAAAACTCTGTTCATCACCTTGTACTTCGAATACTCCCTGCGCTTCCATCACCTCGCCTGTAACGGCATCGCACAGCTGGTAGTAGAGCGTGGGCACGTACTCCTTGAAAGCGAGGTTCTCGCTTCTGCGCCCTTCCTCTTCCACCTTGTCCACGTTGAAGTAGTTTTTGTCCTTCACTGTGAGGTTGACCTGCAAAGGGGGGCAAGGGGGAACTTCGCTGCGTATGCACGAACTCAGCAAAAGGCTTGTCAGCAAGAGTAATATGTGGTCTGTTTTCTTCATCTTCATTTCTTTTATTGTCTGTTCACCAAAACCTGAAAAGCTTCTTCCCTGCTATACGGAAGGAACTCCGCTTCGTTGGCTGCACGTTGGCGCAGGGCTGTGTCCCGGCAGGCGTTGCCCAGATGCCGGTAGAATTTATCGTGCTTTTTCTGCCGCGCCGCCGTCAGCGCACGTGCATATTCGGCTATGGGCGAACGGTCTTTCAAGGCTGCAAGCAGGGTGTCAGTCTCTTCGGTACGGTTCAGGCTCAGGGCTACAAGGGCGGTGTTTACATCGGCAAAGGGGCGAAGCAGCCTGTATGCCTCATGGAAGTTACGTCTCCGGGCTTGCAGCAATCCCAAGTTGTAGCGCGCTTCCGGTGAATCGGATGCTTGCAACAACTCGATGGACTTTTCGTAATTGCCGGCATGTGTATGGCTTACAGCAAGCGCATTCTGTATTTTCGGGCTGCGGGTGGGCAACTGTTCCAGCATCTTGCACGCTTCGTCGGCTTTGCCGGCATCGAGGTAGAGTACGGCAAGATTGTTGGCGGCAGTTTCGGAGTGGGGGAAGCGCCGGATGATGGTTTGGTAAACCTCCGCTTGCTCCTCACTCTCTTTCTTCAGGCTTGCCACTCGCAGTAACTCTTCTTCGTTGAATGCATCCGGTCGTTTGTGATACATATCCAGTAATTCGTCATCGGTGGTGAAGCCTTTTATGTTATAGCTATACTCATATTTTACTTTACGGTCTTTCTGCAGATAATTCTTCTTGATGCTGTTCCAGCAGGACAGGCTGCGGATGTGGTGCTCTTGCACGTCATCGTTGGCGAAGGCATATTCCCTGAGAATGTTTTTCACGCTTGCAGAATCGGGATTGCCGTCGGCTGTCATGGCGGCAAGTACCGGTTCCCAACCTATCGGCTGCGAACTGGCTGTGATGTTCTGTCGCTTTTTCCAGGGAATATCCAATTGCATGATGAGCCACCATCGGGCAGCGGCGGCACGCTTTTGAGCCAGTACGGTGTTGAAAGCCAAAGGACCGTCGGCAGAAGCCATACCGGTGATGCGGATAAAATTGAGGGTGGCGAGCGTATCCTTGAGAATAGGTGATAGTTTGTCCAGCATGTCATTCAGTTCGCGTTCATTGTTGCCCAACGATAGGTTGATGTCCGAACAGTTGATGACAAATTGCAGATTGGCTATTCCGCTTCCTTTCAAAAGTTTGGGACGTGCAACAAACTCCGGTTCTATATAGGGTAGTTGCATCGACTTCCTGAGCACATCTCCTTTGAGCAGGCTTGCCGGATTGCTGATGGCTGCCACCTCTATCGTATCCACACTGCTACATTCGCCGCAACCGTCCGTCGAAACGAAAGCCACGAGACGCGCCTGGTCTGCCTTGTCGGGCAGTTGCAAAGTAGCTTTATAAGGGAGGTCGAAGCTGCTCGAAGTCTTTTTCAGCTTCAAGGCTCTTGCCTCTTGCGGGTCGGTATGGTTTTCAAGTACTTTCAGCCGTTTCAGCTTCTTGTCGTAGATGGGAGCATCCACAATGAGGGGCATATATTCTTCCTGCACTGTATCTTTCTGCATGAGCCGGGGCGTGATGACCAAACGGCTTCTCCGCGAGAAGTAATGTGAGGGAATGTGAAAGGTGAGATCCATTTCTATACGATTGCTGCTGTCCGGTATGACTGTGCAGAAGTCAGGGGTACGGCTGATTGTACGGGATGCCTGTCTGTGCGGGGCGCATCCTGCCAAGCTGAAGGAGAGCAAGGCGATAAACGGGGCGATATGACATTTGTTTAGTTTCATCAGGTGTGTCTTTTAGAAAATGTAGATTAATGATACGGCTGCTTTGGTGGGACCGAAGTAGTTCTTGTGTCTTTGCCTGTAACACTTCAGACAGGGGATGCGCTCACTTTCCTTATACCAAAGGTGTGCGTAGCCTATGCCGACGGCGGCTTCCAGATTCCAGTGAGGCGAAAGAATCCATTGATAACCGTAGGTAAGTCCGGCACCTGCCAAATAGCCGTCGTAGCGCTTGCTGCCGAGCTCTCCGAAGAATTGCGCTCCATGCAGGTGAACGCCCGCAAAGTGGCCTTCGAACTTCTCGCAGAACCAGTATCTTACTTCGGGTTGGAGTAACCAAAAACGAAGTTTGTCACCATCTTTAAATGTCCATGGGTTGTAGGCAGCGGTTAAGTCAATCGTACTTTTCCGGCTTAGTGCTATTTCCATACCTATATTGGGAGTGGTGGATAGCCAGTAAAGTGTGTTGGTTTTTAGTGAAATGTCTTGAGCCTGTATTTCTGAGCCAAATCCCCACCCTAATATACCTATTATATATAGTAGTGCTCTCTTCATTCTGATCGGATGTAATGTTTAGTTTACGAGAATATCGTTTGTCTGTTGTTCTGATTTTGCAAAATTAACTTACAAATAATAGTCCCTTGTTTTGAAAAAGAGTCAAGTTCTTTAGATTTCGTATCAAAATAGATTACTGTATCAGTCTTGTATTGTTAATATTTTTCTTTTTAATGAAAAGAAAGCTCCCTTTGAAAGTTTTTTTGTCCTGTTTTTCTTTTTCTGCTTATGCGGGGATCGGTCAGGAAAAATGCAATCGGTTGGAAAAGAATTGCTTATTCTTGGAGGTCGCGTATCTTTTGCGGAGAAAGGCCGAAATTCTTTTTGCAGAAGGCCGAGAAGTAGGCGGGAGACAGGAAGTGATATTTTTCTCCGATTTCAGCGAACGGCATGTTTGTCAGCAGTATGTCTTTGTAGATCCATTCGGCTTTTCTTTCTGTGATCCATTTATGGGCAGGTTGTCCGAAAGTTTCCCGGAAATGGCGTTTGAAGGTGGGCAGGCTCATGTTGGCTTGGGAAGCAAATTCGCTCAGGTCTTTTATCAGGAGGTAATTGCTCATTACAAAATCCTTGAAGTCCAAATCCTTTCCCAGCAACGGATAAAAGAAGGAAGCCAGTTCTTCTTTGGAGTAATAGGTGCGGAAAAAGATGAATAGCTCTTTATTCATCAGTTCATGAAAGTGCATGCACTCTATTCCATCCTCAAGACAGTGGGCGAGAAGGTTCAGAAACTCGGAAACCCTCTTGCGAATGGGCAATATGGTGAAATCGTAAACAAAGTTGTCCGGTATGAAATTGGAAAGATTGCGGAACGAGAAGTGATTGCAGAAATCAATGTTCAGCAGGAAAGAACAACTGACGACTGTTGTATCTTCGATGATACGCACATAGCAGCAATGGTTTCGGGGTATCAGGGCGACTTCTCCCTGTTGATGTTCCCTGTTTTTATATTGGTTACAGGTTACCGATACTTTACCTGATAGTATGAAGAATAGGACGGAACGGTCTATGTTGATTACTTGAGGGGCGTCGTTTTTCTTGAAGCGGGTCATTGCAAAATTGGCAGATGCCGATAGCTTGTAGTTATAGCAGGTTAGGTGTTCTTCTTTATAAAACAAGCTCATAATTTACAGACTTTCCTTCAGTTAATAATTTAAAACAATTTGCTATATGAAATAACATAAACTAATTTTAAATCAGAAACTTAGTAGTCTTATTAAATTATATAGTCGCATGCCTTTGCGACAAAGGTAGGAATAATATATCGGATGAGGAAAAGAAATGACGTTTTTTTAGAATGGCAGGGGGATGTGGTGGTGAATTTGCCGGGGCTTTCCTCAAAAGTTCCTTTATGGGAATTCTTATAACGGAAAACCCCGGCAAGAGTGCTTATTTAATCTTTTCCCTGATCTTCGTCAGATACTTTTTCATTCCTTCCGCATCTTTGTTTTCAATAATTTCAAGAAGGTTCTTTAACTCGGTACGTATATTTGCTACTTGTGAGGGTGTACGTGGATTGAATAATATCTCTTGAAGCAGGTAATCATCTTCACTAAGTAATCCTTTGGCAATTGCCATGTGTTTTTTGAAGGTGGTACCTGGTGCTTCCTGATGTTTCATCACTGCCGCGAAAACGAAGGTGGAAACAAAAGGAATGGACAGAGAATAGGCTACAGTTTCGTCATGTTCATCAAAGGTGTATTCAAAAATATTGAGTTTCATCGTTTGGTAAAGATCTTTGAAAAAGATCTTACCCAAATGATCGCCTTCACTGATGATAATGGCATTTTCTGTATTCAGATTGCTGAGACTGGCAAAGGTTGGTCCGAACATAGGGTGTGTTGACACATAACGGAAGCCGCTTTTTTCGTAGAAACTCTTCAGCCCTGTCTTCACCGAAGCGATATCGCTGATGATACAATCTTTAGGTAATATAGGCAGGACTTGGCGAAATGCATCCAGCGTATACTTTACCGTCACGGCATTGATAACTAGTTCCGGTTCGAACTCTTTGATTTCATCCAAAGTAGTGAGGCGGTAAGTGTTATAAACAAATCGTAACTGATGCGGGTTTACGTCAAACACAGCCGTTTCGTGTTGAAAACTCAGAATGTCTGTAAAGAAAGAGCCCATTTTTCCGGCTCCAAGTATTAATATTCGCATATATTTGATTTTATGAAGTGATAGTGTGATTGTATGGTAATGTGATAGAGTAATATCACTCTATCATTTTATCACCTTATCACTTATTGATTATTTCCATTTGTTGCCTCACGCTTTCTTCGTGTATAGCTTCAAATACTTTTTTGATAAATTCCGCATCCATACCACAGAGTGAACCTTGTGAACCGCGTTTTTCGAGAATTTCATTGTAACGTCCTGTTTGCAGGATAGTCATGTCATGCTCTTTCTTGTAAGTGCCGATTTCACGGGCAATTCGCATACGTTTTGCCAATTCCTGGATGAGATTGTTATCGCATTCATCAATCTGCTTACGTAATTCACTGAGGTTTTCAGTACTCTGCGTCTCCTTACGGATAACGAGTAGGTTAAGAATGTAATCCAGTACATCCGGTGTCACTTGTTGTGCCGCATCACTCCATGCACAATCTGGATTACAGTGACTTTCGATGATTAAACCGTTGAAGCCCAAATCCATTGCCTGCTGGCAAAGTGGGGCGACTAATTCACGTTTTCCACCGATGTGGCTCGGATCACAGATAATAGGAAGGTTCGGAATTCGACGACGTAGTTCGATAGGAATATGCCATTGTGGCAAGTTACGGTATAGCTTCTTGTCGTAGCTGCTGAAACCACGGTGTATAGCGCCAAGACGTTTCAGACCGGCATTATTGATACGTTCCAAGGCACCGATCCACAATTCAAGGTCAGGATTTACTGGGTTCTTTACCAAAACTGGGATATCTACTCCTTTCAATGCATCAGCTATTTCCTGTACGGCAAAAGGATTAGCAGTGGTACGGGCACCTACCCATAGAATATCTATTCCGGCTTTCAGGCACTCATACACGTGTTTTGCGGTAGCTACTTCCGTAGAAACATACATGCCAGTTTCTTTCTTTACTTCTTTCAACCAGGCAAGTCCTTCTACGCCAATACCTTCGAAGCCACCTGGTTTGGTACGTGGTTTCCAAATACCTGCACGAAATATTTTCATACCTTTCTCAGACAGCTGTTTAGCTGTACTCATAACTTGTTCTTCTGTCTCTGCACTACACGGACCTGCAATAACCATAGGACGCTTGTCCTCAATGCCCGGTAATAAAATTGATTCTAATTCGAGTTCCATATTCTTTATCTTTGTTTAATTTGTCTATTATTGTATATATACTTCTTATCCTTCTTAATACTCTCCGAAATACTCTTCTGAAGCCGGTTTTAGGATTTACTAGTCTTGCTGAATTTTGTACTAAATTTTTCTCTGGCTTTTAGTAACTTTTCGGTAATATTTTAGTAAAATAATTTCTGTTTCCTAGAAAAACTTTTATAAAAATATTACCTCATCTCTTTAATACGTTTCAATGCTTCTGTTAGTTTGTGGTCCTTACAGCAAAGTGAAATACGGATAAACCGTTTTCCGTTACTTCCGAAGATAAATCCCGGAGTAATGAACACACGCGCTTCATGTAAAACCTTTTCGGTGAGTTCTTCTACGTCTTCACAACTATCGGGTATTTTTCCCCAAAGGAACATGCCGACTTGATTTTCATCGTATGTACATCCCAGTTCGTGCATAATCTTTCCGGCAAGCCGACGACGGTTACGATAGTTCTTATTATTGTCATCGTACCAATCTTGTCCGGCTTCGAGGGCAATAGCGGCAGCCAGTTGCATGGCACGGAACATTCCGCTGTCGATATTACTTTTCACTTTTAATATCCATTGTACGAAATTTGCGTTCGAGGCAAGCATGCCGATACGCCATCCTGGCATATTGTGACTTTTACTCATGGAATTGAATTCGATGCAACAGTCTTTAGCTCCCGGTACATTGAGGATACTGATGGGATGTTCGTTCAGGATAAAACTGTACGGATTATCATTGACGATGACGATGTTTTTGCGGTGGGCAAAGTCTACCAGTTTTTCATAAAGCTCCGGTGTGGCATTTGCTCCTGTCGGCATATTAGGATAGTTGGTCCACATCAGTTTTACACGACTCATATCCATCTTTTCCAGTTCTTCAAAGTCGGGTATCCAGCCGTTTTCCTCTTTTAGATTATAGTTCACCACTTCTGCACCGAGTATCTTACTGAGGGAAGTGTAGGTTGGATAACCGGGATTGGGAACTAATACTTGCTCTCCCGGATTGACAAAGGCCAGTGTGACATGCAGGATACCTTCCTTGGAACCGATAAGTGGCTGGATTTCTGTGTTGGGGTTCAGGTCTACATCATACCACTTCTTGTACCATCTGGCAAAGCTGCGACGCAGTTCTGGGATACCTATATAAGGCATGTAACCATGACCATCGGGATTTCGGGCTTCTTTGCATAGTGTTTCTATGGTTTTTTCAGAAGGAGGCATATCGGGACTACCGATACCCAGGCTGATAATATCCTTTCCTTCGGCATTCATCTGCGCAACTTCTTTCAGTTTCTTTGAAAAATAGTATTCACTTACGTTTACCAGCCGGTCGGCAGGTTTTATTTTAGATATTTGATTTTCCATCTTCGTATTCTCCTAATATTTTAAGTTCTTTGGTGAGCGGAGTGATAGCCGCAATAGATTGTTTATATCTTAGTACATTGTCGAAAACTATATCTACATAAAACTGATATTCCCATTCTCGTCCAATGATGGGTAGTGATTGTATCTTCGTCAGGTTAATACGATAGAATGACAGGATGGACAATACTTGCGACAAACTACCTTCTGTATGTGGCAGAGTGAATACTATACTAGCCTTGTTGACATCCTTAGTGCGGTGACGATTCAGTTCGTCCACTTGCCAAGGATCCGCTACCACTAGAAAACGGGTGAAATTATGTTTATTGGTTTCAATACCTTCTTGCAGCACTTTCATTCCATAACGTTCGGCAGCAACTTTGGAACAGATAGCGGCATGTCCTTTCAAGTTCTCTTTCTTGATAATCTCGGCACTGAGGGCTGTGTCTTCTCCTTCAACCACTTTGATACGTGGATGTTGTCCCAGAAACTCGCGGCACTGCATTAAGGCTATGGGATGGGAGTTTACTTCTGTGATGTCGTCCCAGTCTTCTTCGGGCAAGCAAACGAAACTATGTGAAATGCGTAATTTATATTCACCTACAATCTGTGTGCCGCTTTGGCGTAGCAGCTCATTGTTGTGTAGCAAACTACCTGCGATCGTATTTTCTATCGCCAGCATACCAATGGTCTGACTGTCCTTTTTGACAGTGGTAAATACATCTTCAAAGTTAGCACAACAGATTAATTCTATTTCTTCTCCTTCGAAGTACTTGTGTGCGGCGATGTCGTGATACGAACCTAATATTCCTTGAATGGCTACTTTTTTCATCCTTTCACTATTTGTTTTCTTTGTTTATGCTATAAAAAAATCCCGCTTCCATACAATGGAGCGGGACTTTATATATTACTTAGTTCTCTATTCTGTTCTTAAGCATCACTGTCACTTGATACATACAAACTCCCGCTCTACTTTCTGGCTAAAGTAAAAGTAAAAAAAGAAGTAATATGCATAAGTAAATGATTTCATTCTTATTATTCTTTTGTTTTTAAATTACGCGACAAAAGTAATACTTTTCTTTTATATGCAAATAAAAAATGAACTTTTTTTATGAATACATTTTTAAAACTGAATTTATGGCAATAGTTTAATCGTCTTGCATGATGCCTTTTATTTGTTCCCACTTATTTACGGCATCGTTTGTTTGATTGCTTCCTGGAGTACTTCTTCCTTCCCGAATATATTTCTGTAGCAATTGTTTCAGCTCTTTTACGATTTCGGGATGTTCACGATATACGTTCTTGCTTTCGATCGGATCGTCTTTCATATTGAAGAGTTGTATAGGGGGAAGGTTGGCTATTACGTCTTTGTCAACTCCCGGTTTGGGAAAACTCCACCCGCCGGAACTGGGAGAGCATAATAATTTCCAATCGCCCTTACGGATGGCAAATTGTCCACGGATGGAATGATGTACGGTGGCTTCACGAATTATTTGAGGGTAACAGGGATTTTGAATGAGTGGAAGGATATTGTAACTGTCTTCTGCTTCGTTATCTTTCAGCTTGTATCCGTTCAAGGCGGCAAAAGTGGCGTAAAAGTCATTCAAACATATGGTTTGAGTACATTTTCCTTTACTTGCCACATTATTCCACTCTACGATAGTAGGAACGCGATGCCCACCATCGAAAAGATCAGCTTTCATACCTCGCCAGATGTAGTTGGCATGATGGCCTTTGGCGGCCATCTCAGGAATACCTCCGGCTGGAGAACAACCGTTATCTGTAGTAAAAACTAACAAAGTATTCGAATCGATACCATTACGGCGAAGTGCCTCGCGAACCTGTCCGACTACATCATCCACCATCAATACAAAATCGCCATAATCTCCCAGTCCGGTTTTCCCTTTGAATTTTTTATCAGGAAGGATAGGAGTATGGGGTGCAGGGAGTGGTAAGTAGAGAAAGAAAGGCTGTTTATCGTATGCATGTTCGTCAATGTATTTTATGGCTCTGTTGGTGAGATTTGGTAAGCAATCCTGGTGTGTGAAATCATTACCGATTGCTCCGCCCCGCCAGAAACCGGGTTTCTTTCCTGCGGGAACTGTACCTATCTGGGTGGCGGTAGGTTGGTTGTTTTCAACGTAAACGTATGGTGCCATATCCAGTGAACCACAAAAACCATAGAAATAATCAAATCCCAAATCGACAGGTCCGTTGCTGATAGGTTTTGTATAATCTACATCCTCATCTGTCAGCGCATCTGCATCCGGTTTTTCATGTCCGGCTTTTGTTCCCCAGTTCCAACCCAGATGCCATTTACCTATGCATGCAGTGGTATATCCGTTGGATTTCAGCATTGTTGCAATGGTACTACGTGTGGTAGGGATAATGGGACGGGAGTAACCGTACAATACACCGCTTTTTAGTTTGGAACGCCAGTTATAACGTCCTGTTATGATACCATAGCGGGTAGGAGTACTGACTGAAGAACAAGAGTGTGCATCGGTAAAGATTACCCCATTGGCTGCCATTTGGTCAATGTTGTTTGTCTGGATATGGGAATTCTCATTGAAGGCGGAAACATCCCCATAACCCATATCGTCTGCAAGAATAAAGACAATATTAGGCCTTTGCTGGAGAGTAACTTTTATTTGTCCAGTAGTTTGTGCCTGTAAATACTGCCCTATACACATAGGAATAGACAGTAAACTGAAATAAGATGACTTTTTCATTGTAAATAATAGTTTTGTGCTTCCGTGAAGAAGGTTTGTGTAACAGATAAATAAGTATTTTATTACGTTTATAGGAATAATTCAGGGTATGTGGCTGCTATATTAAATGTATCTCCGCTCTCTTCCGATAATTTCAGATATTCGGCACATAATTTTTTAACTATCTTTTTGTATTGAGGTAAACCAAAAAGGTCTTGTGTTTCTTGCGGATCTTTCTCCAAATCAAAGAGATAAACCTTTTTGGCTGCCGGAATAAAGAATAGTTTATAATGTCCGTCTGTCACCATACGTTGAGCTTCTTGCAAATAGGCAGAATAAACGGCTTTACGCTGAGAAGAAGCTTTAGTGTTTTTTAACGCACTGACCTGAGAAATAAAATCCAGATGATCAGGCTTTGGGATGCCTACCAAATCATAAACGGTAGGTACGAGGTCTTGCAGATAGACTAACTGATTGCGTACCTCTCCTTTAGGCAATCCCAAACCGCAAAACGCTAAAGGTACTTTTACGCTGTGATCATACATACTTTGTTTCCCAATTAAGCCATGATGTCCCACGGACAAACCGTTATCTGCTGCAAAAACAATCAGAGTATTTTTGTCCATGCCGTTCTTTTTCAGAGCCTCTAAAATTCTTCCTACCTGAGCGTCCATGTGTGTAATCAATGCATAATATTCCTGACGATGTTTTTGTACGGAGTAATGGGTACGGGGAAACGGAGCAAGACGTTCGTCTCGTAAGGTTCTTCCGGATTTCATCGCTTCTCCGAAAGGATGTTCTGGCAGAAAATTTTGCGGGACAGAAACTTTGTCCACGTCATACATATCTACATATTCTTTGGGAGCTTGCCGAGGATCATGCGGAGCATTAAAAGCGCAAAACATGAATAAAGGTTCTTTGGAGTTTTTATTTTCATTCATATATGCTATTGTTTCATCGGCCAATATTTCACTCCAATGCTTTCCTTCACTCCAATATCCACCTTTTGATTTGTCCCAGGGAAGCCAGGCATTATCTTCTTTGTTTGTCGGACGATTGTAGGCATCTTTCGTATCTTTAGGCATTCCCCCTCGTACTTTTACACTCTTATCAAACAACTGATGTGCAGTAATGAATTTCATGTGCCATTTTCCAGTTTGAAAAGTTTTATAACCTGCTTGTTTCATGACTTGAGGCCACATTTCCCCATTGGCAAATTCAGTTTCATATTTCTTACTTTCGGCCTTATAGGTGTTCCAAATGTAACGGCCGGTTATTAACTGTGAACGGCTGGCAATACTGATAGCACCATTCCATCCACCCATTATATATGCATTGGAGAAACGGACTCCATTTGATATCAACTTGTCCAGATTGGGAGAGATAATTTCATCGTTACCGAGAATATCCAATCCGTCGTAGGTCATGTCATCTACGAACAAAAAAAGTACATTTGGTTTATCTTGGGGGGTATGATGGTTTTGTCCGGTGTTCGCGGAAAATAAAATTTGAGGAATTGTTAATGCAGAGGTAGCTATTAATTCAGATAAAAGTGTATGTGTCATGGCAAATCATTTAATTTTGAATACTCAAAATTATGCCTTTTACCTCAAGAATATTGTTAGTTTTGTATCAAATATTGTTTTCACAGTCTCAAACTTCCTTTTTGCAATCAATAGGGTGCTACAATAATCTGTACAGGACGATGATCAGATGCTACGGGCTCATTGATAACTTCTCGTTTGATTACTTTAAAACGGTTCTCGTTTTTGCGGTCAAGATAAATGTAATCAAGGGTTGAATCGGGTAAATTAGCCGGATATGTCTGAATATTGATATCATTCAGAGTAATAAAATGTTTACCTAACTCTTGTTGAGGCTTGTCTGTAGGCAATGAATTCATGTCACCTGCAAGAAAAACAGGCTTACTGATGTCTTCCAGTACTTTTAGAATGATCGGAATAGAGATCAGTTGATCTTCTGGTGTTAACGATTGATGAGTGGCGCAGAATATATAATCTTTAAATTCGGCAACAATCATGGTACGTTCTTCTTCACGTCCGGGCATAGGAATAACTTTATGATTTAAAGGAACTTCTTTGGAAAGGATACCGATACCGTAACTTCCACCTTGAAAAGGAATAGCAGACGCATAAATACCGTGCATCTTAGTATATTCTTTGAGTTTTTCCAGTGCAAATACTCTGTTGTTTCGCTGGGTTACACTATCTAATTCCAGAAGTGCTACTACATCGGGAGATACTTTGAGAATAACATCAGCAATACGCTGATAGTCGCGTTTATTATCCATTCCGATGCAATTGTGCACATTATAAGAAAGAATATTTATTTTTTTCTGTTGTGCTTTACCTGCTGCAAATACCAGTAAGAGGACGAATAATAGTAGATAACGTTTCATGATAACAGATTATATGTTGATTATAAGCCAAGTATATTTGTTGTATTTTCACTCGGTTGATTACCGTATTGTCCGTTAAATTCCTGTATTTCTTTGGGATTTAGTTCCAATCCTTTTTTCATATCTTCAACGGAACCGTCTTTGTCACCGTTCAGTAGTTTGGCACGTCCACGTTCATGATAAGCTTGAGCGAAGTTAGGATTTAGTTCAATGGCTTCATCGAACAGTTCGATGGCTTCATTTAGTTTCTTTTGTACAATGTAGAGTTGTCCTAAATAGAGGAAAGCCTGTTCGTTGAAAGGATTCAGTTCAGTTACATATCGGTAATCAGTTTCGGCATCTTTTTCTGTACCGATAGCCTCTTTTATTTTTCCGCGAAGTAACAAGGCACTTTCGTCATCAGCATCCTGAGCTAGGATGGCTTCAATATCTTCCATAGCTTCTTTGTATTGATGCATTTTTATTAAAGCTTCTGCGCGTAACAAGCGGGCTTCGATGAAGTCATCTTTCAGCACAATGGCTTTTGTCAGATGGGCGATACACATGATATCGTCATTTTGACCATTATCTGCTTTTCCCAGCAGATAGTGTGCCATGGCATTACCTTCTTCAATGGCAATAACTTTTTTAGCTGTTTCGGCCATTGCCGGATAGTCTTCTTGCATATAGTAAACATTGGCAAGGGTTAGAAAAGTTGAGGTATGTTCCGGTTCTATTTCGGTCATACGCTCCAGTAGTTTGTGTGCCTCGTCGAGTGCACCAGTTTGTATATAAACTTGTGCCAGGTAACCCATCGTTTCAAAATCTTCCTGCAAAGCAAGTGCTTCCGTAAAGCATTGGATCGCATAATCCGTACGTCCCATGCGTTGTGCACGCATACCATCGTATTTGAATATTTCAAAGTGCTTCTGAATGTTTTTCTGTTTTTCCTCTTCCGGAGTAATTGGTTTACTGGAGAAAAAAGATTTAAAAAATCCCATATTTCGTTATTTAAGAATTAAAGATTAAAAAGTGAAAAAAAAGTAACTTCATATTTCAGCAACAAAAGTAATGAATTATTTTTTGATTTGCAGCATTCCATTGACTGCAATAATTTTTCCTTCATTCAGTAGTTGATGAATTGTTTTAGTCAAAAGTTCCTTATCTATTAGTAAATTTTCTAAAAGGGTAGCAGGCGTCATGGGTTGTTCACTCAGTATCAGGTAGATACTTTTGGAAATTTCTTTCTCAGAAAGTTTGTCTGAAATACTTTTTTTCTTGTTACGGAATTTAATACAAGTATCGCACAGTCCACATTGATGTTCATTTTTCTCGCCAAAGTAGCGTAATAACATGCGGCTGCGACATACGGTATCGTTGGTCACATAGTCTAACATAGCTCCGATACGCATTTCGTAGCGTTCTTTACGTTTTTCATATACGGAGGGCGGAATATTAATATATTTTGTTTCCACTCGTTCGCGTGTATATATTATATAAGGTGTCTTTTTATGTGGAATGTAACTGACGATGTGTAACTTGGCAAGGCGTATCAACTGTTCGTATATTTGGCGGCGGGTAAGTCCCGTACGCACGGCAATCGAATCTTCATTGATAAAAGTATAATCGGTAAACACACCTGTGTAAGAACGTAGTATGGTTTGGATAAGCATATCCATGTCGTCACCCAGTTCCCGTAGTTTGTAAAGTTCTTCCCTACGGATGGTGAAAAGGAGCCGTGAGGCATTATCTTGCTCGTCGGTATATTCCAGATAACCAGCCTGGGTTAGTATTTTCAGTGCACTATCCACTGGTACAGGGAAATATTTGAATTTCCGGCAGAAATCCTCGATGTTGAATTCGCGTATACACCCCTGTCCATCACCCATCGCCATCTGATAATAATATTGTAGATGTTCGTATACTTCTCTGATGTATTCTTTTTCAGGGAAGGTATCGGGAATTCGTTTGTGTAGGGTCGTTTTATCCGATTTAGTAAAAAGTACCACGGCGTAAGCTTTTTGTCCGTCACGTCCTGCGCGCCCCGCTTCCTGGAAGTATGCCTCTATGGAATCCGGTAAATCCATGTGGATGACGATACGTACATCCGGTTTGTCTATTCCCATACCAAAGGCATTAGTGGCTACCATGACACGACTTTCGCCCGATTGCCACCGATGTTGTCGGATGTCTTTCGTTGTATCATCCAGACCGGCATGATAAAAGTCGGCGGTGATACTCTCGTTGTTCAGTAATTCGGTGATTTCCTTGGTACGGCGGCGGTTACGTACATATACAATAGCACTACCGGGTATTTTGTGTAGGATATGTAATAATTCTCCAGTCTTGTTTTCCGTGTTGCGTACGATATAGGCAAGGTTTTGCCGCTCAAAACTCATACGGAATACATTCTCCTCTCGGAAATTGAGACGTGTTTGGATATCTTTAACCACTTCTGGTGTTGCGGTAGCAGTTAGCGCAAGTATGGGTACATTTGGCAAAAGTTCACGAATTTCGGCTATTTTCAGGTAAGCGGGACGGAAGTCGTATCCCCACTGTGAGATACAATGACTTTCGTCCACTGTAATCATATTGATATTCATCTTCTGCAATTTGGTGCGGAAGATTTCGGTATCCAGCCGTTCAGGAGAGATGTAAAGGAATTTGTAATTGCCGAAAATACAGTTTTCAAGGGTAACGATAATTTCTTGGCGGCTCATGCCCGAATAGATGGCAAGCGCCTTGATGCCCCGTTTTTTTAGGTTCTGCACCTGATCTTTCATTAGTGCAATCAGAGGGGTGATGACAAGACACAACCCTTTCTTGTCAAGTGCAGGAACTTGGAATGTAATAGACTTCCCACCTCCTGTAGGCATCAGCCCTAAAGTGTCTTTACCCTCACCAATACTATTTATGATGTCTTCCTGAATGCCGCGGAAGGTATTATAACCCCAATATTGCTTTAATATCTCCTGATACATAATATGAAGTGATAGGGGTAGAGTGATAAAATGATAAGCTGATAAAGTAATATCATCCTATCACTTTATCACTCCTACTACCTTTTTAGTTTGGCTTTATGTCCTCGATTTGTAACTGTACTTCGCCTCGCTTATGAGTATTTTCTTCAATTGTATAACAGATGTCGAATGAACGTTTCGTTTTGATGAAACGTACATGCGAACTTTGTCCGAAGGCGATACCGTTCATAACATTGTTCGATTTGTTGTCTACAAGTTCTAGTTTAATATGCTCCTGATCGCGTCCCACAACCTTACTTGTACCGTAATCATATACGTTATGCGTACAAAATACCGGCTTCGTATTGTCGGGACCGAACGGATTAAATTTCTTCAAGTCGTTACAGAACTTAGGAGTGATATCTCTAAAGTCGATTTCGGCATTAATATCAATAACTGCACTGGTTTGTTCGGGTAGGATATGTTGTGAGACGAATTCTTCAAAGCGCTCGGTAAAAGCGGTTACATTCTCCACTTTCATGGAAAGACCTGCTGCATAGGTATGTCCTCCGAAGTTTTCCAGAAGATCACGGCAATATTCGATAGCTTTGTATACATCGAAACCAGAAACCGAACGGGCAGACCCCGTCGCCATATTATCCGTCCGCGTCAATACAACGGCAGGGCGATAATATACCTCTGTCAGACGGGAAGCGACGATACCAATGACACCTTTATGCCAGTCTTCGTTATACAGAACAATGGAACGACGGTCTGCTAGTCCATCTAATTCCTCTACAATCCGATTAGCTTCTTCAGTCATGGTTTTGTCAAGGTCTTTACGGGTTTCATTGTATTGGTTTATTTGGCTGGCCTTTTCCAAAGCAAGGGAAAAATCTTTCTCAGTCAGCAGGTCTACAGCTTCTTTCCCATTCTGTATACGTCCGGAAGCATTGATACGCGGACCTATTTTGAATACGATATCACTGACGGTAATATCCTTTTCAGCCAATCCGCAAACGTCGATGATGGCTTTCAGACCTACACTGGGGTTACTGTTCAGTTGTTTCAAACCATGATAAGCCAAGATACGGTTTTCTCCCATGATAGGTACAATATCCGAAGCAATACTGACAGCACAAAGGTCTAACAGCGGAATTAAATGATGAAACTCAATACCATTGCTGATGGCAAATGCCTGCATGAATTTGAAACCGACACCACAACCTGAAAGATGTTCGTAGGGATAAGTATTATCCTCGCGTTTAGCATTCAGGATGGCTACGGCAGGCGGCAGTACTTCATCGGGTACATGATGGTCACAGATGATGAAATCTATACCTTTTTCTTTTGCATATTTAATCTCATCTATGGCTTTGATACCACAATCCAATACAATAATCAATCCTACACCTGTTTCAGAAGCATAATCTACACCTTTAACAGAAACTCCGTACCCTTCGTTGTAGCGATCGGGAATGTAATAATCTATGTTCGAATAGAACTGTTGAATAAACTTGTAGACTAGTGCTACGGCTGTGGTACCATCTACGTCATAATCTCCATAAATCAGAATGCGCTCTTTCTTTCCCATCGCCTTGTTCAGGCGTTCTACAGCTACGTCCATGTCCTTCATTAGGAATGGGTCGTATAAATCCGGCAATTGCGGGCGGAAGAACTTCTTGACAGCTGCTGCTGTTGTTATTCCCCGCTCTATCAGCAGTCTACTAAGTATCGGGCTAATCCCCAATTCTTGGGCTAGTTGTTGGCTAGCTTCTGCTTGTTCGGATGTAATGGGTAGATAATTCCATTTGTGAGTCATTTTATATATTATTTTTCTTTTTTCTATCTCAGAACGTTGGAGAAGGGGAGCTTTCTGCTATCTTAATGCGTACTTTTCTCCAACAAGCTGTAAAGGTATGAAAAACTCTTGAAACGGAGGTGAATTCTATAGAAAATATTCATAACGTCGTATATTCTATAATAAAATCATCTTATTTTTGTATTGTCTAAATAAGTAGGCAACTTTTGAAGTTATTAAAGCGAGGACTAATTATGTTGACTTTTATCTCTTGTGCTAAGACGATGGCATCACGTTACACCTTAACCGTGCCCAAAGTTACTGTTCCATTCTTTGAAACGGAGGCTGTGAGTAATGTATTGGAAATGTCACAATATTCGGTTGGAGAGCTGGAAAAACTATTGCGGGTGAATACCAAGATTGCTACTGAGAATTGGTTTCGGTTTCATGATTTCTGTTCTGAAACTAATCGCCCTATGCCTGCTATCTGTGCCTACACGGGGATTGTATATAAACACATTATGCTGGAAGATTTTACAGTAGATGATTTCCTATATGCTCAGGAACATCTTCGTATTACCTCTTTTCTGTACGGATTACTTTGTCCTCTGGATGGCATTAAACCTTATCGTCTTGAAGGGGATGTGCGTTTGTCGGAGAAAGGTGGTGACTCCATGTTTGATTATTGGAAACTGTTATTGACAGACCTTTTTATTACAACCATCAAAAAACAAGGTGGTATACTCATCAATTTGGCAAGTAGCGAGATGAAAGGCTTGTTCGATTGGAAGCATGTAGAGTCGGAAGTACGTGTCATTACACCTGAGTTCCAGATATGGAAAGGTGGTAAATTAAAAACGATTGTTGTATATACTAAAATGTGCCGTGGTGAAATGCTACGTTATATTATTAAGAATCGGATAGAGCGTCCCGAAGACCTGAAAGCTTTTTCGTGGGAGGGTTTTACCTTTGACGGAAATCATAGTATGGATAATCATTTGCAGTTTACATTGATTTCCTGAAACTTACTTTTGGCTTTCATATTTCTTTTTAGCAACTTTGCAAAGTGAACCATGTATTTGTATCTAACAATCAATGACTTCGAAAATAATGAATATATTAAACGACCTTTGGCTATAACTTTAGTAAGACATGTGATGAAATACGTCCAACTTATCGTATGGATTCAAGTTGCCAAGGAAGCTATAATTGCATTCTTGGAAAGTACGGATTTCGAGGATGCCATTCGTTTGGCAATATCTTTGGGAGGGGATGCGGATACAATGGGAGCCATTACTGGTGGAATATCAGAAGCCTACTATAAGAATGTTCCTATAGGGATAAAACAGGAGGTTATAAAAAGACTGCCGGATGAGTTTATAAATGTCATGTGGCATTTTTCCCGGAAATTTAATAAAGAATCTTATTTATGCCTTTTTGATTCTTCTCGTGTTTGATTTTCATAGTTCTTAGCTTTGCGTAAAATGAAGATTATATTGCGCGAAAAGAGCATGGAAAAAGTAAATGAACACTTATTTTTGTCTCCATAATAATTATTAACTTTAATGCAATAAGGAAGCAAGTGTAAGTGGAAGAAATCCCCCTTGATATTCTTCTACTGGACTTCTTCTGAAATTAATTAAGAAAATGGAGATAGGCATTGATTTAGGTGGAACTAATATAAGGGCCGGTTTGGTAAAAGATGGGGTTATCATCAAGAAAGAAATAGTTCCATGTCCCTCCCAGGCTATTGAACAAGACGTACTGCTTTGTCTGGAAAGTTTGGTTGATCGTATGATGTGTCCCGAAGTAAAGGGAATTGGTGTGGGGGTACCTTCGGTGGTAGATGTTAAAGAAGGTATTGTGTATAACGTGATGAATATTCCTTCGTGGAAGGAAGTACCTTTAAAAGGTTTACTTGAAAAACGCTTTTCGATACCAGTATACATCAATAATGATTCTAACTGTTTTTCTTTAGGAGTGAAACAATTTGGCGAGGGACAGCCCTATCATAATGTGGTAGGTGTAACTCTCGGAACAGGAGTAGGTACAGGTATCATCATTAATGACAAACTGTACGGAGGACAAAATACGGGAGCCGGAGAAATAGGCTCATTACCTTATTTAATCCATGACTTTGAACATTATTGTAGTAGTGCTTTTTTTGTACGCTATTATAATACTACCGGAAAGGAAGTGGCTGCGAAGGCTACGGCTGGTGATGTACATGCGTTGGAGATATGGAAAGAGTTTGGTTCTCATTTGGGAGAATTGATGAAGGCTATATTGTTTACTTACGATCCTGAAGCCATTATCATAGGAGGAAGTATAGCGTCGGCTTTTACTTTTTATGAAACTTCTATGTGGAAAACGATATCTACGTTTCCATATATGGAAACGGTGAAACGGATAAGGATTATTGTTTCGCAGATAAAAGACGTTGCATTGTTGGGAGCTTCTGCTTTGGTGAATAACGCGATGATATAAACATTAATACATAAAAAATAGAAACCATGAAAACTAACTTGATGAGATCGTTGATTTTGTGTGGCTGTATTGGAATGGCTCTGGTATCTTGCCAAAAACAAGGTTTATTGGCGGATGACCTGTTACTCTCTGATGATTGGAAAGTACAATCTTCTGCTAAAACTACTTTGTTGGGAGAGCAACTCTCTATGCCCGAAGCTGAGGTAAAGGGTTGGTATGATGCAGTAGTACCTTCTACTGTAATGGGAGTGTTGACCGATAATGGTGTGTATTCCGATGTTTTGGAGGGTGGAAATTATAAAAATATAGATAAATCTCTTTTTGATACTACTTGGTGGTATCGGAAAGATTTTGAAATTCCTCATCTTGAAGAAGGACAACATGTTGCGTTGATGTTCGATGGAATTAGTTATGCAGCAAATGTTTGGTTGAATGGCAGGCAGATAGTAAATCGCGGTTCTTTGTATGGCCCTTTTCGCCGTTTTAAACTGGATGTAACCGATGATGTTCAGAAAAAAAATGTTTTGGCAATTGAAGTGTATCGTGCCCGGCCTGGAGAACCGAATATAGGTTTTGTAGATTGGAATCCACGTCCTGCGGATGAAAATATGGGTATTTTCCGAGAAGTACGGTTGGTTACCAGTAATGAAGTTGCTATGGAACATTCTGTAGTACATTCAAAAGTGAATACAGAAACATTAGATGAGGCTTGGCTAACAGTGGAAACTGAATTAACAAATCAGTCTGACAAGGCAGTTAGTGGTGAGCTGAAAGGTGAATTAGAAGGAAAAGCTTTCTGTATTCCAGTGTCATTGGCTGCTAATGAAACGTACGTTGTAAAAGTAACATCGGAACAAACGGATGTTTTATATCTGAAAAAACCTCGTCTTTGGTGGTGTCACAATATGGGAAATCCCGAAATGTATAAATTGGATTTGCAGTTTGTGGTAAACAACAAGGTTTCAGATCGGGAGACAGTTGATTTCGGGGTTCGCGAGATAAAAGATTATCTTACGGAAGAGAATGCTCGCGGCTTCCTCTTGAATGGTAAAAAAGTTCTTGTCCGGAGTGCCGGATGGACAGATGATATTTTTCTTCGCGACACTCCGGAAAGCAATGAAACCCAAGTGCAATACGTTTGTGATATGAACCTGAATTCCATCCGTTTTGAGAATATCTGGGGTACTTCGCAGAATGTTTATGACCTTTGCGACCGCTACGGACTGTTGGTACTCGTTGGCTGGAGCTGTCATTGGGAATGGGACAGTTACCTCGGTTCGCCTTGCGACGAATACGGCGGTATCAAGACCGAGCACGACATGGACCTGATAGCCCGTTCGCTGAACGACCAGGTATTGTGGTTGCGCAATCATCCCAGTATCATCGCCTGGTTTGTGGGCAGTGACGTAATGCCGCGTCCCGAACTTGAAAGACGCTACAAGGCATGTCTTGACGAGATAGACGACCGCCCTTATATCACTGCCGCCAAAGAAATGACGAGTGAGATTAGCGGTCCGAGCGGAACGAAGATGGCAGGTCCTTATGAGTATGTAGCGCCTAATTATTGGTATGCCTCAGAAGCTCCCGGCGGTGCTTTCGGCTTTAATACCGAAACCGGTATCGGTGCGCAACTTCCTGTTATCGAGTCTATTCGCAAGATGATACCCGAAGATAAACTCTGGCCGCTGAATGATGTATGGAATTATCATTGTACGGCATCTACCACCGCTATGAATAATCTGGATGTGCTGACGGAGAATATCACCGCCCGTTATGGCGAAGCCAAAGACCTGAATGATTACCTTCGTAAAGCCGATTTATTGAATTATGAGGGCACACGTGCCATGTTTGAAGCTTTCCGTGTTAACGTGCCCCGTACAACGGGTATCGTGCAGTGGATGCTTAATTCTGCCTGGCCTTCTTTCTACTGGCAACTGTACGACCATTATCTGGTGCCTACTGCTGCCTACTATTCCGTGAAGAAAGCAAACCGGACGCAACAGTTGATGTATGATTATGGCAAGAAAGCCGTCTTTGCAGTCAATGAAGGTGTGGAACCTCAACATCTGAAAGGGAAAATGGCTGTTTATGATTTGAACGGTAAGTTGTTGGCAGAGGAAGAAAAAGACTTGGAAGTATTGCCTTACGAGCCGGTTGAGGCATTCAAAGTTCCTGTTCTTGGTGATAATGCTTTCCTTATGTTACAGTTGACGGACAATCAGGGTAAGCTGCTGACTGATAACTTCTATTGCCTTTCCGCTACCGATGATGTGTACGATTGGGCTAAATCCACCTGGTACCAGTCTCCGATTACGAAACCTGCCGATTTTACCAAGTTAGCTTCGATGCCGCAAGCCGAATGCAAGGCAGATGCTGCTTTGAAACAAGAGGGTGACAGTACGTGGGTAGAGGTGAAATTGGAAAATGCTCCTGCTACTGTGGCCTTCTTTACCCGTCTTTCTTTGAAGGATGCGCAGGGAGAATTGATTACTCCGGTATTTTGGGAAGATAATTATCTTTCTTTGGCTCCGGGTGAAACAAGAATGGTAAAATGTTCCATTCCGCGGTCTGTAAGAGTCTCTGCTCCTGTCATTCTGAGTGTTTCCGGCTGGAATGTAGCAGAGAAAAATCTGGAACTAGGCTTGCAAAAGATGAAATAAGTGCCTACCTTGCACTCCGTATGGTTAGGCTGATATTATTGACTGATTTTACGGAAGCTTTTGCTCACAACTTATTGAGGGGCATCCTGGAGTACTCCAAAGGTCGCGAACCTTGGGTGGTATGCCGGATGCCCCCTTCTTATAAAGAAACCTACGGTCTGGAAAGTGTACTGAAATGGGCAAAAAAATGGGAGGCAAATGCTATCATAGCCCAGTTTAACGACGATGATGATGTGGAGGTTTTTCGTCAAAACGGTATAGTTGCTTTGGCGCAGGACTTCAAATCACGTTTCACTTCCATTCCTAATATTACCAGTGAATACAAACTGACCGGACGTATGGCTGCCGATTTCTTCCTCCAAAAAGGTTTCCGTAATTTTGCTTTCTATGGTTATCGGGATGTGGTTTGGTCGGAAGAACGTTGCACGGGTTTCCGTGAACGAATTATTGAGAAAGGTTTTGGCGGTAATTTCTACGATTATCGCAAGCAGCCTTTAGAAAATTTGTGGTACTACGAGTCGGAGCCTTTGGCTAATTGGATAAAATCTCTTCCGCATCCGGTTGCTTTAATGGCGTGCGATGATACGCAAGCCAATCGTATCATGGAGGTCTGCCGGATATTGGGCATTCATATTCCGGAGGAGATTGCCGTATTAGGGGTTGATAATGATGATATTGTCTGTAGCCTTTCAGAGCCGCCTTTGTCCAGTGTCAGCCTGAATATACAAAAAGGTGGATATGAAGCTGCTCGGCTGATTGATGCCTTGATTCATGACAGTACTACAACTTATGAAGATGTAATCATCCATCCGGTCACTATCGTAAACCGCCTCTCCACAGATATTTATGCGACCGATAATCCGTCTATTCTTGCTGTGCTGCGGTTCGTTCATCAGAATTTGGCAAATAAAATCGGAGTGGAGGATGTGGTGAAGCAAGTTCCTCTTTCCCGCCGCTTGCTTGAAATGCGCTTCCGCGAAGCTACGGGAAAATCTATTTACCAATATGTCTTTGACCTCCGTATGGAGCGTTTTTCGCAATTACTACTGGCAAGCGATGCTCCTATTGCCGAAATTGCCGTGCAAGTCGGGCTTCCTGATTCTAAAAATCTGGCACGGCAATTCAAGCAATATAAAGGTTGTGTGCCGGCTGAGTATCGCAAACAAAATCGTATCAAGTAGGTGCTTGCTATTCAAATGCTATTATTGGTGTATTAATCATCACGACTGACAGTACCGTCATAATTATCTTTCCATTGTCGTCCATGGTCATCACGATAGCTACCAAATCCTTGGTCTTTTAATTCGCGTTCAAAACCATTTTCATCAGTAGTCGTTATTCGTTCGGTTTCTTCGTTCGATGAGGAAGAACTGCCGGAAGATGACGTACTGCTGAAAGCTGCTTTACCCAAAATCATCAAAATGAGATAAAGTATTAAAGGCATATAATGACAACGCTTGCTACAGCGCCTATAACCATTGCCAAAGCGCAGGAAACTATCATGAAGACAGATTTCCCGATAATACTGCCTGCACTATCCAGATAGATGAAAGTTTGGAAGATACTGGCGCAAATCAGCATAGATAGAAACATAATGATAGTGAAATTTATATTATCTAGATTTACTTGCGTGTCTATCATCTGTTTGTATAGAAACAAGCAACCAAATATATTGCAAGATTTTTTAATATTTCTTTTTTCTCAAATCTTTTCCTTCGTACTTGCAGATAGCTTCAATCCATTCTTCCGTTAGCGGTTTGGATATATGCTTGTTGAGGTCGTATGTCACCATAATAGAAGTACAGGTACATTTCACTTCACGTGTTTCTGTATCGATAACACGCTGGGCAAGGTGAAAACTTTTGGTTCCTATCTTTGTGACGGCAGTTTGTACAGCGATGTGGTCTGAACCATAAATCTGTGCAAGAAAATCTGCCTCAATGTGGACAACGACAATCCCGTCTTTTTGCCAATCGACGTGAGGACATACGGAAGCAAAATATTCTGTTTTACCTAAATCATAAAAAGAGAAATAGACCGTATTGTTGACATGCCCGAATTTATCAACATCGTTAAAGCGTAGTTGTATAGGCAAGGTGTGGTTAAATTGAATTTCTTCCATTGTTTTCTCTTAAACTTTTCTATTATCGGTGCAAAATTACTAATTTTGCGTGTTAATCACTGTTTTTATACATCAAGAAATGATAGAAGACATTAAAAAAGCCTGCCAAGTGATGAATGAGGGTGGAATAATTTTGTACCCTACGGATACCATCTGGGGTATAGGTTGTGACGCTACCAACGAAGATGCGGTGCGGCGTGTGTATGAGATAAAGCAACGTTCCGATAGCAAGGCGATGCTGGTGTTGGTAGATTCTGCAGTAAAGGTCGATTTCTATGTTCGGGATGTACCGGAAATAGCATGGGATTTGATTGAACTGGCAGATAAGCCGTTAACTATAATTTATTCAGGAGCACGTCATCTGGCCTCTAATTTGGTTGCTGAGGATGGCAGTGTAGGTATTCGGGTGACGGATGAAGAATTCTCGAAAAGACTTTGTCAACAGTTCCGTAAAGCGATAGTGTCTACTTCGGCTAATATCAGTGGTCAACCTTCACCCGCTAATTTCAGTGAGATAAGTGAAGACATAAAGTCTGCGGTAGATTATATTGTAGGAGTTCGTCAGGAGGAAATGGGACATCCGAAACCGTCCAGTATTATTAAATTAGATAAAGGTGGTGTCATTAAAATAATCCGAGAATAAAAAGAAAATGGCAGGAGAAAAAATTAGTTGGTTACAGCGCTTCATCATCTGGCGCGAAAAGAATGTGAAGGAAAAAAGGTTTATTTTGCTCCTCAGCTTCTTGGTTGGCATCTTTACAGCGCTGGCTGCACTGATTTTGAAGGTTCTGATACATTGGATACAGAATTTCCTGACGGATAATTTTAATGCTACAGAGGCAAATTACTTGTATTTGGTTTATCCGGTGGTAGGTATCTTTCTGGCAGGACTGTTTGTACGTTATGTGGTGAAGGACGATATCAGTCATGGAGTCACAAAAATTCTTTATGCCATATCACGCAGGCAGGGACGCATTAAAAGGCATAATACCTGGTCGTCTATCATAGCTAGTTCCATCACCATTGGTTTTGGTGGTTCGGTAGGAGCGGAAGCGCCGATTGTGCTGACGGGTTCGGCTATCGGTTCCAATTTGGGAAGCATGTTCAAGATGGAACACCGCACACTGATGCTGTTGGTGGGTTGTGGCGCCGCCGGTGCGGTGGCGGGCATCTTCAAAGCACCGATTGCGGGACTGGTGTTTACGTTGGAAGTGCTGATGATTGACCTTACTATGTCTTCTTTATTGCCTCTGTTGATTTCGGCGGTAACGGCGGCAACCGTTTCGTACATTATGACGGGAACGGAAGCGATGTTTAAATTCCACCTCGACCAGGCTTTTGAATTGGAACGTATCCCTTATGTTATTATGCTGGGTATATTCTGCGGGCTGGTTTCGCTCTATTTTACGCGCGCAATGAACTCGGTTGAGGGAGTATTCGGCAGGCTGAAAGTGCCTTACAAGAAGTTGCTGGTGGGTGGCGCTATGCTGAGTATCTTGATTTTCCTTTTTCCGCCACTCTATGGTGAAGGTTACGATACGATAGAATTGTTGCTGAACGGTACGAGCAATGCTCAGTGGGATACTGTGATGAACAACTCCTTCTTCTATGGGAACGGGCAGTTGTTGCTGCTTTACCTGATGCTGATTATCCTTTTTAAAGTATTCGCGTCGAGCGCTACAAATGGTGGTGGCGGTTGCGGCGGTATCTTTGCGCCTTCTCTGTATCTGGGATGTATTGCCGGATTTGTATTCTCGCATTTCAGCAATGAGTTTGAGATATCTCCTTTTTTGCCGGAGAAGAATTTTGCATTGATGGGCATGGCGGGAGTGATGAGCGGCGTGATGCACGCTCCGCTGACGGGTGTATTCCTCATAGCCGAGTTGACGGGTGGATATGATTTGTTCCTGCCGCTGATGATTGTTTCCGTCAGCGCTTATCTGACTATCATCGTGTTTGAGCCACATAGTATTTATTCCATGCGTTTGGCAAAGAAAGGAGAACTGTTGACTCATCATAAGGACAAAGCTGTGTTGACTTTGATGAAAGTAGAGAATGTGGTAGAAAAGGATTTTGTCGTAGTACATCCTGAAATGGATTTGAGTGAATTGGTAAAGGCGATTTCTGCATCACATCGTAATATATTCCCAGTAACAGACAATATAGGTAAGCTGATTGGTATCGTATTGCTGGATGATATACGTAATATTATGTTCCGGCAAGAATTGTATCATCGCTTTACGGTGGGCAAGCTGATGACTTCGGCGCCTGCGCGTTTATTTGATACGGATAGTATGGAGCAAGTGATGCGTACTTTTGATGATACCAAGGCGTGGAATTTGCCTGTGGTAGATTGTGAAGGAAAGTATCTGGGCTTTGTCTCTAAATCAAAGATATTTAATTCGTACCGTCAGGTGCTGGTACATTTTTCGGAAGATTGAAAATGGTTATGAAAAAAGAAGATTTGCGAATAGTATATATGGGTACTCCTGATTTTGCGGTAGAACCCCTTCGTTGCCTGATACAAGGTGGATATAATGTAGTAGGTGTGATTACAATGCCGGATAAACCTGCGGGACGTGGACATAAAATCCAATATTCTCCCGTGAAACAATATGCACTCGAACATCGTCTGTCGTTGCTCCAACCGGAAAAGTTAAAAGATGAGACATTTGTGGAGGAATTGCGTGCGTGGAAAGCTGATTTGCAAATTGTAGTTGCTTTTCGTATGTTACCGGAGGTTGTTTGGAATATGCCTCGTTTGGGCACATTCAACCTGCACGCTTCTTTGTTGCCGCAATATCGGGGGGCTGCTCCCATCAATTGGGCAGTTATCAATGGCGATAAGGAAACCGGTATTACTACTTTCTTCTTAAAACATGAAATTGATACGGGTGAGGTTATCCAGCAAGTGCGAGTACCTATTGGGGATACGGACAATGTGGGTATTGTACATGATAAGTTGATGATGTTGGGAGGACGTTTGGTGACGGAAACCGTGGATGCCATTCTTGCCGGTACGGTTGAGAGTATTCCGCAGGAAAAAATGGTTCAGGTAGGTGAATTGCGCCTTGCACCGAAAATTTTTAAAGATACCTGTCGTATTGATTGGAACCAATCTGTTAAACGTATATATGATTTCATTCGTGGCTTGTCTCCATATCCTGCAGCTTGGACTGAATTGGTACAGCCGGACGGAGCAGTAGTGGTCTTGAAAATTTTTGAAACGGAAAAAATCTTTCAGTCCCATCAATTGGAACCCGGAACACTCTTGACGGATGGTAAGACTTATATTCGTGTAGCTACCATGGACGGAATGATAGAAATTCATTCTCTTCAACTTCCTGGTAAAAAGCGGTTGAAAACGGATGAACTGTTGCGCGGCTTTCATCTGACAGAAGAATATAAATTGCGATGAACATTGCTCATATGAAATCTTTTCTGGATATTTATATGTTATACTTTCATATAACCTTTACATTATAACTGTTATGAAAACTATTATATCACCTTCTATCCTTTCTGCCAATTTTGCATATCTGGCAAATGACATTGAAATGATTAACAGCAGTGAAGCTGATTGGGTACACATCGATATTATGGATGGTGTTTTTGTCCCGAATATCTCTTTCGGTTTTCCTGTATTGAAATATGTAGCAAAGCTTTCGGAAAAGCCTTTGGATGTACATCTGATGATTGTACAACCTGAAAAGTTTATACCGGAAGTGAAAGCATTGGGCGCCCATATCATGAATGTGCACTATGAAGCTTGTCCACATCTGCACCGGGTGATACAACAGATACGCGAAGCGGGAATGCAGCCGGCGGTAACGATAAATCCGGCTACACCTGTGGCAATGTTGAAAGATATTATTAATGATGTGTATATGGTATTGCTGATGGGAGTTAATCCTGGCTTTGGTGGTCAGAAATTCATAAAACATACCGTTGAGAAGGTACGTGAGTTGCGTGAATTGATAACACTAACCGGTTCGCAAGCTTTGATAGAAGTAGACGGAGGTGTTAATTTGGAAACAGGAGCTTGCTTAGTAGAAGCTGGTGCTGATGCGCTGGTGGCAGGTAATGCGATATTCTCCGCCCGTGATCCGGAAGAGGCTATCCGTGCTTTGAAAAATGTCTAAGAGACTTTATTGTCAATAAACGGTTTACAACGGTATCCTTACCTTCGACTTTTGATGCCGTTGGCTGGTGGAATTGTATATGGGGAAGCATTTCCTTATGTACTTTCTGTTGGTGTATGGATGTCAGGCTTATTGTTCTTGCTGGGAATTTTGTTCATTTCCTATCGTTATTCATTCCATAGACTGTACGGAGGAACGGTTTTTATTTTTCTGTTTGGTTTAGGAGCTACTTTGGCTGGTCAACAAGTGAAGAAAACAGAATATACCTTTTCAAACGAAGCTTCTGTTTATCGGGTTACTCTTGATGGAGAACCGGAAATTAAAGAAAGTAGTATTTTATTTCGTGGTGTCCTTAATGGGGAAGTGCAAAAAGATACATTTCTTCATGCGACTGCAAAGAATGTTTTCTTGTTATATTTCCCGAAAGATTCTGTTACTTATGCTTTGTGTAGAGGGAATGAATTACTGATATATACCCGTCTGAATCCTCCTGTTAATAATGGAAATCCTGATGAATTTGATTATGCTCGTTATCTGGTTCGTAAAGGAATTAGTGGAACTGCTTATGTGGCTACCGGACATTGGAAAATAATAGGTTATGATGAATCTCATTCTTTCAGACAGATAGCTTTAGATTACAGAAAGAGAGTGATTGCTCTTTATCGGAAATTAGGGTTGAAAGGGGACGAGTTAGCTATCCTTTCTGCACTTACGGTAGGAGATAAAGATGAACTGAGTGAAGATATTGTAGAGACATATTCAGTTACTGGTGCCAGTCATGTATTGGCTCTTTCAGGGTTACATGTCGGATTTTTGTATGTATTGTTTCTCTTTATACTGTCACCATTGTGGCAAAGGTGGAATTATTTAAAGCCTGTTATGCTTTTAGTGATAATTCTTCTTTTATGGAGTTTTGCTTTTTTTACAGGTTTGTCTTCTTCTGTGGTTCGTTCGGTGATAATGTGTTCGCTTTTAGTTATTTCTAAACTACAAACGGAGAATCCTTTGACGATGAATACATTGGCTGTGACAGCATTTTTAATGTTATTGGTAAATCCGGTTTGGCTGTTTGATATTGGTTTTCAACTTTCTTTTGCGGCTGTTGCGACGATTTTACTTTTTCAATCAAAAATGTATGGTTTATTCACAATAAAGAACTACTTCCTGAGAAAAGTATGGGGACTGGTGACAGTGTCTATTACTGCCCAGATAGGTACTGCTCCTTTAGTTATGCTGTATTTTTCTCGTTTTTCTATTTATTTTTTGTTGACAAATTTATGGGTAATTCCGATGGTTACGATTATTATGTATACTGCGTTACTTCTCTGGATTCTTATACCTTTTCCTTTTTTACAGCAAGGAGTGGCAGTGGCATTGGATACGTTAATACACATTCAGAATGTGGTGCTTCATAGGATAGAACAGCTTCCTTTTGCTTCTATTGATAATATATGGATAGATGTGTGGGAAGTATTTTTCTTCTATCTATGTTTCATACTGGGATATCGTGCCCTTACACGTCATACGGTCAAAAATACGTATATTGCTTTATTTGTCATAATGTTGGGGGGCTTCTATCATACTTTTACATTTCTGTCATACGTTCCCCGGCGAAGCCTTGAATTTTACAATGTTCACGGATGTCCGGTTATACATTGTTTGGCGGATAATGCTAATTCTTGGTTAGTATGTACAGATAGTTTGCCGAATATTACGCGTTTGCAACGCACTCTTTCTCCTCATTGGAATCATTTACGTTTGAAACAACCTGTGTTGGTGGCAGGAGATTTCTCTACGGCTGAGATTTCTGTTCATAATCAGATTGTCTCTTATGGTGGTAAACATATCTGTTTATTAGCAGATGGTCGTTGGCATAATAAACAGGCAGATGTACCGATATCTATTGATTATCTTTATGTTTTGAAAGGATATAAAGGTGATATTAAGGAACTTACTTCCTTGTTTACAATAGGAACTGTGGTACTTGATTCTTCTTTGTCTGATTTTTATCAAGAAAAAATTATCAACGACTGCATTCGTTTAGGTATCTCCTATCTTTCTCTTTCAAAAAAAGGTTCTATCCGTATATTATTATAAATCATAAACTTTTTGTACTTTTGTCTGCTCAATTGTTATGGATGAACGGAGTTATACCAATCGTTTAGTCGTAAATCGTCAACGTACCTATGTGTTAAAGATAAAAGATATGTCATGACCGTAGGGAATAAATTGTAAATCAATTATATGTTAACTAAAGTAATAGAACAATCAAAGATAGATCATTTTGCCAAATGGATGGAACGTGCAGAGAAAATAGTCATTGTGTCACATGTCGCTCCCGACGGTGATGCGATAGGTTCCTCTTTGGGATTATGGCATTTCCTGAATACACAGGATAAGGATGTGAATATTATTGTTCCCAATGCATTTCCTGATTTTCTGAAGTGGATGCCCGGTAGTAAGGATATCCTTCTTTACGATCATTATAAAGAATTTGCGGATAAACTGATTGCGGAAGCCGATGTTATTTGTTGCCTCGACTTCAACGCAATTCATCGTATCGACGCTATGGCAGATGCCGTGCTTGCTTCTCCGGCAAGAAAGATATTGGTAGACCATCATTTGAATCCAGAAGATTTCAGTAGAATTATTATTTCCCATCCAGAGATATCTTCTACATCCGAACTTATATTCCGCTTGATATGTAGGATGGGGTATTTCAGCGATATCACAAAAGAAGGAGCTGAATGTATTTACACAGGTATGATGACCGATACTGGTGGTTTTACTTATAATTCCAATAATCGTGAAATTTATTTTATAATCAGTGAGCTGCTTTCCAAAGGGATAGATAAAGATGAAATTTACCGAAAAGTCTACAATACCTATTCAGAAAGCCGTTTACGATTGATGGGATATGTGTTGTCACAGATGACGGTATATCCGGATTATCGTGCTGCATTGATATCTTTGACGAAGAAAGAGCAAAACCGGTTCGACTATATTCGTGGTGATAGTGAGGGGTTTGTAAATATACCTTTGAGTATCAAAAATGTTGTTTTTTCTTGTTTTCTGCGTGAAGATACAGAGAAGCCGATGATCAAGGTTTCTTTGCGTTCGGTAGGTAAGTTCCCTTGTAATAAGTTGGCTGCAGAGTTTTTTAATGGTGGTGGACACCTGAATGCGTCCGGTGGCGAATTTTTTGGAACCATGGAAGAAGCGAAGAAAGTTTTGGAACAAGCATTAGAAAAGTTTAAGCCATTGCTTAATGCGAAAGGATAAAAAAAGTTTAGTTGTAAAGGTTAAAAGATACGAACTTTCGAGCCGTAGCTTTTAACTTACAAGAAAATCAAATACTTTTGTACGAAATTACTAAATAACAGAAATGAAGAAACTTACTTTATTCCTTTTGTCTTTATTGGCATTTAGTTTTGGCTTTCAAGCCTGCGATGATACAAAGACCTATGCAGAGATGCTGGAAGATGAAAAAAAAGGCATCGAAGATTTTATCAGAAAAAATAATTTTACAGTTATTTCTCAATCTGATTTCTATGCGCAAGATTCTACTACCAAGGAAAATGAATTTGTTCAACTTGTTAGCGGTGTGTATATGAATATAGTGTCTAAGGGTTATCCTGATACTGATGACTATGTGAACAAGTATGATACGGTAAAGAGCAATGATGAAGTATTAGTGCGCTTTATGGAATATAGTATTCTTGATAAAGATACTACTTTATCCAATCTGAATGCTACAGAAACGGTGGACGCTTTCAGATATACTGTGACTACTTCTTCTATAGCGGGACTTTTCTTGCAAGGATACATGCTTGCGTATTATGGTTCGTCTGTTCCTGCCGGTTGGCTCGTGCCATTAACTTATGTACGTAATGGTGCACATGTCAGATTAATAGTTCCGTCAAAAATGGGACACCAGACTGCTATACAATATGTTTACCCTTATTATTATGATATTCAGAAATATCAAATCTGGAACTAACCAAACAATTTAAAATATTAACCTATGACTCTAATCAAATCTATCTCTGGAATCCGTGGAACAATCGGCGGTGGTGCGGGCGAAGGATTAAATCCTCTCGACATTGTGAAGTTTACATCTGCGTATGCTACCCTTATCCGTAAAACATGCACTGTAAAAAATAATAAAATTATAGTAGGTCGCGATGCGCGTATCTCAGGTGAAATGGTGAAGAATGTAGTAGTAGGTACCTTGATGGGTATGGGATGGGATGTGGTAGACATTGATCTGGCATCTACTCCGACTACAGAATTGGCCGTAACGATGGAGGGTGCCAGCGGTGGTATTATCCTGACTGCTTCTCACAACCCGAAACAATGGAATGCTTTGAAACTTCTGAACGAAAAGGGTGAATTCCTGAATGCGGCAGAAGGTAATGAAGTACTTCGTATTGCTGAAGCTGAAGAATTTGAATATGCCGAAGTCGACAAACTCGGCTCTTATCGTAAGGACTTGACATACAATCAAAAGCATATTGACAGTGTATTAGCTCTTGACTTGGTAGATGTAGAAGCTATCAAAAGGGCAAATTTCCGTGTTGCCATTGACTGTGTAAATTCTGTAGGTGGTATCATTCTCCCACAGTTGCTCGAACAATTGGGTGTTCAGTATGTAGAAAAGCTATATTGTGAACCAACCGGTAACTTCCAGCACAATCCCGAACCGTTGGAAAAGAACTTGGGTGACATTATGAACCTGATGAAAGGTGGAAAAGCGGATGTCGCTTTCGTGGTCGATCCGGATGTAGACCGTTTAGCTATGATTTGTGAGGACGGTAAGATGTATGGTGAAGAATATACATTGGTAACCGTTGCCGACTATGTGCTGAAACACACTCCGGGTAATACGGTCTCTAACTTGAGTTCTACACGTGCTTTGCGTGACGTAACCCGCAAGTACGGTCAGGAATATTCGGCTTCTGCTGTAGGTGAAGTAAATGTAACTACCAAAATGAAACAGGTAGGTGCTGTTATCGGTGGTGAGGGGAATGGTGGTGTTATCTATCCTGCCAGTCATTACGGTCGTGACGCTTTGGTTGGTATTGCTTTGTTCTTGAGCCACTTGGCACATGAAGGAAAGAAGGTAAGTGAACTACGTGCTTCTTATCCGTCTTATTTCATGGCAAAGAACCGTGTGGATTTGACTCCGGATACTGACGTAGATGCCATTTTGGCTAAAGTGAAGGAACTCTATAAGAAGGAAGAAATCAATGACATTGATGGTGTTAAGATTGACTTCCCTGATAAATGGGTTCATTTGCGTAAGAGTAATACAGAGCCGATTATTCGTGTTTATAGCGAAGCCGCTACACCGGAAGCTGCCGAAGAAATCGGTCAGCAGATTATGAAGGTGATTGAAGACTTGGCGAAATAAGAAGATCTCAATGATAACTGAAAATAGTAATGGCGATAATCGGAAGATTATCGCCATTACTATTTTCAGTTATCATTGAGATTAACTAATCGTGTTGATACATTGATTAGAATAGTTTCACTCGTTCTATTTCTTCTTCGAAATTCGGGGTAAATACTCCTTTCCCGATATTTTTCTTAATTTCTTCAATACTCCAGAAACGTCCGCCATCCAGTTCATCACTGGGATGTATTTCACCATCATACACAGTCTTGTGTACAAATACAAGTTCTTTTTCACGGACAGACTCAAAAACATAGTTCGTAATGGCTTCAGGAGTGAAATCCGTGATACCTAATTCTTCCTGTACTTCCCGTTTTAGCGCTATTTCCACACTCTCACCGAGATCTATATGTCCACCCACGGATGTGTCCCATTTTCCCGGTTGTATCTCTTTCCAAAGTGGACGCTTTTGTAGATAAAGTTCGCCTTTGGAATTGAAAACGTGAAGATGAATGACTGGATGCAGCAGTTTACTACCGTTGTGGCATTCACCGCGAGTTGCTGCACCTATGATATTACCTTGTTCGTCGACAAGGGGGAACATTTCTTGATTGTTGTCGTAGTTCATAAGGTTAAGGTATTAATAATGAAGAATCTCCATAACTTAGAAAACGAAAATCATGACTGAGTGCATAGTCATAAATTTTTCTCCAGTTACCTTCCACAAAAGCAGATACAAGTAGTAATAACGTACTTTGAGGTTGATGGAAGTTGGTGATCATTGCTTTTACTATTCTATAATCATATCCCGGAGCTATGATAATCTGGGTACTGGTATGCAAAGTTTCCATTCCATGACGGTCAAGATAATCTACGATGGCTTGTAAAGCTTCAACAACAGATGTTTTATCTTCTTCGGGAGTCATTTCATAGGGTTGCCATTGTTTTACGTGTAGTTCATTTTCTGTAGCATCAGGCTTTTTTAGCAGAGAAATGCCGATATGATAAAGACTTTCTAGTGTACGAACGGAAGTAGTTCCCACTGCAATTGCTTTACCCTCATGAGCAATCAATTTCTCTAGCGTGGCACGCGAAACGGAAATATATTCCGTATGCATTTCATGTCCTTCTATTTCTTCACTCTTGACAGGCTTAAATGTTCCTGCACCTACATGGAGAGTTAGTTCCTCCAAATCGACTCCTTTATTACGCAATGCATCCAGTACGCGTGGAGTAAAATGCAATCCGGCGGTAGGAGCAGCTACAGAACCTTTTATTTTGGAATAAACAGTCTGGTATGTCTCTTTATCACTTTCCTGCGTTTCTCTATTCAGATAGGGGGGGATAGGTAATTCTCCGAATACTTCAAGAATATCTGCAAAGGTAACTCCAGGATTATCCCAACGAAAATCTATCCAATGGCTGGTTCCATGGCATTTTCCACGTTCAGCGATCAATGTAAGCGACTTTCCTTTTACAATCATTTCCCGTTTTAGGATACCTTCTTTCCATTTCTTCAGATTACCTATCATGCAGAGCCATGCGGCATGTTCCGTTTGTTGGAAATTGAGGGCATAGTCGTTGGGCTGTATCGGTTCTAGGCAGAATACCTCAATCAATGCGCCAGTTTCTTTGCGGAAGTGCAAACGTGCCTGGATAACCTTTGTGTTATTAAATATCATCAAACTGTTGGATGGAAGATATTCAGGTAGCGAAGTGAATTTATCTTCTGAAACTTCACCATGCCGATATAACAATAATTTTGATTGGTCTCGCTCCGGTAAGGGAAATTTGGCTATGCGTTCATCCGGAAGTGGATAGTTGAATTCTCTGATTCGGATATGTTTCGGATCTTCTTTCATTTCTTTATTTCTTTTTACAGGCTGCAAAGGTACAGATATTTATCGTCTTTTTCTATCTTTTTTTATTGAGTTACCGTATCTTTGTGCAGCAGTTGTGACTTTAGTACTTTCAATAGTAAAATAGTAAATTATTAAATCGCGAATAAAAAGATGAAAATAGGAGATAAAGTGCGTTTCCTCAGTGAAGTAGGAGGAGGTGTGGTAACAGGATTTCAGGGGAAAAATATCGTATTGGTAGAAGATCAGGATGGTTTCGATATTCCGATGCCTATACACGAATGTGTGGTGATTGAAACTGATGACTATAATATTCCTACTCCTGCCGCCAAGGCTGCTGCCAATAAGAAAAAAGAAGAACAACAATTGCCACGGAAGGCTTCTGAAACAGCCAAGAAAGCCGCTGTGTTATCGGTATCTCATTCTTCAGAGTCGCAGATCGAATGTTTGCCGAAGCCTCAAATCTCTGTGTATCGTCAACCGGAAATGAAAGGTGGTGATGTGTTGAATGTTTTTCTTGCTTTCGTTCCCGAAGATATAAAGGCTGTAAGTACCACTCCTTTCGAAACCTATCTTGTAAATGACAGTAATTACTATATGTATTATACCTATCTCGGTGCTGAAGGTAAATCGTGGACAGCCCGTTCCTATGGTCTGATAGAACCGAACACTAAGCTTTTATTGGAAGAATTTGAGAAGTCGGAATTGAATGATCGTGAGCGTGTAGCCGTACAATTGGTGGCTTTCAAGGATAACCGTTCCTTTGCCATGAAGCCTGCCATTAACGTAGAAATACGTATTGATACCGTGAAGTTTTATAAATTGCATACTTTCCAAAGTTCGGACTTCTTTGAAACTCCGGCGTTGATATACGATATTGTCAGGAACGATCTTCCTGTTAAACAAGTCTATGTGTCTGCCGAAGAACTGCAAGATGTCCTAATACAGAAAAAAGTGGTAGACGTTCCGGCTAAACCGCAGACAATTATTAAGCGCGGAGGTAAAAATGAAATCATTGAGATTGATTTGCATATCGGGGAGCTGCTCGATGATACTCACGGAATGAGTAACAGTGAAATCCTGAATTATCAGTTGGATAAATTTCGTGAGGTGATGAAGCAATATAAGAATAAGCGTGAACAACGTCTTGTCTTTATACATGGTAAAGGGGATGGTGTACTCCGCAAAGCTCTTTTAGATGAATTGAAGCGTAAATATTCTACCTGTAGAACACAAGATGCATCTTTTCAGGAATATGGGTTTGGGGCAACAATGGTTACTATAAAGTAACGAAAGCTCTATAGAATATGTGTGTGAATCGAAAGAAGGCTGCCCTGCTTTATGTAAGTTTAGGTATATTCCTTTTTATTTGGAGTGCTTGTACATTCTCCCCAAAACGGGGTAATGTGTCGGAAATGCAGGCTTTTGAGACCTTTTTTCGTTTGAATGTTGATTCTATAGCCACTGCTCCCCGATGGATGAGGACTCAGGCATTTCAGCGGATGGAGGAAGTGAGGGATACTTTAGTACGCCATAATTATCTGGCTATAGTCTTGAAAACTTACCTGGCTACTTCTGAGCTTGATTCTGCACAAATTCTGATACGCCAATTGAAAGATTATGTGAAGACACAGCCTTTCTCTCCTCAATTAGCCGATTTGCAATCGGAATATATTAATATGGAGGGGAATATTTATGGTAGGAGAGGGTATATGGATTCGGCTGAGAACTGTTTCCGGAAAGCTTATGAATTACGATTACAAGGTAAGAAAACGGGATTTATACCGGATATTCTGATGAACTTGGCCGATGCCAATAATCGTCAGGGTAAGTTGGATGTCGGAGCATTTTGGTATCGGAAAGCTTTGCTGTTGTGTGACTCTCTGAATTTACCTCCTGAAAAGAAATATCCTATTTACTACGGGTTGGCGCAAGGTTATATGACACTGCGCGATTATGAGCAGTGCGATCGGTATTATAATCTTGCTGCTGCAAGTTATGATGATATGTTACCTGACGAAAAACACTTTTATTTGAACAATAGAGGAAATTCTTATTATTATAGAGGAGACTATATCACTGCCATAAAATATTTCAGGAAAGTGCTGGATCTTGTAGAAGATTATCCGGATATGCTTTGGGCGCTTAATTTGACTTACTTGAATTTAAGTGACTGTTTCTTGAAACTGGATGAAACAGATTCTGCTGCTATTTATCTTGATAGATGTGAACCTTTTTTCAAAGAGTTGGGAGTGACGACTGCACTTTATTACATCGATACACAAAATATAGAACTGGCGTTGAAGCGTCATGACTTTTCTAAAGCTCGCAGACTATTGATGAAGAGTGGCATTCCAACCGATGTTGATCCGGATATGCTGCATATCCGGAATAAAAATTTAGAACTCTTCTTTGAAGAGACTGGCAATTATAAGCAAGCATATAAATACCTGAAAGAGAATAATCGCCTTGATGATTCTATCCGTAATGAGCGTGTAAGGATGCATACGGCAGATCTGACTTTACGTTATCAACAGGATTCTACTTTGATGGCACACAAAGTCCTGTTTCAAAAGAAGGAAAATGAAGTCTTGGTATTGAGACAGACTCGTTTTGTGATACTTGCTGTAGCCATTGTTGCACTGCTGGTTGCTGTTTTCATTTACCTGTATAACAGAAAGAAACGTGCTTTGATACTTGCAAAAAACCGCCGTATTGTTTCTTCGCTTCGTTTGGAGAATATACGTAATCGGTTGTCTCCCCATTTCATCTTCAATGTACTCAATCAGGAAATAGTAAGCCGGAAAGAAAACGAACAGCGAGAATTGGTGGCCTTGGTGAAGTTGATGCGTCGTAATCTGGAACTGGCGGAACAATTATGTGTTACGTTGGCAGAAGAACTTGATTTTGTGAAAACGTATATTGACTTGGAACGTCGTTCTTTAGGAGCTGATTTTCATTTGATAATAGAGATTGGGGAAGATGTACATTCTGAACAAGTCCTGCTTCCTTCCATGTTGATACAAATTCCGGTAGAAAATGCAGTGAAACATGCTTTGCGTGATAAGGAAGGAGAGCGTAATCTTTGGATTTCCATTCATCGTCGGGAAAATGGTATCTGTATCAAAGTTACAGATAATGGTGGCGGCTACCGTCCCGGCAGTCGAAATAGAGGAACTGGTACGGGGATGAAAGTGATTATGCAGACTGTTCAGATATTGAATATGAAAAATAAAGAGTCAATTGATGTTTCCATACACAATATTTCTTTGCCTGGTGGTGAAATCGGCTGTGAGATTGTTTTTTTACTCCCTGATAAATATAATTATGAAATTTAAGAAAGGCTGTTTAGTTCTATTTTTCGGAAGAATAGCCTGGGTTTAGACGGTATAGTTCGTAAATGCTCATTTCCAGCTTTGCATATAAGCGATATAATCTTTATATTCGCCAAGGAAAATGGGTGATATGGATAAATACAAGGTTGCTATAGTGGATGATGATGAGGTGTCTCTCGAGAATTTAAGTTTCGAGTTGAGAAAAGATAACCGCTTTTCTGTGTCGGGAACTGCACGGAACGGCAAGCAGGGGAAGAAGCTCATAACTAAGGTGCAACCTGATTTGCTGTTCCTGGATGTGGAGATGCCTGATATGACAGGATTGGAACTCTTACAGGAAATGCGCGACAGTATTGCTTGGAATATGCGGGTTGTATTTTATACGGCTTATGATAAATATATGATTCAAGCTATTCGGGAAGCTGCATTCGATTATTTGTTGAAGCCTTTTGAGGAACTGGATTTAAGGGAAATTCTTGCACGTTTCGTGAAACAGGTTGAGACAGGACAGAAAAAGTCTTTATCTACCGGAATATCGGTTCAAGCCGGACAGACTTTTATCGTATTTACACCGACCAACGATATGCGTGCACTTCGACCGGCTGAGATTGGTTTCTTTCGTTATTGCTCCGACCGTAAACAATGGGAAGTGATTTTGAATAATCAGCCACCGTTGACATTGCGTCGGGGAATGACGGCAGAACAAATCGTTCAGTATTCATCCGGATTTGTACAGATACATCAATCCTACATTATTAATATTGATTATCTGATGCTTATTAAGGATAATAATTGTGTCCTGTATCCTCCTTTCGATAAAGTAACGGAATTAATTGTTTCTAAAAAATATAAGAAAAAATTGCAAGATCGTTTTTGCTTGTGAAAGTAGAAGCATAACTGGTTAGGGAGTTAACATCGTATGGTTACGGTGTTGACATAAAGGAAAGGCGTTGAACTCATTGTTCAACGCCTTTTATTTTGTAATTAAACGTATTTGCACGTTATCAGTGGCGGATGTTATTCCACCCGGATACCTTTATTCAGCAATGTAATGTTCAAAACTTTAGCATAATCAGCATATTGCTTTTCATTCAAAGTTTTTTTCATTAATTTCAAATTACCATATATCGCGTTGCGAAGCAACTTCTCCTGATTTTTTTTTGAATTTGTGGCACGAGACATCTGTTCGCTGAAATATTCACATATATTAGCCACTTCTTTGTGTTGGTCATCAGACAAATTCAAATATTTACTCAACTTTGATACGTTGATGTTACCTTCCCATTTTGCAGTTGTAGGCTGATTTCCTGCTGCGAATGTTGTAACAGTCAGGCAGACTGCTGCTACTAATGTTAATCCTAATCTTTTCATAATACCTACTTTTTTAATTGTTATACCTAAAAACTAATCTAAACTAATACCTATTGAAAACAGCTCTAAGCGCTTAGCTTTTTCTTTTTACCTATGCAAATATAGAAATGTGTTTTATAGCATAAAAATGAATGAAGAAGAAAATGCATATGATACCTTCATTTTTTGATGTATGTCAATTATATGATGTGAAAATGTTTGTTTTATAGTTGGTTTTGTGATAAAAAATCAGTGTTCTTGGGGTTAAGTATTATTTAGTGATATTATGATATAGTGTATGTGTGTCAAAAAGTAAATGTGAAGTATGAGGGGGTGCATTACTCTGTGTAGCGATGGTATATTGCTGTTTCCGGAAACTGAATTGTCGTTGTACTCTCTGAGCAAATACCCACGAATCCTAATCCGCCTTTTACATTGGAGGGGATACTGATGGGTTCCATTAATATATCATCATAATCATCGGAATTCAGACAATTCAGAGCTTTCAGATAACGATATTCGGCTTCGGTAATACTAAGTATTTGTATGGAAATACTCCCTGTACGGTATATTTGATTAAAGATTTCATCCGGAAGGATATTTTCATAACGCTGGGTATAGACCTTTAGTGTAACATTAGAATTACTGAAACGGTTATCAGTGAAAATATTGTATTTGTTTTTGATATTCGGAAAGAGCTCATTGTTTTCATCATCGCTATTAGTGGGATGTCCGTCGGTTAAAATCACATCATCCCGGTTGATAAGATCCGTATATTGTTTGGTGATGATAACGTCCGGGAAAGTATCGTTGATAGGTTGACATCGGAAACTAAAGTCATTTACAATATTCAGCCGATAATAGTTCTTTTCATTGGAACGGTCTTTTAAAGTTACTTTGAATTGTCGATAAGGTTTCAGGCCATTATATTCTTTGACATAAGCAAGACAAGTGTCTACCTGTATTTTATCTACGGGCTGAGGTACAGTAACTTCTGCTGAAACATGATACTTCCCATTTTCAGCAGTACTTTCCAGGCGAACATTGTCACCGGGATGTAAAATAGTGGTCAGGCGGAATACTTTAAATTTAATACTTTGGAGTATTTGTTCTTTCATTTCCTCAGGATAGTTGTTTTCCAGTCCACCGATTGATTCTGACGGTGATAAAGCTTCCGGTGTTTCTTTCAGTTGTCCGTTTACGTAAAGAGAAAGAGTACCTTCACTCACGCGTCCCACGCCGGTACCTTCACTCAGGTGCAGATAGACCAAATTATCCGTTCGTCCGGCATTTATTAAAGCATTCATAATCAGTTGAGGCTCTTTCTGTGCCGTATCGTAGGGAATTTCATTTTCACAAGCGGATAATAGGAGAAGAAATGTTATATATATAATAAGGTGTAGGCTGGGTTTCATCATTCTTGTTTTCATGTTTTATATCTTTTAAAATCTGTAAGTATAGGTAAAGGACGGGATACAAGGCAGTAACGTCATTTTCTTTATGACGGTTTTTCTTTTATTTTCCTGACCGGTAATAAACATTCCGTTGTTATTATTGCCATAATAGAAATTGCCATTGTCGCGTTTGGTATAGACCAGGTTTGGATTCATAGCATTGTAAACATTATAAATGCTGATATTCCACGTTCGCATACCGTGTTTTGTTTTTTTGTTGAAGTTTACTCCGAAATTCAGTCGATGGCTTGCCGGCAGGCGATAGTTGTTTCGGGAAGAAATGTAAGAAGTTTCTTCCATACTACCGTCCGGTTTGATAATGACTGTTTCCCGTTCGGGTATGGTGATCGTTCCACCTGTATAAAATATCCAAGAGGCTCCTATGTCTATGCGGTTACTGAATTTATGGTTGACGCAAAGGCTGATATTATGGCGGCGGTCGTACTTATAAGGAAAACGTTTACCATTGTTGATCGTACCGTTTTCAAACTGGCGGTCGCTTTTGGCAAGCGTATAAGCCATCCATCCGGTAGTACGACCTGCCGTCTTTTGAATCATGAACTCCAAACCGAAAGAACGGCCTTTACCCACTTCTACTTTTTCTTCCCAGTGGGTGGAAGTTCCGAAAAAACTAGTACCGTCCTGATATTCCAGTACGTTACGCATCTGTTTATAATAACCCTCCAGTGAAAATTCCCATCCGGGGATACCTTCATAATATCCGCCGATGGAATATTGGTTAGAGTACATGGGACGGATATTTTTTGTGATAGGTACCCATAAGTCTGTTGGCATAGAGAGAGGAGTAGACGAAAGCAGGTGTACATATTGTGCCATACACGAGTAAGCGGCTTTGATGGAATATCCCTGTCCCATACGGTAACGGGCTGAAAAACGCGGTTGGGCTGATAAATAGTTCTTGCCCTGTGTATGAAACAACGACAAGCGTATTCCGGTATTCAGGCTGAGGTTACTGCCGATGTCAAAGTTATCTTCCGCATAGAAAGAAACTTCGTGCCCGCGAAGTCTGTTGTTGGGATTGCTGCTATATACTGTATCTTGCTCTATTTTATTTTGTCCGGTTTCTCTGATTTTTGATGTAGTAGTTTCGGGGCTAAAGGTATGGTAGAGATATTCGGCACCAAACTTAATATGATGCTGTGGGAGTGGGGTATAGTCAAAATCCATACGAAAACTCCAGTCGCGGATACCGGAACGGTAATCTGCTCCGTATTGATAAGAATAGTAATTTTGACTGTTTTGGAAACGCCATTCTTCTGCCTCGCTTCTTAAGTTCATTTGATAGCTGTTATAGGCCACAGATGTATTACTGAAAAGTTTATTGTTGAATACATAGTTCCAGCGTCCGGATACTACAGTATTGCCCCAGTTCAATTGGTTTTTGTCACTATAGCTACTTCCAGAATAATATTCAGGTTGTTGTGTGTTGTAACTGTAATTCTCTTTGAATTTAAAATGAAAGTGATCTTTGCCTTTGTAGAAGTTCAGGAATATACGACTTCGGTCATTGAACTTATGATTTACTTTGGCATTGATGTCATAAAAGTAATAGTTATAAAATTCGGTATCGTCACCATCTTTATTCTTAATAAGGTTATTCAAGAAAGCGGTGTGGGTAGCGCGTGCACTAATACTGAAAGAAGTGCGGTTTTTGATGATAGGCCCCTCAAAATGTAACTTATCAGTCAGTGTACCAATACTCAATGTACCGTGATACCGGTTCATATCTCCATCATTGGTACGTACATCCACAATGGATGAAAGTCGTCCGCCGTACCGTGCCGGAAAGGAACTTTTGAATAGCGTGACTTTTTTCACGGCTTCGGGTGTAAAGATAGAGAATACTCCTAAGAAATGGTCGGCATTGTATACCGGAATACCATCCAGTAATATAAGGTTCTGGTCAGATCCTCCGCCACGTACATACAATCCGGAAAATCCCTCCATGCCTGCCTGTACACCGGGCATCAGTTGTACTGTCTTTAGCAGATCTGCTTCACCCAAGATGGCGGGTGTGTGTTTGACTTGTGCCATCGGAATTTCGTGTGCTCCCATGGCAGTGCTTTGGATACCCACTTCTTGTTTGTCTGAAAGTACCACCACTTCTGCCAGCTGGTTATTACTGTTCAGGCTGACGTTGAGTAAAGTGTCTTTTTTCAGTTCAAAACGGCTGTTCCGAGTTTCATAACCCAGATAAGAAAACGTCAATTCAGTTTCACCCTCCGGTAAAGTAAGCGTATAGAAACCGAAAGGATTGGTGGCAGTTCCCGTGGAACGACGACTCTCAAGGATATTGGCACCAATCAGCGTCTCCGAAGACGCCCCGTCTGTTACGTATCCGCTGATAGTGAACTTACGGCTAACGGGTTTCTGCGGCAGAGGCCGTTTATAGAGCAGGATATGCTTTCCGGAAATTTCAAACTTGATAGGTTCGTTTTCAAAGGCACATTGCAATATTTCGCTGATGGTTTGTTTTTCCACCTTCATATTAATGCGGTGGGATAGTTTGACTTCCTCTCCATAGACAAAAGAGAAGCTTGTGGCGTTTTCCAGCTGTTTTATCAGACTTTCCAAAGTCGCGTTGCGTATGTTCAGGCTTAAACGGACTTCTTTATTTTGTCCGTGAACGGATGTGATGTTTAAGAGAACCACGCACATCAGTAGTAAGACTCTGATGTGGTGGCATGAATAGAAAAAAGATTGATTCATTGTGTTTAGTTAGGTTTAGTAATGATAATAGTATTGTTTGTCTCTGTATAGTCAAAGTTGCCTGCGGCTCCTTTCAGTAAATCGAGGATTTCGGTCAGTTCTTCGTCGGTGTCGAAAGTACCCGTCATGCGATAGTTACATAGGTCGTCGTCATTAATGATAATCTCTTTGTGGAAGATTTCAGATAATTGACGCACAATTTCCTGTAAAGGTTGCTGTTGAAAATAAATAATTCCTTTACGATGTTCGGGTTTTGCCGGATTGGCCTGTTGTTTTATCGGTTCGGGTTTTGCCGGTTCAGGGTTCAGGGCGTGGTAGGCTGCCCAACTTGCCAGACACAGCAATACTACTGCTGCGCTACTCGTCATCCGCAACCAGAATATTCTTCTCTTTTTGCGGGCAAGTATTTTCGTCTCCAATAAATTCCAGCTGCTTTCTGCCGAAAAATGTCCACGGGGTGAGCGAGTAGAGGTAACCAACTTGTTTAATACCTTGTCAAAGTCCTTGTTACTTATCTTCATTTTATAGGTTTTTTGTTTTTCATAAGTAAAGACAGGCACTTTGGAAAAACTCCCTACTCAAAATTGCATTTTTTTTCATCTATATCACTCCGCATTCAGCAGCATCTCCTTCAGTCGTGTGATAGCTTTTTGCAGTTGTGCATCTACCGTTTTTGTACTGATACTCAGTTCTTCCGCAACTTGAGCATAACTTTGTTTTTCCTCCCGTATGCGGATAAATACCTCCCTGCAACGTTCCGGCAATCGGTCGAGGGCTTTGACATAACGTGCGAAAAGTTCTTCACTGATAAGGGTGTCTTCCGGTGAGTCTGCCTGTACGGCAGGTTCGGGCAATTGGTCGGCGGATACAGTGGCATGCCGGGTTTCCTTTTCCAGATAGTTCAGGGATGCATTCTTTACGAGGATAAAGCAATAATCTTCAATATTACGTACTTCCGTCAGCGTGTTACGCTGTTCCCAAAGTCGTATAAAGACATCCAGAACAATCTCCTGTGCCCATTCTTCATGTTTCACGTAGTAGAAAGCAATACGGAACAACCGGTCGTATGTCAGGTCATAGAACTCCCGGAAGGCTCGCTGCGAGTCTTCATCCTTCATTTGACGGAGGTATCGTCTGACTTCTTGTTCGGTCATGTCATGCTATATTATCTCGTTTCTTTATAAACAGTCTTATTCTTCGATGAACATCAGGTCGCTTATAATACCGTCCGAAATAAAAATCCCTTCACGCGTCAGGCAAAGATGATTATCTTGTATTTTCAGTTTCCCGCTTTCCAGATAAGGAGTTGCCATATCCATGCAGTATTTCCACATCTCTGTGCCGAACTCCATTTCTATATATTTCAAAGATATCCCCCATAGGGTACGGATGCAAGTCATGATACACTCATTGTAGCAAGTCGTCTTGTCCCGGTATTCCGTTTCAAACTTCCGCCGGTCTGTTTCTATACCCTGCATATATTCTTCCAAAGACGCCACATTCCACTCACGGGTATGAGTGTTGAATGAGTGTGCCGCCGGACCGCAACCCAGATAAGGAATACCTTTCCAATAAGAAGTGTTATGACGGGAATATTTGCCCGGTCGGCAGAAGTTGGATATCTCATAATGCTCATATCCGGCAGCGTCAAGAGTATCTATCAGGACAGAAAAAAAGCGTACACTGCTTTCTTCATCCACTTCCCGGATACGGTGGGCTTGCAGTAATTCATAGATACGTGTCCCTTCCTCATACGTCAGATGATAGGCGGAAATATGCTCCACATTGAGACTGACCGCTTGCTTCAAGTCACGTTCCCAACGTTCATCCGTTTCGCCCGGCAATCCGTAGATGAGGTCGATACTGATATTTTCAAATCCGGCACGGCGGCAACGGTCTACGGCTTCAATGGCTTGCATGGCGTTATGGCGGCGGTTCAGTAATTTCAAAGTTACATCATCGAAGGTTTGTATTCCCATACTGATACGGTTGAAGGGGAGACGGTGTAACCGGGTTACATATTCTTCTGTCAAGTCATCCGGGTTGGCCTCGAGAGTAATTTCCTTGCAATGTTCCATGCCGTAAACCTCTTCGATAGTAGCAAACACCTGCCGGAAGTCCTCTTCATCGAGTTGTGAAGGTGTACCGCCCCCGAAGTAAATGGTTTCGATAGTTGCTCCTTCCAGATAATCCTTGCGTATTCTCAACTCCCGGCACAAAGCACGGATATAGCGCTCTTTCAGGTCGCTACGGGTAGTGGAGTAGAAATCACAATAGATGCAACGTGTTTTGCAGAAAGGGATATGGATATAGATACCTGCCATAAGCTTAGATTGATTGGGGGGCAAATATACAATTATTTTTTCCCTTGAGTTGAATGTTGGCTTGTCTTTGCTCGTATTTTACATAAAAACGAGTCTATATGCAAGTAGTGAACAGATGTGCACCCATTTTTGAACTATAATTCACCTTAGTCTTTTTTATTCCTTCTATCTTTGTGGGCGGTGTAATGATTGTACACCTTGACTAATTTAAACTTATATTATAGATATCATGAAAAAACATCTCATTACCGGACTGTTTGCGGCAATGGCTCTGACTGTGAATGCCCAGTCCTTCAGCGAATGGATTGATCCGGAAGTCAATGCCGTAAACCGTGCTCCGATGCATACCAATTATTTTGCCTATGAATCTACTGGTGCTGCTGATAAAGGAGTAAAAGAACAATCGTCCAACTTCATGACCTTGAACGGTACTTGGAAATTCAATTGGGTGAAAGATGCCGATGCACGTCCCGTCGACTTCTGGAAAGTTGGATTTAACGATAAAGGTTGGACTGATTTTCCTGTTCCCGGCGTTTGGGAACTGAACGGTTTCGGCGATCCTATCTATGTGAATGTGGGGTATGCCTGGCGGAGTCAATATAAAAATAACCCGCCTCAGGTACCTGTTGTAAACAATCATGTCGGCTCCTATCGCCGTGAAATCACAGTACCGGCCAACTGGAAAGGTAAAGATATCATTGCACACTTCGGTTCGGTTACCTCTAATATGTACCTGTGGGTAAACGGTAAGTACGTAGGTTATAGTGAAGACAGTAAGCTGGAAGCTGAATTTGACCTTACTCCTTACTTGAAGCCGGGGCAAAAGAATTTGGTCGCTTTTCAGGTATTCCGTTGGTGTGACGGTACTTATCTGGAGGACCAGGACTTCTTTCGCTATAGCGGGGTAGGACGTGACTGTTATCTGTATGCCCGTGATAAGAAACGTATTCAGGATATCCGTGTCACTCCCGATTTGGATACAGACTATAAAAATGGCTCGTTGAGTGTGAAGTTGGATTTGAAAGGCAGTGGTAATGTCAAGCTTGAATTATTGGATGCTACCGGTAAACAAGTAGCCACTGAAATCGCCAAAGGTAGCGGTACGCTCCTGATGAATGTGGAAAATCCACAAAAGTGGACAGCCGAGACTCCTTACCTCTATACTTTACGTGCCACATTGCAGGGGGGGAATGAAGTAATTCCCGTCAAGGTAGGTTTCCGCAAGATAGAACTGAAGAACTCTCAGATATTGGTAAACGGCCAACCGGTACTCTTTAAGGGGGCCGATCGCCATGAGATGGATCCTGACGGTGGTTACGTCGTTTCTCCCGAACGTATGATTCAGGATATCCAGATTATGAAGCAATTCAATCTGAACGCGGTGCGCACTTGCCACTATCCCGATGATAACCTCTGGTATGACCTCTGCGATCGTTATGGTATCTATGTCGTAGCCGAAGCAAATGTCGAGTCTCACGGAATGGGTTATGGTGAAGAAACCCTTGCCAAACGTGCGGATTATCGGAAAGCTCATCTGGAACGTAACCAACGTAATGTACAACGTGGTTTCAATCATCCCAGTATCATCTTCTGGTCATTAGGTAACGAAGCAGGATATGGTTCTAACTTTGAGGCTGCCTATGATTGGGTGAAATCGGAAGACCCGAGCCGTGCGGTGCAATACGAACGGGCTGGAAAGAATGGCAAGACCGATATCTTTTGCCCGATGTACTATACTTATGATGCTTGCCGGAAGTATTGTGAAGATGATTCCATGACTAAGCCCCTGATACAATGCGAATATGCCCATGCCATGGGTAACTCTCAAGGTGGTTTCAAAGAGTATTGGGACCTGATCCGCAAGTATCCTAAATATCAGGGAGGATTTATTTGGGACTTTGTAGACCAGTCCGTGCGCTGGACCGGTAAAAATGGCAAGATGATTTATGCCTATGGCGGCGACTTCAACCGTTTTGACGCCAGTGATATTAACTTCTGTAACAACGGACTTATCAGTCCCGACCGTGTACCCAATCCGCACATGTATGAGGTCGGCTACTACTATCAGAATATCTGGACTACTCCTGCTGATATCCGGAATGGAGAAATCAACGTTTTCAATGAGAACTTTTTCCGTGACCTTTCTGCCTATTATATGGAATGGGAAGTGTTGAAAGGTGGAAAGGCCGTCCGTAGCGGTCGCGTGGATAATTTGAATGTGGCTCCTCAACAAACTGTTAAGCTCAAACTGGACTTAGGTAAGACCTGCCAATGTACCGAGTGGTTGCTCAACGTTTCCTATAAACTGAAGAACCGCGAAGGTTTGCTTCCCGCCGGTCATGTTGTAGCTAAAGACCAGTTGACGTTGAACTCCTATAAGACACCTTCCATGGATTTGCCGAATTGCGAACTGAGCAATCTCGAGGTCATTGCGCCCGTTGTGCAAGAGAATGACGCGAACTATCTGATTGTTTCCGGTGACGTGTTCCGTGTGGAGTTCAACAAGCATAGCGGTTATCTGACTAAATACGAAGTAGCCGGGTTGGATATGATAAAAGACGGTTCTGCCTTGATCCCCAACTTCTGGCGTGCTCCTACCGATAATGATTTCGGTGCCAATCTGCAACGTAAGTATGTAGCCTGGAAGAACCCCGAAATCAAACTGGTCTCATTCGATCAACGTACCGAGAACAAGCAAGTCATCGTAGAAGCGGCATACGAAATGCCCGGAGTTTCTGCCAAGCTGAACTTGACTTATATTGTCAATAATGTCGGTGCCATCAAAGTTACCCAGAAGCTGACGGCTGATAAGAATGCCAAGGTATCCAATATGTTCCGTTTCGGTTTGCAGATGCCGATGCCCCGTAGCTTTGAGACAATCGAGTACTATGGCCGTGGTCCGGTAGAGAATTATATCGATCGTAACCATTGCACTGATCTTGGTATTTATCGTCAGAGTGTATCCGAGCAGTTCTATTCGTATATCCGTCCGCAAGAAAACGGGACAAAGACTGACATTCGTTGGTGGAAGATGTTGAACCAGGCCGGTAATGGTATCGAAATTATTGCCGCCGCTCCTTTCTCCGCTTCGGCTTTGCACTATACGATTGAGTCTTTGGACGAAGGTTGGAGCAAGCAGCAAGGTCATTCGCCCGAAGTGGAAGAAGCCGATTTGACAAATCTCTGCATAGACAAAGTACAAGCCGGTTTAGGTTGTGAGAATAGTTGGGGACGTATTGCCCGCCCCGAATATCAACTTCCTTACGGAGATTATGAGTTTACATTTATCTTGAAACCGGTGCGGCACAGTATAGAGATAGAGTAAAGTCCACTCTGATAAACTGGAAGTGTCATTTTTCTTCCCCGTTCCCTTGAAGAGAGGGAACGGGTTTTTTGTTTATTCCTCCTTACTGATATATACTTTGTGTGTACCTCGTCCGGATCTGCCGATACCACTGTCCGGTAATTCGGCCCATTGCCGCAGTTCCAGTGAAGCCGCAGTCTTCCTCAGCCCGGTAATTTCGCTGTAGTCGCCGACCGTCATATACGGATGTTTCGCCAAATAATTTTTAGCCCGCTCCAGCCTTTGTCCGGGCGTATAGTGTTGGGATGAACGGTGGAATTTATGTTGCGAACGTTCCAGGTCACAATTCCGGTTTGTTTCTTCCAGTAGAGTTTTGTCGGGGCGAAATTTGATGTCTCCCACGACGATACTCCGTGCGTTTCGTCTGGTTCCTTTTTCCTCGCCTGTTTCCCGCTCTTTACCGTCACGCAGGCAAAGAGAAGCAACGAAGGTTCCTATCTGTTCCAGTTTTACTGATCTTCCTTCACCCATCTGGTATGCCATTTCATCAGCTACCTCGCCCAGCAATCCCAGTATTTCACCCTTGCTGAAGGTCGATTTCTGGGCTATTTTCTTTGCAATGTCTTCCGTTGTAATCTGTCCGCGTTGAACCAGGCGCGGATAAAGCACGCGTTTTCCTTCTTTGTTTGGCAGGTTCATCTCCTGCATTTCATATTCGGCCATATATAATATAGTGTATGTTCTGTATAAAGACAAAACTTTTTTCTTATACAAGACAAACTTCTGTCTTTACTGTTCTAAATTTCTGTTTGATTAATGAAAATCTTTATTCTTAACTTGCGAATATAAGTTCTCAGCCTAAGAATTTATATTTGCAAGTTAAGAATATAAATTCACAATCTAAAATTATAACTTATTATTTATAAAAACAAATTTTCTTGACTATAAAAAGTACTTTTCTTATATACATTGAACAATTTTTATATTAACGGGCAATTTGAAGGGTATATATACTGAATGAAAGCCATATCTATTTGCAAGTAGTACAAACAATTGTATGAATTTTGTATTTCCTTAAAATGGGAATTGTTACCGAAATGGGTCTTGCCAATTTGGGTAGGGCAGATATCAGGACGGTGTGCTTCGAGTGTAGTTTGAATGAGGTATTCTTTTTTACACCTTATTATATTATATAGGTAATATATGAATGGGAGTTTAGGGGGGGACACTCCTAAACTCCCATTTGATTATCATGTTTCCCTTATAGGGAAAAGAGGGAAACTGGTTGATTGTTTGTGTAGTGTCCGTTACTTTTGATTGATGTGTTGAATAACATTGTTTAGTAACACGGCTGATTAATTGCTTTTCTTTTGATTAATTTCTAATTTGCGGCTCACAAAAATAATGGCATACGGAAGCATGCTGAGTATTCACTTTAAATCTTATATATCATGAAAGTATATCAGACGAATGAAATTAAGAATATTGCCCTTCTTGGCAATGATGGCTCGGGTAAAACCACTCTCACGGAAGCGCTGCTCTTTGAGAGTGGTATTATAAAACGTCGCGGCAGGATTACTGCCAAGAACACGGTCAGCGATTACTTTCCGGTGGAGCAGGAATATGGTTATTCTGTGTTTTCCACCGTTTATCATGTGGAGTGGAACGGTAAGAAGCTGAATATCATTGACTGTCCGGGAAGTGATGACTTTGTGGGAGCTGCAATGACTGCGCTCAACGTAACCGATACGGCTATTCTATTGCTGAATGGGCAATATGGCCCGGAGGTAGGTACTCAAAATCATTTCCGCTATACAGAGAAGTTGGGTAAACCGGTTATTTTCCTGGTGAACCAGCTCGACAACGAGAAGTGCGACTATGATATGGTGTTGGAACAACTAACGTCTATCTATGGTTCAAAGGTGGTGCCGGTGCAATATCCGTTGGCTACCGGACCGAACTTCAATTCTCTGATTGATGTACTTCTGATGAAAAAATATTCGTGGGGACCCGAAGGCGGTGCACCCACCATTGAAGATATTCCCGCTGAAGAAATGGAGAAAGCCACCGAAATGCATAAGGCGTTGGTGGAAGCTGCCGCCGAACATGATGAGGGTTTGATGGAGAAATTCTTTGAACAAGATTCTCTGACTGAAGATGAAATGCGCGAGGGTATCCGTAAGGGGTTGGCAAGCCGTGGTATGTTTCCGGTATTCTGTGTTTGTGCAGGTAAGGACATGGGCGTGCGCCGTTTGATGGAATTCTTGGGTAATGTGGTTCCGTTTGTAGACGAAATGCCTCCTGTACATAATACACGTGGTGAAGTGGTGAAACCGGATCCGAATGGCCCGACTTCCCTGTATTTTTTCAAAACGGCTGTAGAACCGCATATTGGTGACGTGCAGTATTTCAAGGTGATGAGCGGCAAGGTGCACGAAGGTGACGACTTTACGAATGCCGACCGTGGTTCCAAAGAACGTATCGCCCAGATTTATGCTTGTGCCGGTGCCAACCGTATTAAGGTAGAAGAAATGTTGGCGGGTGATATCGGTTGTACCGTGAAGTTGAAAGATGTACATACCGGTAATACCTTGAATGGAAAGGGTACTGAGAACCGTTTCAACTTCATCAAATATCCGAATTCTAAATATTCACGTGCCATTAAACCGGTGAATGAAGCCGATACGGAAAAGATGATGGCCATCTTGAACCGTATGCGTGAAGAGGATCCGACTTGGGTTATCGACCAGTCCAAAGAGTTGCGGCAAACGATTGTTCACGGTCAGGGTGAGTTTCATTTACGTACGTTGAAATGGCGTTTGGAAAATAATGAAAAGCTACAAATTAAGTTTGAGGAACCGAGAATACCGTATCGTGAGACCATTACAAAGGCTGCACGTGCAGATTATCGTCATAAAAAGCAATCGGGTGGTGCCGGTCAGTTCGGTGAAGTCCATTTGATTGTAGAACCGTATTATGAAGGAATGCCGATGCCGGAAACGTATAAGTTCAACGGTCAGGAATTTAAGATGAACGTGAAAGGTACTGAAGAAGTTTCATTGGAGTGGGGTGGCAAGTTGGTATTTGTCAATAGTATCGTAGGTGGTTCTATCGACGCACGCTTCATGCCGGCTATTTTGAAAGGTATTATGTCTCGTATGGAGCAAGGTCCGTTGACCGGTTCGTATGCGCGTGATGTACGTGTTATCGTATACGACGGTAAGATGCACCCGGTAGATTCCAATGAAATTTCCTTCATGTTGGCAGGGCGTAATGCGTTTAGTGAAGCATTTAAGAATGCCGGACCGAAGATTTTGGAACCGATTTATGATGTAGAGGTATTTGTACCTTCTGATAAGATGGGTGACGTGATGGGTGATTTGCAGGGACGCCGCGCCATGATTATGGGTATGAGCAGTGAGGCCGGTTATGAAAAACTGGTTGCTAAAGTACCTTTGAAGGAAATGTCTTCTTACTCTACCGCTTTGAGTTCATTGACCGGTGGACGTGCTTCGTTTATAATGAAGTTTGCCAGCTATGAACTTGTGCCAAGTGACGTACAAGACAAGCTGATTAAGGAATTTGAGGCTAAACAGACAGAAGAATAAGTCTTTCTGTTAATAACTATTAGGAAGAAGCACAGCGGTTGAGTAGTTGAGAGACAACTACCCGGCTGCTTGCTTCTTTTTTTTATTAACACTGATTAGGAATATCAGGAAATGTGAATGTTAATGTTTAATTTTTTATTAAATTTGCAAACCAAAGGTGTCTTTTTTTGTTATAATGTTCATAATGCAACTTAAAAAAACACCTACGGTTAATTAACGAGAATAGCCGGTTAAATCAGGTTAATTTGTTAGGAGTGTTAATTAGGGAGTGTTAATTTTGTGACTATGAAAAAGTCGACAATATGGATTTTGGGTGTCGTGATGGGTCTTTCTTTCCTCAGTCTGTTGTATTTGCAAGTCAGTTATATAGAGGAAATGGTGAAGATGCGGAACGAACAGTTTGATGAGGCCGTGAAGCGTGCCTTAATGGCTGCTTCAAAGGATGTAGAGTCTGCGGAGGTTGACCGTTGGTTAAGGGAAGATATCTCCGAGGCAGAGAAAAAGGCGTGGGAACAGAGTTCGCAAGGACAAGGAGCTATACAGACGCAGCGGTTTACGGTAACTTCACCGGATGGTTCTTTATATTCGGCTATCGAGTTGAAGACATTTACCAATAAACCTTCGGAATTGCCCCGGGCGATGATTTCACGTAAGCATGGTACAAAGACTATACCTCAGACTTCACGCTCGATGATAGATGCTATTAAAAACCGCTATCTGTATCAACGGGCTTTATTGGATGAGGTAGCGTGGCAGATGGTTTATAATGCCAGTGACAGACCGATAGAGGAACGGGTTAATTTTAAAAACCTTGACCAGTATCTTGGATCGGGACTGATTGATAACGGTGTTGACTTGAAGTATCATTTCAAGGTGATAGACCGGAACGGAAGAGAAGTGTATCGCTGTTCTGATTATAGTGATGAAGGAAGCGAAAGTTCTTATTCTCAACCTCTATTCCTGAATGACCCTCCGGCACGCATGAGTATCGTCAAAATACATTTCCCGGGTAAAAGGGACTATATCTTCGATTCGGTCAGTTTTATGATACCTTCGATGATATTTACCTTTGTCCTGTTGATAACGTTCATTTTCACGATTTATATTGTGTTCCGTCAGAAGAAACTGACGGAGATGAAAAATGACTTCATCAACAATATGACGCATGAGTTCAAGACGCCGATATCAACCATTTCGTTAGCGGCGCAGATGTTGAAAGACCCGGCAGTGGGTAAGTCGCCGGCAATGTTCCAGCATATATCGGGTGTCATTAATGATGAAACGAAGCGGTTGAGGTTTCAGGTAGAAAAAGTACTTCAGATGTCAATGTTCGACCGGCAGAAGGCTACATTGAAGATGAAGGAGCTGGATGCCAATGAATTGATTACCGGGGTTATCAATACGTTTGCTCTGAAAGTGGAGCGTTATAACGGAAAGATAGAGTCGGACTTGAAAGCGACAGACCCGATTATCTTTGCAGACGAAATGCACATTACAAATGTGATTTTCAATCTCATGGATAATGCGGTGAAGTATAAAAGGCCGGATGTTGATTTGCAGTTGATGGTAAAGACTTGGAATGAATCGGGTAAGTTGATGATTTCCGTGCAAGACAACGGTATAGGTGTTAAGAAAGAAAATTTGAAAAAAATATTTGATAAGTTCTACCGCGTGCATACAGGTAATCTGCACGATGTTAAAGGTTTCGGGCTTGGGTTGGCTTATGTGAGAAAGATTATTCAGGATCATAAGGGAACCATCCGGGCGGAAAGCGAACTGAATGTGGGAACTAAATTTATAATTGCATTACCTTTATTAAAAAATTGATTGATATGGATGAGAAACTGCGTATTTTATTATGCGAAGATGACGAAAATCTTGGCATGCTTTTAAGAGAATATTTACAGGCAAAAGGTTATGCTGCTGAGTTGTTCCCTGATGGAGAAGCCGGCTACAAAGCTTTCCTGAAGAATAAATACGACTTGTGCGTGTTTGACGTAATGATGCCTAAGAAGGATGGTTTTACGTTGGCGCAGGAAGTTCGTGCAGCTAACGCTGAAATTCCTATTATCTTCTTGACTGCTAAAACTTTGAAGGAAGATATTCTGGAAGGTTTCAAAATCGGTGCGGATGATTATATCACCAAACCGTTCAGTATGGAAGAACTGACTTTCAGAATTGAAGCTATTTTGAGACGTGTTCGCGGCAAGAAGAACAAAGAAAGTAATATTTATAAGATTGGTAAGTTTACGTTTGATACTCAGAAGCAGATATTGTCTACTTCCGAAAAGCAGACAAAGTTGACTACCAAAGAATCTGAATTGCTGGGTTTGCTTTGTGCACATGCCAATGAAATTCTGCAACGTGACTTTGCACTGAAAACAATCTGGATTGATGATAACTATTTCAATGCCCGTAGTATGGACGTGTATATCACTAAATTACGTAAACATCTGAAGGAAGACGATTCTATCGAAATCATCAACATTCACGGTAAAGGGTATAAATTGATTACTCCGGAAGCTGAGGCTTGATAAAGCAGGTTTTCTGTGAGGAACTAAAATAAAAAAGACGGTTGCATTGCAACCGTCTTTTTTATTTTCTTCTTTTTGATATCAATCAGCAATTCTCTTGTTGATGGCAATGTAAGAAATCAATCCTACAACAACCAAAACAGCTGAAGTGCCCAAGATGGTATTGTTGTTAACATTACCTGTGAAAGAACATGCAACCAAAATTACAGCTCCTACCAAGATCAATATCAATCCCAGATTTTTTAATAAGCCTTTCATGTGTGTGTATTTTAATTAGATTATTATTTTCTTGTATTCTTGTCACAAAGAAAAGCATAATTCTTTAACAAGCGAAATTATTTTTGCAAAAAAACTATATTTTAATGAAGAATGAAGAATAAGGAGTGAAAAATAGTATATTGGAGTTCATTTATACCATGGAAACTACTTGTACTGTTAATCATTTATCATTAATTGTTTATCACTGGATATTAGTCTTTGGTATTGAAAAATATCTTCCTCAATACTTCCTGACTCACGCTGAGTTCTTCGATGGTGATATCGTGTAAAGCTTCTTTTAAAGTTTGATTAGCAATGACGCGTGCACGTTCTTCCAATTCTTTTCCATCTTTGGTGAGGTGGATAAGATTGGTGCGGCGATCTTTCTTGTCAGAAATACGTACGACCAGATGCTGACGTTCCATATTGTCAATAAGGCGAGTCATGCTGGGCTTATCTTTGAAAGTTGCATTACACAACTCTTGTTGTGTCACTCCATCTTTTTCCCATAAGAAAATGAGGACAGTCCATTGTTCTGGTGTGATTTCTAGACCATTTTGCCGAAAGTTACGGGATAACTTACGGTTAATTGCAGCGGATACTTTACCATTTAGTATGGCAAAAATCAATCGAATATCAAAATTGAATTGCTCTATCATGAAATTATTGTTTAAACAACTTTGCAAAGGTAAGCTACTTCTGTGATAAATCCTACCTCTGGGCATAAAAAAACATTAAATGTTTGTAGTTCAAAATAAAATCCCTACCTTTGCACCGCATTTTTTAAACGAATAATTTATTTTTTAATTAAACGAGTATGAATCAATACGAAACCGTTTTCATTTTAACTCCCGTTTTATCTGATGTTCAGATGAAGGAAGCGGTAGAGAAATTCAAAGGCATCCTTACTGCTGAAGGTGCTGAGATTGTAAATGAAGAAAACTGGGGACTGAAGAAGCTGGCATATCCTATCCAGAAGAAGTCGACCGGTTTCTATCAGCTGATTGAGTTCAATGCAGATCCTACTGTCATTGAAAAGTTGGAAGTTAACTTCCGTCGTGATGAGCGCGTTATCCGTTTTTTGACTTTCAAGCAGGATAAATACGCTGCAGAATATGCTGCAAAAAGAAGAAGTGTTAAATCAACTAAAAAGGAGGATTAATCATGGCACAACAAGTTCAATCAGAAATCAGATATTTAACTCCGCCCTCAGTAGATGTTAAGAAGAAAAAATACTGCCGTTTCAAAAAGAGTGGTATTAAGTACATTGACTATAAAGATCCTGAATTCTTGAAGAAATTCTTGAATGAGCAAGGTAAAATCCTTCCGCGTCGTATCACCGGTACTTCTTTGAAGTTCCAGCGTCGTGTGGCTCAAGCTGTGAAGAGAGCACGCCACTTGGCATTGTTGCCCTATGTAACTGACATGATGAAATAATAGGAGGAGGAAAGTATGGAAATTATATTGAAAGAAGACATCGTAAACTTGGGTTATAAGAACGACATTGTAACAGTAAAGTCTGGTTACGGTCGTAACTACCTCATCCCGACTGGTAAAGCTGTCATCGCTTCACCGGCTGCAAAGAAAATGTTGGCTGAAGAGCTGAAACAACGCGCTCACAAGCTGGAAAAAATTAGAAAAGATGCTGAAGAACTGGCTGCCAAGCTGGGAGGTGTATCATTGAAGATTGCTACTAAAGTTAGTTCCACTGGTACTATTTTCGGTTCTGTAAGTAATATCCAGATTGCTGAAGAGTTGGCTAAATTGGGTCATAACATCGATCGTAAGATTATTGTTGTTAAAGACGCAGTGAAAGAAGTAGGTAACTATAAGGCTATTGTTAAGTTGCACAAGGAGGTTTCTGTAGAAATTCCTTTTGAAGTAGTTGCTGAAGAAGTATAAAAAACTTTATAATATATAAGAAAGCCCGGTTTTATGGAACCGGGCTTTTTTTGTATGGGGGATTTTTTTTAGAAGCTCTCATGAAGAAGGTGTTAAAAATGTGTAGAGATATCAATAAAAAAAGGACATATCCGTTGGGATATGTCCTTTACCTTATTGTCGGTCAGTGAGTTCTTTTTAGCTTCTTGGTAATGCTTCTTTCACTACCATTTGACGACCTACATATTCTGCTCCGTTCAATTTGTTGATTGCTTGTTGAGCTTCAGATGCTTCAGGCATGTCTACGAAGGCAAAACCTTTTGATCTATTTGTATTGCGGTCCATAATCAGTTTTACTGATTCTACTGTTCCATACTCTTCCATTACTTGTCTCAAATCTGATTCCCTAACGTTGTAGCTAAGGTTTCCAATGTACATATTCATAAAATACAAAAATAAAAAATTAATAATTCAATAAAGGGGGATCTTAGGAAGTCGTAGTCAGAAATGAAAATTCTCAATGTGGTTAATCGAGTAGAAACATAATGAAAAGCAGATCGTAATAAACCTCTTATTGTTTTGTTGATACAAAGGAACGACTTTTATTTGGTATTACTACTATACTTCTCTATTTATCTACATATAATACTCTTTTTTGTGAAATAAGACCAAGACTTAACAATTGAGGAATGAAAAAGAGGAGAAAAAGCATAAAAAAAGTCTGTCCGTGCTTATACACGTCAGACTTTCAATTCTCTCTAGTGTTGTACTGAAATTATTCAGCTACAACGGCTGCGCTATCTACTGCTACAGTATCAGCTGCTGCTGCGGCTGCTGCTTCAGCTGCTGCTGCTTCTACAGCTGCGATTGAATCAGCGATACGGATAGAATCTGCAGCTGCTTGTTCTGCGTTAGCTGCTTTGTTGCCACAAGATGCGAAAGATACTGCTACGATAGCTACTGCCATCAAAACTAATTTTTTCATTTTCTTTACTTTTAAAACGTAATACAATCAATTGCTTTATTAAAACGTTGCAAAGGTATGTACTTTTTAAATACGTTGTTCTCTAAACCCCAACTTTTTTTATATTTTTTTTGGAGCTCAGGCTGTTTCTATAGCATTTGGCATGTTTAATAACATATTAATCTTCTGCTATACTATTATATAAGTATCTTTTAATGCTTTTCTTAGGTGTTTTCTCAAATTCAGTGGGGTAGAGTTGAATTTGGCTCACTTTTTCGTAAGCGGCAACACTATTATTCAGGTTCTTCAGGTTTTCGTCCATAATGGTTTTTAAATTTTCCGGCTGGTTCAATCCCAGCGAATCCAGAGATTCGTAATCAGCATAGACCAGAGCGACTAGTCTTTTGTTGCGTTCAATCACCAGACTTTCCAGAATGAAAGGCATATTATTGAGGCGCGCTTCGATTTCTTCGGGGAAGATGTTTTGACCGCTTGAACTGAGGATCATGGTCTTACTGCGTCCACGGATGAACAGATTATTATTTTCATCCAATGTACCCAAGTCACCGGTCCGTAGCCAGCCATCTTCGGTAAACACTTCTTTGGTAGCTTCCGGGTTTTTGTAATAACCGGCCATAACGTTTTCACCACGTACCTGGATTTCTCCGAGAAGAGCTTCCGGATTTTCTTTATAGATACGTGCTTCCATGATGTCGAGCACACGTCCTGAAGAAGTCGGTACAAACTCATTCCACGGTGCATAACTGATGAGTGGCGCACATTCTGTCATTCCGTAGCCGATGGTGAAAGGAAACTTAATACGATGAAAAAATTCTTCCACTTCTGGGTTCATGGCAGCACCGCCAATGATTACCTCCTTGAAACGCCCACCCAAAGCATCTACCAGTTTTTTGCGGATTTGTCCGTAAATCTGTCCGTCGAGTAACGGAATGCTGAGTGCCCATTTCATAGGTTTCTTATTAATGATAGGCTGAATAACATTTTTGTATATCTTTTCAATGACAAGAGGTACAGTAATAATCAGGTTAGGTTTTACTTCCTCAAAAGCTTTCATCAAGATTTTGGGAGAAGGGACTTTTCCTAAAAGAGTGACGTGCGTACCTACGGCAGTTGCGGTCAGGAAATCGAATGCGCAGCCGTATGCATGAGCCAACGGAAGGAATGACAGTACTTTGTCTCCTTTCTCCAGCAAGTGTGTACGTATTCCGAAGGTGACGTTACCCGCGAGGTTGTTTCCTGTAAGCATGACGCCTTTACTGAAACCTGTGGTACCGGAGGTATAATTCAGCAACATAATCTTGTCATTCGACAAGTCGGTATATACAACATCTTCCCGGTGAAATCCTTTGGGGTAAGTTTCTTGCATTTCATTATCCAGATGCTTAAGGAAACGCTGGATCGTTTCACCGTCACGCTGATATAAACAGCGGAAATCGGTCAGCGAGAAAACTCCCCGCAGTCCTGTCAGCCGTTCTTCTTCCAAATGTTCCCAGATGGCGTCGCTGGTGAAGAGGAAAGTCGACTCGGAGTGGTTCACGATGTGATGAACATCGTTCGGGTTAAAGTCTTGCAGGATAGGAACTACGATACCTCCGTATGTAATCGTTGCCATATAAGCAATGCACCAACGGGCATTGTTCTTGCCGATGATGGAAATCTTATCCCCCCGGCGAAGGCTGCAATGCTTGAACAACAAGTGCAATTTGGCAATTTCCTGTGCCACTTGCCCGTAGGTATAACTCTCATCTTCCCCATAATCAGTGTAGCAGGGAAGGTCCCAATTCTCACGGAAACTATGCTCATATAGTTTGATAAAGTTCTCTTGTATCATTGCACAAATATTAGTTGAGTGTGCAAAAGTAGGAAAAATAGATTAATAATGTATATATTTGCACCTGAAATGTGAAGATGCTCATGATAGATACCAATATATTTCAAGATAAGACAGCGGTTTATTATACGTTGGGTTGCAAATTGAACTTTTCCGAAACCTCTACTATCGGTAAGATTTTGCGGGAAGCCGGGGTACGTACAGCACGTAAGGGAGAAAAGGCTGATATTTGTGTGGTGAACACCTGTTCGGTGACGGAAGTGGCGGATAAGAAGTGCCGCCAAGCCATTCATCGGCTGGTGAAGCAGCATCCGGATGCTTTCGTGGTGGTGACAGGCTGCTATGCCCAGTTGAAGCCCGATACGGTAGCAAAGATAGAAGGAGTGGACGTAGTGCTTGGTGCCGAGCAGAAAAAAGATCTGCTTCAATATCTCGGTAATCTCCGGAAACATGAAAACGGGGAAGCCTACACTTCGGCCCTGAAAGATATCCGTTCGTTTGCTCCTTCCTGTTCGCGCGGCGATCGTACCCGTTTTTTCTTGAAGGTGCAAGACGGATGCGATTATTATTGTTCTTATTGTACAATCCCCTTTGCCCGTGGCCGAAGCCGTAACGGCAGCATTGCTTCTATGGTAGAGCAAGCCCGCCAGGCTGCAGCGGAAGGTGGAAAAGAGATCGTGCTGACCGGTGTCAATATCGGTGATTTCGGGAAAACGACCGGAGAGTCCTTTTTCGATTTGGTGAAAGCTTTGGACGAAGTAGAAGGTATCGAGCGCTATCGCATCTCCTCCATCGAACCGAATTTGCTGACGGATGAGATTATAGAATATGTAGCCCGCTCCAGGCGTTTTATGCCTCACTTCCATATTCCGTTGCAGTCCGGTAGCGACGAAGTGCTACAACTGATGCGCCGTCGATATGATACGAAATTATTCGCGTCGAAAGTGAAGAAGGTGAAGGAAGTGATGCCCGATGCATTTATAGGCGTGGACGTCATTGTAGGCACGCGCGGTGAAACGGACGAATATTTTGAGCAGGCTTACGAGTTTATCAAGGGGCTGGATGTGACGCAACTCCATGTATTCAGTTATTCCGAACGTCCCGGTACACAAGCTCTGAAAATAGATCATGTCGTTTCTCCCGAAGACAAGCACCGTCGCAGCCAGCGATTGTTGCAATTATCGGAAGAGAAGACGCATGCTTTCTATGCCCGTCACATCGGGCAGACCATGTCTGTCTTGCTTGAACGTTCCAAGCCCGGAACTCCGATGCATGGCTTCACTTCGAACTATATCCGGGTGGAAGTGCCCCATGATGATGCGTTGGATAATCAGGTAATATCCGTACGTCTGGGTGATTTTAATGAAGACGGTACCGCCCTCTCAGGAGTGATAGAATAATTTATAACTGGTAATTAGTAATTGATAAAGTGAAATCGAAAGTAATCTATTGGCTGACTTATGCAGGTATGTGGCTTTTGGCGCTACTGCCTTTCAGTATGCTTTATGCTCTTTCAGATGGATTTTACTTCCTGATGCGATATATAATCCGTTATCGCAAGCGGGTGATACGTACAAACTTGAGGAACTCTTTTCCTGAGAAAACGGATGCTGAGTTGCTTAATATAGAACGTCGCTTCTACCACTATATATGCGACTACATGTTGGAGGAAGTCAAAATGCTGCGTATGTCTTTCGATGAATTACACCGCAGGATGAACTACAAGAATACGGAAGCCTACCTTTCCATGATAGACAGGTATGGAGGCATTGTAGTGATGATTCCCCATTATGCCAACTTTGAATGGTTGATAGGAATGGGAGCCATCATGAAGCCGGAGGATATTGCCGGACAAGTATACAAACCCCTGCATAATAAGTATATGGATGAAATGTTCAAACTGATCCGCTCTCGTTTTGGCGGTTATAACATTCCGAAACATTCTACGGCTCGTGAAGTGATAAAGTTGCGGCGTGAAAATAAGCGAATGGCGTTGGGGTTGATAACAGACCAGTCTCCCATCCCCAATGAAGCCCATCATTGGACTATCTTCCTCAATCAAGACACCGTTTTCATGGATGGTGCCGAGCGTATTGCCAAGATGATGAACTTTCCCGTGTTTTATGCCGAATTGCGCAAGACGGGCAGGGGATATTGCGAGGTTTCTTTCGATTTATTGACCGAAACTCCCAAACAGACTGCTGACGGGGAGATTACCGAACTTTTTGCCCGTCGTCTGGAGCAAACTATTCACAGAGACCCTCCTTATTGGTTCTGGTCGCATAAGCGCTGGAAACTGAAACGTGAAGATGTGATGCAGCATGGATAAGATAGCTGTAGTCATATTAAACTGGAATGGTTGTGAAATGCTTCGTTCGTTTCTCCCTTCCGTTATTCGTTGTTCTGAAACGGATGGCGCAGTGGTATACGTGGCAGATAACGGCTCTACCGATACATCTGTTGAGACGCTCCGCAAAGAGTTCCCCACCGTACACCTTATTATATTAGAAGAAAACCGGGGATTTGCCGACGGATATAACCTTGCCTTGCAACAAGTGTCTGCCGAATACGTGGTTTTGCTGAATTCCGATGTGGAAGTAACCGAACATTGGCTTACTCCTCTTGCGGCCTATATGGATGTCCATCCCGAAGTTGCCGCCTGCCAACCCAAGATACGCAGCTGGCGGCGGAAGGAATTTCTTGAATATGCCGGTGCCGCCGGAGGATTTATCGACCGCTATGGCTACCCCTTTTGCCGTGGGCGGATTATGGGTGAAGTAGAGGTGGATAAAGGACAGTATGATACTGTTATTCCGGTGTTTTGGGCTACAGGTGCGGCATTGTTTATCCGGTTGAAAGACTATTGGGATGCCGGAGGACTGGATGGGCGCTTCTTTGCCCACATGGAGGAGATTGATTTATGCTGGCGCCTTCGTGCCCGAGGACGTTTATTGGTCTGCATTCCACAGAGTGTGGTGTACCATGTAGGTGGTGCCACCCTTAAAAAAGAAAATCCGCAGAAAACGTTCCTCAATTTCCGCAATAACCTTGTAATGCTTTATAAAAATCTGCCTCAAACGGAACTGGCTTCCGTGATGCGTGTACGTGCTGTACTCGATTATGTTGCCGCACTCAGTTTCGTCTTGAAAGGGCAGATATCCAATGCCTTGGCTGTATTTCGTGCCCGGCATGCCTATCACTCTCTCCGTTCTTCGTTTACAGCGGCTCGTGAGGAAAATCTCAAAAAAACTAGTCTGTCTGTTATTCCCGAACGGATAAAAAACAGTATCTTGGCGCAGTTTTATTTACATGGGAAGAAATTCTTTTCTCAATTATAAGAACTGTTATTCTTTCCGGATTGTTTACTCTTAAAAGCTGTGAATTATGGAAAAGTTAGTTAGAAAGATTGGTTTGGTGGCTCACGATGCCATGAAGAAAGACCTTATAGAATGGGTACTTTGGAATTCGGAACTCTTGATGGGACACAAATTCTATTGTACGGGTACTACGGGAACCCTCATTCTGGAAGCCTTGAAAGAGAAACATCCCGATGTGGAATGGGACTTTACCATACTGAAATCTGGACCGTTGGGCGGTGACCAGCAGATGGGGTCACGTATCGTAGACGGCGAGATAGATTACCTTTTCTTCTTTACCGACCCGATGACTTTGCAGCCTCATGATACGGATGTCAAAGCCCTGACCCGCCTTGCCGGTGTAGAAAACATTGTTTTCTGTTGCAACCGCAGTACGGCAGACCACATCATTTCAAGTCCGCTGTTCGTAGACCCCACTTATGAGCGTACCATTCCTGATTATACCAACTACACTCAGCGTTTTGCCAATAAACAGGTTGTAGCAGAAGCGGTTGAGTCGGCCAAGAAACGGAAGCGGAAGAAATAACTTACCTTAGATTAATGCCAATGTAGTGTCTCTCTAATGCCACTATATTGGCACAGCCTGTCCTTGTTATGCTTTTTCCACGTTGATTTCTACTCCTGCCGCTTCAATATCCGCTCCCATGGGCGGATTTCGTTTAGACAACCTCAATTCTATGTTTTCTATTTGCGGAAATTCCCGAAATAATCGGGACACAATGCGTCCGCATACATGCTCCAGTAATTTGGACGGAATTATCATTTCCGCTTTTACTGCCTCGTATACATCAGCATAGCTGACGGTATCTGCCACGTCATCAGTCTGCATGGCGCATTCAATGTTTACTCTCAACCGTAGGTCGACAATGAACTCATTGCCTACCGTAGTTTCTTGTTCGCCCACGCCATGGTGGGCGAAGAAATGTATCTGATTTAAGAATATATAGCTAATCATTATATTTTGATAACTGTAATGTGTACAAACATATAGATAAAATCTTTGTTCTACAAAGTTCAAGGCGCTATTTCTACATCTTGTGTAAAAAAATGCGTGAGAATTTTCTTTCTAATTATATTTTCATAACTTTGTGAGGTGTTTGGAATACATCCATTCATAAAGTTCGGTGGCGACTGGGACTTGATTTTTTTTTAATAAAATATAGTTAGAAGCGTTGTGCTTTGTCCTCTAAATGGAAACCTAGGAAATTTTCATTATTTAACGAAGGACAGCACAGTGGATTCTCACGTTTATAGCGTGGGACTGCTGTCTGTTTTCGTTAAAAGGCTATTCCTAGGGCCTCCATTTAGAAACAGCACGCAGCTCCACGTTTCTGTTTCTTAACCGGTCCTTTTCGGAGTTTGGAGGACGCATGCTTCCGGTCTGCCTGCGCAGGTGGAAGTTTATAAGACGTATATGCAAGTTAGAATGTTGATGATTCTATTGTGTGCGCTTTTCGTAACTCCGAATGATTCGTATGCGAAAGGGGGGAATGGGGAAGATACTCTGCACCATGTTAAATGGATATTCAGTCCTGATTCGCGCATCGGACGCAATAGCCATTCGCTGCTACTGAAGACGAATGCGGTGGCGTGGGGAATGGCGGTTATAAATGTAGCGGCGGAGTATGATATATCGCCTGCGTTCTCTGTCCTTTTACCTTTTTATTATTCTCCTGCCGATTATTTTACTTCTGCCCGCAAGTTCCGTATTTTCTGTGTGCAGCCCGAAGTGCGTTACTGGTTCAGGCAAGTGGACGGGCTCTTTACCGGTGTACACATCGGCGTAGCTTCTTATAACTATGCCCTCAAGAGTAGTACATATCGTTATCAGAATAGTGATACGGGTGCACCTTTGCTCAATGTGGGGCTCGCTGCCGGCTATCGTCTTCCACTCGACAAGAAACAACGTTGGTGTCTGGAGTTTTCGCTGGGAGTGGGGTATGCATCTCTCAATTATGACCGTTTCTTCAATATCCCCAACGGTGCCTATGTCGATACCCGTCACGGGAACTTCTTCGGTATCGACCATGCGGGCATATCAGTGGGTTACCGTATTGATTGGAAAGGAGGCGGGCGATGAAGAAACTATTTCTTACTATCTGTGGCTTGCTCTCCATAATCCTGTTGGGGGGATGCGGAGTACGCGAACTGCCGGAAGACGGTGGAGTAGACCCAACCACCGTACATACCAAAATCATCTTGTTACCCGGTGCGGACATGACACCGTTTGATATTCCCGATTTCTCTACCCGTACTGCGGATTCGCGCGGATACGAAGTACGCTACACCGTGGAAGTTTATGCCGATGATAAGTTCGACCAAAGTTTACAGTTCCGCCGCCAACTTATTTATCCCGAAGGCAATGCAGGCGAAGTGGCACTGGAATGTGAACTCCATGCGCGTAACTACCGGGTGGTGGTTTGGCGTGACTTTGTACCGACGGGTAACACGGACGACTGCTTCTATACCACTTCCGATTTCTCCGCCATCAAGTTGAAGGGCGATTATGTCGGCGGAACCGACTATAAGGATGTATTCTGCGGGCAAATGAGCCTCGACCTTACGCCTTATCATTGCCGGCTGGAAGCCGAACATCGCGAAGAGATGCAACTGGAACGTCCGTTGGCGAAGATAGAACTGATTACTACCGATGTCATCAAGTACATGGATAAGCTGGAACAGGCAAAAAACTCACGGAGTGAAACCATCGAAGATTTTACGTTGCAAGTGCTCTACACCGGCTATTTCCCTGCGGGCTTCAACGTCAGTTCCAACCGTCCAAACCTGGCGGTTACGGACGTAAAGTTCACGTCTACCCCTGTAACTGTCTCCGATAATGAAGCCTGTCTGGCATTCGACTATGTGCTGGTGAACGGTGAAGAATCCGCCGTCACGTTGGAGATGATTATTTACAACGAGGAGGGACAGGAGGTGAACCGTGTCACCGGGGTGGAAGTACCCGTTAAGCGGAACAAGATAACTACGGTGCGCGATGCGTTCCTTACCCGTGAGTTTGCTCCCGGCATCGGCATAGACCCCGGTTTTGACGGGGAGATTAACGTTGTGATTCCTTGATTTCTTATTCAAACAAAATAAATGTATGTCTCATTTCAAACAAAACTAACATGAAGAAGTATTTCTCATTGGTAGCAGGTTTTATCCTGCTGGCGTTCACGGCTTGTCAGAGTGACGAGCTGGCGAATGGTGGAAGAAACGGTGAAGTGGCCGCCTCTTTCAGTGTGCAATTACCGGATGACGGCAGTGCTGTTGTCACCCGTGCTACGGGTGACGGAACTACGGTGAACCGTTGTATTATGGAAATCTATCTGAATGATGAACTTTACAGTCGGGAGGTAGGCGCTATAAGCGGCTTGACTGCCCAATTTGATGTCCGTCTGGTTACCTCACAGACTTATAAGTTCGTATTTTGGGCAGACCATGTTGCGTCTACGGAAGGCGATGCTATCAAGACTGATTTGCATTACGCCACTGCTGATCTCCGTAATATATCCATGATAGGCGACTATAACGGAAGCAGTAAGGACGATACCCGTGATGCTTTCTTTGCCAATCTGGAGAAGTTGGTGACTAATGCTTTCTCTGAAAGCGTGACACTGACTCGTCCGTTCGGGCAGTTGAATATCAAGACGGAAGACTTGGGCTCGATTCCTGTAAATCAGCAGACGGCATTAACTCCAACTGCGGCTAAATTGTCATTTAAAAATCTTTATACCGGCATTAATGCCGCTACGGGTGACTTGCTTGGTGAACCATCGGCAGTAGACTATGAAAATGCGGCTGATGTGGTAGATGCTAACGGTAATCTGACCGTAGACTATCTTTTTGCACCGAAGACTGCCGGTGAACAGCATTTGGTGAATATGACGCTTGCCGTAAACAGTGCTGATGGAAAGCAGATTACCACCAAAGAATTGAATAATATTCCTGTTCAGCGTAACTACAAAACGAATGTAACAGGTAATTTATTGACGGCTGCAAGTAAATTAAAAGTAATGGTAACTCCTGCATTCTCGTCTCCTGCTTTGAACGAGACAGTGAAAGAGGTAGCGACCGTAGATGAGGTTGCCGAAGCTTTGAAAACCAATACCAACGTGGTTGTTACGACACCCCCGACTGCGGCGGCAACTATTTCATTGCCTAAATATGATCAGGAAGATGTAGCGGTATCCATTACGTTGCCTGCGACTGAACAGGATATTACTATTAGTTATTCATCAGAAACAGGTGGGAATAGCAATGTTCCTAAAGCATTGAATATTACAGCCCCTTCTGCCAGCAAGATAATTATTAACGCTGAACAATCTACTGTTACCTTGAACGGAGAAACTTACACAAACGTTGAAGCCACTACAGCAGATAATACGTTGATTGTGGGTGAAGGTGTTACAGTGGGTACTTTGACCGTTAAGAAGGGTAATGTAGAAATCTATGGAACAGTCGACAATATCACTTTTGAAGCCGGAGGCGGTTATGTCGCTGTTTACAGTGTCTCTACTGCTGCGCAACTCAAAGCGGCAGGCAACTTAGTTACCCAAAAGAAATGCCGAAAGATTGTACTGGCAGCCGATATAGACCTCAATGGCAGCTACAGTAATCTTTGGGTACCGATAGAGGCGGAACTCAAATCAATCAGTGCCGGAGAAACTAATTTTGAAGAGTTTGACGGCGGTAATCATACCATCAGCAACCTTTATATCGACAATGTTACGGCAACGAAAAAAGATTACGGAGGTCTGTTCTATACGCTCAACGGTACCGTGAAGAACCTCATTATTAATGGGGCAACGGTGAAGTGTTTACGTGGTGGAGTGCTGGTAGGACGTATGGATGCCGGATTGGTGGAAAACTGCCATATAAAGAATGCTACGGTATCCAGTGAACAGAAGATTGGCGGGCTGGTAGGTTTTGTAAACTATAGTAGTAAAGACTTGACTATACGTGGATGTTCCGTATCGACTGCTACGCTCGGTAAACTTGATAGCAAAGAAGAGGCCTATCAGATGGGAGGTTTCATCGGTTATTTGCAGTCTGCCAACCGGAATGTACTTATTGAGAATAATAGCGTAAGCGGTATTGTCATAAATGATGTATACAACTCTACAGAGCCTGATCGGATCCATATTATGGAGCAGGCTTATTGCCATGCATTTATCGGTAATGTGGTAAACGTTTCAGATACTGATATATATGATAGTTACAGCGTCACATTGCGGAATAATCAGGTGGATAAGCAGCTTAGTGGCATACCGACCTGTGACCGGACAAACGACTATATAGGTTGGTGGGCAGGAGACTACAATACGGGTAAATCTTACTCTGTCAAGTTGGTGGTCAACGGCGAGGTGATGGACCGATGGATAGAAGTGAAACGTGTGGCAGACCAGCTCAGAACTGGAGGGGATGTTATCATTTATCGCAAAGTAGATCTCACCAAGAATAGTGACTCGAGCCAAGAAATAGACATAACTACAGAAACTACACTGACACTGAACAAGGGTGCAGTGCTTACCGTAGGAAAACAACAAATCTATAATAAGAATAAACTTACTATAAAAGGTGAAGGCTCCATGACGGCAACCGATTATCTGTTTATGAATGAAACCAAAGCGACATTGATTATTGAAAACGGTAATTTCACTGCTACAAGCGCTACTGATGCTAACGGGGTGGCTATTTATAATCAGGGAAACTGTACTATTAACTCCGGAACTTTCGATGCTCCCGGATTTACATTGATGAATACCGGCAGTGCCGATATGACGATTAATGACGGCATCGTGAAATGCGGTGGCATTAAGTCGGGATATGCTTTAATAGCGGCAGGTTCCGGTGCCAAGCTCACTGTAAATGGCGGTAAGATTGAAGCGATACAGTCTGTCGGTGGCGCTCAGGTAAATATTACCGGTGGCTCGATTTATTGTGAAGGGCAGTATTACGCCTTGTATAATGAACACGGTAACACCTCGATTTCCGGCGGCTACTTTTATAGTCCGACTGGTAAAAATATTTATGTAGTGAGTGGAAGCGGAACGGTGAAAACTACCGGCGGTTACTTTAGTGACCAGTCTGCTCCTTTGGAAAGCGGTTATGAATTCCAAAGTATTGACCAAACCGTTGGAGAGTATAAGTATAACTATCAAGTAGTAAAAACGAACTAAGAAGCCTAAGAATATCCCCCTCTTACGAGGGAGATAATGTGGCCTGTGCTTTCCGGATAAGGGAAGCGTTCCGTTATGTCCGGAGCACATGGTTTTTGTTTGTTTGCTTTCCCTGCGTTGTGAAATGCGGGGAAACTTTTTTTATGAAAGTTATCTTGCGCACTAATATGTCAGTCCAAATAACCAAGGTGGAATTTCATTCCTAAATCCGGTTTCAATATTATCTAATACCAAGTAGCCGTTTTCCACTCCTGCCAACTACTGTGAGGTTTTGTTTTTATCTCTAATCTCAAAACTGTATTTCTTATTGACCATGAAATCTATTTTCGGAGAATAAGTGGCGTCATGATTTATTTGCATCTGGTTGAAAAATAGTGTTTTACGGATGTTTCCTGTATCTGTTCTGTTATTTCCAAGGGCATATGTGTAATTCGTGTTCCCCAGATATATTTTTGGGGGTTAGCAAGTTACTTGATGTGGGAAATCTCTTTATCGAAGAGGAGCAGGGCTTGCGCTTTTTTTAGATAGAAAACGTATGAAATTGGTGGGAAATATTGAGGTTTCCACCAATTTCATACGTTTATTTTCAGTCTTATATCGTTTATCTTCCTGTCTGTGCAATCAGTTCCTTGATTTTCTCATTCAGGCTTTCGGCTTTCATCAACTGCTCCAGCGTCAGATGCATGCGGTAGCGCCAGTAATGGCGTGGATTGGCGGGCACGTTAATACGCTCTTCCTGTACATGGGGATTACGCCATTTACCGTCCATTGACATCCAGTCTTGCAGAGAGAGGATGGCGAGAATGGAGTTACTGTAAAGGTGACTGCGTACTACCTCTTCACAAAGCTCGGGTGTTGCTACTGCCGGTGCAGCTCCATAATGTCCCAGCATGTTGTTGTAGTATCGTTGCGTTTGTTGGAAATCTTCTTCCCACCAACCGCGCAGGGTAGACATGTCGTGCGTGGATATGGTACATACAGAACGGTACGGATACCAATCCGGGTGCCCGAACTCCTGTGCGGAATCTTTCGGCATACGTTGGATTTCGAGGGAAAGGATACGAAGGTCGTTCATTACCCATGCCACACAGTCGGGTATCATACCCAAGTCTTCACCACATACCAACATGCGGGTAGATTGGGTGAGTTGCGGCAACTTATTCATGGCTTGTATCCGCCAAAACTCATTGTGACGGTGATAATAGTATTGGTCGTAGAGACGGTTGAATGCCGCCTTTTCCCAATCGTTCAGTGCACGGTAAATATAATCGTGCTGTACGCCGATACGCGGGTGATATTTATTAGGATCTTCCCGGTCGGGAACAAATAATACATCGCTGATTAATGCATACAGTCCGTCGCGGATCCAGATACTGTCTTCGTCCGTTTTTCCTGCAAAATAGGCTTCAACTTTACGTTGAGTGTCAAACTCAGGACGCATGCGGTAAATTTCCCAAGTATCGGTAGGCTCAATGAAAGTCTGTTTTACGTGGTCGGTGTGAGGACCGAATATCTGTCCGAGGAAGTATTCGTGAATATAAGGTTTCAGGAATTCTTCGCGGAATGAAAGCCCGTAGCTTTCTATTTCTTCGCGAGTCATGGGCAGGGCAGGTACGAATTGTCCCAAAAGTCCGTGTACGGCATTCATCGGAATTTCCCAAATGCGGAAGAAACCGAGGATATGATCGATACGATAGGCATCGAAATATTCAGACATCTTGCGGAAGCGCTTCATCCACCAGGAATAATCGTCTTTTTCCATTACGTCCCAGTTGTAAGTGGGGAAACCCCAGTTTTGTCCGCTCACGGAGAAGTCATCGGGTGGCGCACCCGCCTGTCCGTTCAGGTTGAAATAATAAGGTTCTGCCCAGGCTTCTACACTGTTGCGGCTGATACCGATGGGGATGTCTCCCTTTAATACCACACCGTTGGCGCGTGCATGTTCGGTGGCGGCAAGCAACTGCAAATGCAAGTTGAACTGGATGTAATAGTAAATGGCGATATGGGGATAATCGGCTGAATCGGGCTGACACAGCTTTTCAATCTCATTTACATTATAGGTGTTGAACTTAGGCCATTCGCGGAAGTTCGGCGTTTTGTAGGCGTCGCGCAGATAGCTGAACACCGCGTATGGCTGTAACCACTCTTTGTTGGATGCGAAGAAGTCGAGGAAGGCTTTGGATGCCAATACTTTTTCTCCTTCTTGCTTGAAGATGAGATGGAAATATTCCCATTTTGTTTTGTTGACAGCTTCGTAGTCTACGGTGGGCAAGGCATTCAGCTCTTTCTGCCGTTTATTGAATTCGGCCATCATCTTTTTGTCCTTTAGTGTACCCAATTGTTTCAAATCAGTATACATCGGATGGAATGCATAGATGGATATGCTGTTGTAAGGATAAGAATCTGCCCATGTGTGCGTCATGGTGGTGTCGTTGATGGGCAGAATTTGTACGGCTTTCTGCCGGGTACTCACGGCCCAGTCTATCATCCGTTTTAAATCACCGAAGTCGCCTACGCCGAAGCTTTTATCCGAACGAAGGGAAAAGACCGGCACAGCTACGCCGGCACCTTTCCAGGCTGGAAGGTTGAAATATACATAACGGTCGCCAATGGCGAGAGTCTCGTTAATGCCGATTTGCGGATCAGCCATGTAGCGGTTGGGATTGTTTTCCCAAGCAACGGCACGACGTTCTTTCTTATTATAAAGGATAAATTTGTATTCCAACGGGAAATTGATTTTACCGGCATCGACTTCTACCTGCCATTCGGGGAAGTTGATATCGCTCATCAGTACGGCTTTATTTGCATCCCAGTTCCCGAAAATAGGCTGATTACCACAAATGCCCAGGCAATGATCGCTGTCGATGCAAGGCGCATATGCTTTTATCAGTAAACCCTTTTTATGACCTTTGGGGGCAGTGCTGCGTTCTCGATGGGCCAATAGGGATTCTGTGAAAGCAGAAGAATAGAAATATTGCTGTTCCGGTAGATTTTTCCAGCAATCTTCTATTTTATAGAGTTTCTTTGATGTCCCAGATACATAGAGGGTACGTGGAAGGCTGTTCCATTCGGTTCTTAAAGTTTTGCCGTCGCGATAAATGTGATAACTGTACTGGACAATACCGTTTTCTGGTATCTTGATGTCCACTTCTGCAGTCCAATGGATGCCGTCTACCGTTTGTAAGGGTAGGGCTTGTTCGGGCTGCTCGTTACCAAGTTCGGGGATTGAGCCTAACACTCTTACTTCTTCTCCCCAATTGGTTCGGTACTCGATATTAAATAATAGTATCATATATATTAGATTTAGAAATGACAATAGCTGTAATGATTATGCAAGTATAGAAAATTATCCTCATAATCATACAGCTATCGTTATCTAAGTCATTTAAATTCCTATGCAAACGTTTGTGTTTGGCCTGAGCCTATCCGCAACGTGATGCTCCACACGTTTTGCAGATGAGGCATCCTTCTTGATAAACTAATGTTTCGTTGCCGCAATTCGGACATTTCTTTCCTTTGGCTTCCGTTCCGTCCTGAACATATTTTTTCAGTGCGCGTTCCACACCGTTTTTCCAGGTATTGATGTTCTCACTGTCTAACTGCAAAGAACCTACCAACTTGATAACCTGCTCAATAGGCATGCGGTAACGCAATACACCGGAAATTAGTTTGGCATAGTTCCAATATTCTTTGTTGAACTTCTCGGAAAGACCTTCGATGGTAACCTTGTATCCTCGTTTGTTCTCGAATTGGAAGTCATAGCGTTTATTGCCGCTTTCATCGACTTTTTTGATGATATGTCCTGATGAAACGTTCTTCGGCAGGATGATACCTTCGTCGTCGTCCTGAAGACCGGTGAAGATTTCGTATGGATGTCCATCCAACAAACCGACGAATGCGACCCATTTCTCTTTGTTGTTCTGGAAGCGGACTACATCTGCGTCGAGCACTGCCGGGCGGGTTTCCACAACTGTAGGTGGTTTGCAGGGAGGAAGTCCTTCTTTCTTGTCGCTCTTGGTAGAGATGAGCACACCCGAACGGGAACCGTCACGGTATACCGTACAACCTTTACAACCGGACTTCCATGCTTCAACATATAAACGGTTCACTAAATCCTCGTCCACGTCGTTCGGCAGGTTGATGGTTACACTGATGGAGTGGTCTACCCATTTCTGGATACGTCCTTGCATCTTTACTTTCATCAGCCAGTCCACGTCGTTGGAGGTTGCCTTATAATATGGTGATTTTGCTACCAACTCGTCTATTTCCTCTTGGGTATAGCGTTTGGCGGGGTTGTATCCTTGAGCTTCCATCCAGGTAACAAACTTGGGATGGAAAACGATGTATTCTTCGAACGCATCTCCTGTTTCATCTACAAAGTCGATGTGTACGTTGGAATCATTCGGATTTACTTTACGGCGACGTTTGTACACAGGCAGGAATACAGGTTCGATACCGGAAGTAGTTTGTGTCATCAAGCTGGTTGTACCTGTGGGTGCAATGGTGAGACAAGCAATATTACGGCGTCCGTATTTCTTCATGTCTTCGTACAGTTGCGGATCGGCTTCACGCAGGCGGTTAATGAAGGGATTGTTCTTTTCACGTTCGGAATCGTATATTTCGAATGCTCCACGTTCTTTTGCCATTTCTACGGAGGAACGGTAAGCATTCAGGGCTACTGTCTTGTGTACTTTCTCTGAGAATTCGGTTGCTTCTTCAGTACCATAACGTAAACCTAATGCGGCAAGCATATCTCCTTCGGCAGTGATACCTACACCGGTACGACGGCCTTGACCGCTCTTCTTGTATATCTTTTGCCACAAAACGCTTTCTGTATGTTTCACGTCTTCGTTTTCCGGGTCTGCATTGATCTTGGCCATAATACGCTCGATCTTTTCCAGTTCCAGATCAATGATATCATCCATGATACGTTGAGCTAACGTCACATGCTTCTGGAACAGTTCAAAATCGAAATATGCGTCCGGTTTGAATGGATTGACTACATACGAATAAAGATTGATAGCCAACAGACGGCAGGAGTCGTAGGGACACAACGGGATTTCACCACAGGGGTTGGTAGATACGGTACGGTATCCCAAATCGGCATAGCAATCGGGCACGGATTCTTTCAGGATAGTATCCCAGAAAAGTACACCCGGTTCGGCGGATTTCCACGCATTGTGTACGATCTTCTTCCATAAATCGGTGGCGTTGATTTCTTTTTGGAAAGAAGGATTGCTTGATTCGATAGGATATTGTTGAGTATAAGGTTTGCCGTCAATGGCTGCCTGCATAAAAGCATCGTCCAATTTCACTGAAACATTAGCTCCGGTAACCTTTCCTTCTGTCATCTTGGCATCGATGAATGCTTCCGAATCCGGATGCTTGATGGATACGCTCAACATTAGTGCACCACGACGTCCGTCTTGAGCTACTTCACGTGTTGAGTTGGAATAACGCTCCATAAATGGAACCAGACCGGTTGAAGTTAATGCGGAGTTCTTTACCGGAGAACCTTTCGGGCGGATATGTGATAAATCATGACCGACGCCTCCACGACGTTTCATAAGTTGAACCTGTTCTTCATCAACTTTAAAGATTGCACCGTAGGAATCTGCTTCACCGTCTACACCAATCACGAAGCAATTGGAAAGAGAAGCTACTTGATAGTTGTTACCAATTCCTGTCATCGGGCTTCCTTGCGGGACGATGTATTTGAAGTGGTCGAACAATCCGAAAAGTTCTTCAGGACTTAATGCGTTAGGATATTTGGCCTCGATACGGGCTACTTCATTGGCTATTCTCCAATGCATATCTTCCGGAGACTTTTCGTAAATATTTCCGAAAGAATCTTTGACTGCATATTTGTTTACCCAAACCCTTGCAGCCAACTCGTCGCCTTGGAAGTATCGTAAAGATTCTTCGTAGGCTTCGTCATAAGAATAATTTTTCTTTTCCACGATGCTGTAAATCTTAGATTTAATTGAAAATAAGTAAAAGTGTAGAAGTCATACTTATTGTTAACAGATGCATTTGCAAATCTATGAATGTTTTTTGTTATAGCAAAATAAAAATAGATTTTTTTGTTGATAGAATGAAAGTTTTCTGTTTTGGTTTGTTATTCTTTTGATTTATAGGATTTTATTATATTTGAATAGATGAAAAGTTTTCCAAAAAGAAAATGAATGGTTTATTTGTAACAGTAACTTCTTGAACTTTTTAGGAAATCGCACTGAATATAAATAGGTATACGAAATAGCATATTGTGATTCTTTTTATATATTTGCAGAAAAAAGAAAGAATGGAAAGCTTAAAACAAAGAAGGACAATACGTAAATATCAACAGAAAGATATTTCTGCTGATTTGTTAAATGATTTGCTTGAAACCTCTTTCCGTGCTTCTACGGTCGGAAACATGCAGGTTTATAGTGTAATTGTAACTCGTGACTCAGAACGTAAGGCGAAGTTGGCACCGGCTCATTTTAACCAGCCTATGGTACAGGCCGCTCCGGTTGTTTTAACTTTTTGTATTGATTTGCGCCGTTTCAGTAAATGGTGTGAGCAGAGAAAAGCAGAACCGGGGTATAATAATTTTGAGTGGTTTGTAACCGGTTCGGTGGATGCGTTGCTGGTAGCTCAGACATTTTGTGTGGCAGCGGAAGAGAAGGGACTGGGGATTTGTTATTTAGGTACTACCACTTATAATCCTCAGATGATTATTGAAGCTTTGGAACTACCAGAGTTGGTTTTCCCGATTACTACGGTGACTGTGGGTTGGCCTGAGGAAATTCCCGCACAAGTAGATCGTCTGCCATTGGAGGCTATTGTACACAAAGAAACTTATCATGACTATACTTCAGCGGATATTGATCGTCTTTATGCATACAAAGAATCATTGCCGGAGAATAAACAGTTTGTAGCGGAAAATAATAAGGAGACTTTAGCTCAAGTGTTTACAGATGTACGCTATACAAAGAAAGATAGTGAGGCGATGTCTGAAAACCTTTGGCAGGTGATGAAAAAGCAGGGGTTTTAACCCTGTTTTTTCAGCGTTGCCTGAATTTCGTCAATCTCCGCACGGAAAGATTTATCGACTTCTTTCAGTTCCTTTATTGTTTTGCAGGCATGCAATACGGTGGCATGGTCTTTATTTCCAATTAATGTTCCGATTTTTGCTGTGGAGAAATCCGTATGATTTTTAGCGAGGAACATGGCGATTTGCCGGGCTTGTACTACCTCGCGCTTTCTGGATTTGGTATGTATGGCTGCCGTTTCCAGCCCGAAATGCTTACATACCGTATTGATGATATCGTCAATTGTCACGGATTTACTTTCACAGTTCACTACCTTACGAACGATACGTTGTGCTAGTTCCAGATCAATTTCTTTATTATAAATGGTAGAGTGTGCCATAATGGAAATTACGATACCTTCCAGATCGCGTACACTATTACCCACGTTCTCTGCGATATAATCGATAACTTCAGGAGGGAACTGTAAACCATCACGATGTATCTTGTTGCGGAGGATATTTTTACGCAATTCTACGGTCGGTTTTTCCAGTTCTGCCACCATTCCCCATTTAAAGCGGGTAATCAGTCGTTCTTCCATACCTTGCAACAAAACAGGAGCACGGTCAGAAGTCAGGATGAGTTGTTTCCCGTTCTGGTGTAAATGATTGAAGATATGGAAGAATGTATTTTGTGTCTTGGTGACCCCTGCAAATTCTTGAATATCATCAATAATTAAAACATCAATTGTTTGGTAGAAGTTAATGAAGTCATTAGTCGTGTTGTTACGTACAGAATCTGTATATTGTACCTGAAACAGGTGGGCAGATACATATAAAACCCGCTTATCGGGATATAATTCCTTGATTTTAGTACCAATAGCATTGGCAAGGTGAGTTTTACCTACACCGGATGCGCCATACAGGAATAGCGGATTAAAAATCGTTTTTGCCGGATTGAGTGCAACTGCTTCTGCAACACTACGAGATAACTTATTGCTATAGCCTTCAATAAATGTTTCAAAATTGTATTCAGGGTTCAAGTGTGGATCCAAATCCGGAACAGGAATTTGAGGGATTTGTTTATCCAATACTTGTTTTTGTGGAATAATAGTCCGCTGGGTAGATTCCAGATCAACGGTTTTCCGCGAACTTTTATCTACCATTACATTATACATCAACTTTGTTCCCTCACCGATTACCTTGTAAAGTGTTTTACGCAACAAGTCGACAAATTTGTCCTCTAGAAATTCATAAAAAAACTGGCTGGGCACTTGTACAACCAATGTTTTGTCCTCATATTTTAATGGAATAATGGGGAGAAACCAAGTTTTATATGTCTGCTCTGGAACATTGTCTCTAATAATTTCGAGACACCGATTCCACAACCCGACATGATCCTGTTCACTCATAACGGCTATAAATACATTTATTAATTAAGCAAAACTTCTACGCATGCAAAATTGGCAATCTTATTTGAAAAAAACAAATTACTTTTTTCTTGCGTAATTAGTAAAAGCAATAATTACTTTACTTTCAATGACTTATAAGTAGATATAAAAATAGCCCCTCACAGGGGGCTATTGCATTTGTGTAATGCCTTTTAAATCAGCTACGTAGGTGGTAAATTAGTTCGTGCCTCTCTTATAAACAGCCATCCCTGAAAGCCTTGTTTTTATTCTCTATATAGACTTGTTAGGGACTTTTCTTTCCAAACTTAAATTTCCTTTGTTATTTAGACAAAATCTATATAATCGGATTTGACTACTTATCTTTTTTACCAAACAAAGAGAAATGGACATATCGTTTCGGATGTGATTTCAAATCTTCCAATAGACTTGCTGCATTTGCAGTTGTGGCATTTAGGTTATTGTAAAGTGAGGGGTCATTGAATAATAATCCAATTGTATTATTCTTCTGGTTTAACTTATCTGTAATCATTTTTACATTAGCCAATGTAGAGTCTACTTTCTGCATGGCGGCTGCATAATCAATCTCTTTTAAGTTATTGGAAATGAGTATAAAGTTGTCCCCGATAGTATTGAGCTTTCCCGTGAGTTGCGGAATATCTTTGCCCATCAATGTTTGTAGTTGACGGCTGGTAGCGGTCATACTTGCTGTCAAATCTTGCACATTGTGAAGTGTTGCAGGGATAGCAGGATCGGACAATACTGCATTCAGTGATCCTAATATAGAATCCAATTTGGGTAGCATCTTTTCTATTTGTGGCATCATAGTAGCTACTTTTTCCATCATTCCATTATTAAGTACTCCGGGAATGGTATCTCCTATCTGATATTTCTCGCGTGGATTGTTGGCGAGGAGCAAATTCATCTTGACACCGCCGAGCATTTCAGCCATGAGCTCTGCCGTACTTCCTTTAGGAATACGTAAATCCGGATCAACATCTATCTCGGCAACTACTTTACCAGGTTGGGTATAGTCATAATATAAATCGCGTACGATACCTACACGAAAACCATCTGCAAATACCGGACTAGATTTGGTAAGTCCATTGACATTATGGAACTTTACGTAGAAATAGCTGGACGGTTTGAACATATTGATACCTTTCAGGTAATTGATACCATATACCAATATGCATAGGGCGGCTATACCCGCAATTCCTATTCTGACCTCTTTTGTGATATACTTCATGATGTATCTTTATTATTTATTTTTTTTCTTTTTGAATTCGTTGATGGCAGCATTGACGTTTGTTTTCTGACCATCTTTAAAGGCTATGATGAATGCATCCTTAAATTGAGCTGCAATGGTACGTTTAGTACGCACTACTTTATTATAATCGGGCGATGTACCATAAGTGTATTTATATAGTCCTCCTTCTTTATAATAATCCACATTCTTCAGTCCTTTCAGTCTTTTATCGTTTTTTGCTATAGGGCGTGAGGAAGTGAGTATTTGTATCTTAAACACGATACCTGTACGTTCTGTTTGATTGACAACGGCTTTTTCTACTTGTTGAGGAGATGGCGATACAGGGTTTACCTTTGATTGGGGAACCTTATTTTTTACTTTTGTATCGGCGGAAGCTACTGTTTCCTCTATTGCTTCCGGTATATCTTCCGGTAGAATGGTCTTACTGCTTCCATTTAGCCGTATTTCTTGTTCTCGCTTGTAGGTGAGGAAAGCACGAAAAATTCCGTTGGCAAGAGTTGTCGTACCGGTTTCACTGTTTAGATAGCGTTCCTCTTCAGGGGTTGAGATAAATCCCAATTCTACCAATATACTGGGCATGGCACTGGCCTTTAACACCAAAAATCCTGCTTGATGTACACCTCGGTCTATGCGGTTACAACTATGTCGGAATTGCTTTTGTACGAGTGATGCCAAATGTACACTTTGTGACATATATTTATCCTGCATGAATTCGAAAATGATGTAGGACTCGGCAGAGTTTGGATTGAAACCTGCATATCTTGTCTTGTAGTCACTTTCGTAAAGGATTACGGAATTCTCACGTTTTGCCACTTCAAGGTTAGCGTCAGACTTGGCAAGACCTAATGTCCAGGTAGATGCCCCTTTGGCAGTTCGGTTGTTTGCCAAAGCATTTGTGTGAATAGAGATGAATAAATCTGCTTTTGCGTTGTTGGCTATTTCGGCGCGGCGATCCAAAGGGATGAATACATCTCGTGTGCGGGTATAGATTACTTTCACATCCCCGCAATTCTTCTGAATTAGTTTACCGAATTTCAAGGCAACATTCAAATTGATATTTTTTTCTTTGGAGATTTTACCAATGGCTCCAGGGTCATGCCCCCCATGCCCCGCATCAATGACGACAACAAAATTTTTTGCTTCGGCACTGCCGGCACAGAAAAAAGAAGTGAGCAGCCCCAAGCAAATACTTGTATATAATATGTATCGTCTGTATAGTTTCATAAATAATATTGCTGCAAATGTAGTAGAAATTTATAGAAAACTCATACTTTGCCTTTAAGTTTTGTTCTCATTGTGTTCTTTTCGGTAGATTTAGTCTTGGCTTTATCTGATTTATTGAGAATATCAGTAACTTTGCTGCGGCTAATTTAAAAATAGATAAATATGATTCTTCGTTTTTTGAAGAACTGGACATTGCCGTTGGCAATGATGGCCGGCACTTTGGTATATTTCTTTTTTGCAAGAATTTCTTTTTTGGCACCGGTTAAGCCTTATGTAAATGTTTTGGTTGCCATCTTGACTCCGGCTTTGATTTTTGCCCAACTCTTACTTACGTTCTGCAAGGTGGAAGTGCATGAGTTGAAGCCAAAGTCGTGGCATGGTTGGTTATTGTTGTTTCAATCTGTTTCGTGTCTTGTGGTAGCAAGTATATTGATACTTTGTCCGATGGAAGAAGTCTACCGGGAGGTGTTTGAGGGAGCGATGGTTTGTCTTATCTGTCCAACAGCTACAGCGGCGGCCGTTATCACTGGTAAGTTAGGTGGCAGTGCAGCAAGTCTCACTACATATACATTGTTATCCAATCTATTGGCGGCTATATCAGTTCCATTAGTGTTTCCTTTGGTAGAACCGCATGCGGAAATCACTTTTTGGGTGGCATTTCTGAAAATTTTGAGCAAAGTGTTTCCACTTTTACTGTTTCCTTTTTTCTTGGCCTGGTTTTTACGTGTGTTTTTACCTAAAGTGCATCATTTCTTATTGGGTTTTCATGATGCTGCTTTTTATTTGTGGGGAGTGGCACTTGCCATTGTTTCAGGGCAAACGGTACGTTCATTGATGAATAGCGAAGCTCCGGTTTTTGTAGAAGTACTGATTGCTTTGGCAGGCTTGGTCGCTTGTTGTATTCAGTTTTATTTAGGGAAAAAAATAGGCGGACATTACAAAGAACGCATCAGTGGTGGGCAGGCGTTGGGGCAGAAAAATACGGTACTTGCCATCTGGATGGCCTATACCTATCTCAATCCGCTTTCTTCCGTAGGGCCTGGGTCGTATGTATTGTGGCAAAACATCATCAATAGTTATCAGTTGTGGAAGAAAAGGAGAAAAAGTGAAATGTATAGTGATGTAAGGAGATAAACTATGATAAAATTAAAATAACGTCTTTATGGGAGACTCCAACTCTAACAGCTTCTTTTTTGCGTCGAGCCCACCGGCATAACCTGTAAGTGAATGATTGCTGCCAATGACACGGTGGCAAGGTACAATAATAGAAATTCCATTTGCTCCATTGGCGTTAGCAACGGCACGAACAGCGCGAGGAATATTCAAACGCTTTGCTAATTCGCTATATGATATGGTGGTGGCGTATGGTATTTTCAACAACTCATACCAGACATTTTTTTGAAATTCCGTACCAGCAAAAAGCAATGGGAGATTAAACGTGGTTCGTTTTCCTTCGAAATATTCGTCCAATTGTCTACGGGTTTCTTCAATGACAGACGATGAACTTTCTTCATAACCAGTTTGTAGCATTTTCCTCAATCTTATATCTACTATATCTCTGTGCTTTTCTGTCGCCCAGTCGCATAAACAAAGTTTATCTTCAAAAGAACCAAGCATTAAATCTCCGCAGGGAGAGTGATAACGTTGTATACGTATTTTATTCATCATATCCCAATTTTTTTTCGTTATAATCGGAGGCAATATAAGTAGGTCTTCTTTTCGTTTCTTTAAAGATACGTCCGATGTATTCGCCTATCACTCCAAGGGAGAATAATTGAATGCCACCTAAGAAGAGAATTACTACAATCAGAGTAGGGAAACCAGCTGCCTGGTCACCATAAACAATCGTTTTTATCAGAAAGTAGATAGCATAGATAAAACTGGAGATGGAGAATAATACTCCACAAATGGTGGCGATACGCAGTGGAGCGGTAGAGGAGGAAGTGATACCTTCAATTGCCAAGTTCAGCAGTTTAAAAAAGCTCCACGAAGAATGTCCGGCAAGGCGATCTCCACGATCGAATTCTATACTTTTCTTCTTGTAACCAATCCAACAGAACAACCCTTTGGTATAGCGTTCTTGTTCACGTAAACGGCGAAGTGTCAATACGCATCGACGGTCAAGTAAGCGGAAATCTCCTACATTGGGTAGTATATCTATACGGCTCATCTTCTGCAATATTTTATAGAATGCTAAAGATAATCGCCGGCGTAACCAACTTTCTTCTCCGCGATTACGACGTTTGGCATAAATATCGTCGTATCCTTCTTCCCAATATGTCAACATTTGGTCTACGAGTTCGGGAGGATCTTGCAAGTCGGCGTCCATCACTACACAACAATCTCCCGTGGTATAGTCAAAACCAGCCAACATGGCAATTTCTTTACCAAAGTTACGTGAGAGGTTTACGTAATTCACCCTTTTATCAGTCTGTCGAAGTTGGCGGATACTTTCAAGAGTTCCGTCACTGCTACCGTCATTAATGAATAAAATCTCCCACTCGTACGTATTGTTCCGATTGATAAGTTCTATCAAACGTTTGTAGAGAGCAGGTAGCATTGCTTCTTCATTGTATACCGGAATTAATAGGGTTACTTTCTTCATTTCACACAAGAGTATGATTAAATACTTCGCAAATATATTACTTTTACGGAAGTATATGGCATTATTATTTGAAAAACATGAATTACCGATGAAAGATAAAGAAGGTAAGGATACGATGATGGAGCGGTATACGCAGTGGGTTATTATAACGCCTTTTGTTTGAAGACAAAGCGTACCAGTAAAAAGTTGACGGGAATGGCGATGGCGAATACCGGGATAGGGGCGAATGGCTTGGAAAGCCCCATCCATAAAAAGAAGTTCAATAATCCCATATGTAGGAGGTAATTTATCAGATGTGCTCCACCGAATCCGAGTAATTTTCCCCAGGAAGGCTTTTTATAGAATGTGAAGTAGGCGGTCAAATAGAAATTAACGGTGAAACTGAATGCATAACCGAGCGTATAAGCAATGTTGACATTGATGATCCGTTGTAATAGGAAATAAAGTCCGTAATGCAAAGCTGTTGCCAGAATCCCTACTAAGGCGAAACGTATAAACTCCGGTAATTGTTTCAGTTGCTTCATCTTCTGATTTATAGTTGTAATAGTTTTGTAATATGATTACGGCAACAAAGTTAGGTATTGTTGCAGAATAATTAGTACTTTTGTTCCTTGAAAACGTAAAAAAAGAAAAGTATGTCAGACAAAAAGAAGGCGTTCTGGTTCATAGCACTGCTCAGTGTGCTTGTAATAGTTCCCTTTCTGGGAGAAACCATTTTTTATTCTAAAGGAGAGCCGCGTGAAGCGATAGTAGCTTATACGATGTTGAAGAGTGGTAACTGGATACTTCCGGTAAATTATGGGGTCGAAATAGCTTATAAACCTCCTTTTCTTTACTGGGCGATTGCAGTTGTATCTTCCATCATGGGAGGAGTGACAGAATTCTCATCCCGTATGCCGTCGGCGCTGGCTTTTCTGGCTATGCAGTTGGTATTTTTTTCTTTTGTAGCTAAGCGAAAGAATATAAAAACGGCATTCTTGACTTCTATTCTTCTTTTGTCTTCCTTTGAAGTGCATCGGGCTGCAGTAGCTTGTCGACTTGATATGGTACAAGTCTCCTTTATTGTGATTGCTTTGTGTCTACTTTTCCGTTGGGATGAAAAAGGCTCTAAGGAGATACCTTGGTTGGCAGTGTTGCTAATGGCATGTGCCACTTTGACAAAAGGTCCGGTCGGTTCTATTTTTCCATGTGTGGGTATCGGCATCTATCAATTGTTGCGTGGGCGTTCGTTCGGTAAGACCTTTTTCTCTTTGTTGGGCATCGGATTACTTTCACTCGTTCCGTTGGGAATATGGTTCTGGGCTGCCTATCAGCAGGGTGGAGAGTCATTCATAAATCTGATGATGGAAGAGAATACTGGACGCTTCTTCCGTAAGATGTCATACGCTTCCCATGAAAATCCGTTGTGGTATAATTTTGTGACTATCATTTGGGGGTGGATACCGTGGACTTTAGTCTTGTTGATTTCTCTTTTTGGTTTGAAATGGAAAGAAATGCGTTTTTTACCGGAAGGTTCTTCGTGGAGTGAACGTTTTAATAAAGCTTGGACTAAATTTCGCTCCCAGTCTCCTCTTCATTTGTTTACATGGGTGGTTATCTTGTTCATTTTTATCTTTTATTGTATTCCGAAGAGTAAGCGTAGCGTATATCTGTTGCCTATCTATCCGTTTATGGCAATGCTGATTGCTGAATATTTTTTGGCATTGGTACAGCGCAAAGCAAAAGTTTTTAAGATTTCTGCCTATATTTTTGCTTCATTGGCTTTGTTACTTACGGTAACATTTATTATAGTGCGTTTCGGGCTAATTCCTGATAGTGTTTGGGGTACGGGTAAACATGCTGCCGAGAACATTGGATTTATGCATGCATTGGAAAATGTGGATTTACCCTTTTCTAAATGGTTGATTGTGGCATTACCGGCAATAGCGGGCATCTGCACATTGATAGCGTTGGTAAAGCGGGCGGATACACGTTCTTTACTGTACAGTATAGCCGGGTGCATTTTGTGTCTGTTTGTTTCTTTAGATGGCGTTTATCAGCCTACGGTGCTGGCTACGAAGTCGGACAAACGTCTGGCCGAACAAGTAAATACATATGTACAGGATGGATTTATGTATTCGTATACTCCCCCACTCATCCGTTTTTATTGTACTAATTACTATTTGAACGACCGGATGAGGGATTTCGTTCCTGGTCTTTCCGGTACAGGATATGTAATGCTTTCTAAGTGGACTAAGGAGGAATTTTTGAAGAAATATTCAGATGAGTATCGACTGGAGGAGGTTTACACTACTCCTTATCGCAGTTGTGATTTACGTGATAAAATATTGATTTATAAATTCAGTGAGAAATAAAATGAACCCGCTAGAATTGATTGATAAATATTATCCGGAGGCGAATGAACTGAAACATATATTGCTGACTCATAGCCGTTCGGTGGCAGACAAAGCTCTGTGGATTGCCGATCAGCATCCGGAATTGTTGTTAGACAAGGATTTCCTGTACGAAGCGGCCATATTGCATGACGTAGGGATTTTCCTGACGGATGCCGATGGTATTTATTGTTTCGGTGATAAACCTTATATCTGTCATGGCTATTTGGGAGCCGATTTAGTGCGTTCTGAAGGTTATCCTCGCCATGCTTTGGTTTGTGAAAGACATACAGGAGCTGGACTTTCATTAGATGAAATCCTTGCACAAGAACTTCCTGTGCCACACCGTGATATGCTTCCGGTAAGCTTGGAGGAACAAGTTATTTGTTTTGCAGATAAATTCTATTCTAAAACGCGTCTGGAGTATGAAAAGAGTGTAGAAAAGGCACGTAGGAGTCTCGAACGGTATGGTGAAGCAGGATTGCAACGTTTCGACCATTGGTGCGAACAGTTCTTGTAGCAATCTAAATTTCTTTAAAAAGGGAGATTATACCGTATAAAATACGTACTTTTGCCCCTTCAAGCGTAAACTATTAGTTAATGACGCCATTGAAAGCAAATACATTCATATCATTCATACTACTATTCGTCTTACTCTTTCTTTCCGGTGAGGCAGTTTCCCAGCGTCGCCGGGGTGGAATTGTACCTCCGGAGAATCTGCAGGCTGATACCTTACGAAGTGATTTAGTGGGGAAGAAGTCTATGCGTGCTCGTTCGAGGGTAAATGGGATTTCACAAACAGATTCTTTGGAAGTAGATTCTGTAGCGGTTCCCGAGAAGAAGAAACAACCACTGGATGCTCCTGTTACATACGAAGCCAATGATTCTATCGTCTTTGCTCAAGGTGGATATGCACATTTATACGGGCAGGGTAAGGTTAATTATCAGCAGATAGAATTGGCTGCTGATGTCATTACCATGAATATGGATAGTAGTACAGTGTATGCTCATGGTGTAGAAGATTCTTTGGGTGTAGCCCAAGGTACTCCGGTTTTTAAAGATGGAGAGACTCCTTATGAAACGAATACTATCCGGTATAATTTCAAGAGTAAGAAAGGCATTATCAGTAATGTTGTCAGCCAGCAAGGCGAAGGATATGTTACCGGTAATAATGCCAAAAAAGGTACTAATGATGAGCTTTACATGAAGAGTGGCCGATATACCACCTGTGATCACCACGAACATCCTCATTTTTATATGCAGATGACATATGCCAAAGTACGTCCGAAAAAGAATGTGGTGACGGGACCTGCCTATCTGGTGGTGGAAGATGTTCCTTTGCCACTTGCGGTACCATTTTTCTTTTTCCCGTTTTCAAGTAGCTATTCCTCCGGCTTTCTGATGCCTACTTATATGGATGACTCCAGCCGTGGTTTTGGTTTGACAGATGGTGGATATTACTTTGCCATCAGTGATAAGATGGACTTGAAGTTGCGTGCGGATATTTTTACCAAAGGTTCTTGGGCATTGAATATGGAGTCCAACTACGTGAAAAGATATAAGTACTCTGGTTTATTGCAGGCAAGCTACCAGGTGACGAAGACGGGAGATAAAGGTTTGCCGGATTATTCGGTTGCCAAGGATTTTAAAATTGTATGGTCTCATCGTCAAGATCCTAAGGCAAGTCCTAACTCAACTTTTTCTGCCAGTGTGAACTTTGCGACGAGTAGTTATGAGCGTACCAATATCGGTAATATGTACAATTCGAATGCTATGTCCCAGAATACGAAGACGTCAAGTATCAGTTATTCTCGCACTTTCCCTGACCAGCATTTGACTATTGCTGCAACAACCAATATAGCTCAGACTATGAAAGATTCTTCTGTAAACATGACATTGCCTGACTTGAATATCACATTGAGCACTATTTTCCCGTTTAAGAGGAAACGGGCTGTGGGAGATGAAAAATGGTATGAGAAGATATCTGTTCGATACAGCGGGCGTCTTTCAAACAGTATCAAAACCAAAGATAACCTGTTGTTCAAATCTAATTTGATAAAAGACTGGGAAAATGGGATGAAGCATGAAATTCCTATTAGCGCTACTTTTACTTTGTTCAAATACTTCAATGTCACACCCTCGGTCAGCTATACAGAACGTTGGTATACGCGTAAAGTTATGAAAGACTGGGAACCGAATGAAGCTGGTACCGGTGGACAAGAGGTGAATACTGATACGATTTACGGTTTCCATCGTGTATATAATTATAATGCCAGTTTGGGCATTAATACCAAGATATATGGTATGTATAAACCATTGTTTCTTCCTAAGAAAGAAATACAAATTCGCCATGTCATTACTCCCTCGATAAGTATCAGTGCAGCGCCGGACTTTGGTTCATCCCGTTATGGTTACTACGATTCTTATATCAAGACGTATGCCGACGGGAGGCGTGATACTGTGACTTATTCACCGTATGCCGGGCAGATGTTTGGTGTACCGGGGCGTGGAAAGCAGGGAAATATCAGTTTCAGTATTTCCAATAACTTGGAAATGAAGTATAAGGATAAGAATGACTCTATCAAGAAAGTCAGCTTGATTGATGAATTGGGTGCAAGCATAAGTTATAACATGGCTGCAGCAACGCGTCCGTGGAGTGACCTTAATCTGAATTTGCGTTTGAAACTTTCCAAAAGTTATACTTTCAGTATGAGTTCTTCATTTAAAACGTATGGTTATGCTTTCGATAAGAATGGTAATGTAGTACCTAACAATCGTACAGAGTGGTCTTACGGGCGTTTCGGTATTTTCCAAGGATATGGTTCTTCTTTCAGTTATACGTTTAACAACGATACCTGGAAAAAATGGATGGATAAGTTACATGGAGTAAAAGAGGATGACGCAGGCAAAAAAGGTGATGAAAATTCGGATCCCGAAGAAGGTGATGAAGAAAGTACTGAGAGTGGCATACCTAAGAAGAAGGTGGAAAAAGCTGCTGTGGATGCCGATGGATATCAAGTATTCAAAATGCCTTGGTCTTTGAACTTGAATTATAACTTCAATATTTCTGAAGATACCTCAAAACCTATCAATCGGAAAACGATGCGTTATCCTTATCGTTATACTCATAATCTGAGTGCTTCCGGTAATATTAAGATTTCCAATAAATGGGCCATCAGTTTCAATTCCGGTTATGATTTTGAGGCCAAGAAGATTGTACAAACCTCTTTTAATATTACTCGTGACTTACATTGTTTCAGTATGTCTGCCAGTCTTTCTCCTTTCGGACAGTGGAAATACTACAACTTTACTATTCGTGCTAATGCCAGCATTCTGCAAGACTTGAAGTGGGAGCAGAGAAGTCAGACACAAAGTAATATTCAGTGGTATTAGGTGATGGAAGTTGAGGTTTATGCTGAGAGATGTTCTTACCAAATAATTTCCGTTTCTCCGTGTGACTTTAAGTATTCATTTGTTTTGCTGAAATGCTTGTTCCCAAAGAACCCATTATAGGCCGAAAGGGGAGAAGGATGTGCAGAAGTCAGCACTAAATGCTTATTACGGTCGATAAACGCTCCCTTGCGTTGTGCATAAGCCCCCCAAAGAATAAAGACGAGATGCTCTTTTTGTTCTGCCAGTATGCGGATAGCGGCATCTGTGAATGTTTCCCAACCACGGTTTTGATGTGAACCGGCCTGATGGGCACGTACGGTAAGTGTAGCATTAAGTAGTAATACACCTTGTTCTGCCCAACGAGTCAGATTGCCGGTAACCGGTGCATCTGTACCTATATCCTCTTTAATTTCTTTGAAGATGTTGACTAAAGAAGGAGGGAAAGGAACACCGTCGTTTACTGAAAAACAAAGTCCATGCGCTTGTCCGGGACCATGATAAGGATCTTGACCGATAATCACAACTTTTACTTTATCGAAGGGACATAAGTTGAAAGCGTTGAATATTAATTTTCCCGGAGGATATATAGGACCATGTTGATATTCGGTACGTACAAACTCTGTTAGCATACGAAAATAATCTTTATCGAACTCGGGTTGTAAACGCACTTTCCAGCTTTCTTCTATCTGAACATTCATAATCGTAGTTGTTAGTAGTTTCGGATGCTAAGATACAAATTTCTTACTATAGAACACAAGAGTCCCACAGAGTTTTGCTTATTTTCTTTTAAACTCTGTGGAACTCTGTATACTCTATGGTGAAATGATTAAATCAAGTGTATATCATGCATCTTACATTCTTTACGCATATCTTCTGGCCATATGCTTGCCTGTATTTCTCCGATGTGCGCCTTGCGCAGATAGAACATACAGAGACGAGACTGTCCGATACCGCCACCGATAGAGAGTGGGAGTGTATCACTCATCAGGCGTCTGTGGAAATAGAGTTCCAGCCGTTTCTCTTCTCCTTCCTGTTTGAGCTGACGTTGCAAAGCTTCCTTGTCTACGCGGATACCCATCGAAGAAAGCTCTATACTACGTTGTAACACATGATCCCATAATAATAAGTCACCGTTCAGTCCGGGCAAATCATTCAGTCCGGGGGTAGTGTAGTCATCATAGTCCGGAGCACGTCCATCATGTTTCTTGCCGTCACTTAGTTTACAACCGATACCAATAATGAAAACAGCGCCATATTTTTTGCAAATGGCATGCTCACGACATTTCGGTTCTAATTCGGGATAGAGTTGGCGTAACTCTTCTGCATGGATAAAGTGTAGCTTTGGAGGCAGGCAAGGTTTGATTTGTGGGTACATTTCATATACCATATATTCTGTACGTACCATAGCGGCATAAATGCGCGTAACGATTTCTTTAAGGAACTCCACATTACGGTCTTCGACAGTGATAACACGTTCCCAGTCCCATTGATCTACATAGAGAGAATGTAGATTTCCCAGCTCTTCATCTGCACGGATAGCATTCATATCCGTATAAATTCCATAACCCGGTTCGATGTGATATTCAGCAAGCGTTAAACGTTTCCATTTGGCAAGAGAGTGTACTACTTCCGCCTGCGCGTCGCCCAGATCTTTAATAGGAAAAGAAACGGCACGTTCCACTCCATTGAGATCGTCGTTGATACCCATGCCCTTCAATACAAAGAGGGGTGCGGTGACACGACGCAGGCGAAGTTCGGAAGAAAGGTTCAACTGGAAGAACTCTTTTATCTGTTTAATACCTAATTCTGTTTGTTTTAAGTCTAATAAAGGTTTATATCCTTCGGGTTTTATCAGATAGCTCATAGGTTTATTATATATATCTTCTATTAAATTGTTCGGCAAAGATAGGAATAATATTAATACTTGCTTTGGTTTTAATCAAAAAAAGAGCAAAATGTATCAATATTCTCTCTGGGTATTTGCAAAATAATAATGAGGATAGGAACGGGAAGTAAATAGAAAAAACGAAAGAACGTTAGGAATATGCAGAGATTTTTTATACTTTTGTCCCCGCATTTAGGCCTGGTAGCTTAGTGAATAGAGCGTCAGATTCCGGTTCTGAAGGTCGTGGGTTTGAGTCCCACCCGGGTCACAATCGAATAAAAAGTCCTTATGAGTGTTATCTTATAAGGACTTTTTGTTTTCTGCCATAAATACCCTTTTCCCCTTTCTTTGTATAATCATAGTAATATGCCTATGTTTAATTAAGATTTAGATATAATCAATGCCGGTAATACGATGATATCCGTTTCATAGCTTGAAACCATTCTTTTCTTTTATCAGTTCCTCCCAGTTATCGCAAAATGCCTGCATAGATGGGAAAAGCAGGTCGGCTCCGGCATCCAGTAACACTTGTCCGTTCATTGGTCCTGTATTGACTGCAACAGTAAATATACCCGCTGCCGTTCCGGCTTGTACCCCAATGGGAGCGTTTTCTACAACGATGGCTTCATTGGCTTTTACTCCGGCTTTCTCCAGTCCCATCAGGTAGGGTTCCGGATGAGGTTTGCCATATTTCACGTCGAAAGCGGTCACCATGCGTTCACGTACAAATATACCGGGAAAATTATGGGCTAAGCGGTCGAGCAAGGAATGTTGTCCCGACCCGGTTACCAAAACGGGAATGATACCTGCCTCCTTTACCTTTTGTAATACCTCCCAAGCACCCGGCATACGCTCCGGATCGGGATTTTTGTTGAACTCGGCACTTTTCTCAGCATAAATGCTTTCTATCATTTCGGGAGTAGCGTCTTTGCCATACTGACGTTGATAGACAATATTGATGGTAGCGGCTCCGGTTCGTCCTTCGTGCATATAAGCTTCTTCACGGCTCAAGTGCAGGCCATGGCGCTCCATCACTTTGTGCCATGCGTCAGCATGATAAGGCATAGAGTTGAACAGTACGCCGTCCATGTCAAAAAGAACTGCTTTTAACTGGATATTGGAATACCCGTACTTTTCCAGATAACGGGCGATAGATTTCTCGAACATAAATACCTGTTATTTTATACCTTACAAAAATACAGAAAAAGCGCGGATAACACGGATTTCACAGATTTAGAGAAGTGATTACTTCACTGGTTTCCATGTAATTCGCGTAATCCGCGCCTTGAAAGGACGTATTATAGTCTTGCTTGAATAGCCTTGGATTCTTCTTCGTATCCCGGTTTGTTCAGCAATGCAAACATATTCTTCTTGTAAGCCTCTACACCCGGTTGGTTGAACGGGTTGACACCCAGGATGTAACCGCTGATACCGCAAGCTTTTTCAAAGAAATATAGCAAACCGCCGATACTTTCTTCGTTTAGTGCAGGGATAACGATACGCATGTTGGGTACACCACCGTCCACATGAGCCAACTGTGTTCCCAATTCGGCCATTTTGTTTACTTCATCCACACGCTTGCCGGCAAGGAAGTTCAGACCATCCAGGTTGGCTTCATCACTGGGCACTTGCAATTTATGCCGGGTGCTTTCTACTGAGATAACGGTTTCATAGATAGTACGTTCACCTTCCTGAATCCATTGTCCCATAGAGTGCAAGTCAGTAGAGAAATCTACGGCAGCAGGGAAGATACCCTTGTTTTCTTTACCTTCCGATTCTCCATAAAGCTGTTTCCACCATTCACTTACATAGTGCAATTTAGGATTGAAGTTTACAAGAATTTCAATCTTCTTACCACTCTTGTAAAGTTCGTTACGGGTAGCAGCATAGATCGCAGCCGGATTTTCTGCAAACGGAACATCAGCGCCGCAAGCTTTTTCCATAGTCACTGCACCGGCCACCAGTTTTTCGATGTCGAAACCTGCCACTGCGATCGGCAACAAACCTACCGGAGTCAATACAGAGAAACGGCCGCCTACATTGTCGGGGATGATGAATGATTTATAACCTTCATTGTCAGCCGTTACGCGGGCAGCGCCCTTTTGGGCGTCTGTGATGGCAACGATTACTTTCTTTGCCATATCCTTGCCGCGTTGATCCTCACATTGCTTCTTTAGCAAGCGGAAAGCCAAAGCGGTTTCAGTAGTAGTTCCTGATTTGGAGATATTGATAACACCGAATTTCTTGTCTTTCAGGAATTCTGTGAGTTCGTACAGATAATCTTCACCTATATTGTGTCCTGCATATAGGATAACAGGAGCTGTTTTCTTCTCCTGCAACCAAGTGAAACTGTTTGATAAAGCCTCGATAACGGCGCGTGCACCGAGATAACTTCCGCCGATACCGGCAACGACTATCACTTCGCAATTGTCACGCAGAACTTGTGCGGTAGTTTTCAGGTCGTCCAGATGCTCCTTGGTGATGGAAGAAGGAAGATGCAACCAGCCTAAGAAGTCATTACCTTTACCTGTACCATTCTCTAATGCTTCCTGAGCAGCCTTAACCTGTGTCTCATAAGCGAAAACATTCTCTTTGGAAATAAATCCTAAAGTCTTTTCAATGTTCAAACTAATCATAATATTCTAGGTTTTAAATTCAGTATTTCGTCCTTTCGGCTTACCGGGTTACCGGAACGAGTCGGTCAGTAACTTAATCTCAATCATTGGTGAGATGCGTTCATACAATATATTGTATACAGCATCCAGTATCGGCATATTGACATGATGGTGCTTGTTGATTTCCTTGATACATTTCGTACCATAGTAACCTTCCGCTATCATTTCCATTTCAATCTGCGCGCTTTTCACAGAGTAACCTTTACCGATCATCGTACCGAACGTACGGTTACGGCTAAAATTGGAATATCCTGTTACCAGCATGTCACCTAGATAAACAGAATCGTTGATGTTTCGGTTCAACGGATGCACTGTTTGAAGAAAGCGGTTCATTTCCTGTATAGCGTTAGACATCAATACAGCCTGAAAGTTATCACCATATTTCAGACCGCTGCAAATGCCGGCTGCAATGGCATATACATTTTTCAACACAGAACCATATTCTATACCGGCAACATCATTGCTGACGGATGTCTTGATGAACGAACTTGCCAGACGACGGGCAAAGGTACAGGCTTTATCGGTATCCGGACAAGCGATTGTCAAGTAAGAAAGGCGTTCCAACGCCACTTCCTCTGCATGGCAAGGACCTGCCAGTACGGCTATATTTTCGGAAGGTACGCCATATTCTTTCCTGAAGTATTCCGAGACAATCACATTGTCATCGGGAACGATACCCTTGATGGCGGTGATGATGAACTTATCCTTAATCTTTGTTTTGAGTTTCTTCAAGTGGGATTTCAGATAGGGAGAGGGAGTGACGAAGATAAGCGTATCCGATTCTTTCACCACATCATTGATGTTGGAATTGAAGTTGATGCGCTTCGTATCAAATTTTACGCCCGTCAGGTAGGCAGGATTGTGCCCAAGGCGTTTGAAATCGGCAATGCGGTCATCGCGTCGCATATACCAGTTTATGGTGTCTTGTTGTGCCAACACCATTTTGGCAATGGCTGTTGCCCAACTTCCTCCGCCCATGATGGCTATCTTACCGGGTAGTTTCATATCGAAATTAATAATTAAAAATTAAAAATTAAAAGAGGGAAAGGAGCACCTCTCCCTCTTTCGATCTTTAATCTTACTTATTTAATTTTTAATTCTTTAATTCTTGATTTTGCTGACCCAGTCAGCAACTTCATTCACGGTCGGGTTTGCCAACTCCAGTTTATACTTTTTGTTGATACCACAGATGTCCATATGCAATTTCTGCGGGTTCACATCTTTCATGTCGCCGACGAGATTATATCCCGCTTTCTGAATAACGGCTACCCATTCTTCGGGAATGCCCAATTCCATAAACTTGGCAGGCGCATCTTTCGGAACTACTTTCTCGGGACGCATTTGGGGGAAGAACAACACTTCCTGGATGAATGACTGTCCGGTCATCAACATTGTCAAACGGTCGATACCGATACCGATACCGGATGTAGGAGGCATACCATATTGCAGTGCTTTCAGGAAGTCCTGGTCGATGAACATTGCTTCATCATCTCCCTTTTCGCTCAGTTTCAACTGATCTTTGAAACGCTCTTCCTGGTCGATGGGATCGTTCAACTCGCTATAGGCATTTGCCAATTCTTTACCGTTCACCATCAGTTCGAAACGTTCGGTCAGTCCCGGTTTACTGCGGTGCATCTTGGTCAGCGGACTCATTTCTACAGGATAGTCGGTGATGAAAGTCGGTTGTATGAACGTACCTTCGCAGAATTCACCGAAAATTTCGTCAATCAATTTACCCTTACCCATAGTATCATCAATCTCCATTTTCAGCTCACGGCATATCTGGCGTATTTCGTCTTCGTCCTTACCATTGAGGTCGTAACCCGTCTTTTCCTGAATGGCTTCCAGAATGGGCAAACGGCGATAAGGAGCTTTGAAACTGATTGTTTTTCCGTCGATGGTGGTTTCCGTACAACCATTTACGGCGATACAGATACGCTCCAGCAATTTTTCGGTGAAACTCATCATCCAATTGTAATCTTTATATTGTACGTAGAGCTCCATACAAGTAAATTCGGGGTTATGGTTCTTGTCCATTCCCTCGTTGCGGAAGTTCTTTCCGATTTCATATACACCTTCGAAGCCGCCTACAATCAATCGTTTCAGATAAAGCTCCGTAGCGATACGCAGGTAGAGATCTATATCCAGCGAGTTGTGGTGGGTGATGAACGGACGTGCGCTTGCTCCACCGGGGATGGATTGCAGGATAGGAGTTTCTACTTCGGTATATCCGGCCTCGTCCAGTACGGCACGCATAGTCTTGATGACGGTGGCACGCTTTAGGAAGGTGTCTTTTACACCTTCGTTCACAATGAGGTCTACATAGCGTTGGCGATAACGTAGCTCGGGGTCTTCAAAGGAGTCGTAAGCCACACCATCCTTGTATTTTACAATAGGCAACGGCTTGATACTCTTGGAGAGTACGGTCAACTTCTTGGCGTGGATACTGATTTCGCCCATCTGGGTACGGAATACAAAACCCTCGATGCCGATGAAGTCGCCCAGGTCTAGCAAACGTTTGAACACAGTGTTGTACATTTCTTTGTTTTCGTCCGGACAGATATCATCACGGGTGATATATACCTGGATACGTCCTTTGGAGTCCTGTAATTCGATAAAAGATGCTTTACCCATGACACGGCGGCTCATCATACGTCCGGCTACGGACACTTGGCGCGGTTCTGCGTCGTCTTTGAATTCGGCTTTAATATCGGTAGAGAAAGCGTTGGTTACATACTCTGCTGCGGGATAAGGTTCGATACCCATCGCGCGAAGTTCATTCATGCTGTTACGGCGAATGATTTCCTGTTCACTTAGTTCTAAAACGTTCATATCGTTATTATTCAACTCAATTTGGGTACAAAAATACGAAACATTTTTCAGAAATGCGAACCTTTTGCTTAAATAAAGCGAACAAAGCGGTTTGTGGCATTGTAGTCAGTGGCAGTTCGCTGGGGGATAGTTGTTGACGGCGCAGGTATTGGTAATGAGGCTGTCTTATGTAAGGCTTAAACTTATCCAATCCTTACTATAAAGCTGTCTAAAGTAAAGGATAAACTTCATCTTAGCTGCTAAGATATACATCTTGGCTGCTCGGATGGCTATCTCGCGTGCTGAGATGTATATCTCGGCACGCGAGATGAAGATTAAATCAAGGTTTATAGCTCTTTACCGGTAAGATGAAACATTCCTTTGTCATGTTTGTAGGGAGTTTAAAGTCAATGTTAGAGGATTTGCTTGCTTGCCTTCCGGAATTTGAGTACTTTTGCACCCTCTTAAAGCATAAAGGTATTAGTATGACAGGACAAAAGACGCCCACAGCGTTGGGTACGGAAAGTATAGGTAAGCTGTTGATGCAATATGCCATACCGGCAATTATCGCCATGACGGCTTCTTCCTTATATAATATGGTGGATAGTATCTTCATCGGTCATGGTGTGGGAACAATGGCAATCTCCGGATTGGCGTTGACTTTTCCGTTGATGAACCTTGCCGCCGCTTTCGGGTCGCTGGTGGGCGTGGGTGCTTCCACGTTGATTTCGGTGAAGCTGGGACAGAAGGATTATGACACGGCGCAGCGGGTATTGGGCAATGTCGTTGTCCTGAATATCCTTTTAGGCGTTGCCTTCACGGTTGTGGTGATGGCTTTCCTTGACCCTATTCTCTACTTCTTCGGCGGTAGCGACCAGACGATAGGCTATGCCCGGGACTATATGCAGATTATCCTCCTGGGGAATGCCGTGACGCATCTGTATTTAGGACTGAATGCCGTGCTGCGTTCCTCGGGGCATCCGCAGGAGGCTATGTATGCCACGATAGCTACCGTGGTTATCAATACATTGTTGGATCCCTTGTTTATATACGGTTTGGGCTGGGGCATTCGTGGGGCGGCGATTGCTACCATTGTAGCGCAAATCGTCTCGTTGCTTTGGCAGCTTAAGTTGTTCGGCAACAAGGACGAACTGCTGCATTTCCATCGCGGTATCTTCCGCCTGAGACGCAAGATCGTATCCGATTCGCTCGCCATAGGCATGTCTCCTTTCCTGATGAACCTGGCAGCATGTTTTATCGTTATCCTCATTAACCAGGGATTGAAAGAATATGGCGGAGACTTGGCTATCGGGGCTTTCGGTATCGTGAACCGGCTGGTGTTTATCGTCGTGATGATTGTGATGGGGTTGAATCAAGGGATGCAACCTATCGCCGGATATAATTTCGGGGCGAAGCGGTATGACCGCGTGAATCGGGTGTTGAAACTAACGATAATCTATGCTACGGGGGTGACTACATTCGGTTTTTTCGTGGGGATGCTGATGCCGGATTTGGTGGTGGGCATTTTTACGTCAGACCGGGAACTGGTTGATATTTCGGCAAGGGGATTGCGGATTGTAGTGATGTTTTTCCCGATTATCGGTTTCCAGATGGTGACGGCGAATTTCTTCCAAAGTATAGGAATGGCGGGTAAGGCGATCTTTCTTTCCCTTACCCGCCAGATGATGATATTGCTTCCTTGTCTGCTCATTCTTCCTCGCTTTTATGGTACGGCGGGGGTGTGGTACAGTATGCCGGTGTCCGACCTTATCGCGAGTCTGATAGCTGCGGCGATGCTGATTTGGCAGTTCCGTATGTTCAGAGAGAAGGCTTAGTTGGAAAGTGCATGTTCCTCATAGCCTGCCAGGTTGTAGCAAACCGGGATTGTGCTATTTCCTACACGGTATATGCCGAATTTAAAATAATAACCTTCTTCGTCATTACGGCCTATCAGTATTTCTTCGTTGTCGACGATGTGTTTCTTGGTTTCTTTACCTTTTTCGGGATAAGTCATGGTAACATCCAGACGACCCGGTTTGAGGATTGTTTCCGCTTCTTTGCCATAGCTTGTCCAGTTAATATTCACCTCAAAAGTTATCCAGCAATCCTTAGGAAAACTTTCGAAAGGCATCTTATAGGCAATTGTGGAAACTTTATATCGTGAACTGACAGATTGCATGATGGCCGTATTGCCAGGATTGGCATTGCAACGGTCGGTCTTGTCACTCAACCATTTCCGGTCCGAGTTGGCTTTGATGTAAAAGTATCCTTGTGAGAAGCCGAAAGCGAGCGGAGGATATCCGCCTTGTTCCACCAGCCAGCCATTCGGTTTCCCCGCTTTGTACAAAGTATCACCTTTCGCGTTGACTTTGATTATCTTCTCGTGTGCGATATTCTTCTTGAAAATCATTCGTTTCTCCAGTTTGAGGAATTCTTTTACGCTCAGTCGCATTACCTTGCCCGACGGGTCGGAAACCAATGTACGGCTTGGCATGCCGTGCCATTGGGCGAAGATGGTGGATACATCTTTGTCTAATGTACGAGGTATGTAAACTGAGAAAGTGTAGCTCATGGATGAACCTTGTGGGCAACTGCCTTTCCCGTAATGGTATACGGTCTTCGTTTTTTGGGCGTTGGGATATTCGTCTGCCTGATGGTCACGGAAATCATTTGCTGTGGCGTAACAGTAACAGAGTTCGGCACGCCCTTTGGTCTCTCCCTTAGCGTAGCCTTCCAAGGTGTTGTCTTCCTCTTTCAACTCAAAACGATAGGATGGTTTACCCTGAAACAAACGGGTATAATCCAATTGGAGAGTATGCGGCTTATTTGTGCCGACTGCTACCCAACGGCCATCGATAATTTGATTTGTACGCGCCGAGTCGGCTTGAACGTTGACGCGTGCCGTCAGGGGAACTGATTTGCCGGATTGAGCGTGACATGTAACTGTTGCAGGCAAGAGGCAAAAGGTGATTAATATTGTTGCTTTCATTCTTTTTGATATTTATGTATTGTTATCAATTAATAAATCGTTAATCAGGACCGGAGTATGGAGACATCTGTTAAATGGGAACTATGAATATACGAACAAACAGCCTTATTCTCCCTTTTTTAGGTGCATGAAATTTTTGTGTTCACTAAGGTAACGGTATCATCGGTCTACGTCCGTAATTTAGTTTCAAGCCTTTTTCATAAGCTTCGGGCCCATGCAGGTTTTTAATGTCCAGTTCCCCTATATTTACGAGGATACCACGTGCCATAAGGCCGGCGTCTTCATTCTGAATACGTGGCAAGGTTTCTGCGGCTTCTTTCAGTTGAGGTAAGAACGGACGGATATAATCACGCATGGCAGGATCTAAAGATAGACATTCCAATAGAGAATACCCTATTTTTCTGTCTTCTTCCTTTACGGGAGTAATCAGGCGGGAAATACCTTCCTGCATTTTATTTAGATAAGAAACGGCATATGCTGCTTCGGAAGCGATGTAAGGATTGTTATCATAAAGAAGCGCTAACAGAGCTTGCGGACAAGTGGTAATTTGCTTTTCTCTGGCAAGTTGGGCATAACCTGCTACTCCCCAAAATCTCATATCGGGATGAGGGCTGGTAATGGCTTTCTCCAATAGCGGGAGGACGGCAGGGGTTGCTGTTCCTGCAGTTTCTACAAGTGTATATAGTTCTTCCAACGGATATTTCTCTTTGCGTACAGTTTCATAAAGGATATGCCCTGTGCGGGAATTCGGAAGGAAGAAACCTAGGTCTTGGGTGGAACGTATATGGTCTGACAAACCTTTGCGCATCTTTACCAATATATCTGCGTGTTCGGGAGAGGTGGATAGATCGTATAGTTCACCTGGGTCTTTTTCGAGGTCGAACAGCATTTCTGCCGGATGCGCTTTGAATGTCAATTCCCAGTCGGGATTGGTGTTGTGCCCTTCCAATACGAGTTTGTCCCATGCTTTATTAGAGGGCATACCCCATTGGTAATAGTTGCGCAAGGCAAACTGGCGATAAGGGATGTAACTGCGGATGTACTTGAAGTGTCCGTCGGTGACGGCACGTACAGGCATAAAGTGGTGCAGTTGGTTGGCGGCTAATGCAAACTGCATTTTGCGTTTTTCTTTGTTTGCGAATTGGCCGAAAAGCGCTTTACCTTGCATATGTTTAGGAGGTTTTATTCCTGCAAGGCTGAGTACGGTTGGACCTAAATCGGTAAAATTGACTAAGTTGAAATCTTTACCGGAGGTCCTGTCTGTTAGATGTCGCCATTTGGGAGGGAAGTAGACTATGAGGGGAACATTCAAGCCGCTTTCGTACAAATAGCCTTTACCGCGTGGCACACAACCGCCGTGATCACTGAAGAAAAATATAATAGTATTGTCATCTAGTCCTTTGTCCTTCAAATCTTTTAGATAGAACCCCAACCAGGTATCTACATCTTGTACGGCTTCCAAATGACCGGCATAGTCGGAACGTACTTCGGGCAGGTCGGGAACATAAGAAGGTAGCGTGAGCAATTCAGGATAAATACCTTCTTTGGTATAGTCTCTGCGTCCGTCGGTGTGGAAGGTGCGGATACGTCCCATGTGTGAGGTCACGGTATTGAATACGGCAAAAAAAGGTTGGGTTTTGCCACGTTTAGGGCTGTTATAAGAAGCTTTAGGCGTACATTCGTCCCAGCAGATTTTATTATCGGTGGTGGAGTTATAATGTGTCTTGCTGTTGTTTGTGCAATAATAACCAGCTTCGCGTAACTTCTGTGGAAAGAAGATGTCGGCAGGAGTATCGTAGGGCACAGGATGGATATCCATTCCATAGGTAGTGGAATAGCATCCGGTGATGAGAGAAGAACGGGCTGCCGAACTTTGCGGGGCTACAGACCATGCATTCATAAACTGTATACCTTGAGTTGCCAGACTGTCGGTATTGGGAGTATGTACGTCTTTGTTGCCGTAACAACCGAATTCGTACGCACTGGTGTCTTCAAAGGTTAGCCAGAGAATGTTGGGCTTTTCATCTTTTTTGTCTGTAGTTGCTGCTTGTGCGGAGTAAAATCCGCAAGTGGCAGTACATACTAGTAATGGTAAGTGTTTCATAATATTAAATGTTAATGTATGATTATTTTCTTTTGCTAAAATAGGGTGTTTGTGCCGAATATTTGCTTTTTTATGTTCAAAAGTCTACCAATATTGTTTTCGGAGGTAATGTTTCGACAAAATTAGTAAGGATTGAACAATATTAGGGTCTCACGTAGACATAAGTACGCAGGATATAAATAAAATAGGGCGATAATATGGGGATAAAGGCGTATTTTTGATTTGAAATCTAACATAGAAAAAATGAAAACCACGTTCTTCGTAATATTACTGTTATATGCTATATCCTTGCCTGCCCAGATACAGGACATAAACAATCAATCATTGGATAATTCTCTGCGTGGTGAAGCTGAGAAACTATTGACTGAGTGGATGGATACGCTGTTGACTTATCAGTGCGTAAATTTACACTCTGCATTGGATGGAGGTATTTTGTGTCCGGCATGTGCTCGTATACATGGGCGCATTGGCGATGCTGTACTTCCTCTGATGTATTTGGCGGACAAAACGGGTAATGATAAATATTTACATGCTGCTAAAAGTCTGATGGCGTGGATGGAAAATGTACATTACCCAGATGGTTCTTGGATGAATGATGTACATGTTTCGGACTGGAACGGTACGACCGTATTCGCAGCTATCGCCCTCTATGAAGCTTTGCATTATCATGGGCATTTACTGGATGACTCTACCCGGAATCATTGGAAACAGCGGTTGGCGGAGGCCGGTGAGTTTATCATGAATAATCCTTTTATCTACAGCCGCAAACGGGAGGGAATGAGGAATATGAATGTGAACTATTCCGCTTCCGCCACTTATGCATTGTATGCCATTGGAGAAATGTGCAATCGTTCCGGTTTCAAGGCACAAGCCCGGGAGATTGCCACTGATTTGAAAGGTTATTTCACGGAACATGAATACTTTGTTTTCGGTGAAGGTCCTAATGTACGGACTAAAACGAAGAATGGTTGCCTGCCTGTAGATTTGCTTTATAACGTGGAGGAAACCTTGCCCAACATGGCGTATTATGCCAAGATGGCAAAAGATACCGAATTGCTGTCGCTTATTGAACGCTCCATGAGTACTCATCTGGAATTTATGTTACCTGATGGCGCTTGGGATAATAGCTGGGGAACCCGTAGTTTTAAATGGACTTATTGGGGTGGGCGTACAAGCGATGGTTTTATGGGAGGTTATTATTCGCTGGCTACTCATCATCCCGAATACGTGGAGGCTATCCGCCGGAATATCGGATTATTGAAGAAAGCCACTTACGATGGATTACTTTATGGTGGCATGCACTATCGTGTTTCAGGTATTCCGCCCTGTATACACCATACTTTCGGACATGCCAAAGCTTTGGCGTCTTTTCTGGAACAGGCTCCGGTGGATATGGTTACTTCCAAAGAACTTCCTCGTGATGTACCTTATGGGGTAAAGTGTTTTCAGGATATCCGTACATGGTTGATCGCACAGGGATCTTGGCGTGCCACGTTTACCGGATATGATGCTGAATATAAGACGAAAGGAACACATCCCATAGGGGGAGCTCTTGCCTTGTTATGGCATGCGGAGGCAGGTCCTGTCTTTGCTGCGACAATGAATAAATATCAGTTGATAGAGGCTCCTAATATGCAGGGTAGTACTCGGAAATATCTGATGGGAGGTACTCCTCGTATAGAGTTGATTGAGGATGGAAATGTATATACTAATCTGGATGATTTAAACACGGACATTGTTTGCCATATAGATAAGAATAATTATTGTTTTCAAGTGAATACTCATTTGGTGGATATTAGTCAAAAATCTCCATCAGGAGGAGAAGTACCTGTAGTGGTGAATTATGTCTATTCGGAACAAGGGGTTCGAATCTGTGTGCGACATTGTCCTGATAGGGCTTATTTGGTATTGCCAATTATAGCATCGCCAGTTGAAACAGTAGAGATAAGCTCAAAGGCGATGCGTATTAATAGAAATAATGGTGTGCTGAATGTAAAATGTGAAGCGGGAACTGTTGAAGTAGGACCAACCGATGATGATGGGCGTATATTTAATCCCGTTCCCGGTTTTTCTTTTGTACCTTTACGTATTCTCCCCGATAGTGAAGATAAGAAAGTTCTGATAAATATCTATTTCTATTAATATATTTTGTTTATTTGCTTCATAATAGATTACGATTATGAAAATATTTCAATTTTTGTTAGTACTATTAGTTGGATTATTTCCTATGATGTTAAATGCTAATACTTCGGAAGATATCCATTTTACTCATATTGGTCTGGAGGAAGGATTATCGCATAGTACTATATTTGCAATTAATCAAGATAAAGAAGGAAATTTATGGTTTGCTACGTATGATGGGCTGAATAAGTATGATGGTTATAACTTTACGGTCTATCGTCATCAGTATATGAATTCCAATAGCATTGCCAGTGATATCTCACGTTGTATTGCAGTCGATGATGTTGACCGGATTTGGGTAGGAACACGCGAAGGTTTGTCTCTTTATAATCGTCGTAAAGATGCTTTTTCTAACTATTACTATAAAAAAAATGGACAGAACGTGGCTATTACCAGTATTGTTCCAATAAAACAGGATTTGTTAATGCTGGGTACAATGGAGGGCATTTTGATTTTTGATGTGGAAAGAGAATGTTTTCTGAGTGATACGTTATCCTCTTCGTTACATTTGTTAAAACCTACTGCTTTAGTACGTCAGGGTGATTGTGTTTATATCGGTGCTGAAGATGGAGTGTATACTTACTCTCTCACAGGGAATACATTGAAAAAGTTGGTAAGTATGCCCGAAGGGATAAGGGTACATTCTATTTTGTGCCAGATGTTCAGCAGAATATGGATGGCAACGGAAGGAAATGGCTTGTATTTGTATGATACCAATTCTAAAGAACTAAAAAATTATCGGTATGAAGATGGAAAATCCGGCCTGAACTCAAACTATGTGCGGTCACTGGAACTGGATACGGAAAACCGTTTGTGGGTAGGAACTTATAGCGGCCTGAATATTTATAAAGAAGGAACTGATCGCTTTACGTCTATAAGAAATTCTGAAATACAGGAAGGTAGTTTGTCACAGAATTCCGTGCGCTGTATATTCAAAGACTCGCAGGGAGGCATGTGGTTGGGTACTTACTGGGGTGGTTTGAATTATTATCATCCTTTGTGTAACCGTTTTCAACGTATCAAGCATGTACCTTTTTTAAACTCCCTGAGTGATAATGTGGTCAGTTGCATTGTAGAGGATAACGAACATAATTTGTGGATTGGGACAAGTGACGGAGGACTGAACTATTATGATAATGTTTCGAAGCAGTATAAGAATTATTTGTTTAATTCCACTCCGATGATGATGGATACTCCTTTTAAGGACATTAAAACTGTATATGTAGATGAAGCGCATGATAAGGTATATGTAGGAGCACATGCAGGAGGAATGATGGTATTGCACAGAAAGTCGGGATACGTTGAATATTATAATCGGAGAAACAGTAATATACCGAGTAATAACATTTATTCTATCCTTTCGGATGAAAATGGAGGACTTTGGGTGGCTTCATTGGAATATTTGTTACACTTTGATATAAATAAGCAAAATTTTACAATTATAGATAAAGATAAGAATGGAGAGAAACTCCAACAATACAATCGTCTTCTATTCCGTGATTCGAAGAAACGTATTTGGATAGGAGGAGAAAGGGGGATTTCTGTCTATAATCAAGTTGGTGGTTCTTTGTTGGCTAACAAAGAATATAATATCATTTCGGTTTTGAGGCAGGCTTTTGTGAATTGTTTTTACGAATCTTCATCAGGAACTATATGGGTTGGAACTCGCAACGGACTTTTTGCTTTGAAGGAAAGGAGCGGAGAGTTGCAGCAATATACCACAAACAATGGTTTACCGAGTAATGTTATTTATGGAATTCTGGAAGACGCTTACGGCAGGTTGTGGATAAGTACAAACTTGGGACTGAGTTGTTTGAACCCCGAAAATGGAAAATTCCGTAATTTTACGATTTTGGATGGTTTGCAGAGTAATCAGTTCAATGCAGGTTCTTATTGTCGTAAAGATAATGGTTATATGTTGTTTGGTGGTGTCAATGGCATTACTTCTTTCCGTCCCGAGACCTTGATTGACAATCCTTACGCTCCCAAACCTGTTATCAATAAGTTGTTTGTCTTTAATAAAGAAGTACTGCCCGATGATGAGACCGGTATCCTGAAAGAAAGTGTTGAATATGTAGACCATATTACGTTGACATCTTCCCAAAATTCTTTTGCTATATCGTTTGTTGTGTCTAATTATATTGCAGGTAGGCATAATACCTTTGCTTATAAACTGGATGGATATAATGATGTGTGGTACAAACAAAGTGACATAAGCCCGGTTTCATATTCCAATCTACCGGCAGGAGATTATACCTTTTATATAAAAGCGGCAAATAATGATGGAAAATGGAATGAAGAACCTACTACTCTTCATATCCGTATTCTACCTGTTTGGTATCGTACGTGGTGGGCTATAACTTTGTTTGCCTTATCTGCTGCTCTATTGATATTTGGTGTTGTACGTTTTTTCTGGTTACGTAAGAGTATGCAGGCTGAGATAGCTATGGAACGGATGGATAAAGAGAAACAAGAAGAAATCAGCCAGATGAGAATTCGTTTTTATGTTAATATATCGCATGAGTTACGAACTCCGCTGACGTTGATTGTTGCACCTTTACAGGAACTGCTTGGTCGTATTAAAGGGCATTGGGAACATGAACAGCTACTTTATATCCAACGAAATACAAATCGTTTGTTACACTTAGTCAATCAGTTGATGGACTATCGACGTGCGGAATTGGGCATTTTTGAACTTAGACCGGTATGTGCCAATGCTTATAAAAGGGTGATGAATTGCTTTATGAACTATGACAATCTGTCAAAGCGGAAAGATATAGATTATAATTTTTACACGGAATTGCAGGATGAAAATGTATTGTTTGATGAAAACTATTTGGATTTGATAGTGAATAACTTACTTTCAAATGCTTTTAAATATACAGAAGTGGGTGAAAGTATTACGGTAAAACTTTATAAAGAAGAAAACCAACTTGTGTTACAGGTAGCAGATACGGGTATAGGCATTCCCAAAGAAAAGCAGGAGAAGATTTTTGAACGTTTCTATCAGGTAGAAAATGGACGTGAAGGGAGTGGAATAGGTTTGTCTTTGGTACAACGCTTAGTAGAACTTCATCATGGACGGATTACATTGCAAAGTGAAGTGGGCAAGGGTTCCACCTTCACCGTTTATTTACCTCAGGATAAATCGGTTTATACACAGGAGGAACTGCTTAGTAGAGAAGGAGATGTGGAAGAGCAACGTGTGTATTCCACTAATGCGCATGATATCTATATCGGCGATGAAGAAAAGAAAGAGTTGGATATTGATGAAACCGTTGAAGAAGGTAGTAAACGTGGAACCATTCTGATTGTGGAGGATAATGAAGAATTGCGGCAATATCTGGTAAATGGTTTGTCCGATCAGTTTAACATGTTAGAAACAGAGAATGGACAAAAGGCATTAGATCTCTTGAAAGATGAAGATGTGGATTTGATTGTTACAGATGTGATGATGCCTGTGATGGATGGTGTCAAATTATGTAAGTGGGTGAAACAAAATCTGCGCACATGTCATATTCCTGTTTATATGTTGTCTGCTAAAGCAGATATGAAGTATCAATTGGAAGGATTACAGGTCGGTGCTGATGATTATATTTCCAAACCATTCTCGATGACTGTGTTGAAAGCTAAGATATTGAATATGTTACGTACACGTTATCGGATATTTGAACGTTATTCTAATATGACGGAAGTCGAACCGGAGAAACTTACCAATAATACGATGGATGAGGAATTATTACGGAAAGCCATAGCGGTTGTTGAAAAAAATATGGATAATGTGGAATTTTCTACAGAGTTGTTTGCGCGTGAAATGAATATGAGCCGTTCTAGTCTCCATCTGAAATTGAAAGCGATTACCGGTAAGTCGGCTATTGATTTCATCCATAAAATACGCTTCAACCGGGCTTGTCAATTGCTGAAGGAAGGGAAGTATACGGTTTCCGAAATCAGCTTTATGGTAGGCTATAATACCCCTTCTTATTTTGCGGCACGTTTTAAAAAGTATATGGGTTGCCTACCCACAGAGTATGGAAAGAAATAATATTTATTTTCGCATGAAAACACGTATCATTTTACTTTTAACAACAGTTCTGTTTTTATTTGTTTCGTGTATGCAACCCCTGATAGCAGGGCTCTCTGTATCTAAAGAAAAAAACATCCAAGATGGAGATAAAATCATCGAACTGTTCAAGCTAACGAATGCAAATGGTATGGTTATTAAAGTAACTAATTATGCTGCTTCATTGACTTATGTTTCTGCCCCTGATAAAGACGGACATTTCGAACCGGTAGTTTTAGGATTTGATAGTCTGAGAAATTATTTAGGTAAACACCCTAAATTCGGTGCTACAATCGGAAGATATGCCAATCGAATAAGCAATGCGGAATTTCACCTGAATAATCAGACTTATCATTTGGAGAAGAACAATAAGGAACACTCCATTCACGGAGGAACGCAAGGATTTAATCGTCAGGTATTTGAGATAGATACTTTTTATACAGTAAAAGATACAGCTGCTGTTATTTTTAAGTATCAAAGTGCTGATTTGGAAGGAGGTTTTCCCGGAGTGTTAAATCTTTTAGTGGCATATAAGCTGACCAATCAAAATGAAATTATTCTTGATTATACGGCTTCTACGGATAAACCTACGGTTGTCAATCTTACCAACCATAGCTATTTTAATTTGACCGGTTGTAGAGGAGCTGTACTCAATCATCTTTATAAGATAAAGGCGGATTTTATCACTCCGGTAGATACTGATGGCATTCCGACAGGAGAGTTCATGCCGATTGCCGGAACAGAATATGACTTTACTTCGCTACGAAATGTTGAAAATAGGGTAAAACAGTCGGGAAAGGGATATGATGTGAATTATAAACTTGATAAGTCACTTGATTCCTTGGAATTGGTGGCAACGGTGATTGACCCTGAGTCGGGTAGGGTATTGGAAGCCTATACTACAGAACCCGGGATGCAGTTCTACATCCCGAATTCAAATATGGACTATCTTACTGGACATGGAAATAAAATATATGGAAAATATTATGGATTTTGTCTTGAAATGCAGCATTTCCCTGATTCTCCCAATAAACAGCAGTTCCCCTCTACAGTTTTATTGCCCGGAAAGACTTATAAACAGATTACTATTTATAAATTTGCAACATTATCAGAACAATATAATTTAAACGACTAAAAACTTATTTGATTATGGAAATGAATGTATGGAAGAAGTGTGTATGTATATGTGGAATGTCACTCCTTATGATAACTACTTTATATGCATCGCAGGTTACGAGTAATGTCACTCCTGATGAACCAGTTAAAAAAACAAGAAGTACTACTTTTATCTATGAAAAAGATAAAACATGGGAACCTGCTGGTGAAGGTGTTACCAGGCAAATTATGGGTTATGACGGCCAAGTGATGTTAGTGAAGGTTAAATTTGAGAAAGGGGCTATTGGAACTCCTCATAAACATTATCATACACAAACTACATACGTTGCGAGCGGTAAGTTTGAATTTACGGTAGGGGGAGAGAAAAAAATAGTTGAGGCTGGTGATGGCATTTACATGGAACCGGACGTTTTGCATGGTTGTGTTTGCTTGGAACCGGGTGTTCTTATCGACTGTTTTGCTCCGATGCGTGCCGATTTTCTGAAATAGAATTGATACAACCGAATATTGATAGAAATTGAATACGTAAAATAATATAAGTCATTTGTTTCTTAGGGTGATAATGAGGAATGTTTGGATATCCGATATTCCTTTATTATCATCCTATTTTTTTGTTTGAAAAATGATACTTTCCGAGATATGTTTTATTGGTTGAATAGGTCTCTGAAGTGTCTAAAACCGCCTTTTAAAAGTGTTTGTTGTGACTTTTACACGAAATTAGGGTCGCATAAACAATATTTGCATGAGAGCTGAGGAAAAGTAGGGGGAATTAAAACAATATTTTCATATTGTGTTGATTGTCGGTGATACATTTGTGGTCGAGATAAAACTATATTAATGTTAACTTAGATTTAATTATTATGCACAGTTTAAAAGAATTGTTTTTGATCTTTTTCTTTGCTCTTGTAAGTATGGTCACATACGCGCAAAGTCAGACTGTTACCGGTAAGGTCGTTGACAGCGAAGGATATGAGGTAATTGGAGGTAGCGTTACTGTTAAAGGTGCCGCCGGTGTTGGAACGGTAACCGATATAGAAGGTAACTATACTTTAAAAGTGAATGACGCTTCTAAAGATGTATTGGTGTTCTCGTATGTGGGAATGACTACTAAAGAGGTGAAGGTCAATGGTCAGAAAGTTGTTAATGTAACGTTGCAGGTTGATGCCAAAGTATTGGATGAAGTAGTTGTTATCGGTTACGGTACAGTTTCCCGTAAAGATTTGACAGGTTCCGTTGTGTCGGTCAAAAGTGATGAATTGCTGAAAGTTCCGACTTCTGATATTTCGCAAGCATTGGCCGGACGTGTTGCTGGCGTACAGGTTACTCAGAGTGAAGGTGCTCCGGGTTCATCCATTTCTATTCGTGTACGTGGTGGTATCTCCATTACTCAAAGTAATGAACCTCTTTACATCATTGATGGATTTCCCAGTGAAGACGGTATGAGTAGTCTTGACCCTGCTGAGATTGAGACAATCGATATCTTGAAGGATGCATCTTCTACCGCAATCTATGGTGCACGTGGTGCAAACGGGGTTGTTGTTATTACTACAAAGAGTGGTGCCAAAAAGGGACAAAAGATGACTGTTTCGTTTGATAGTTATGTAGGGTTTAAGAAGATTGCCAGAAAACTGGATGTACTTTCTCCACAAGAATTTGTATTACTGGACTATGAACGTACTGTAGGGCTTTCTCAAGATCTGGAAAAAGATATAGCCAAGTTTGAGGAACGTTATGGTAAGTTTGGCGATATTGCTGCCAATTATGCTAATCGTGCCGGCATTGATTGGCAAGAAGAAGCTTTGGGACGTACGGCACTTACACAAAATTATCGTGTCAGTGTGGCTGGTGGTACCGATAAACTGAAATATAACGCTGCTTACTCTTATTTTAAAGATGAAGGTGCCATGGTATACAGTGGTAATAACAAGCACAACATCTCCATGAGTTTGAGTCATGATACCAATGAGCGTCTCTCTATCAATGCTCGCATTACTTTCGACCAAAGAAAAGTATTTGGTATGGGTACTTCAGAGAATGGCGACCGTTTCAATAAGTTACAGCATATTTTGCAATATCGTCCTACTATCGGTATCACGGGAGATGATCGTACTCTTGTTGAATCAGATGAAGACCCGCTTTTGGCTGATGATTCTGGTAACGTTATGCAAAATCCTTTATTGTCCGCCGCAGAAGAGACAAACAATAAAGAGTATCGTACATTCCAGGCAAATGGAGGGTTTAATTATAAAATACTTAAAGGTTTGAGTTTCCGTAACAGTACCGGTATGAATTATTATACTCGTCGTAATGAAATTTTCTATGGCGATAAATCTATTACAGCCAAACGTACTAATATTAATGGTAGTATCCAGAATACAGAAGGTGGTAGTTTCCAAATTTCAAATGTATTGAGCTATAATTTGGAAAAAGCCAAGCACAATTTAACGGTGATGGCAGGACAGGAATTTGTCAATCGTTGGACACGTGCTTTCAAAGCTTCGGCTACTAATTTCCCCAATGATGAAATTGGTTTGGGAGATTTGTCTTTAGGTTTACCGGGGACTCCGACATCCAGTCAAAATTATGATGATAAACTCCTTTCTTTCTTTGGACGTGTTAATTATGGTTTTGCTGACAAGTATTTGTTTACGGCTTCATTCCGTGCCGATGGTTCTTCTAAGTTTGGTAAGAATAATAAATGGGGGTATTTCCCTGCCGTCTCTGCTGCATGGCGTATTGGAGAAGAAGAATTTATTAAGAATTTAAATATTTTCTCCGATCTGAAATTCCGTATAGGCTATGGTATGGCTGGTAATAATCGTATCGGTAGCTACAACAGTCTGGCAATTTTGTCTTCCGTAACGGCTCCAAACGGTGATAGTACAACTCCTGGTTATGCATTTAGCCAGATCCCCAATCCTAATTTGAAATGGGAAGCCAATAAGACATTCAATATGGGCCTTGACTTGGGTTTCTTCAACCAACGTTTAACAATCTCTCCCGAGTTCTATATTAACCGAAGCAGTAATCTTCTGTTGAATGCCAAGTTACCATACTCATCCGGTCATAAGAGCATGGTTGTGAATGCAGGTGCTACAGAAAACGTAGGTATTGATTTGTCAATCAACTCTGTAAACATTCAGACAAAAGATTTTACATGGAATACAAATGTAACTTTCTCACACAATAAGAATACAGTAAAAGAGCTGACCGGTGAGTCTGTACAGTTATGGGAGGCCAGTTTCGGATATAATCAAAATACACATATTGTAGCTGTAGGGCAATCTATGGGACAGATGTATGGTTATGTTACTCAGGGTTTATACCAGGTAGAAGATTTTGATTTTGATGCAGCAACCAATACCTATTTACTTAAGAAAGGTGTTCCCTACAGTGGCAACCGTTCGGCTGTAAAACCCGGTATGTGGAAATTTGCAAATCTTGATGGAAATGCAGTAGTAGACAAGGATGGTACTCCACTTATCACGGAAGATGATAAAAAGGTTATTGGTAATGCTAATCCTAAGTTCTATGGCGGTATCAATAATACATTCAATTACAAAAACTTTGATTTAAGTATATTCCTTACTTATAGTTATGGTAACGATGTATTTAATGCCACAAAATTGACCAATACCAAGAGTGGTTCTAAAAATCAGAATGTATTGGCAGTTTGCGGAAGTGATAAACGCTGGATGACCGTTAATTCACAAGGACAAGTCGTTACTGATCCTACTGAATTGGCTGCATTGAACAGAGGTAAATCCGTAGCTGCATATTATGATATGGAGATTGGTGATACTTACATCCATTCATGGGCTGTAGAAGATGGTTCATACCTGAAGTTGAGCAATATAACATTAGGATACACATTCCCGCGCAAGTGGCTCACCAAAGCAGGAATTAATTCATTACGTCTGTATGCTACGGCAAACAATCTTTGGACATGGACAAAATACTCCGGTTATGATCCTGAAGTATCTACTATGGGTAACAGTTTGACTCCGGGTGTTGACTTCGGCGCTTATCCTCGCAGTCACTCTTATGTATTCGGTATTAACTTGACATTCTAATTCCAATTTAAAATTATACAGCAATGAGAAAATATAAATTTATATATATATTGAGCGCTTTGTTCGTTTTAGGATTTGTTTCCTGTGATGATTTGTTGACGGAAAAGCCTGATTCTTCTTACAAGGAAGAAGACTTCTTCACTTCCGAGGGAAATGCGCAAATGGCTATCTATGGCATTTATAATTCATTTGCCAAACCGGCACATTATGGACAAGATGAAATGGCAATGCCGGCTTCGGATGATACATATTATATTAATGGTACCGGAACAGACAATACACGCCGCGATATAGCTCATTATATGGTGAAGAATACCAATACATGGATACAATCTTTATGGGAACTCAAGTATCAAGGTATCGACAGGGCCAGCTATGCCATACATGGCATTGAAAACATGGCAGGATACAAAGACAATAAGAAACTGGTTGCTATGGTAGCCGAAGCGCATTTTCTGCGTGCTTTCCTTGCGTTTGACCTTGTTAAGTATTGGGGAGACGTTCCATATAAGACAACTTACACTTCTGGTCGTGAAGACGCTTTTCAGCCTCGTGTAAGCCGTGAAGTTATCTATGACGAAATTATCAATGATTTAAACTTTGCAAAGAATAACCTGGAATGGGCCGACGGTTCTTCTTCTCCCGAAAGAGCATCTCAAGGAGCTGCCCGTGCATTGTTGATGCGTGTTTATTTACAACGTGCCGGTTATAGTTTGCAGATGGATGGTAAATTGACCCGTCCGGATGATGCAAAACGTAAAGAGTATTTTGAAGCGGTTATTGATGAATGGGAAGCTTTTCAAGCCAAGAAATACCATGATTTCTATAAAGATGGATATTTGGAGCTTTTCAAAGGTTTCTCTAAAGGTACGCTGAACAATCAGGAGAGTTTGTTTGAGATAGCATTTTTTACACCTGATGGCAACAATGAGGGTGGTGGTACATGGGGTACTTATAATGGACCGTTGGTAGCTGCCCCGGGTATTAAGTCTACAGAAACAGGAAGCTATATGGGACGTGCTAACGCTTTTTTCCGTGTGGTACCTGAGTGGAAAAATTTCTTTGAAGATAAAGATGTCCGTAGAGATGTGATGGTTTGTACCTATCAATATAAGTGGAATGCTAATTCTTACAGTCACGTATTGACTCAAAATAAGAATGGCAAGGATTGGTATCCAGGTAAATGGCGTCGTGAATGGATGCCGTTAGGTTTTAAAAATCCTAATAATACCGATGTTAATTTCTGTGCGTTGCGTTATGCTGATGTTGTTTTGATGGCTGCCGAAGCTTATAATGAAACCGATAATACTCCTGAAGCTTGGAAGTTATTAAATAGTGTACGTACTCGTGCGAATGCTACCCCCATTACTTCTGCCAATTATGCCAGTCTGATGAAGGCCCCGAAAGTATTGGATCTTCCATTTATCTCGGATGCAGATGAGGCCGGTAAATTCCGTACTGCTTTATATTGGGAACGTGCTTTTGAACTGGCTTTCGAAGGGCAGCGTAAGTATGACCTTCTTCGTTGGGGTATTTTGAAAGAGGCATTGGTGTTGATGGGAAACGCCACCAGTGTGAATAAAGTAGCAAACCAGCCTTATCCTGCTTATAAGAATTTTGAAACGGGTAAACACGAACTATTCCCTATTCCATTGTCAGAGTTACAAAGTAATCCACTTTTGGAAGGCAAAAATAATCCGGGATATGAATAGTCCTGAGTAAAAAGTAATTTTGATGGAGAGGAGGTAATGAGGTAATATTTACTTCCTCTCTTTCTCTTTTATAGAAGGAATATTTTATTGAAATTGGATGAATGTTATGTAAAATTCAACAGAAGTGATATTATTCCACTGTTTTTGTGAGATTTTTTGGATATTATTGTCAATGAAAGACAGGGCTTCTCTGTAGATTTGCAGATAAACATGTATTACAAGAAACAAATGTATTGATATGAAGAAAATTTTATTGTTTTGTTGCGCAATTACTACGTTGCAGAGTTTCTATAGTTGTACTTCTACCCAGTCTAAGGAAGATTATACTTGGTTGAAAAATGCGATAGATGTATCGGCAGAACAACTGAAGGGAACGGTAACTGATGTAGGTGATTCTCTTTTATTGCCTCGCTCCATTTGGACAGGGTATGATATGGACTTTCTTTGCAGCCAGTTGCAAAGAGATCCTGCAACTTTTAAGGACTCTTTGCGGGTGAAACCAGTGAAGGATGTAATAGGTACCCGCCGTTATTGTTCCTCCGTCTATGATTGGACCAGTGGATTTTTCCCCGGTAACCTGTGGTATGCTTACCAGATAACGGGTGATGAGGATTTGAAAAAAGACGCTATTAAGTTTACAAACTATCTTTATCCGGTGAGAGAGTACAAAGGTACGCATGACATTGGCTTTATGATGAATTGCAGTTATGGCAACGCCTATCGGTTGTGTCCGGCAGACAGCGTTCGTCAGGCATTGATACAAACAGCCGATAATTTGTGTGAGCGTTTTGACCCGCAGATTGGTTGCATCCGTTCCTGGGATTTTGGAAAATGGAACTTCCCGGTAATCATAGACAATATGATGAACTTAGATTTGTTGTTCTACGTTAGTAACCTCACAAACAATCCTGAGTATAAAGAAATCGCATTGAAACATGCCGATACTACTCTGAAGAACCATTTCAGAGAAGACCATTCTTCTTATCATGTGGTAAGTTACAACAATGACGGAACCGTAGAACTGAAATGCACACATCAGGGAAAGAATGACGATTCTTCATGGGCACGTGGCCAGGCTTGGGGAGTATACGGATATACTTCTTGTTACCGTGAATCAAAAGATGAAGTTTTCTTACAACAAGCTAAGGACATTGCCAATCTGATTATGACACGTGTAAAAACCGAAGATGCCGTTCCTTTGTGGGATTATGATGCACCGGACACGCCCCAGACACCTCGGGATGCTTCTGCCGCTTCTATCACAGCTTCTGCATTGATAGAACTCAGCACGTTGGTAGAAGACGGACAAGTTTATTTGGACTATGCCGAGAAACTTCTCAAGAGCCTTTCTTCCGATGCGTATCTGGCTAAATCCGGTAGTAACCAGGGATTTATCCTGATGCACTCTACCGGATCACTGCCTAATGGCTCTGAGATTGATACTCCTATTAATTATGCTGATTATTATTATCTGGAGGCGTTAGTCCGTTATATGCAGGTAAAAGGTCTTGATTATAAATCTCTCTAATCTAAATTTATATACCATGAAAACGATAAAGTATATTTTGGGTATCATGTTCCTGATGATTGCCGTATGTACAGAAGCGCAGCAACTCAGGAAAGAAGCTTTCGACCTGTTGAACCTGGATTATCCGGGCTTGGAGAAGGTGAAAGCAGCCTGTGGCCAACAGCAATGGAATGAAGCGGCTCAGGCTTTGCTGGACTATTACCGGAACCGTACGGGAATTGTACATCCCGATCTGGACTTGAAGAACCTCAAAATCTCCAAAACCGAACAAAAGTGGGCGGATGATGCCTTGGAGCATACGTTTTTTGTACACTATGGCTATCAGCCATCTTTCAATTATGGAAAAGATATCAATTGGCAATATTGGCCGGTTCGAGATAATGAACTTCGTTGGCAGTTGCATCGCCATAAGTGGTTTACTCCGATGGGAAAAGCATATAGGCTCTCGGGCGACGAAAAGTATGCAAAAGAATGGGTATTACAATATATAGACTGGGTTAAGAAGAACCCTTTGACACAAGTAGAGAAAGAAGAATATGAACTTGTAAGTGCCGGTGAAGTAAAAGGTAATGCTGAAAATGTACGTTTTGCGTGGCGCCCGTTGGAGGTGAGTAACCGTTTGCAAGACCAGACCTCACAGTTCCTTTTGTTTATTAAGGCACAAGCCTTTACTCCGGAGTTCCTGACTGAATTTCTGGTTAATTATCATCGCCATGCATTGCATATCCTGGCAAACTATTCAGATCAGGGAAATCATTTACTCTTTGAAGCGCAACGTATGGTATATGCCGGTGCGTTCTTTCCGGAATTTAAAGAAGCTACGGGATGGAGAGAGAGTGGAATCGGCATTCTGAATCGTGAAGTAAAAAAACAGGTCTATCCCGATGGTGGTCAGTATGAACTCGATCCCCATTATCATTTGGCTGCTATCAATATTTTCTGTAAAGCTCTGCGTATGGCAGATGTCAACGGTTTTCGCCAAGAGTTCCCCGCTGAGTATATCAATACGATAAAAAAGATGATTGAGTTCTACTCTGGTATCTGTTTCCCCGATTACAGTAATCCTTGTTTCAGTGACGCCAAGTTGGGTGACCGTTCCGCCGAAATCCAGAATTATAAAGAATGGCTTTTGATTTTCCCTGATTGCGAGTGGATACGTTATTATGCGACAGAAGGTCGTGAAGGTACTCCGTTACCTTATCTTTCTCATGGTGCCTTGAAGTCCGGTTTCTTCACTTTCAGAAACGGATGGAAACAAGATGCCACGGTGATGGTAGTGAAAGCCGGTCCTAAAGGCGAATGGCATTGTCAACCCGATAACGGAACATTTGAATTGTGGTTCAATGGACGTAACCTGTTTCCGGATAGTGGCTCTTACGTATATGCCGGTGACAGTGAAGTGATGAAACTACGTAACTGGTTCCGTAGTACTGCCGTTCACAACACCTTGACACTGGACGAGAAGGATTTGCAAACTACCGAGTCTGTCACCAAGCTTTGGAAACCCGAAGGTGATGTGCAGATTTTGGTAACGGAAAATCCACATTATGCCGGGCTGAAACATAGACGTTCTGTCTTTTTTGTAGACCAATCCTATTTTGTCATTGTCGACGAAGCCGTAGGTGATGCCAAGGGTACTGTCAATCTGAACTATAATTTATGTGAAGGTACTGTCAATGTAGACGGGAAAAACAATATCCTGACTTCTTCCTACGAAGGTGCGAGCAATGTAAAGCTGCAATGTTTCTCTGAGAAGAAAATTTCTGCACGGCAAAAAGAAGGATGGCGTTCCATCGCCTACCGCCAACGTGTGCCTCGCACTTCCGTTTCATTTGATGTGAATAAGAACAGTTCGGAGCCTGTACGTTACATAACCGTTATTTATCCAACGAAAGACTCGTCTCTCTTACCCACATTCAAAGCTAAGTTCTTGAATAAGACTTTCGATGAGAAGGCTGTGAAAGTAGAGGTATCCGTTAACGGCAAGAAACGCCAATTGGAGTTTCATTTATAAGAAAAATTTATGATTATGAATCGATTGTCATATTTATTTTTACCTCTTACCGCCATCAGCGTGTCAGCCTGTAGTTCGGGTAAGGTCAAGGAAGAGGTAAAACGTCCGAATATCATCTTTATGATGACGGATGACCATACTACTCAGGCAATGTCTTGTTACGGCGGTCGTTTGCTGCAGACCCCAAACATGGACAGAATAGCCAACGAAGGTATCCGTATGGATAATTGTTATGCTGTCAATGCATTATCCGGTCCGTCAAGAGCTTGTATTCTGACAGGGAAGTTCAGCCATATTAATGGATTTACAGACAATGCCAGTACTTTCGACGGCAGTCAGCAAACGTTCCCAAAACTGTTGCAGTCAGCCGGTTACCAGACCTCCATCATCGGTAAATGGCATCTGATAACAGAACCTCAAGGCTTTGATTACTGGTGTATCCTGACCGGTCAGCACGAACAGGGAGACTATTATGACCCCGATTTCAATGAGAACGGAAAACAGGTAGTGGAGAAAGGTTATGCAACAGATATCATTACCGATAAAGCCATTGAATATCTGGAACATAGGGATAAGGATAAACCTTTCTGCATGATGTATCATCAGAAAGCTCCTCATCGTAACTGGATGCCGGCTCCCCGCCATCTGGGAATGTTCAATAATACGGTTTTCCCCGAGCCGGCCACTCTTTTCGACAATTACGAGGGTAGAGGCTCGGCTGCCAAGGAACAGGATATGTCCATTGAACATACTTTGACCAACGATTGGGACCTGAAACTGATGACTCGTGAAGAGCTGTTGAAAGATACCACCAACCGTCTATCGCAGGTTTATAGACGTATGCCTGCCGATGTGCAGGAAAAATGGGATTCTGTATATGCCCAGCGTATCTCCGAGTATCGTAAAGGTGATCTGAAAGGTAAAGAGCTGATTAGTTGGAAATACCAACAATATATGCGTGATTATTTAGCTACCGTCGTAGCAGTAGATGAGAACATCGGCCGCCTGCTTAATTATCTGGAGAAAACGGGAGAATTGGATAATACAATTATCATTTATACTTCCGACCAAGGTTTCTTCCTGGGCGAACATGGATGGTTCGATAAACGCTTTATGTATGAGGAATGTCAGCGCATGCCGTTGATTATCCGTTATCCCAAGGCGATAAAGGCGGGAACTACTTCAAGTGCCATTGCCATGAACGTGGACTTTGCTCCTACAATCCTCGACTTTGCGGGCGTAGAGTTGAACTCTACAGATGCAGAGGGCAACTTGGGGATGCAAGGTAAATCCTTGAAGCCGATTTTGACCAATGCCGGAAAAGTACCCGAAAATTGGCGTAAGGCTGCTTATTACCATTATTATGAGTATCCGGCTGAACATTCGGTGAAGAGGCATTACGGCATTCGTACGGCAGATTTCAAACTAATCCACTTCTATAATGATGTGGATGAATGGGAAATGTACGATATGAAGAACGATCCCGGTGAATTGAACAATGTATTTGGAAAAGCTGAATATGCCGATAAACAAGCCGAGTTGATGTCACTTTTAAAGGAGACACAGAAAGAATATAAAGACGATGACCCTGACGAGAAAGTGAAAGAATTGTTTAAAGGTGATAGGCGTTTTATGAAAAATAGATAATCTTGAAAATACTATGGATAGAAGAAGTTTTTTAAAAAACACAGGCTGGTCTTTTTTAGGACTGGCTGCTTCCGGTAGCTTGTTGTCTGCATGCCAGATGGGAAATGCTTCCGGTAAAAAAGTGATGCCGTCGGCCAGTAATCTGAAATATTTCTGGGGAGACCTGCACAACCACTGTAACATAACCTACGGACATGGTGACATGCGTTCTGCTTTTGAAGCGGCCAAGGCGCAGCTCGACTTTGTTTCCGTAACTCCACATGCCATGTGGCCCGATATTCCGGGAGCGGATGACCCGCGGTTGAAGTGGGTGATTGAATATCATACCGGAGCCTTCAAACGTCTGCGTGAAGGTGGATACGAGAAGTATGTGGCAATGACCAATGAATACAACAAGGAAGGAGAATTTCTTACCTTTATCGGTTATGAAGCTCATAGTATGGAGCATGGCGACCATGTAGCGCTGAATTATGATTTGGATGCTCCTCTGGTGGAATGTACTTCCATTGAAGACTGGAAGCAGAAGGCGCGTGGGCATAAAGTTTTCATTACTCCGCACCACATGGGATACCAGACGGGTTACCGTGGATATAACTGGAATTTCTTTACGGAAGGAGAACAAACCCCCTTTGTTGAGATGTATTCCCGACATGGGCTTGCAGAGAGCGACCAAGGTGATTATAATTATTTGCATGATATGGGTCCCCGTCAATGGGAAGGAACCATTCAGTGTGGTTTAGAACAAGGGAAGAAATTCGGAATCATGGGTTCTACCGACCAGCATGCCGGATATCCGGGCAGCTATGGTGACGGGCGTATCGGTATCCTGGCAGAATCTTTGACGCGCGATAAGATATGGGACGCTATGAAGAACCGTCACGTATGTTGTGCCACTGGTGACAAGATTAACATTGACTTCCGTTTGAACGACGCTTTCCCCGGCGATGTGGTACGTGGGAACAGCCGCCGTATTTATCTCAACGTTGAAGGAAATAGTTGTATCGACTATATCGACATCGTCAAGAACCGTAAGTGCATTGCCCGTTTAAGCGGTCCTTTGTTGCCCGAGACTCCCGAAGGAGACACGGTACGTTGTAAAGTGAAAGTGGAATTTGGTTGGAACCGTGAAGAAAAGTATGTACATTGGCAAGGTAAACTGTCTATTGATAAAGGGCAAATCAATGAGGTGATACCCTGTTTCCGCGGAGCCGCCTTCACTTCTCCCCAGCCTGGAGAAAGTGAATTTGAAACGAAGGTCAATCGTATCTTATCCGTAAGCGGTAAAGAGACAGAATTGGATATGTACAGTTCCAAGAACCCGAATACCACTACGCCTGCCATGCAAGCTGTTATCCTGGATGTTACCATGCCCAAGGACGGCGTGATTACGGCAGAGTTCAACGGTAAGAGGTTTGAGCACTCTTTGGGCGAACTGTTGGAAGGGTCACGTTCTCATTTCATGATAGGATGGCTCAGTGAAGCTATTCTCTTTAACCGTGCCATGCCCGAAAGTTGCTTCACGGTTGAACATTATCTGGAAGACAAAGAACCCGAAAGAGATACCGATTATTACTACGTCAGAGTTCGTCAGCGCGACCAGCAATGGGCATGGAGTTCTCCTATATGGGTAGAGAGAGTATAATATGCTTCATAAATACATTGTACTATGGAATATGCTATAGGTATTGATCTTGGCGGTACATCCATAAAATATGCTTTGGTAGATAAAGCGGGGTTTTCTTCCTTTGAGGGGAGATTACCCTCTTTTGCTTCTGTCTCGTCGGCGGAAGTGATAAGGCAACTGGTGAAGGCAGCTACCATTGTAAAGGATGAGGCTGGAAAACGAGATTGGGCGATAAAAGGCATCGGGCTCGGTACGCCGGGTATTGTGGACGAAACAAACCGCGTTGTACTGGGTGGTGCCGAGAATATAGTGGGTTGGGAGAATATTGACGTTGCCTCTTTGCTCGAAGAACAGACGGGCTTGCCGGTCATTGTAGGGAATGATGCCAACCTGATGGGGTTGGGAGAGACGAAATATGGTGCTGGAAGAGGTTGTACGCACGTCGTCTTCCTCACTGTGGGTACCGGTATCGGCGGTGCCGTAATTATTGATGGAAAACTTTTCAACGGATATGCCAATCGTGGCACGGAACTGGGGCATGTCCCTTTGATTGCAAATGGTGAGCGATGTGCTTGTGGAGCAGTAGGGTGTTTGGAACATTATGCTTCGACTGCAGCTTTGGTAAGACGTTTCACTGCATTGGCAACCGAACGTGGATTAAAGTTCGATGTGGAAATAGACGGTGAACTGATTGTCCGTTTGTATCACGAGGCTTTCCCTTTGGCTGTAGATTGCATGAACGAGCATTTCTACTACCTGGGAAGAGGTATTGCCGGGTTTATCAACATCTTTAGTCCGCAAAAGATAGTAGTCGGTGGAGGAGTTGCTGAATCGGGTACCTTCTATTTGGAGAAAATAAGGCAGGTTGTCAAAGAAAATACCATACCGGATTGTGCTTTGAACACCGAAATCGTGACAGCCGAATTAGGGAACAAGGCCGGTTTTATCGGGGCGGCATCGTTAATTTTATAAACTAAAAATACAATGAAAAATAACAAGAAATGGGGTATGCTGGCATTGATAATGATGTTCTGGTTTACTATTTCATTTATTACTAATATTTTGGGACCGCTCATCCCTGATATCATCCATAATTTTGAGCTGAAAGACCTGGCAATGGCCGGATTTATCCCGACTTCATTCTTTCTGGCGTATGCCATCATGTCCATACCGGCAGGAATTCTGATAGATAAATACGGAGAGAAATCGGTTTTGTTCACTGGCTTCCTCATGCCTTTCATCGGTACTATTCTGTTTGCCTGCTTCCCGTTCTATCTCATGTTACTACTGTCTTCTTTCATCATCGGTCTGGGAATGGCGATGTTGCAGACAGTGCTCAATCCCTTGCAACGTGCTGTCGGTGGCGAGGAAAACTATGCGTTTATAGCCGAGTTGGCCCAGTTTATGTTCGGGGTAGCGTCTTTTGTCAGTCCTTTGGTCTATACTTGGTTGATACGTGCACTGGCACCGGGAGTTTATGAATCGGGACAAAATCTGTTGCTCGATATTCTGGCAAAGGTCACTCCGGCCACTCTTCCGTGGGTTTCCCTTTATTGGGTATTCACGTTGCTGTTGCTCATCATGCTGGTAGTTGTGGCGTTGGTTCGTTTCCCGCGCATCGAGTTGAAAGAAGATGAACGCAGCGGTTCTTCCTCTTCTTATAAAACCCTGTTCAGGCAGAAATATGTATGGCTTTTCTTTCTGGGTATTTTCTGCTACGTCAGTACGGAGCAAGGTGTTTCCATCTTTATGAGTACTTTCCTCGAACAATATCATGGCATCGATCCTAAAACTGTTGGTGCACAAAGCATCAGCTACTTCTGGGGGGCTATGACCATCGGTTGTCTCTTTGGCATGTTCTTGCTGAAACTGATAGATAGTAAGCGCTTATTGCAGATTTCAGGAATACTCTCCATGATATTGCTTCTCCTGGCACTTTTCGGTACCGCTGAAATAGCGATATGGGCTTTCCCCGCAATCGGTTTCTGTATTTCTATGATGTATTCCATCGTATTCTCCTTGGCTCTGAATACGGTGACTCAAAATCATGGTTCCTTTGCCGGAGTTCTTTGCTCGGCAATCGTGGGTGGAGCTTGTGGCCCTTTATTCATTAGTCTGCTTTCGGATGCCACTTCATTGCGTGTAGGTATGTTGCTGGTATTGGTATTTATGGGATATATTACGTTTATCGGCTTTTGGGCACATCCTTTGGTAAACAATAAAACGGTTAGCCTGAAAGAACTGTTTACTTTCCGAAAATAAGTAGTCACCACTGTCTGATTATAGTATAAATTACAATATACTTATGAAAAAGCTATTATTCTGTCTTCCTGTAATCTGTTTGCTTTGGGCTTGTGGCAGTTCGGAGCAACCCGCAATAATCAAGGTTACCAATGAGACTTTGATGCACGAAGTCCGTGAGACTCCTTCTCCCATGGATGGCGCACGTGTTGCAATGAACCCGCCACGTTTCATGTGGCCGGATAAGTTTCCCCATTTGGGCGCTGTTCTGGATGGTGTTCCCGGCAAAGTGGATGAAAAGCCCAAAGTGCTTTATCGTATCCGTATTTCACAAGATAAGAATTTCAGTAAAGATGTCATCACAGGAGAGCGTGCCTGGGCTTTCTTCAATCCCTTCCAAACTTTGGCTCAGGGAAGGTGGTATTGGCAACATGCATACGTCACTCCTGCGGGGACGGAAGAATGGTCACCCGTCTATCAGTTTGAGATAGATGAGAATACTACGGAATTTAATCCGCCTGCTTTGGATAAAGTTCTCTCCATATATTCTCCCCGCCATCCGCGCGTACTTCTTGATGCCGATGATTGGGATGGTATCATAGCACGAAACAAGAACAATCCCGAAGCGAAAGCTTACATAGCCAAAGCTTCCCATTGTATAGCCCATCCCTTGAAGCATCTTCAGGAAGAGATTGATACTACTACTGTTGTCACCCTGACTAACATCGTTCAGCGTAAGTCTGCCCTTATTCGTGAAAGCCGCAAAATTGTGGACCGCGAAGAAGCCAACGTAGAAGCTCTGGTCCGTGCATATCTTCTGACCAAAGACGAGAAGTATTACAAAGAAGGTATCAAGCGCCTGAGTGAAATTCTTTCCTGGCAAAAAAGTAAATATTTTGCCGGAGACTTCAACCTGTCCACTTTGTTGTCTATGAGCACTTCCGCATACGATGGCTATTACAATCTGCTCACCCCCAAAGAAAAACTACTTTTGCAGGAAAATATCCGCAACATCGGCGATAAGTTCTTTAATGAGTACGTCAACCATCTGGAAAACCGTATCGCGGACAATCATGTCTGGCAGATGACTTTCCGCATCCTCACAATGGCTGCTTTCGCTACTGTCGGTGAACTGCCCGAAGCATCTACGTGGACCGATTATTGTTATAATGAATGGATTTCGCGCCTGCCGGGGCTGAATAAGGATGGTGCATGGCACAACGGTGATGCATATTTTCACGTGAATATCCGTACGTTGATAGAAGTACCCGCCTTTTTCTCACGCATATCCGGTTTCGATTTTTTTGCGGACCCATGGTACAATAACAATGCTTTGTATGTCATTTATCAACAACCCCCGTTTTCCAAATCGGGTGGGCATGGAAACTCTCACGAAAAGCAGCTCTCTCCCAATGGAGGCCGTGTGGGATATGCCGACGCCATTGCCCGTGAATGTAACAATCCGTGGGCGGCAGCTTATGTGTACGAAATCTTACAGGAAGATCCCGATGCCTTCTCAAGAGCTTTTGAGATAAAACCGGCGGATTTAGCCTGGTATCGTTGCACCACCCGGAAAAAACGTCCTGCTTATACGGTTCATCTGTCCGACCTTCCCGGATGTAAAGTGTTCAATGAAACGGGTACGGCTCTGATGAATACCGATATCGGCCATCATGCCGATAACGCGATGTTGTCTTTCCGTAGCAGTGCATACGGATCCACTTCCCATGCTTTGGCCAATCAAAATGCTTTCAACACTTTTTATGGCGGCAAGGCTATTTTCTATAGTAGCGGGCACCGTACCGGATTTACCGACGACCATTGTATGTACGCCTATAGAAATACGCGTGCTCACAATTCTATCTTGGTCAATGGTATGGGACAAAAAATAGGTACGGAAGGTTACGGATGGATCCCTCGTTATTATGAAGGCGAGGAACTCTCTTATGTAGTAGGGGATGCTTCTAACGCATACGGAGAAGTGGTTTCTCCTTTGTGGCTGGAACGTGGACGCTTGTCCGGTACCCGATATACACCGGAGATGGGCTGGGACGAAAATAAATTGGACTTCTTCCGTCGCCACATCGTCCAGTTGGGACGTTCCGGTCTTTTTGTCGTTTATGATGAATTGGCCGCTAAAGAACCTGTAAAGTGGAATTACTTATTGCATACGGTGGAACTTCCTATGGAAATTACCGGAGAAGAAGGAGGACTTCGTATTTTGGGTAAAAACAAAGCCGATGGCATATCAGTGGCTCATCTGTTCTCTTCTCAGGAGATGACTTATGCACAGACGGATACTTTCTTTGTGGCCGCTGTAGATTGGAAGAACCGTCTGGGTAAATCCATGGATAATCATTATCATTTCACGGCAACTACTACCCCCTGTACACGGACATGTTTCCTGAACGTGATAGATGTACATGGAAATAATCGTCCCGATATCATCGTGACGCGTGACGGAAACTCTATTCTTGCAGACGGTTGGGTGATAGAGTGCAATCTGGCAGGAGATAGTACACCTTATCTGCGTATACGGAATGACCATAAAAATGTTTCACTGGACTTTAACTATGATACCAATAAAGGCGTCACGACTATAATAGATCATGTGAATGGGAAAAAAGTAGAAAAGAAATTGGTTGACTTCTTACCAAGCTTTGAGATATAATATTTATATTTGCTATCCACTAACAGATAGATAAACGAGCGTATGGATAGTAAATTCGTAGTAAATATAGGCCGTCAGTTAGGAAGTGGCGGACGTGAAATAGGTGAGAAGCTTGCTGCCCGTCTGGGTATAGACTTTTATGATAAGGAGTTAATCAACCTTGCTTCAGAAGAGAGCGGCCTTTGTCGTGAGTTCTTTGAGAAGGCCGATGAAAAGGCTTCACAAGGAATTATAGGCGGTCTGTTTGGTATGAGATTTCCGTTTATCAGTGATGGAGCCATGCCGGCAACGAATTGTCTTAGCAACGATGCATTGTTTAAAGTGCAGAGCGATGTGATACGCCGGTTGGCTGCCGAAAAGTCTTGCCTGTTTGTAGGTCGTTGCGCCGATTATATTTTGAGGGATCATCCACGTTGTGTCAATGTATTTATTTCTTCCACCACTGAAGACCGTATAACTCGTTTGTGCCGTTTGCATTCTGTTTCAGAAAGTACGGCGGAAGAAATGATTCGCAAGGCAGATAAAAAACGCTCGGAATACTATAATTATTATAGTTTCAAAACATGGGGAGCCGCCGCAACCTATCATCTGTGTGTAGATTCGTCTGCGCTGGGGATTGGTGGAACGGTAGGATATATTGAAGAATTTGTAAAAAGAAAATTGGATTTGTAACTTCTTTAGTATTTTCGTTGCAGAGATATGGATTTTTTAGAGCTGAATTTTATTCAGCTCTTTTTTGTTTAGTACCTATTATTATCATTCTTTCCAATTGCTTTATTAGTTGATAAAAAGGAACCTATTGATTAGCTTTTTTAAGAGAGGCTGAAAAATGTAGAAGGAATATAATATTTTGATATCCAATATGCTATATCGTTTTTTAAACGTTGATTATATCAACGGTTTTTCCGGTTCTACCATTTCTGTAGATGATATTATGCAATACTCCGGTGCCGATAAGCTGCGGGTATATCCCGCTCTCTTTGAACTGGAACAAAGTGGATGGCTCGAAGTGGTGGAGAGGGAGGAACTGGGAGCGCCCACGGTGGTGCGCATGAGGAAAGATATGCATAGGGAGGATGCCCATGAGGAGAAATGCTCTTGCACGGAATGAGATAAAGGAATAAACGACAGGTAACAGTGGTTACTTTGTTTTAGGCGGCAGCCGGAACGGTTCTTGAGGAATTTGTTCCGGCTGCTTTTTTCTATAGATCTCTTTATTGTTCTGTTGAATGCAAGTATTTCTCGATTTTATATTTAAATGATTTCTCTCTTGTAATTCACAATGGGATTTTATATATGCAAAAAAGAGGACTCTGTTTCCAAAGTCCTCTTGCATCTTTTATCTTGTTTAAAATTTCACCTTACATCATCGTCAGCAATATCATCTGTCCCGTCAGGATACGCAGGAACATCGTCAGAGGATACACTGTAGAATAACCTACCGACGGAGCGTCGTTGCCTGATACTTGGTTGGAGTATGCCAATGCGGGGGGATCGGTATTACTACCGGCTATCAAACCCATAAGGGTGAAATAGTTGACTTTGCAATAGAGACGGGCGATGATACCGATAATAAGCAGAGGGATGACAGTAATCAGGAAACCGTAGCCGACGTATAACAGACCGTCTCCGTCTACTACCGTCTGAACGAAGTGTTCGCCCGCTTCGATGCCAACACTGGCAAGGAAGAGTACGATACCGATTTCGCGCAACATCAGGTTGGCACTCATGGTGGTATAGGTGACCAGATGTAGTTTATGTCCGAAACGTCCTATCAGGATGGCTACTACCAACGGACCACCTGCCAAACCTAGTTTTACAGGGGTCGGCATGCCGGGGAAGGCGAAGGGAAGGCTGCCTAAAAGAATTCCGAGGAAGATACCTACGAAGATGGTCACGATGTTCGGAGTGTCCAGACGCTTCAATTGGTTACCCAGTACGCTTGCCACACGCTCCACAGCATCTTGCTGACCTACTACCATTACACGGTCGCCTACTTGGAGAACGAGGTTGGGGTCGGCGAACAAATCCATACCTGAACGGTTGATGCGGGTTACGTTTACTCCGTAAAGGCTGCGGAAGTGCATGCTACCCAGTTTCTTGCCGTTGATATCTGTCTTGGTGACCAGGATGCGGCGCGATACCATCGGGGTGTCTTGCTTTTCCCAGTCCACTTGGATCTCTTTACCGATGAAAGCGGTTACGGCTTCGGCATCTTCTTCGGAACAAACGATGAAAAGCTGGTCGCCGATATGGAAAACGGTATCTTGGTTGGGTATGCTTACGTGACCGTTGTGGCGGATACGGGAACATACGAAAGGACGACCCAGAAAGTCTTTTATCTGGAGAAGTTTCTTGCCGTCGATGGATTCGTTGCGCACTTCAAGGTGCAGCATGTGCGGCTTGTGCTTCATGTCATTGTCCTGCTTGTTGAGATCTTCCTCTTCTTTAGCGAAGTTGATGCGGAAGATATAGCGGATGGCGATAATGGAACCGATGATGCCGACAACACCGAGTGGATAAGCGCAGGCGTAACCCAACGCAATGGGATCTCCGGTATAGTTAAGCTGATTCAGGGCTTCCTGGGCAGCACCGAGACCCGGAGTATTGGTGACGGCACCATAAAGGATACCGATTGTCATCGGCAGTTCCAGTCTGCCGTTGGCAATGAAATAGATACCCAGCGCCACAGCTATATTCAACACTACGATGCCTACCGCAAGCATATTCAACGTCATGCCCCCTTTCTTGAAAGAAGAGAAAAATGACGGGCCGACTTGCAGACCGATACAGAATACAAATAAAATCAAACCAAATTCGCGGATGAAGTGCAGAATATGTGTTTCTCCCGTGAAACCGAAATGTCCCATTAGGATACCGGCAAAGAGCACAAACGTAACTCCCAGCGATACCCCGAAAATCTTAATCTTACCCAACAACACACCCACAGAGATGACGAATGCATACAGACAGACAATGTGGGCGACAGATGTGGGGTCCCATAGCAAACTTTCTAACCAGTTCATAGTACCTTATTATATGTCGTTCTTAAATTTTGCGCAAAATTACTTAATAAAGGGGAGGTGGCAAAGGGTTTATGCTACTTTTTGCTATACAGGCTTTGCAAAAATAAATACATGATAATGAAATGTTCCGCTTCTGAATAATCACGGAGTCACGGGCAAGTGCAATTTTCACTAAAAAAACTTTTTGTTTTAAGTATTTCAGTATATTTGCAAGTCTCTTGATGACATTATGAAATACTATTCATCTATTTATAATTTTAAATAAACTATGGCAGACAGTAAAGAAAAACTCTTCTCAGACTTTTCACCCGTTTCCACCGAGAAGTGGATGGAAAAAGTTACCGCAGACTTGAAAGGCGCAGACTTTGAGAAGAAGCTCGTTTGGAAGACGAACGAAGGATTTAAGGTGAAACCTTTCTACCGGATGGAAGATCTTGAAGGACTTAAAACGACCGATGCGCTTCCCGGTGAATTCCCTTACCTTAGGGGTACCAAGAAAAACAACAATGAATGGTTGGTTCGTCAGGAAATTAAGGTGGGATGCCCTAAGGAAGCTAATGCCAAGGCGTTGGATATCCTGAACAAGGGGGTCGATTCGCTTTCTTTCCACGTAAAGGCTAAAGAACTGAGTGCGGAGTACATTGAAACATTGTTGAAAGATATCTGTGCCGAATGTGTTGAACTGAACTTCTCTACTTGCCAAGGACATGTAGTGGAATTGGCCGGACTTCTTGTGGCTTATTTCCAGAAGAAAGACTATGACCTCACCAAGTTGCAGGGATCCATCAACTACGATTACTTCAACAAGATGTTGGCTAAGGGTAAGGAGAAAGGGGATATGGTGGCTACTGCCAAGGCTTTGATTGAAGCTACCGCTGTTCTTCCCAAATACCGTGTGCTGAATGTGAATGCTCTGACGCTGAATAATGCCGGTTCGTATATTTTTCAGGAGTTGGGTTATGCGTTGGCTTGGGGTAATGAATATATGAATCAGTTGACTGATGCCGGACTTCCTGCTGCCATGGTGGCTAAAAAAATTAAATTTAATTTCGGCATCAGCTCCAATTATTTCCTTGAAATAGCCAAGTTCCGCGCTGCGCGTATGTTGTGGGCAAATATTGTAGCTTCATACAATCCCGAATGTTTGCGCGATTGTGAAAATAAGGGTGCCAACAACGAGTGCCGTTGTGCTGCCAAGATGAGAATACATGCGGAGACTTCTACGTTCAACCTGACCCTGTTTGATGCGCACGTGAATTTGCTGCGTACTCAGACTGAAGCCATGAGTGCCGCTCTGGCAGGCGTTGACTCCATGACGGTTGTTCCGTTTGACAAAACTTACGCTGCGCCTGATGATTTTTCTGAAAGATTGGCCCGTAACCAGCAATTGCTGTTGAAGGAAGAGTCTCACTTCGACAAGGTGATTGACCCGGCTGCCGGTTCTTACTATATTGAGAACCTGACTGTATCCATCGCTAAACAGGCTTGGGAATTATTCCTCGGTGTAGAGGAAGAGGGTGGCTTCTATGCTTGCGTAAAGAATGGCAAGGTTCAGGCTGCCGTGAACGAAAGTAATGCAGCTCGTCATGCAGCTGTTGCCAAACGTAAGGAAGTGTTGCTGGGCACCAACCAGTTCCCGAACTTCAATGAGATGGCCGGTGATAAGAAACCGGTTGCGGCCACTTGCTGCTGTGGTGGACATGATGCTTGCGAAAAAGATGTCCCGACATTGAGCTTTGACCGTGCCGCCAGTGAGTTTGAAGCGTTGCGTCTCGAAACGGAGGCTTCGGGTAAACGTCCGAAGGCATTTATGCTGACAATCGGTAATCTGGCTATGCGTCAGGCGCGTGCACAGTATTCTTGTAACTTCCTGGCCTGTGCAGGCTATGAGGTGATTGATAACCTCGGTTTCTCTACAGTAGAAGAGGGAGTAGAGGCCGCGATGGCTGCCAAGGCTGATATTGTGGTATTGTGCTCGAGTGATGATGAATATGCTGAATATGCTGTTCCTGCTTTCAAGGCTCTGAATGGCCGTGCCATGTTCATTGTTGCCGGTGCTCCTGCCTGCATGGATGAATTGAAAGCTGCCGGAATCGAGAATTTTATCCATGTACGGGTAAATGTATTGGAGACATTAAAAGAATTCAACGCTAAACTTTTGAAGTAAGTAGCTTCAATCGTAAATCATCAACGTACCTATGTGTGAAAGATAGATGGTCATGACCGTAGGGAATAAATCGTAAACTAAGATGAGAAAAGATTTTAAAAATTTAGATATATATGCTGCATTCAAACCTGCTAATGGTGCTGAGTGGCAGAAGGCTAACGGTGTGAAAGCCGACTGGAAAACTCCGGAACACATCGAAGTGAAGCCTGTTTATACAAAAGAAGACCTTGAGGGAATGGAACACCTTGACTATGCTGCCGGTATTCCTCCTTATCTGCGTGGCCCTTATTCTGTGATGTACACTTTGCGTCCTTGGACAATCCGTCAATATGCCGGTTTCTCTACCGCTGAAGAATCCAATGCTTTCTATCGCCGTAACTTGGCTTCCGGACAGAAAGGCTTGTCGGTGGCATTCGACTTGGCTACTCACCGTGGCTACGACCCCGATCACGAACGTGTAGTGGGCGATGTAGGTAAAGCCGGTGTATCGATCTGTTCGTTGGAGAACATGAAAGTGCTTTTCGACGGTATTCCTTTGAACAAGATGTCCGTATCCATGACAATGAACGGTGCGGTGCTCCCGATTATGGCTTTCTATATCAATGCCGGTCTGGAGCAAGGTGCCAAACTGGAGGAGATGGCAGGTACTATCCAGAATGATATCTTGAAGGAATTCATGGTGCGTAATACGTATATTTATCCGCCTGCATTCTCAATGAAGATTATCTCTGATATCTTTGAGTATACTTCCCAGAAGATGCCTAAGTTCAACTCTATTTCTATTTCGGGCTACCATATGCAAGAAGCAGGTGCCACGGCAGATATTGAGTTGGCTTATACCCTGGCCGACGGTTTGGAATACCTCCGTGCAGGTGTTGCCGCCGGGATAGATATCGATGCTTTTGCACCGCGTCTGTCATTTTTCTGGGCTATCGGTACCAATCACTTCATGGAAATAGCCAAGATGCGTGCTGCACGTATGTTGTGGGCTAAGATTGTGAAGCAGTTCAACCCGAAAAATCCGAAGTCATTGGCATTGCGTACGCACTCCCAGACTTCCGGTTGGTCACTGACCGAACAAGATCCGTTCAATAATGTGGGGCGTACTTGTATTGAGGCTATGGCTGCGGCATTAGGCCATACCCAGTCGTTGCATACCAATGCGCTGGACGAGGCTATTGCGTTGCCGACCGACTTCTCTGCACGTATCGCGCGTAATACTCAGATTTATATCCAGGAAGAAACTTACATCTGCAAGAACGTTGACCCATGGGGTGGTTCTTATTATGTAGAAACTCTTACCAACGAGCTTGCTCATAAGGCTTGGGAACTTATTCAGGAAATAGAAAAACTGGGTGGTATGGCTAAAGCTATCGAAACCGGTATTCCTAAGATGCGTATCGAAGAGGCTGCCGCACGTACGCAGGCTCGTATCGACAGTGGCTCACAGACTATTGTAGGTGTAAACAAGTATCGTTTGGAAAAAGAGGCTCCGATTGATATTCTTGAAATTGATAATACGGCTGTTCGCCAAGAGCAGATTGCCAATCTGAAGACTTTGAAAGAAGGTCGTGACGAGGCTGCCGTTCAGAAAGCACTGGAAGCTATCACCAAATGTGTAGAAACGAAGGAAGGCAATTTGTTGGAATTGGCAGTGGAAGCTGCCCGTGTTCGCGCTACTTTGGGAGAGATCTCGTATGCTTGCGAAAAAGTTGTAGGACGTTATAAAGCTGTAATTAGAACTATATCAGGCGTGTATTCATCAGAAAGTAAGAACGACAGCGATTTCCACAGAGCTTGTGAACTCGCTGATAAGTTTGCGAAGAAAGAGGGACGTCAGCCCCGTATCATGGTTGCCAAAATGGGTCAGGACGGTCACGACCGTGGCGCCAAAGTTGTAGCGACCGGGTATGCCGACTGTGGCTTCGACGTAGATATGGGACCATTGTTCCAGACTCCTGCCGAGGCTGCTCGTGAGGCGGTAGAAAACGATGTTCATGTAGTGGGTGTTTCTTCACTGGCTGCCGGACATAAGACTTTGGTTCCGCAGATAATTGAAGAACTCAAGAAGTTGGGACGTGAGGACATTGTTGTGATTGCCGGTGGTGTAATTCCCGCACAAGATTATGACTTCCTTTATAAAGCCGGTGTGGCTGCTATCTTCGGACCCGGTACTCCGGTTGCGAAAGCTGCTTGCCAAATTCTTGAAATCCTGTTGGATGAAGAATAAACAATGAAGTGAAATGTTAAAAAGGGACGGAATACTTTTGCAATTCCGTCCCTTTTTATTAATCTGTGTTATATAACATGCTTTTTTTCTTGGATATTTTGCAGATATGACAGAAGTCTATATCTTTGTAATGTGTTTTTCATAGTATTAGATTTAAGGTTAACAAAAGGTTGGAGTACGGCGGTACTCCTTTTTTTATGTTTATATGTGAAACTTGAACTTTTACTTTGCGATAACTTAGTCCTTTAAATCCAAATATCTTTTCATTGCCTACAGATAATAATAATCTGCATAATAATTTCGGTATAGTCAAAATATTTCTTGCCGTGGGGAGTTTTTTTTCATGCCATTAAATATTTTAGTGAATTTTGTTAATCTGAAAGCCTGCGAACAACACATGGTTTTCCAGAAGGCGCAATCCGAAATGTCCATCTCCCTCACGTTCTTTTATAGAGAGCCGGAACAGCTCTTCCCCATTAATACGATAGGAGGTAATTCCTTTTTCTACGCGGATTTGGATATGATACCATTGGTCGGGTAATAACAGATGTGCCTTGTCTGTGTACTCCTTGATGACGGGCCGTGACAATGTGTCATCGGTTTTAGCCGTACTGCCGAAGTATCTGCGGAAGCGGGTGGTAGAGTTGTGATTTCCGCCATAGCCCACATAGAACAGAGTCAGTGTTTTATAATGCTGGAAAATTCCATTTCTCCATCCGCTGCGTGCAAAGAAGTTACCGGGATTTTCGGGGTCGTTGGCACCCCAAAAACAGTTTAAGTCGCTGAGACGGTCGTACTGGCTACCCTGCATCGGCATTTTAACATGATAACTAATTTCATAGTCGCCTGTCAACCTTTGGTTATACCACATGGTAAGGCCTTTGGGGGTGGTTATCTCCAGGGTATCCTTGGATACGAGTATCTGCATTTTTCCGGAATGGTCTTCTATAGTCCAGTTCTTTAAAATGATCTGAGCCTGTATTATGAAAGGAAATAATATAAAGATACTTCCTGATAAAATACGATGTATGATGTTGCTTGTCATAAAGTAGTTTGATTCTAATTTTTAATCGATATGTATTGGGAGCATTCTTTACTTGTCTTTCATCTCTTTTGTTTCCCATTTGTCATTGAAGCGGTCGTATAGGATGGATGCATACTTGTCTTTACATTCATATACTTTGCCGTTGATGACCGGCTTTGCTTTTCCATAGCTAAAAGTGGCTTGCGACTTGTCGTTGTGAATAAATAGGCTTGCTGGGCGTTTAGTGTCCAGTTCGGCATTGATTGCCCAATCACCACATTGGAAATTGTTCCCGTCGGAGTGGAATATCTCGACAGCGTTATTTCCATCGGCCTCTATTTGTATGATAGTCAGGATACGGTTTTTCTTTCCGGGACCGAAACTGGCGGTTAAAGACCAGGGAGCAGTAAAGTCTTCACCACGCACGGCATTCTTTTGGTTGGGGGGAGCCGCAAATTTATCCGTTTGGGTTATCATGCATTTTTGTTCGCTGAACAAACGGGCAACAGACTTATACCGGTTGGTTTTGTCTTTAGTAGTCAGCGTAGCGGTTGATACATCAATATCAAACTTAACGGGGCTGTGTAATAACCAATCCCAATTGACAGCCTTATCGGCTTCCAGTTCGTCATAGATAACCACGATATTGGGATGTAACAAGAAGATATGACGGAGATATTTCCTTAGAGGAGTTTCTCCGAAACCATTCTCGCGCGATTGTTTTAGGTTATGATTAGCGAAATTCTTCTGCCACATGGGGTACTCGCTGATGCCACAATATGCATTGGAAGCGTCTCCTAAGGCGTATGAAATATGTTCGCCGTTGAACATGCGTAGTATGTTTCCGTAGGCGCGCGTTGTGAAAGGTTGTCCTATGCCGTCAATCAGCAATGTGTTGTGGGCGCGTGTGTTACGATAAGACAATAAATTGTGCGGATCGGAGAAGTTCATGTAATGTCCTACTGCATGATAGATGGCTTTCCCTCCATAATGCAGGTTGAAAGCATTCTGGTTGGAGTGCGTATGGCTACCCGAACCGAAAGGGCTGGAACGGAAACTCAAACTGATGTTGTGTTTATAATCTTTTAAATTACTATTGGCAATCATCTCGCCACAATCTTTGAACCATACAGCTTTGGGCAGACTGTCGGGTACTTCTGTACATTGAGGACGCTGTTTCCCGCTCGCCATACGATATAGGCGGGTTTCTGTTTCGGTTTTGTAACGGTCATTGATATTTGAATACCAGGTGGCATACGGGTCGCCCGTGTTACGTGCCAGAAAGTCGGCAAAAGCACTGCGGATGCGCAAAGGCTTGCCATTGTTCTTTTCGTGTCCGTCGCCAAAACCGGCACTGAGTGATTCTGGTTGCCAGCTGTATAGCATGGCAAGACCGACATTTTTATACCAAGGGTGTTGCATGAAATCGGTCTTTGTAAGATAGCTGAACAAACTGGGAACGTATGCCAGGGTTACGGCATTGGCACTGAAATAGCTGGTACCGTTGTGCCAGATGCCGTCACGGTTAAAGCCGGAAGCCGGTGCACGGGCGGTCCAGAGTTCATAACTGTATTCCAGATATTCTTTGGCAAGCGGATATTTGTCATACATCACCAGGGCAGCCTGCATAAAGTGGCGGAAAGCGAACTGCCAGAAATGATTGTCGAAGAGGTGAGTTTCCTCGTGCCCCAACATACGTCCTTGGTAGTATCGTGCCAACACATTCATGATGATATTTTCTATCTGTTTACGTTCCTCCGGTTTAAACCGGTCATAGCAATTCTCGTATGTGCAGGCCAATGTATAAATCAATTCACCTGCATTGAAATCATTGTTGATGACTTTGGTATCAGGTTCTACAGCCAACAGGCAACGTACGTTTTCTACCATTTTATTGGCATATACATCCAATTGCAACATTTGGTAGGCTGTATTCAGGTTGTCACAATATTCGCTTATCCGGGTGATTTGCCTATAGGGTTTGGTATCGTTGGCATAGTTCGTACTGAGTGCGGTACGCGAGTCATTTATCATATTCTCGAACTCGGGATGCTGTCGTACTTCCTTACGGGCATTCTCAAGATTACCATTGAGGAAGCAATAAATACGGGGATATTCTTTGGGTATATTATTCAGGAAAACGCTGAAAGGAGGAGTTACAAACTGGGGAATGGTATCGGTCACATTGAAACGGTAGGTTTCGCTCCAGGGCATCGCTTCACCGGACTTGCTGACGGAACGTACACGCCAGTACCAAGTTCCGTTTTCCAATATCCGATGGGGATTGAACATGCACCACGGGGCAGGAGCCGACAGGATGGAACTGCCGCCCGGGAAGTCCTTGCTTCGAGACAGGTTGAATTGCAGGAAGTCCGATTGCTTCATACTTTGTGGAACAAGTAGAGGGGACGGGTTGATGTACAAGGTATGTTCTTCTTGCGGAAATGGCGTTTCACGTTCATTCTCGTGGATACGCGAAATGTTTCCCGCGCAAATGTCGGCTACTGTCAGGCAAAGGACCATTAAGAATACACTCAGTTGTTTCATGTTATTATATTTTAAAGAATTCCAATATAAAAAGTGATGGAACAAAAATAGCGTATCCGGTCGAAGAACAGTAACAGGAATGTTTGGAGCATTGTCAGTAGATTACAAAAGACTTTCAATCATGTGGAATATACTTTTAATATTGTTGAAGTAGTCTTTTATAGGACTGGATATAGACCATTTTAAAAATGAATAATACAATATTGATAGGTTTGTGAATGATTTCTTCAGTAAAAAATACATAGACGATGAATGGGGTGGATAAAAGTGGGTATTTTTGTATAAACGGAAACAAAGTTATTATTCTCTAATTTAAGAAATACATTTATGAGCAAAATCTTATTTCTAATGATGTTTCTCTTTGTAATTAGTATGCCGGATACATCGGCACAAACCAAAGAGAAGGCGACCATCCGGTTGACCGAACAAAACCTGATGCACGAAATGCGTAAAACCTCTTTACCGCTGAACAATGCGATAGTGTCTGACCGTAAGGTATCCTTTCAGTGGCCTTTACCTAAAGATTTATCTGATAGGGAAAAAGGGGGGATCCGTTATAGATTACGTTATGCGAAATCTCCATCATTTGCTGGTGATATCATCGAAACAGAAACACGTTGGCCTTTCTTCAATCCCGACGAAAACCTAACCCCCGGTAAATGGTATTGGCAATATGGCTATATTACTGAAGGAAAAACGGACTGGAGCGAAATTCTATGTTTCACGGTGAAGGATAATCCTGAAACGTTTTGTCCGCCGTCATTAAAGATCCTGCAAGCCAAGATACCACAATACCATCCCCGGGTAGTACTTGACAGGAATGAATGGGAGAGTATCAGAAAACGTAGTGAAGGTACTGACGACCGTAAATCCTTTATGAGTCGTGCCTGTAAAATACTTGCTGTTCCCATGAAATCGGTGGATGATATCAATACTCATCTTGCAAAAGGATTGAAAAATGAGAAACAGCGCGAGGCTATGCTCACTCGTGAGAGTCGGCGTATCATTGACGCAGAAGAGTCCAATACTGACATTTTGATCCGTGCCTATCTACTCACTAAAGATGAGCATTATGCTGATGAAGCCATAAAACGCGTAATGAAAATCATTACTTGGGGCGATAGTGAAAAAGTAGTGGGTGACTTTAATGATGCTACATTACTCTCCATCGCTTCGCAGGCATACGATGTTTTCTATGATCGGCTGGATGAGAAGCTTCGCCGTGATTTGTTGAACTGCATACAGAAGTATGGTAGTGAAATGTATCAGCACTATCAGAATAACCTGGAAAATCATATCGCAGACAACCATGTGTGGCAGATGACTTTACGTATATTTACCATGGCTGCTTTCAGTGTTTATGGTGAACTGCCCGAAGCATCTGAATGGGTAGATTATTGTTATAATGTGTGGGTGGCACGTTTCCCCGGATTGAACAAGGACGGTGGCTGGCATAATGGAGACTCTTACTTTCATGTCAACATCCGTACGCTGGTTGAAGTACCCTATCTCTATACCCGTCTCACTGGTTTTAACTTCTTCGATGATCCTTGGTATCAAGGTAGCGTTAACTACGTTATCTATCAGCAACCGCCTTTTTCCAAGTCGGGGGGAAACGGTAGTTCGCACCAGAATGTATTGACACCCAGTGGTCCTAGGGTGAGTTATGCCGATGCCATAGCAAAGTTGACGGGGAACTCATACGCAGCGGATTACGTACGTATCATCAGGGCTAAACAGCCTGAAATACTTCAACAATATTGCATTTCCAAGGCAGGTGGACTTGCTTGGTTCCGTATGCAGTGTCATAAGCCTCTACCCTCCGGTATGGGACTGAAGGATATGCCTATGGGATGTATATTTCCACAAACCGGGTTAGCTTCTTTCTCTACTGACCTGAGTAATACTCCTAACAGCGCCATGCTCAGTTTCCGTAGTAGTCCTTATGGAAGTACTTCACATGCCATCGCCAACCAGAATGCTTTCAATACCTTTTGGGCAGGAGAACCTCTCTTTTACAGTAGCGGACATCATATTAGCTTTGTTGATCGTCATAGCGTTTATTGCCATCGTGCCACACGTGCCCACAACAGTATATTGGTGAACGGTATGGGACAACGTATCGGAACAGAGGGATATGGCTGGATACCGCGTTATTATGTAAGCGATAAAATCAGTTATGTGTTAGGTGATGCGTCTAATGCTTATGGTAAGGTTATCTCTCCCCTATGGCTGAAGCGCGGTGAACAGAATGATGTGGATTATTCTCCCGAAAATGGATGGGACGAAACGGGATTGAAGACTTTCCGACGTCACATCATTACTCTGGGTAGTAGCGGTTATACTTTCATATATGATGAACTGGAAGCTTCCGAACCTGTGACTTGGAGTTACTTGCTTCACACCATCACCAATCCAATGGAAATGAATAAGGCAAAAGACTATGTACATGTGCGGGCAGTCAGTAAACATGGACAGTCCGATGCTTATATTTATGCACCGGGCGAGCTGAAGACCGACACCACTAGCCGTTTCTTCGTGGAGCCGGTGAATTGGTTACGTGCCGATGCTGATGGTAACTTCAAGAAATATCCTAATCACTGGCACTTCACGGCTACTTCAGACAAACAGGTAGTCTATCGCTTTGCTACCATTGTCTATACTCATGCCAAGGATGGCGTCGAAGAAGCTGAATTCGCTCCCCGCCTTTTGAAGAACGGCAGTTGGCAGGTGGATGATTGGAATATCCAAGCGAATGTATCGATCCAAGGTGTTCCGTCATTTGAGGTGCGAAATACGGGCAAGGGCAATGAAGCGAGTATCACTTATAAAGATGGTGGTGAAACAGTTGTGTCCGACGGAAAGAGAACGGTGAGATTGAGAGACCAAGTACCCGAATTGGAGATATAGGGAACATGGAGTAATTCGAGCTCTCTTCTTTATAAAGAAGTATTCTCATTCTTGTGGAAAAAGGGTCTGAGGTATAAAATATACTTCGGGATGATAATTGGATATGAGTATTTATATATTAATTTAATAAAAAATGATGAAAACAAAGTATTTAATCCTGGTTACTGTTTTGCTACTGATGGGTGGTTGTATACCGGTGAACAAAGGAGCGAAACAAGTGGGCGAAGAAGAGGCTATGGATACTCTTTCGCAGAAAAAATATGAATATATTTCAACTGTTCGTCTCACTGTGAGTGAGGGCAAACGTCTTATTGCCAAAGGTATCGCTGCCAATAAGGATATACGTGAACGTTTGGAGAATGGAATGATTATCATTACTTTGGGGACTACCAATACCTATATTGCTGAAGAACTTGCCGGGTTTGATGCTCCACGTGGCAGTTTTGTTACCGGGCGGATCTATCCCAGTTCTAAAGAAGATTTTCAGAAAGGGATGAAACGCTGTTCCGAGATTATACTGGTCAAAGGAAAGATAATGGAAATGAGCTATGCGGATGCGCTTGCCAAGATGACCCCCCAGGACATTATATTCAAAGGCGCCAATATGGTGAACTATGCCAAACGTCAGGCTGCTGTATGTACGGGTGCGCCCGATGGAGGTACTGTGGCTCGCTTGCGTCGTTACACTGACAAAGGACAAGGACGCTGGATATGTCCCGTAGGTTTGGAAAAGAGTACAACGCAAGACCTTTTCGATATTCAGAAGATAACGAACGGTAGCCATGCCGAACGGAATAATACAGTGAAGTTGAATGTGACAGAGGGGAATATTTACACCGAGATAGAAGCTGTAAAGGAGTTTGCCGATGTGGATGTATTTGTTACTGCCAGAGGAGGTGTAGATGGTGCTGAGGGAGGCGTATCATTACTGGTATGTGGTCCTAAGGTTGAAGTACAGAAAGTGGAGCTTTTGGTGAAACAGATAAGTGGCGAACCGGATTTCATTGAGAGATGATTAAACGCCGGAAAATAGTTAAATCCCCCTACTCCTTTGTGGGGTAAGGGGATTCATATATAAAATGAAAGTTTATCTCATTTCCCATTTATCCTCAAATTGGTCATATAGTATGGGAGTCTCTTTGTCATGACAGATAAATCTTTTTCCATCGGCTTCTATTTCTTTCCTTCCATAACTGAAAAGAGTGGCATTGTTTTCATTGCTGATTTGTAACCGGGCGGTATGTCGGACATTCAGTTCTGCTTCGACCACCCAGCTGCCAATCTGGAATTTGTTTCCTTCAAGACGTACAATGTTGATAGGATGTTTGTCTGCATTATGTACATGGATAATGGTTAGAATACGGTTGGCTTTGGCATTTTTAAAGTTAGCGGTAAGTGACCATTCTTTACTGAAATCCTCACCGCGTTGGGCATGCGTAGTATCAAAATCTGCAACATATTTATCTGTCTGTTCGATGGTGCAGGGTGTGTTACTAAAAATCTCTGCTACGGCACAGAAATACTCTTTCTGGTTGAGGGTGGTAAGTTTGTTGCCATCGATATCGAACTTCACAGGACTGTGAAGCAGCCAGTTCCATGTTACAGCTTTCGAGGCTTCCAGATCATCATAAATCACTATGATATCGGGATAAAGGAAAAGGATGTGTCGTTTGAAGTTCTTTAAAGGAGTGGCACCAAAACCATTTTCACGCGACTGACAGAGCCCCTGCTGTGAAATCTTTTTGTGCCACATATGTACGTCACTGGTATCACGATAGGCATTTGAAGCGTCTCCCAAGGCGTATGCAATATGTTTACCATTGAATGCATGGGTGATTTTGCCGTAAGCTTGGGGGGAGAATGCCTGGCCTATACCATCTATCATCAGTGTGTTGTGTCCACGCGTGTTACGATAATTCAGCAAGTTGTGCTTGTCTGAATAATTGGAGTAGAAGCCTATGGAACGATAAACCGCCTTGCCACGATAATGCAGGTTGAAAGCATTTTGATTGGAGTGGGTATGATTGCCGGAGCCGAAAGTACTGGAGCGGAAACTCAGTGACAAATTATTCTTGAGATTTTTCAGGTCGGAATTGGCAATCAATTCACCGGTATCTTTAAACCAGATGGCTTTGGGAGCATCGGCGGGTAGTTCACTGTTCCGGGGGCGCGGTTTGTTTAGTACCATACGGTAAAGGCGTGTTTCGTCCTCACGAATATACCCTTGGTTTACAGAAGAATACCAGGCGGCATATGGGTCACCTGTGATACGAGCCAAAAGGTCGGCAAATGCACTACGTATGCGTAAAGGTTTAGGATTAGTCTGCTCGTGTCCGTCACCGAAACCGGCGCTCATGGATCCTGGTTGCCAAGTGTAAAGTAATCCCATACCGGCATTTTTATACCAAGGGTGTTGGAAGAAGTCAAATCCGGTGATATATGAGAAAAGGGCAGGTACATAATAATGTGTAATGGCATTGGCGCTGAAGTAACAGGTTCCATTGTGCCAGTTACCATCACGGTTGAAACCGGATGCCGGAGCACGGGCAGTCCACAATTCATAGAAATATTTCACGTAGGTCTTGGCTTGGGGATATTTCTCATAGAGAACAATGGCGGCTTGAAGGAAATGGCGGATACTGAACTGCCAGAAGTGTTCTTCATAGAGAAAGTTTTCCGGTATGCCTATCATTCCGTTCATGTGTTTGTAGAGAATGTATAGGATGATTTTCTCAATCTTCAGACGTTCGTCGGGGGTGAAGCGCTCATAGCAAGTTTCGTAAGTACAGGCCATGACATAAGCCATGTCTCCGGCATTGAAATCGTTGGCGAGAACCTTCTTATCCATATCGGCATTGAGGATACAACGCACATTCTGTACCATCTTATCGGCATAGAGGTCGCGTTGGAAGAGCTGATAGGCTGTGAGTAGTTTATCGGTGTTTTTGTACAGTTGACCGACTTGTCTGTAAATTTTCGTGTCGTTGCGGAAGTCCATAGACAACGCATCGCGCGATTCGGCAACTACCTCATCATATTCGGGATGTTGGCGAAAATGGCGGCGTGCTTCTGGCAATTGGTCTTGTAGAAAGCAGTAGATGCGGTTGTGTGTTTTAGGGATGTTATTCATGAACTTGTCTAACGTAGGAGTCACGAAGACAGGAGTATTTTTATCTACCGTGAATTGATAAGTCTTGCTCCATGCCATTTGTGTGCCGTCATTGCTGACTGAACGGAAACGCCAGTACCACACCCCGGGCTTTAGTTTGCGATGTGGATTGAACATATACCATGCTAAGGGTTCGGAAAGTATGGTATCCTCACCAGTAAAGTCTTTGTTCGGCGAGAGGTTGAATTGTAAGAAGTCAGCTTCTCTCATATTTTTGGGTACGATGAGAGGAGTAGGATTGATGAAAAGGGTATGTTCTTCTTGCGGAAAGGGAGTCTTACGCACAAACTCATGTACGCTTTTTAGGTCATTTGCATGGATGGAGACAAACGAGAGCGTGAAAATTACTAGTAAAAAAGTTGTTTTATTCATAAATGTCAGCCTTTTTGTTTAATGAATTATTAGATTTGTATGATGTATCTGTTTTAGTTACTGTAAAGATAATGATACAAAATCCTTTTTTACAGAGGCTGATGTTGAATAAAAAGTGGAACAAGTTTACCATTGTTTCACTTCTGTTGAATATAGTTTTAATTATGTATATTTACTTGATCTCTTTCCCTTTGGTATACTCTGATGGTAAACAGCCAAAGTATTTTTTGAAACTTGTAGCGAAGTAAGAAGGTGTATTAAATCCTACCATTGTACTGACTTCCGCTACGGTGTATCGTCCCTCTTTCAGTAGTTTACTTGCCTTGTTAAAACGCATCTTCCGGATAAATTCATTCGTCGATTCTCCTGTCAGAGCTTTCAATTTCAAGTGTAGATTGGAACGGCTCATACACATTTCGCGTGCAAATTCATCAGTAGAGAATTCTACATCATCCAAATGTTTCTCCATAATTTCTACCGCTTTTTTAAGTAGTTCCTCATCCATGGAATTGAGCGCAATCTTTTTCGGTTCGATATCCAGTGACTTGGAATAGTGTTCGATGGCACGATAACGTGTACGGAACAGGTTTCTGATTTTTGCTGTGATTACCGCCATGGAGAATGGTTTCGGAATGTAGTCATCTGCACCTACCTGTAGTCCTTCCAGTTGTTCCTTTATCTCGGTCTTAGCAGAAAGGATGATAACAGGAATATGACAAGTACGCAGGTTCTGCTTGATTTGTTTGCATAATTGCAGACCATTCATGACGGGCATCATTACATCGGTTAGTATCAGGTCAATTTTTTGCTCTTTTAATATACTGAATGCCTCCTCGCCATTCCCGGCTTTCAGTACGTGGTAGGTTTTGCTGAGTTCATCACACAGGTATTGCCGGATTTCCGTATTGTCTTCTACGATCAATATGTGCTCTTTTTCATGTTCATTGTCCACAGTGGTTTCAACTTCTTCTTTAGCAATTTCCGTATCGACTACATACATAGCTTGATTATTAGTTGTGTAGTTAGGTTGGTCTTCTTTCACCTCTTGTTCTGTAGCTCTTTCTTCGGGTTTATAGGCAGACTCTTTGGTTGGCAGATAGATGGTGAATGTACTTCCTGCACCTTCTTGGCTTTCCAGTTCGATATGTCCATGATGTAGTTCTACAAGACGTTGTACCAGCGACAGACCGATGCCACTGCCGATATGCTCATTGTCTACTTGATAGAAACGTTCGAATATTTTTCCCTGCTTGTCAATGGGTATTCCGTTACCTGTATCTTTTACTTGGAGTATTAACTGATTATCCTCTTCTTTCAAAGTGACAGTGACACTTTGTCCCTCGTCGGTATATTTGAAGGCGTTGGAAAGCAGATTATTCACAATAAGTTCCAAGTAATTGGGATCGCAAAGTACTTTTCTTCCTTCTACATTAGAATGAAAGTTATAAGTAATTCCTTTGCGTTGGGCTAATCGGTCGTAGAATAAGAAATCTTTTTCAATGACTTTGTGGATGAAATTGGATTTTACTTTAAGTCCGAATACTCCCAACTCCGCACGTCGGTAGTCCATTAATTGATTTACCAAATGTAGCAGGTGAGTGGTATTCCGTTGTACGTGTTCCAGTTGCTTGTGTATCCAGCGGTCACTAACGTTGTCCAGTACCTCTTGTAGAGGAGCTAGAATTAAAGTCAGCGGGGTTCGTAGTTCATGGGAAATGTTAATGAAGAAACGCAACTTCATTTCGTTCACCTCTTTCAGCCGTTCTTTGTCCACTCGTTCCATTTGTAACTGTGCTTCCATACTTTTTCGTAACCAGAAGTAACGGAAGATGAAAATCGTGATAGCAATGAATGCGATGGTAAACACTAAGATTGCCCACCATGTTTTATACCATACGGGTAGGACAATGATTTCCAATTCGGTAGGAACTTCATTCCATTTGCCGTCGCTGTTGGCTGCTTTCACCAAAAATAGATAAGTACCTTGTGGGAGGTTTGAGTAGGATACTGTACGTAGCGTACTTGAGTAGTACCATTCTTTGTCATAGCCTTTCAGCATATATGCAAATGTGTTGTGATCGCCTGAGATATAGTTGGATACTACGAAGTCCAGCGAGAACATGGATTGTCCGGCGCTCAAAGTAATGCTGTGCGTTTCACTGATGTTTTTTTTCAGTATTCCTGTTTCGTCACCTGGTTGAACGGTCTTGTTGAAGAGCCGCAAATGTGTGATGATTACCGGTGGAATATATGGATTATCCACCATCTGTTCGGGATAGAAAGTCGTGATGCCGTTGATACCTCCGAAATACATTTGTCCGTCTTTGGTTTGGTAACCGGCATTTTCCATAAACTGATTGCTTGGCAAGCCATCAGAAGCGATATAGTTTCTGAATTTTTCCGTTACCGGTTGCATGCAACTGAGTCCTTTGTTGGTACTTATCCAAAGTTTACCGAAGGAGTCCTCAAGAATGGCATGTATCACGTTGTTGGGGAGTCCGTGACGTGTGGTGTATTGTTTTACTTCTTTCTTATCTTCATCAAAACGGTAAAGTCCGCTACGTGTTCCTATCCAGAAGATACCATTGTGCGCTTCATATATGCAGTTAACGTATTTATTATTCAAGGAGTATTTTGCGGGTAATACCGGAGAAGCTGTCAATTCATTATTCTTTTCCTGATGTACAGCCAATCCTTTTTCACCTCCCAACCATAAACGATTTTTACTATCGCGCAATATCGTCATAATTCGTTCGGGTGTCATTGGCTGACCGTCTGCTTGCTTCTCAATACGAGTGAATATCTTGTTTTGGGGATTGAAACGCAATAGAATGTTCAAACCACTTAACCACAGTTCACCGTCCAGAGTAGGTTTAATGGCATAGATATTTTTAATTTCACGGTTATTCAGTGTTTCTATCCGTCCTGTATTGCGGTGTAGAATACTAAGACCGCCGGTATGTGTACCTATATACACTAAATTGTTCTTTTCGTCTACATAGAGTGCCTTGATATCATTGGATTCAAGTCCGTCTTTCATTGTATAATAGGTGAAACATTTGGTGTACTTATCATAATAATTTAAACCACCATTATTTGTTCCTATCCAAATGCCTTTTCCTTTTTCTTCTGTTATACAGTTTACGATACTATTGTTTAAAGAATTCTCATTTGTCTTGAATTGGATATTATGAAAACGGTTTTTTAAAGGATGATAATAATTTATGCCACCGAAATAAGTTCCCAACCACATACCTCCCTGTGAGTCCATGAAGATATTCCGTATAGAGGTTTGTGACAAACTACCGCTTATCGATAAGTCGCTGGTATAACTTTGAAAAGAATGATCTTTTTCATTATAAATATTCAGTGAGTTGATAGTGCCTACCCACAGTTTATTTTCAGAGTCGAGGGTAAGTGCCCGGATATAGTTTGAGCTGATACCGCCTTTTTCTCCCGGAGTATGGGAAAAATTGACAACATCATGAGTCTGAGGGTTAATAAGGAATAGGCCATCTCCTTCTGTACCCACCCATAGTTTGGTAGGAGACTCTTTTAAAATGGGACGGATATGTTTGCCTGCCAATATTTGAGGCATGATATTTATCAGTGTTTTCTGTGAGATTGAATAGACGAATGCGCCGTTGAAGCTACCTATATAAATGTCGTCTCCCTGCCTGTTGATACTTGAAGGTTTGATAGATGTGAGGGAAGCATGTAGCGGAGTATCGTTGAATTGTTGTGTCTCAGTGTCAAATAATAGTAATCCTTCTTCTTTACTCGAGAAAAGAAGCAACCGTTTTTCGTTGATTTCTACGATAGAGGATACCGGCAGTTTTTTGCCTTCTTTCTGATAGTAGAAATTATGGAAGTGATCTTTTTCTGTATCATAGAGAGAAAGGCCTTTTCCGGTTCCTATCCATAATCTGCCTTGTGAATCGACGATACAGGTACGGATAACATCGTTTCCTATACTATGTGGATTTTGCTCGTCATGTTGATAAACAGTGAAGTCGTAACCATCAAATTTATTGAGTCCGTCGTAAGTAGCAAACCACATATTTCCCTGTTTGTCCTGGGTGATGTCGAATATTGTGTTTTGTGACAATCCTTCGTTTACGCCAAGGTGGGTGAAACTGATACGTTCCGGTCTCTGCGCATAAGTAGGTAATAACAATAGGTTTACTATAAGGCATATAAGATATCTTACCATATTTGATGACTGATAGTGGTTGTTGGACAAAGATAGGGAATAAATCTCCACTTATCATTAAGTTATGGCATGAAAATGGAGATTTATTCCTTTACATTGAAGTTGGTATAACTTCTGTTTGTTGATAATCTTCAAGTATCGCAGTAACCCTTCCATGAAATAATAGTCGGCATACGAGAGTGATCCGTCCAGCTCACTGCTTCTAAGGAAGTTTCCGGTGGCATGCATCAGGATGAAGTTCTTGTGTGTTCCCGTTTTTTGCCAGATTAAGTACTGAGCTCCATCAGAGCTGATGCCATGATAGCGGTAGCCGAAGCATCCCGCATTGTAGAATGTTTGGGATCGGAATAGTCCCAGCCTGTTTTTGTGACAATATATTTCATTCAACCATCGACTGCCTTGTCCGTCAAGTTTATTTATACGTGGTTTCTTTCCAAGTGGATGCGCCCAATGCCTTTGATTTTGTATAATATAACGGGAGTATTTTGTTTCCTATGGGAGGAAACGGCTGTTTCTCCCTATGGAAACCCGCGTTTCCTTTTGCGGGAACTGCCGTTTCTCTACATGGGAACGGGCGTTTCTCTATATGGGAACCGACGTTTCTCTATATGGAAACCGGAGTGCCCTCCCATGGATACAGGAAGGACATCATTAAGGTGTATTTCCCATCAATGTTGGTGATGATACCGATATCGGTGCTACCTTTCAGAGTGATGTTGACGCCGATAACTTCCTTCCGAATGTTTTTCATATGGAGTTTATAGTATTATTTTGAACTTTTTCCTGTTGCTAAATTAAACTTTTTTGTCCTTTTCTCCTTTCTATCGTGTTTTGGGGATATTCCGTACTGTTAGATTTAACTTTCAGTTTTGTATCTTTGTCTTTCAATCCTGTATGAAGTTTGTGGGTATAAACAACAATGACAGCTACAGACATTCGTAGGGGGAATTTGCCTGGGCTGTCATTGATAAAGTAGAATATTACTGGTTAAGTTATCTCTCTTCTTTATACATTGTTGAGTAATTAACTATTTGGGAAGTATCTTTCCGGGAACATCATGTAACTTCGGACGTGTCGGCCGGATTTTATAAGTATTCATCCATTTTTCCAGAATGTCACGATGTTTTTGTGCCACTTCCTCGTAAGCGTTTTCCATCATGAGGTTTCTCATTTCACCCCGGTCGTTCTGCATGTCGAAAAGTTGTTCACGATGTCTGCCTTTGTCGTAAAGGACATATTTATATCGTTCGCTACGTACTGCCCAGCCTCTCGTCTTGCTGCCATCGAAACAGGTCTCTGTGATAACATAGTCCTGATGCGGATTTTGTGGATTTCCTTCTTCTACAACTTTACGGAAAGACTTGCCGACAGCACCTTGTGGCATCTTGGCACCTGCCCAGTCGCAGATGGTAGCGAAGAAATCAATCCCGTTGCTGATAAGTTGAGGTAATTGTTTACCTGCATGTTTCTTGCCGGGCAAAGTTATGATAAGAGGAATATTGATTACTTCCTCATACAAAGCCGACTTCTGGTTCCATCGGTGGGCACCGGTACCATCACCGTGATCACTGGAAAAGATTACAATCGTATTTTTCCAAAGATTGTTCTTGTCAATGGCATCGACAATCTTGCCTATTTCACGGTCCACCTTTTCCACCAGACGGTAGTAAGTGTAGCGATACATACGCCAGTCTTCCGGCGTGAAAGTAGCGGTAGGATAGACATTGAAATTATTGGCCCTTTCATTTTCAATGATATCGGCATCATACGGGTTCTTGGCAAAATTGGCGGGCAGTCCCGGACAATTACGTATTTCAGGTGTATCGATATTTCCATAAGGCAGATTTTGGCTGCGTGCATATTCGCAGACATTATGCGGATTGTCGTAAGAAGCCACCAGGAAGAAAGGCTTGTTGTGTTTGCGGGAAAGAAATTCTACACAAGCTTCGGCAAGTCCGTCATCACTATGTTTATAGATATTGTCGAAACCATATTGTTTGTCGGGAATATCGAGTTCGGGTACATGCCACTTGCCACCGTAGGCACATTCGTATCCGGCATTCTTTACCAATGTTCCCAGTGTTTGTGTCCTTAATGAATCAGGCATCGCTGCCCCGTTTACAGATAACCCCGCAGTACTGGGATAATGCCCTGTAAACATTGCCCCACGGGAAGGACCACTGAGTGGGGAAGTACAATAAGCGTTCGTAAACATCACACCGGCAGCGGCAAGTTTGTCAAGATTGGGGGTGTGTAAATCCGGATTGCCTGCACAACTCATGGCTTTGGCTGTGTGTTGGTCGGTGAAGATATAGATAATGTTAGGACGGTCGGCGGCAGAGGCCGCAGAAGAGCATAGCAGTGAAAAACATGCCAAATGCTTCATTGAAATTTGTTTTACCATATTATTAGTTTGAAATTTATCATTTTCCATCTTTGGCAAAATTACTCCTTTTCCCCTGTTTTCTCTATGCCAAATGTTTATTTAAATGTCAATTTTGTACAAGTTTCCTTGCCTTTCCCCCCTTTTTTGTACCTTTGCCATTCAAAACAACAAAAAGCAAATGATAGTTTGTATTGCCGAAAAGCCCTCTGTGGCGCGTGATATAGCCGATGTACTTGGAGCGAGAGATAAGAAGGATGGATACATCGAAGGAAACGGATACCAGGTAACCTGGACATTCGGTCACCTTTGTACGCTCAAAGAACCGCATGAATATACACCCAACTGGAAGTCGTGGAGTCTTGGGAGTTTACCTATGATCCCCCCTCGTTTCGGCATTAAGCTCATCAGTAATCCCACTTACGAGCGTCAGTTCAGTGTGATAGAGAACCTCATGCGGCATGCCGACATGATTATAAACTGCGGTGATGCCGGGCAAGAGGGGGAATTGATACAACGCTGGGTGATGCAGAAAGCTGGGGCGCGTTGCCCGGTGAAACGTCTGTGGATTTCTTCATTGACGGAAGAAGCCATCCGGGAAGGATTTGCCAAGTTGCGCGACGCTTCCGATTTCCAACCGTTGTATGAAGCGGGTTTGTCTCGTGCCATCGGCGACTGGTTGTTGGGAATGAATGCCACCCGTCTTTATACAATGAAGTACGGGCAAAACAGGCAGGTGCTTTCCATCGGGCGTGTACAGACACCTACATTGGCACTCATCGTAAATCGCCAACTGGAAATACAAAACTTCGTTCCCAAGCAATATTGGGAATTGAAAACAGTCTATCGCGACACTACTTTTTCCGCCATTCTCAAGAAAAGCGAAGAAGAACTGATACTGGAAGCCGAGAAGCAAAAAGAGAGTCCCTCTGCTGCCAAAGCCAAAAAGGAAGAGGAAAACCGGGGTATCGAACCGATTGCGGACAGAGAACGTGGGATGTCTTTGCTCGAACAAATCAAGAATTCTCCTTTTACCATAACCAACGTCACCAAGAAAAACGGTAAGGAAGCTCCGCTTCGCCTTTTCGACTTGACTTCCTTGCAGGTGGAATGTAATAAGAAGTTCGCCTTTTCTGCCGACGAGACGCTGAAAACCATTCAGTCATTATATGAAAAGAAGGTGGCTACTTATCCGCGTGTAGATACCACTTATCTGAGTGACGATATCTATCCCAAATGTCCCGGCATCTTGAAAGGATTGCGCGATTATGAAACTCTTACGGCTTCATTAGCGGGTACTACATTACCCAAGTCGAAGAAAGTTTTCGATAACTCCAAAGTCACCGATCACCACGCTATTATACCCACCGGACAGCATCCGCAGAATTTGACGGATATGGAACGCCGTGTGTTCGACCTGATAGCCCGTCGTTTTATAGCCGTATTCTATCCCGATTGTCTGTTTGCCACGACTACCGTATTGGGTGAGGTAGAAGGAATAGAATTTAAAGTAACCGGCAAGCAGATATTAGACCCGGGGTGGCGGGTTGTATTTGGCACTCCGTCGGCACAATCTCAGGAAGAGAAAGAAGAAAAGATTGGAGAAGAAGAAAATGTACTTCCGGCTTTCGTAGTAGGCGAAAGTGGTCCGCATATTCCCGATTTGTATGAAAAGTGGACGCAACCGCCCCGTCCTTATACCGAGGCGACTTTGCTGCGTGCCATGGAAACGGCAGGTAAATTGGTAGATAACGACGAACTGCGTGACGCGCTGAAAGAGAACGGCATCGGCCGCCCTTCCACACGTGCCGCCATTATAGAAACACTGTTCAAGCGTAACTATATCCGTAAGGAGAAAAAGAACTTGGTAGCAACTCCTACGGGGGTGGAACTGGTACAAATTATCCACGAAGAACTCTTGAAGTCCGCTGAACTGACGGGTATCTGGGAAAAGAAACTGCGTGAGATAGAAAAATGTACTTACAATGCCGGGCAATTCTTGGAAGAGCTGAAGCAGATGGTTACGGATGTAGTGATGAGTGTGCTCTCTGATAATAGCAACCGTCATATCACCATACAGGCGCCCGCCCCGGAAAAAGGCTCGAAGGCGACTACTGTGAAGGCTGCTGATGGCGACAAACCTAAAAAAGAACCGAAGAAAAGAGCTCCTCGGAAAACAACTGCCGAAAAGAAAACGGCGCAAACGCAAAGCGAAACGCCGTCTCCATCTGTTGTTCTGCAAGATGTTTTAGTCGGTCAGCCTTGCCCACTCTGTGGAAAAGGTACTATTATCAAAGGTAAAACAGCCTACGGTTGTTCCGAATGGAAAAACGGTTGTACCTACCGTAAAGCATTTAAGTAAATATATTTCCAAAGTGGCGCCGCCATTAACGCTTGCCTTACTTCCCCATTCTGTAATAACTTCTTTACTTCTGCGAGGGTAAGCAGGTGTACAGTCAGGCTTTCCGTATCTTCAAGGTGTTGCTCCGCAATTTTCTCCACATCGGTAGCCAGGAAACAATGGGTTATATTGGTGTGGGTACCCGGATTGGGAGAGATTTGCATAAATTCCTGCCACTCTCCGTTCCCGTAGCCCGTTTCTTCCAATAGTTCCCGTTGGGCGGAGACTAACGGAGAAGCATCTTCCTTTTCGCAGACTCCCGCACATAGTTCGTATGACGTTTCACGGATACCATGCCGGTATTGGCGGATGAAGACAAATTTGCCTTCCCGTGTGATGGCTATCGTATTCACCCAGTCGGGATACTCCAATATATAATAAGAAGGGATGTGATTACCGTTCGGCAATACTACATGATCCTTGCGCACCGTGAGCCACGGTGTTTTATGCAGATATTCACTGGAAATCACTTTCCAAGGTTCATTGGGATCTTCCATACTTAAGAAACTTTCATTTTAGTAATTCAGATGAAACTCTACAACTGCTTCAATGCCTTTTCTCATAATATCCAACGGAATATTTTCGTTGGGCGAGTGAATGGCGTTTGACTCCAGTCCAAATCCCATCAATACCGTCTTGATACCCAATACTTGCTCAAACGTAGAGATGATGGGAATGCTTCCTCCACGGCGTACCGCCAGCGGTTTCTTTCCGAATGCTTTGGTAAATCCCTTTTCGGCAGCCTGATAGGCGGGCAATGTAATAGGACATACATATCCCTGCCCACCGTGCATCGGCGTTACTTTTACCTGAACGGTATCAGGGGCAATACTCATGATATAATCTGCAAATAACTGTGATATTTTGTGATGATCCTGATGAGGAACCAACCGGCACGATACCTTGGCGTATGCCTTTGACGGGAGTACCGTCTTTGAACCTTCACCCGTATATCCGCCCCAGATGCCGCAAACATCGAAAGACGGACGGCAACTGTTACGCTCCAGCGTACTGTATCCCTTTTCTCCAAAAAGAGACTTCACACCGATTGCCTTTTTGTATTTATCTTCGTCGAAGGGGATGTGTGCAATCATTTCCCGTTCTGCCTGCGGAACCTCTTCCACGTCATCATAGAAACCGGGAACGGTGATACGTCCATCGGCATCTGTCACTTTACTTATCATTTGGCAAAGCACATTGATCGGATTGGCCACCGCACCACCGAAATGTCCAGAGTGCAGGTCACGGTTCGGACCGGTAACTTCTATTTCCCAATAGGCCAATCCCCGCAGTCCGGTGGTCAGTGAAGGCAGGTCTGTGCCCAGCATACTGGTATCCGAAACCAGTATGACGTCTGCTTTCAGCAGCTCTTTATGTTCTTTGCAGAAACCTTCCAGACTGGGTGAACCGATTTCTTCTTCTCCTTCAAATATGAATTTTACATTGTGAGTCAGCAGGCTATTCTTTACCAGATACTCAAAAGCCTTTACCTGTATAAACGATTGTCCTTTGTCATCATCTGCACCGCGTGCCCAGATATGTCCGTCGCGTATCTCCGGTTCAAAGGGGTTACTCTTCCAAAGTTCCAAAGGTTCGGCAGGCATTACGTCATAATGTGCATATATCAATACCGTTTTAGCTTCCGGGTCTATCATCTTTTGTCCGAATACGATCGGATTTCCTGCCGACGGCATCACGAGGGCCTCATCCGCTCCTGCTTCCAGCAACAATTGCGCCCAACGTTCCGCGCATGCCAGCATATCGTCATGATGTTCGGGTTTTGCACTGATACTGGGAATACGGATAAGACTGAACAACTCTTCCAGCATCTTAGGCTCGTTCTCGGATATATATTTCTTTATTTCCATAAGGTTACAGTTGTGTGGTGCGGTCTATCAAATAATAATCAAGTAGCGTCATCGCCGTCATAGCTTCCACAATAGGCACAGCACGGGGTAAAACGCATGGATCATGGCGTCCGCGTGCCTTGAGAGTAGTGTCTATGCCATCCATATTCACGGTATGTTGTTCCATCAGTACCGTTGCCACCGGTTTAAAGGCTACGCGGAAATAAATGTCCTGTCCGTTGCTGATGCCTCCTTGAATACCTCCGGAATGGTTGGTAAGTGTTTCAATACGTCCGTTATTATTATAGAATACGTCGTTTTGTTCCGAACCTTTCATCTTCAGACCTTTGAACCCCTCGCCATATTCGAATGCTTTTGCTGCGTTGATACTGAGCATACCGGCGGCAAGGGCGGACTGAAGTTTACCGTAAATCGGTTGTCCCAAACCGATAGGGCATCCTTTGACAACACATGTCACTACGCCGCCGATAGTATCGCCTTCCCCTTTTATCTTGAAGATGAGTTCTTCCATTTCTTTTGCCTTTTCCGGGTCGGGACAACGCACCGGGTTAGTCTCAATTAAGTCGAGATCATACGCTGTATAGTTATTTTCTAATTTGATGGGGCCTACCTGCGACGTATATGCGGTGATTTGTATGCCCAGTTGTTTTAACGCAATTTTGGCCAATGCGCCTGCCACCACGCGAGAGATTGTTTCACGGGCAGAAGAACGTCCGCCTCCCCGATGATCGCGAATGCCGTATTTCACCTTATAAGTATAGTCGGCATGAGAGGGACGATAAATTTCCTTCAAATTGTTATAATCATTGGAGTGTTGGTTTTCGTTCCATACGATGAAACCAATGGGACAACCTGTAGATTTCCCTTCGAATATACCCGAAAGGAATTCTACTTTGTCAGATTCTTTACGCGAGGTAGTGATACGCGATTGTCCGGGACGACGGCGATCGAGTTCTGCTTGTACAAAATCCATATCAATGGTAATACCTGCCGGAAATCCATCTATTACACCTCCGATACCTTTACCGTGTGATTCTCCAAAACTTGTAAGGCGGAGAATATTGCCGAATGAGTTGAACATATCAATTGCTTTAAGGGTTTATATATGAAGTTAATGTGCCAATATAACCTGGATAAAAGGCTTTTGACTCATTAAAGGTAACAATTAATTTTGTAAAACGTTGCAAAAATGATAATAAATCTCTCTTTTTCCTTTTTGGGGGATATAAAAAATATCTGTCAGTTATAGGGAAAATATATTTCTTGTGAAAGAAAAAAGTTTCCCATCATGCTAAGTAAATTGTAAATGAAGCTTTTGTTTATAGTTTATATTGTAAAAACGAAAGTTTTTGAAGGGCTTGAAGTAGGTTTTACTTGAACTTATGTGTCTTTTTGCTGGATATGAATAGAATTAGTTTGTATAGTAACTCAGGATATATAGTCTGGGAATTTATTGTGATATTAAAAAAAGAACATCCTTTTTATAGAAAAGACCTTGTGAAGGTTATGTAAAAAGTGTTACTTTGCGCCTTTGTATAAAAAGAGAAAATAAACTGCTTCTTATATAGGAGTATTCTATTAACTAAACAAGTATTTATATGAAAAAAAAATTGTTTTATTTGTTTGCATTGATCTGTTCAATGAGTCTGTTCATTGCTTGTAGCGATGATGAAAAACCGGAAGTTCCACCTACTGTTGAAGATATTGTAGCGGAATATTCAGGAGATGATTTGAAACTGACAGTTAGTGGAGCAGAAACTACTGAAGGTGCTAAGATTGAACTTGCTAAAGGTGAAAGTACTGATAAAGTAACTATTATTCTGAGTAATATTGTTCCGGGTGTTGAAGAATTTAAAATTCCTAATGCAACTTTTGCCGCAGAAACCAGAAGTATGTATATTAGTAAATTATCCGGTGAGATGTCAGATGATGTTTCCGGATATAATGTGAAGGTTGAAGGTACGGTTGATGAAAAAGTATTGACGGCTGATGTTACTTTGACCGAGATTGAGGGTGATATAGTGAATGTGACTTCCTTTTATAAGAAGGTATATAGAGGTGATATGAACATTGATGTTTCCAACATTCCTAATCCTGTAAGCATGGTGCAGCGTGTATATATTGAGAAACCATATTCTTATAAAATGGAAAAGAGAGATACTGCAATGGTAAAATTGCACATTAAAAACTTTGCTTTTGAGGATATAGCGTTGGGTGATATCAATGTAGATACTATTCCTGTAGTGAAGAGAGGCGATGTATATGGTTTTGAAGCAAAAGGCAGAAAAATTAAATTACAAGACCCCATAGGTGAAGTGACTGCTAATTTGAAAGGTGCCATTATTGGTGACGATATGACGTTGGCACTGGATATTGATGCGTTGGGTATGTTGAAAGTAAAGGTCGCTTTCAAGGGGGTAAATGTAGTTGAAAGTCAGACTGTAAGTATGGAAGAAATGACTATTACGAGTAATGTAATTATGGGGCAAGAGACGGCGTCAGGTTCATTAACGTTAAAAGTTTGGGGAGACACTCCCGATCAAGATTTACTTTTGACCCCTAAATACAAGATTAGCGATAATGGTACCGTAGGATACATTTTGTTACATAGAGACGGTCAGGAAGATGTATATTTGTCTCAAGATCAGGTGGATGGTAAGAAACCGATTGATTTCTCCGTATTAAAGAGCAAGGATGACTACATTCAATATCACATGTTGGCGGAAGACCCTAATGTTTCGAAAGACTATACAATTTATGTGGAGCGCTGGCTTGTGAATTTTACTTTTGATATGAAAGAATGGGTAGATGGAAATCCGAAGGGATTGACTTCGTCAAACGGGGCAGCCGAACTTTTGCCTTGGATGGGAATTAACTTGCCGGCTCCGGGTGCTCCGGTTACTAAGGCTGAAGATGGTTCTGCCCGTATCACCACCTTTAAGACTCTGAATAAGGCAGGGGCTAATCCTACTCTGATACCTGCCATAACATCAGGGACGTTGTTTTCAGGAGACTTTGAAATAGATACGAAGAATACACTGAAGAGTACCAAGTTTGGTGTCCCTTATAAAAATGCGAAACCTGTAAACTTTAAGTTTAAGTATAAATATACTCCGGGTGAAACTGTATATCAAAGTGTAGAAGAAAATAAAAAGAATGTAGCCAAAGTTGTTGAAGGTAAGGTAGATGAGTGCTCTATTGCTGCTTATCTATATGAAGTAAGTGATTACAGCGAGACTTTGGATGGTACTAACATCAATACATCCGAGAAAGTTATTTTGAGAGCTGCATTGGCTGATGGAACAGCTAAAAATGATTATGTAGAAGTGACTGTGCCGTTTGAGGAAATTGGAAATGGTTCTTATGATGCTTCTAAAAAATATAAATTGGCTATTGTTTGTACTCCGAGTAAATGGGGAGATCAATTTATGGGAGCTGATTTGAGTAGCTTGTATGTGAAATATTTGGCTGTAGAGTAAATATCTTGCAAGACATGATTTAAGAAATTTCCCTTACGCGATGCGGTTCAATTGCATGCGTAAGGGGAATTATTGTAGATATTACTTATAATCTATGGAATAAAAAGTCCCGACTAATTATAAGCGGGACTTTTTTTATTACGTTATTAATCAAATCCAGATAGAATATTCTAAACATTTAGAATGCATATCCAAACCCTGCATTCAGATAAATAGGATACATATTGAATGAAATTGTTTTGAAATCTTTCTTAAAGATGTTATTCAATCCCCAAACAATGTCTCCATGTACAGTAAGGCGTTTGAACGCTTTCCAATTAACTCCTACTTGTACACCCCATTGGAATGTACGCAGATCTTCCGAGAAATCATAAGGAGCAGTATTCTCATCTTTAAATTCAACTTTGGTTCCTGTGGGGTCACCTTTTCTTAAATATCCTTCGGAAACATAACCATTGAAATCACCGCTTGTTTTAAATGAGATATAAGGACCGGCACTAAGTTTTACGCGTTTGCTAAGTTGGTAAGCAGCCAATACTGGTATAGAAAAATAAGAAGCTCTGAATTTTGTTTTTACTTTTCCTGTCCAATTTCCTGAAAGTCGTTCACCACCATCACCAATGATTTCCATCCCATAATTTTTAACACGTGCATTGGCTTCCATTCCTTTATTCTCAAGTCGAAGCCCCAGTATCATACCCCATTTCTTTTGTTTACCGAGCCATTTTGTAATTTGTCCTTCAAGTGCCAGATTGACATTGGGACTATATCCTGTTAAAGCTCTGATTTCTTCAGGTAAAGGTAAGGGAGTGGCGCCACCTACATTAATACCAGCTCTGACTTCATATTCCAACCCATGTAGGGCAGACCAGATAATTCCATGATTGCGATCTTCTTGTGCCTGTAGTTTTACTACTGTGCCGATAAATGCCAAGCAAAAAAGTAATATATATCTTTTCATATTTATTCGTTTACATTGTCTGTATAACTCAATTCTACTTCGTCGATATATAAAGTACTACCGACTGCTCCTTCAAATAAATCTCCTTTTATACTTGAGGAGAATACAATAGCCAAATTATATTTTCCATCATCCAACTTTTGAAGATCTACAGTCTTACCTGGTTGTGTGATGAATGGAATATTAAATTCTGTCCATTGATCGGTTTCTTTTGCATTGTTGATACGTGCAATAGAAATGATTTTTGGGCTTGTAAATATGTTTGTTCCATCCAGCGTTTTTACGTAGTCGTCCGTTTCATAGAATACACCGTAAATGTCGCAAATATCTTTTCTATCGGAAACCGGTTTTCCGTCTACAGTGAATTCTGTTCCGGCTTTATATTTATAGTAACCTTTGAGTGAAGTTGGAATATGAGTGAAAGGAACACCAAATTTAGTCGCTTTTACTACCTCTGGAATAACAATCTTGAAACTACCGGTAAATAAGTTTCCGGCAGCAATGTACATTTTGAGTTTAGCACCTAAATCACCTGTACTTTTTGTTGTTAGTTTTACGCAATTCCCTTTTACTCCATTAGGAGCGGGACTGGTTGGATAATCATTCGGTTCGGCCTTTACACCTGTATAATCGAAACCCTCGTTGGCGTTAGTCCAATTCAGATAATTACCTATAGCATCTGTTTCCCTGAAGTTGTAGTATATGGTTTCTCCATTTTTATTTTTATACGGAATTGTCTCTTCAAAATGGTAAGAAGTTGGAATACCGGAAAATATAGCGCTTACTTCATATACTTTCTTCCAGTTTTTATCTTGTGAAGTAACTGTATATTTCTGTGGGTTGGTAAAGTCACGTACAGTTCCACTTGCGGGTTCGATGGTTGCACCTTCTGTTAGCGTAAATTCGGGAGCAAGTTTTGTAATATCCGCTCCTTTTTTTAAGGGTAAAACAATTTGCTCATTTCCAACAATAGGGTCACGGTTCAACACATCACCCGGAACTGTACAGCTTTCTATATCTGCTTCCGCATTTGGGGCCTCATCTTGAATACATGATACCGCTACGAAGCCTAAAAAGAGATAGGCTATCAGATTTTTAAGTCTCATACTTTTCTGTTTAGTTAATAACTGTTTGCTAATTAAAGTCTTTACAACTTTATGAAAACGAAATTTTGCCGACAAAGTTAGGTTTCTTTTTTGTAATTAAAGTATTTCTCCAATCCTTTTTGCTATTTTTGCATGATAAAAACCTGAAGAAGTGATGACAGAAACCGAAAGAAAGCGAATAATAGAGTTGGTAAAATGCGAGGTTATTCCGGCAATCGGGTGTACCGAGCCCATTGCGGTGGCTCTTTGTGTGGCAAAAGCTGCTGAAACATTGGGTATGAAACCGGAAAAGGTAAATGTTTTGCTGAGTGCTAATATCCTGAAGAATGCTATGGGGGTAGGGATACCCGGTACGGGAATGATAGGGTTGCCTATTGCAGTGGCTTTGGGGGCGTTGATCGGTAAATCCGAGTATCAACTGGAAGTATTGAGAGACAGCACGCCGGATGCGGTAAAAGAGGGAAAACGCTTTATGGATGAAAAGCGTATACACATATCTTTAAAGGAGAATGTCGAGGAGAAACTTTATATTGAGGTATGTTGCGAGACGGGAAAGGATAAAGCTACCGCTATTATAGCCGGGGGACATACTAATTTTATATATATAGCCCGGAATAATGATATTCTGTTGAATAAGCAAAATACAAATAACGGAGGAAAGGAGGAACAGACTGTAGATTTAAACTTGCGTAAAGTTTATGATTTTGCCATGACGGCTCCTTTAGAGGAGATCAGTTTTATTTTGGAGACCGCCCGTTTGAATAAAGCGGCTGCCGAACGTTCGTTTGAAGGGGATTTTGGACATGGGCTGGGAAAGATGTTGCGTGGCACATATGAACATAAAGTGATGGGAGACAGTGTGTTCTCTCATATTTTGTCTTATACATCAGGAGCGTGTGATGCCCGTATGGCAGGTGCCATGATACCCGTTATGAGTAATTCGGGAAGTGGTAACCAGGGGATATCTGCTACATTACCAGTACTGGTTTATGCTGAAGAAAATGAAAAATCAGAGGAAGAATTAATTCGTGCGTTGATGTTGAGTCATCTGACGGTAATTTATATCAAGCAAAGTTTGGGACGTCTGTCTGCTTTGTGTGGTTGTGTGGTAGCTGCCACCGGTTCCAGTTGTGGTATTACCTGGCTGATGGGCGGTACGTATGAGCAAGTGGCTTTTGCCGTTCAGAATATGATTGCCAATCTTACCGGAATGATTTGTGACGGTGCCAAACCGAGTTGTGCTTTGAAAGTGACTACGGGGGTGGCTACTGCTGTCCTTTCTGCTATTATGGCGATGGAGAACCGTTGTGTTACTTCTGTAGAAGGTATCATTGATGAGGATGTGGACCAGAGCATTCGTAATCTGACCAAGATTGGTTCAAAAGGAATGAATGAGACTGATAGACTGGTGCTGGAAATAATGACGGGGAAAAATTAGAAAATTGAGAATTAAAAAATAAGAGCTACGCTGTTTAAGTTAATTATTATTCGAACATTGCGCAGCTCTTATTTTTTAATTCTCAATTTCTTAATGGCAGCATCCTTCACCACATCCATGATCGTGGTCACCACATCCTCCGCCACAGTCATCACAACCGCAACTACAACCACCCCCACTCATCATACGGGCAACTTCTGCCAGTTCTTCGTTGGTAGCCGGACGGCTTTCAACGACCTCACCGGTAAAGTTCAGGTCACAACCTGCTAAAGGATGATTCATGTCCATTACAACTACGTCTTCCTTGACTTCTACTACACTTCCGTTGATGCGTTGTCCTTCAGCGGTCATCAAAGGAATAACTGCTCCTTCAATTACGCGTTCGTCATCGAATTTACCTTCAACAACGAAAATGTCTTTGGGGAGATCTATAACGTGTTCGTCATCGTATGCTCCGTATGCTTCGTCAGCCGGAATTGTGAAATCGAATTTATCACCCGGCTTCAAATCTTTTACTTGGTTCTCGAAAGCTTCCAAAGTTAAACCCAAACCGGAAATGAACTGGAAGGGATGGTCTGCGGATGCTTCTTCCTCAAAATCTCTTTCTCCGTCTTCGATTGAGTACAGCTTATATGCTACGGTGATGTACTTGTTTTCTACTGTTTCCATTAATTCTTGTTCTTTATTAATTATCAAACTTCTTCCTTTTAATATAGAAAGGAGTGACAAAGATAGTGCAATTTGAATGCAGAATAAAATATGCGGGCTTATTTTTTTATGTTGGAGTACAGCTTTATCTTTACTTTCAAGCAAAGATAAGGGCAATTTGTCGTTAATCAGAGGGTGTATAATAAAAAATGTAAGTAAGTTATATTTGAGCACAGAAAATAGATCTATTGGTGATAAAATAAGATTTAAAGACTCTGTTTCCTTACGATTATTCATGTTTTTCTTATTTTTTTCTTCAATTTGTTTGGAGTTTATAAAAAAGCATTTACCTTTGCAGCACAATTAAGCGGAATAACAACGAAGAATTTTAAAGATATTATAAGTTATGAATTTACATACATCTATTAACCTGGCAGTCTTGCATATTATTCGCGTCGTGGTCGTGGCATCAAGAGCGTGAGAGAGGTTATGTATGTATATGTACGTTATAAGATATTTATTAAGCCTTTCTCACTTGTGAGGGAGGCTTTTTTCATTAAAAGGAGATAGATAAGATGAAACATCAGTTACGCAGTTCGTTCAGCACACAAGGTCGCCGTATGGCAGGGGCTCGTGCATTGTGGACAGCCAATGGTATGAAGAAAGAACAGGTGGGCAAACCCATCATCGCAATAGTTAACTCGTTTACACAATTTGTTCCCGGTCATGTACATCTGCATGAAATAGGTCAGTTTGTAAAGGAGGAGATAGAAAAATTGGGATGCTTTGCCGCTGAATTCAACACCATTGCCATTGATGACGGTATCGCTATGGGACATGACGGCATGTTGTATTCGCTGCCTTCACGTGATATCATTGCAGATAGCGTGGAATATATGGTGAATGCGCATAAAGCGGATGCGATGGTTTGTATCAGTAACTGCGATAAGATTACTCCGGGGATGCTGATGGCTGCCATGCGGTTGAATATTCCTACTGTATTTGTTTCCGGTGGCCCGATGGAGGCCGGTGAATGGAATGGGCGACATCTGGATTTGATTGACGCCATGATTAAATCGGCCGATGAAAGCGTGAGCGATAAAGAGGTTGCCAAGATTGAGCAACACGCTTGCCCTACTTGTGGATGTTGTTCCGGTATGTTTACGGCTAATTCGATGAACTGCCTGAACGAGGCAATCGGGTTGGCTTTGCCCGGTAACGGTACGATTGTAGCTACCCATGAAAATCGTAAGAAACTGTTCAAGGATGCCGCTAAGTTAATCGTAGAAAATGCCTATAAATATTATGATGAGGGGGACGAAAGTGTATTGCCCCGCAGTATCGCTACCCGTCAGGCCTTCTTGAATGCCATGACATTGGATATCGCCATGGGAGGTTCTACCAATACGGTACTTCATCTATTGGCAGTGGCTCATGAAGCCGAAGCAGATTTCAATATGGATGATATTGACAAGTTGTCCCGCAAGACTCCCTGTTTGTGCAAAGTAGCGCCGAATACCCAGAAATATCATGTACAGGATGTGAATCGTGCCGGGGGTATCGTTGCCATTATGGCGGAACTGGCTAAAGCCGGTTTGGTAGATACGAGCGTAGGGCGCGTAGATGGAATGACGTTGGCTGAGGTGATTGATCAATATTGCATTACCAGTCCGAATGTTTGTAAAAAAGCGATTAGGAAATACTCCAGTGCACCCGGTGGAAAATTCAATCTGGAACTGGGTTCACAAGATGCAGTTTATAAGGAATTGGATACTGACCGTGCCGAAGGTTGTATTCGCGATTTGGAACACGCATACAGTAAGGATGGCGGGTTGGCCGTTTTGAAAGGTAACATCGCTCAAGATGGTTGTGTTGTGAAGACGGCAGGTGTGGACGAAAACATTTGGAAATTCACCGGCCCGGCTAAAGTCTTTGATTCGCAAGAAGCGGCTTGTGAGGGGATATTGGGAGGAAAGGTCGTCAGTGGTGATGTAGTCGTCATTACCAATGAGGGACCCAAAGGTGGTCCGGGCATGCAAGAAATGCTTTATCCTACCTCTTATATCAAGTCCCGTCATTTAGGCAAGGAATGTGCATTGATTACTGATGGACGTTTCAGTGGTGGTACTTCCGGTCTGAGTATCGGACATATTTCTCCTGAAGCGGCAGCCGGGGGGAATATTGGTAAAATTCAGGATGGTGACATTATCGAAATCGATATACCTAACCGTTCTATCAATGTAAAACTGACGGATGAAGAACTTGCTGCACGTCCTATGACGCCGGTAACACGTGATCGGGAAGTATCGAAAGCACTGAAAGCATACGCCAGCATGGTGAGTTCGGCAGATAAGGGGGCAGTAAGGTTGATTGACTAATGAATATATAAAAACGAGTTTCAATCGTAAATAGTCAAATCGTAAATATAGATATGGAAAACTTAATAACAGGCGCAGAGGCATTGATGCGCTCCTTGGAATATCAGGGAGTAAAAACCATTTTCGGTTATCCGGGTGGTAGTATTATGCCGGTATTCGATGCTTTATATGATCACAGAAAGAATTTAAATCATATTCTGGTTCGCCATGAACAGGGAGCTACCCATGCCGCACAGGGCTTTGCACGTGTATCCGGTGAAGTGGGGGTATGCTTGGTTACCAGTGGCCCGGGCGCTACTAATACTGTAACAGGTATTGCAGATGCCATGATTGACAGTACTCCGATAGTCGTTATTGCCGGTCAAGTGGGAACCAATTTTCTGGGTACGGATGCTTTTCAAGAGGTGGATTTAGTAGGTATTACACAGCCTATTACTAAGTGGAGTTATCAAATCCGTCGTGCCGAAGATGTGGCTTGGGCGGTGGCTCGTGCATTTTATATCGCGAATAGCGGTCGTCCCGGTCCGGTTGTATTGGACTTTGCCAAGAATGCTCAGGTAGAAAAAACTGAGTATCTACCGACAAAAGTAGATTATGTCCGTAGTTATCTGCCTGTTCCAGAAATGGAACCGGAAGCGATACGGAAAGCTGCCGAATTGATTAATGCGGCCGAACGTCCGCTGGTGTTGGTTGGACAAGGTGTTGAGTTGGGAAATGCGCAGCAAGAACTTCGTACTTTTATTGAGAAAGCTGGAATGCCAGCCGGTTGTACCTTGTTGGGACTTTCGGCATTGCCGACGGAACATCCATTAAATAAGGGTATGTTGGGTATGCATGGTAATTTGGGACCGAATATTAATACCAATAAGTGTGATGTCCTGATAGCTGTGGGTATGCGTTTTGATGACCGTGTCACAGGTAAGCTGGATACATATGCCAAACAGGCAAAGGTTATTCATTTTGATATCGATCCTGCGGAAATAGATAAGAATGTAAAGACAAATGTTGCCGTATTGGGTGACTGTAAGGAAACCTTGGCGGCTGTTACCAGGCTTTTGAAACCTGCGGAACATAAGGAATGGCTGGATAGCTTTATTCCATATGAGGAGGTGGAGGAGGAGAAGGTAATCCGTCCGGAGCTCCATCCGGTAGGTGATGCGCTGAATATGGGTGAAGTGGTACGTGCAGTGAGTGAGGCTACAAATAATGAAGCTATCTTGGTGACTGATGTCGGTCAAAATCAGATGATGTCTGCACGTTATTTTAAATATAGCAAGGAACGTAGTATCGTTACTTCCGGCGGATTGGGTACTATGGGGTTTGGCCTTCCTGCCGCTATCGGTGCTACTTTTGGAAGCCCCGACCGTATGGTGTGTGTATTTATGGGAGATGGTGGTTTACAGATGAATTTACAGGAACTGGGTACGGTGATGGAACAAAAAGCTCCGGTTAAGATGATTTTGCTGAACAATAACTTCTTGGGTAACGTTCGTCAGTGGCAAGCCATGTTCTTCAATCGTCGTTATTCGTTTACGCCGATGCAGAATCCTGATTATATGAAAATAGCATCTGCATACGATATTCCGGCACGCCGGGTATTCAATCGTGAAGAGTTGGAACAGGCTATTAATGAAATGATTGCAACAGATGGTCCTTTCCTTTTGGAGGCTTGTGTAGAAGAAGAAGGTAATGTGTTGCCAATGACTCCTCCGGGAGGTTCGGTTAATCAGATGTTGTTGGAGTGCTGAGATAATTACAAATTACGGATAAGTGACACTTTGGAGAACTTGAAAGTTTGTAATCGTAAACAGCAGCCTTGTAATTAGTAACTTGTAATTAGTAATTAGAGAAATGAACAAAACATTATATACAATTATCGTTCATTCGGAGAATTTCGCCGGTTTGCTGAATCAAGTGACGGCTGTATTCACCCGTCGCCAGATAAATATAGAAAGCTTGAATGTTTCGGCATCTTCCATTAAAGGAGTACATAAATATACCATTACCGCGTGGACAGATAAAGATACTATCGAAAAGGTGACAAAGCAAATCAGTAAAAAGATAGATGTACTGCAGGCTCACTACTTTACGGATGATGAAATCTATCAGCATGAAATTGCGCTTTATAAAATAACTACGCCTACACTTGAAGAAAAGCCGGAGGTTTCTAAGGTAATACGCAAGTATAATGCCCGGATTGTAGAGGTGAATTCCGTGTTTTCCATAGTGGAAAAGAATGGTATGAGTGAGGAAATTACCAACTTATATGAAGAGTTGAGAACTTTGGATTGTGTGCTCCAATTTGTGCGTTCCGGTCGGATAGCTATTACAACCAGTTGTTTTGAGCGGGTAAATGAATATCTGGCAGACCGTGAAGCGAAATATCGTCAAAGTAAAGAACAACAAGAATAATGAGTGAGAATAATAAAATAGGTACATATAAATTTGTGGCGGAACCGTTTCATGTGGATTTTACCGGGCGTTTGACCATGGGTGTGCTTGGTAACCATTTGTTGAATTGTGCTGGATTTCATGCCAGTGACCGTGGCTTTGGTATCGCTACGTTGAATGAAGATAATTATACGTGGGTTTTGTCTCGTCTGGCTATTGAATTGGATGAAATGCCTTATCAGTATGAAGACTTTTCCATTCAGACTTGGGTAGAGAATGTATATCGTCTTTTTACGGATCGTAACTTTGCAATTATCGATAAGGATGGTAAGAAGATTGGTTATGCGCGCTCGGTATGGGCAATGATCAGTATGAATACTCGTAAACCTGCCGATTTGCTGGCGCTACATGGTGGTAGTATCGTAGACTATGTCTGTGACGAGTCTTGCCCCATAGAAAAGCCTTCGCGTATTAAGGTGACGGCTACGGAACCCTCTACCATTTTGGAAGCTAAATATAGTGATATCGATATCAACGGGCATGTAAACAGTATTCGTTATATTGAGCATATCCTTGACCTGTTCCCGATAGAATTTTATAAAAAGAGCAGGATACGCCGTTTCGAGATGGCATACGTGGCAGAGAGTTACTATGGCGATGTGCTCACTTTCTATAAGGATGATGTTGGTAACGGTGTGTATGAAATAGAGGTGAAAAAGAATGCCGGAGAGGTGGTATGTCGTTCGAAAGTGATATTTACAGAGAAATAAATATATTAATCAATCAGTTGGCGTAAGCCACAAATAAAAATTAAACAAAAAATGGCACAATTGAATTTTGGTGGTGTTATGGAAAATGTAATAACCCGCGAAGAATTTCCTTTGGAAAAAGCACGTGAGATTTTGAAAGATGAAACAATCGCAGTTATCGGTTACGGTGTGCAGGGGCCTGGTCAGGCTTGCAATTTGCGTGACAATGGCTTCAATGTAATTGTTGGACAGCGTCAAGGTAAAACTTTTGACAAAGCGGTGGCTGACGGATGGGTACCGGGTGAAACTCTGTTCGGTATTGAAGAAGCTTGTCAGAAAGGTACTATTATTATGTGTTTGTTGTCTGATGCAGCTGTAATGTCTGTATGGCCGACTATCAAACCTTATTTGACTCCCGGAAAGGCTCTTTACTTCTCGCATGGTTTCGCTATTACTTGGAGTGACCGTACAGGTGTTGTTCCTCAAAAAGATATTGATGTTATTATGGTGGCTCCTAAAGGATCGGGCACTTCTCTCCGCACCATGTTCCTTGAAGGTCGTGGCTTGAATTCTTCATACGCAATCTATCAGGATGCTACCGGTAAGGCATTAGACAGAACTCTGGCACTGGGTATCGGTATCGGTTCTGGTTATATGTTTGAAACAACTTTCGTTCGTGAAGCTACTTCTGACCTTACCGGTGAACGTGGCTCTTTGATGGGTGCCATTCAAGGATTACTGTTGGCTCAATATGAGGTGCTGCGTGAAAATGGTCATACCCCTTCTGAAGCATTCAATGAAACAGTTGAAGAACTGACTCAGTCTTTGATGCCTTTGTTTGCTAAGAATGGCATGGACTGGATGTATGCCAACTGTTCGACTACTGCTCAACGTGGTGCTCTGGATTGGATGACTCCGTTCCACGATGCTATCAAACCGGTTGTTCAGAAATTGTATGCAAGTGTGAAGAGTGGTAATGAAGCTCAGATTTCTATCGATAGTAATTCTCAGCCTGATTATCGTGAGAAACTGAACGAAGAACTGAAAGCATTGCGCGAAAGTGAGATGTGGCAGACTGCTGTTACCGTTCGTAAACTCCGTCCGGAAAATAACTAATTCTTGTTATATAGGATAGAACAGATGAGAAAAACTTCCCTGTAAATAGTATTATAGGGAAGTTTTTTTTATATATTCTATCAATTTCTTATAAAAAACATGATAGCTCAATGTTGTTGCTTCTCCTAATATCACCAGTTTCATTCGTGCTCTTGTTATAGCTACATTCATTCGGCGCAGATCATTCAGAAATCCGATTTGGCCATCTTCGTTTGCTCTTACCAGACTGATGAAAATAATATCACGCTCTTGTCCTTGAAAACCATCGACGGTATTTACGGTGAATAGATTGCGGTAAGGACGGAGGGCAGAACTTGTTTTAATTTTATTCCGGAGATATTGTACCTGTGCTTTATAGGGGGAGATTATTCCGAAATCAATTCGTTCATCCAGAATACGGTCACCACCTATCCGCTTGATATAGGTTTCCAATTCTTGTAGTAGCAACTTGGCTTCTTCTTTGTTGATACGTCCAAACGTTTCACCAACAAACTCTTCTTTGAAATCCATCTCCGATGTATCAATCCAACTGATGGACGTATCCCAATCCAATATACCCCGATGACGTATTTCTGGCGCAGCCTGGAGTTCACCATTGTAGAACCAGTCGGAAGAGAAACGCATGATGTCTTCGTGCATCCGATATTGTACTTTTAATAAAGAAACGACAGCAGGTTTATTGGCAACTACTTTTTCCATTAATGTACGTTCCAATCCACTACGGGCGGCTTCATAACATTTTATAGTAGGAGGAAGTTGGCAATGATCTCCTGCCAATATTACTCGGTCGGCTTTACGGATGGCTATCCAGCAGGCAGCTTCCAAAGCTTGAGCGGCTTCATCAATAAACAAGGTACCGAAATGTTGTCCATTCAGTAGGCGATGATTACTACTGACAAGGGTTGAGGCGATGACATGGGCACTGTCAAACAGATCAGCATTGATTTGAATTTCCAATGCCGTAGCACGGTCGCGAAGGCGGCTCATCCGATTACGTACTCCTTCCCGTTCTTCATAACTACCTCGGCGGGCATGTCCTCCCATTTCACGCAAACTTTTACGGATACTCCATAATTCTGTGTAGAGGGGATGACTTTCAAAACGCCGCTCGTAAGTGAATGAAAGCATTTTATCATTGACGCGTGTAGGATTACCTATACGTAGCACATTAACGCCTCTATCTATCAGTTTCTCAGATATCCAATCGACTGCAGTATTACTTTGAGCGCAGACCATCACTTGTGGCTCTCGATGTAAGGTTTCGTAAATGGCCTCTACAAGGGTGGTAGTTTTTCCGGTTCCCGGAGGACCGTGTACGACGGCTACGTCACGGGCACATAGTACTTTGTTGACTGTTGTTTCCTGATTTGAATTTAACCATGGGAAGCGTACAGGATAGAGTTCACGGAAACCGGCCTTCAATGTTCCTAATAAAATATCCCGTAATTCTGCCAATCGATTTCCTTTGGCGCGAAGCACATCTTCCAACGCTTCGAACATGGTATGATAGGAGGTCTCGTCAAAATAGAGTTGTACACCCAAATTCTCTGCTTGCTGCACTTCCATGATGGATCCTGCACTGGGCATTACTACTACCATACGAGTTTCATCGGCATAACTGACAGTAGCAATAAAATTCATATAGGTGATTTTTCCGTCGACGGATTGACGGAAAAAAACGACGGGACGCCCGAATTCAAAATTGTGTTCTATGTCAGTCTCTTCCGAATGTGTAATTTCTATTACCAACTGATTGAGTGAATTGTAGTAACTTCGTCCAGAAGAAATAGGATACCAGCAAAGTCCACGTTTCACTTTCCGGGCAACACCCATATTTTCGGTCTGCCGTTTAAACTCCTCTTTCTCGTATTCGTATTCCATACGTAGCAAGAACTGGTGCTGCTGGAGGTGTATGATGGGAGACTGTATTTTGTTGGTCATATCTTGAGATATTATAAATGGGAATTTGCTGGGGTACTATGCCCCTAAATTATCATTAAATTTCTTACAAAGGTAATCATTCTCTCTCTTCAACAGAAGAAAAGTTTTATTTTGTTAAACATTTACCTCTTTTTATTTGTTTATAATATTAATTTGTAATCTTTACAATATTGAAAAATTAAAAACAAGTGGTTATGGTGTATGATTTGACAATGCTAAAGGCGTTTTATGCTGCTTATGCAGGGAAAATAAGACAAGCCCGAGCTGTTTTGAAACGCCCGTTGACGCTGGCGGAGAAGATTTTGTATGCTCATTTGTATAATACGGATGAAGTAAAGAATTATAAGCGTGGAGAAGATTATGTTACCTTCCGTCCTGATCGTGTAGCAATGCAGGATGCAACCGCACAAATGGCTTTATTACAGTTTATGAATGCTGGTCGCGACGAAGTTGCAGTGCCTTCTACTGTACACTGTGACCATTTAATTCAAGCTTATAAAGGCGCCAGGGAAGATATAGCTACAGCCACAAAGACCAATGAAGAAGTGTATAACTTTCTTCGAGATGTGTCTTCATGCTATGGTATTGGATTCTGGCAGCCCGGTGCAGGTATTATTCATCAGGTTGTTTTGGAAAACTATGCTTTTCCGGGTGGTATGATGGTTGGTACAGACTCTCATACTCCTAATGCTGGTGGATTGGGTATGGTGGCCATTGGGGTAGGAGGTGCCGATGCCGTGGATGTAATGACCGGTATGGAATGGGAACTGAAAATGCCTCACCTGATAGGTGTACGTCTCACCGGCAAACTGAACGGATGGGCAGCTCCGAAAGATGTAATTTTGAAATTAGCAGGTATCCTTACGGTAAAAGGTGGAACAAATGCCATTATTGAATATTTTGGTTCCGGAACAACTTCATTATCTGCCACTGGCAAGGCCACGATATGCAATATGGGCGCTGAAGTCGGTGCTACTACTTCACTCTTTCCTTTTGACGAGCGTATGGCGGCCTATCTGAAAGCTACCGGACGTGAAGAAGTAGCCGAACTGGCTGCTTCTGTAGCAGTCGACCTTTGTGCAGATGAAGAAGTGACCGATTGTCCTGAGAAGTATTACGATCGTATAATTGATATCGATCTTTCTACTTTAGAACCCTATATCAATGGACCTTTTACCCCTGATGCGGCGACTCCTGTTTCTGAATTTGCAGAAAAGGTCTTGAAAAACGGTTATCCTCGTAAAGTGGAAGTCGGACTGATAGGTTCCTGCACCAATTCTTCTTATCAGGATTTAAGTCGTGCCGTTTCTTTGGCGCGCCAAGTACAGGAAAAACGCTTGCACGTAGCTGTTCCCTTGATTGTCAATCCTGGTTCTGAACGAATTCGTACTACGGCCGAACGTGATGGAATGATTGATGTTTTCGAAAAAATAGGAGCAACGATTATGGCAAATGCCTGTGGACCTTGCATCGGACAGTGGAAACGTGAAACAGATAATCCTACCCGTAAGAATTCCATCGTAACCTCTTTCAATCGTAATTTTGCCAAACGGGCAGACGGTAATCCAAATACCTATGCTTTTGTTGCATCCCCGGAGCTGACAATGGCATTGACCATTGCCGGTGACTTGTGTTTCAACCCGTTGAAGGATATGCTGATAAACAATGACGGTATGAGGGTGAAACTTTCTGAACCAGTTGGCGAAGAACTGCCGTCACAAGGATTTGCAGCCGGTAGCGAAGGATATATAGCACCAAGTAGTGGAAGAAAAAATATTGTGGTAGACCCACATTCACAGCGTTTGCAATTGTTGGCTTCTTTTCCTGCATGGGACGGTACTGACTTGCTGAATATGCCTTTACTGATTAAAGTACAAGGCAAATGTACTACCGATCATATATCAATGGCAGGTCCGTGGCTTCGGTTTCGTGGACATTTGGAAAATATTTCCGATAATATGTTGATGGGGGCTGTCAATGCTTTCAATGGTGAAACCAACAAGATTTGGAATCGTTCTACCAATGCTTACGAAACTGTTTCGGGTACGGCTAAATTGTATAAATCGGAAAGAATACCCTCCATTGTCGTTGCCGAAGAAAACTATGGTGAAGGTTCTAGCCGTGAACATGCTGCCATGGAGCCGCGTTTCCTTAATGTGCGCGTTATTCTCGCAAAGAGTTTTGCCCGCATCCACGAAACGAACTTGAAGAAACAAGGTATGTTGGCACTGACTTTTGTTGACAAAGCCGATTACGATAAAATTCAGGAGCATGATTTACTTTCCGTTATTGGTTTGAGGGATTTTGCTCCGGGACGTAATCTGAAAGTTGTTCTTTACCATGAAGACGGAACTAAGGAGGATTTTGAGGTACAACATACTTATAACGAACTGCAGATAAACTGGTTCCGCGCCGGTTCTGCATTAAACGCACGATAGAAAATGGAAAAAATAACCGTACCTTTTATAATGGGTGATGGAGTGGGAACTGAGGTAACCCCTTCCATGCAAGCTATAGTGAATGCCGCCATCAGGAGAGCTTATGGTGACGGACGTGGTATCGAGTGGAAAGAAGTCTTGGCAGGTGAACGTGCGTTCCGTGAAATGGGGACGTGGTTGCCAGACGAGACGTTGGAGGCTTTCCGTAAATATAAAGTGGGTATCAAAGGTCCGTTGACAACTCCTGTAGGTGGTGGTATTCGTTCTTTGAACGTAATGTTACGCCAGACATTAGATCTGTACGTTTGCCTGCGTCCCATACGTTGGTATAAAGGAGTGATTTCTCCGGTGAAGGAGCCACAGAAAGTGAATATGTACGTATTTCGTGAAAACACCGAAGATATCTATTCCGGTATCGAGTGGGAAGCCGGAACGCCTGAAGCAGAGAAGTTCTACCATTTTTTGCATGATGAAATGGGAGTGACAAAAGTACGTTTCCCCGAAACAGCCTCATTCGGTGTGAAACCTGTTTCTAAAGAAGGGACGGAACGGCTGGTACGTGCGGCATGTCGGTACGCACTCGACAATCATCTGCCGTCAGTGACGTTGGTACACAAGGGAAACATTATGAAATTCACCGAAGGTGGTTTCAAGAAGTGGGGGTATGAATTGGCAGAACGTGAGTTCGGTAAGGAGATAACTGAGGGACGTTTGCTTATCAAAGATTGTATTGCTGATGCTTTCCTGCAAAATACGCTGTTGGTTCCCGAAAAATATTCCGTTGTCGCTACCTTAAATTTGAACGGTGATTACATTTCCGATCAATTGGCGGCTATGGTAGGAGGTATCGGTATTGCTCCCGGGGCTAATATCAACTACAAAACAGGACACGCTATCTTTGAAGCTACTCATGGTACTGCTCCTGATATAGCGGGAAAAGATATTGTAAATCCATGTTCCATCATTCTTTCTGCCGTGATGATGCTTGAATATTTTGGTTGGAAAAAGTCTGCCTCCCTGATAGAAAAGGCTTTGGAAAAGAGTTTTATGGAAGGACGTGCCACTGCCGACCTTGCCCGTTTCATGCCTGGTGGTGTATCTATGTCTACGTCGAACTTTACACGGGAGGTTGTGGAAAGAATTGAAAGAGAGAAAGAATGATGTATGATTATACGATATATGAAAACTGAATAATGTCATGAAGAAGGAGTATTTGATTTATAAACTTTCGGAGGACTTGAAAGAAGCCACCCGAATTGAAAACGAACTGTTCAAGAAGTTTGACGTGAAACGTGGATTGCGCAACGAAGATGGAACCGGTGTATTGGTCGGTCTGACCAAGATTGGCAATGTGGTAGGATACGAACGTATTCCCGGAGGAGGCTTGAAGCCTATTCCTGGAAAACTGTTTTATCGTGGTTATGATTTGGAAGACCTGGCACATGCGGTTATTAAAGAAAAACGTTTTGGTTTTGAAGAAGTGGCATATCTGTTGCTTTCAGGTAGGTTACCTGATAAGGAAGAGTTGAACTCTTTCTGTGAACTCATCAACGACAATATGCCGTTGGAACAAAAGACAAAGATGAATATCATTGAGCTGGAAGGAAACAATATTATGAATATCTTGGCACGTAGCGTACTAGAGATGTATCGTTTTGATCCGCAGGCTGATGATACTTCCCGTGATAATCTGATGCGACAAAGTATCGAACTGATATCGCAGTTCCCTACTATTATTGCATATGCCTATAACATGCTTCGCCATGCCACTCATGGTCGTTCTTTGCATATCCGTCATCCGCAGGAAAAACTGTCTATTGCCGAGAACTTCCTATATATGTTGAAAAAAGATTATACAGAGTTGGATGCTCGTACTCTCGATTTACTACTGGTACTTCAAGCTGAACATGGTGGCGGTAATAATTCAACTTTCACCGTACGTGTCACATCTTCTACAGGGACAGATACCTATTCGGCCATTGCTGCAGGGATCGGTTCTTTGAAAGGTCCGCTTCATGGTGGTGCTAATATTCAGGTAGCTGATATGTTCCATCATTTACAAGAGAATATTCAGGATTGGACGAATGTGGATGAAATTGATACTTACTTTACCCGTATGCTGAATAAAGAAGCTTACAACAAGACTGGATTGATTTATGGTATCGGTCACGCAGTGTATACTATTTCTGATCCGCGTGCCGTTCTGCTGAAAGAATTAGCTCGTGACTTGGCTCGTGAAAAAGGTAAAGAACGAGAGTTTGCATTCCTTGAGTTACTGGAAGAACGTGCTATCTCTACTTTCGGCCGTATCAAGAATAACGGGAAAACGGTTTCAAGTAATATTGATTTCTATTCGGGTTTTGTGTACGAGATGATTGGATTACCACAGGAAATATTTACTCCACTGTTTGCCATGGCACGTATTGTCGGTTGGTGTGCCCATCGTAACGAAGAACTGAATTTTGAAGGTAAACGTATCATTCGTCCGGCTTATAAGAATATACTAGAAGATACGATATATGTACCTATTAACAAACGTTAGTCGTTTGAAGTAAAATAATGGAGCTTATAGGGGATGCTACCAGGTTTAATAAACCGGAAGTATCCCTTTTCTTTGGATATTTTCTTCCCAGATAAGATGAAAAATGTTTTAATAATCTTTGGAAAACGATTTGAGTATTGTAAGTTTTTTCTATATTTGCTGTATTTAAATGAAAGAATATGAGCCGGGGAGATTTTCAGGCCTTTTTATGGGTAATGAGTGTGATAGCTCTTTTTGTCTTTATTGCACTCTATTTTATAAAAGCGGGGTATGGGATATTTCGAACAGCTTCGTGGGGAGCATCTATTAATAATAAATTGGCTTGGGTATTGATGGAAGCTCCGGTCTTTTTTGTGATGTCGGCTCTTTGGATATATAGCGGGATAGGGGTGACGATACCACAATTTATTTTCCTGTTATTATTTCTGCTTCATTATTTTCAACGTTCTTTTATTTTTCCATTGCTATTAAAAGGAAAGTCTCGTATGCCGATTGCTATTATGACGATGGGGATTGTATTCAATCTTTTGAATGGGATTATGCAAGCTGGTGGAATATTCTATTTCCCGATAAGTAAACTGTATGGGGATGGTTGGTATTATTTCCTTTCTCCATGGGCTATTGGAGGGCTTTTGCTGTTTTTTATAGGAATGGGAATAAATCTACATTCCGATTATGTGATACGTCATCTGCGTAAACCCGGTGATACAAAACATTACCTTCCGGGTAAAGGACTTTATCGATATGTCACTTCCGCCAATTATTTGGGTGAGTTGATAGAATGGATAGGGTTTGCAATATTGGTTGCTTCTCCGGCTGCATGGGTTTTTGTGTGGTGGACATTCGCCAATTTGGTACCTCGTGCTGATGCTATTTATAAACATTACCGTGAAGAGTTTGGTAATGAGGCTGTAGGGAAAAGAAAACGTATTATACCCTTTATATATTAAAGAATAAGGAATAATGAAAAGCTCAAAGTTATTTACACCTGTTACTTTCGGACCATTGACTTTGCGTAATCGTACTATTCGTTCGGCTGCCTTTGAGAGTATGTGCCCGGGTAATGTTCCGTCTGATATGTTGCTTAATTATCATCGTTCGGTGGCGGCAGGTGGTATTGGCATGACTACTGTTGCCTATGCTGCTGTTACACAAAGTGGACTTTCTTTTGATCGTCAGTTATGGATGCGTCCTGAGATTGTTCCTGGGCTTCGCAGGCTGACTGATGCCATTCATGCGGAGGGAGCGGCAGCAGGTATTCAGTTGGGACATTGTGGTAATATGTCTCACAAAAGTATATGTGGTTGTACACCGGTGGGAGCTAGCGGTGGTTTCAATCTTTATTCTCCAACGTTTGTGCGTGGACTACGTGCGGATGAACTACCTGAAATGGCGCGTGCGTATGGTCGTTCGGTAAATCTGGCACGTGAAGCCGGTTTTAATTCTGTAGAAATTCATGCCGGACATGGATATCTTATCAGCCAGTTTCTTTCACCTGCCACCAATCATCGGAAAGATGAGTTCGGTGGTTCATTGGAAAATCGCATGCGCTTCATGGATATGGTGATGGAAGAGGTGATGAAAGCTGCAGGTAATGACATGGCGATATTGGTAAAGGTGAATATGCGTGATGGTTTCCGTGGAGGGATGGAAATTGATGAAACTATGCAGGTGGCAAAGCGTCTGGAGCAATCGGGTGTTCATGCGCTGGTATTGAGTGGAGGTTTTGTCAGTAAAGCACCAATGTATGTGATGCGGGGGGAGATGCCTATTCGTAGTATGACGCATTATATGACTTGCTGGTGGTTGAAGTATGGAGTACGTATGGTAGGTAAATGGATGATACCTGCCGTGCCATTTAAGGAAGCTTATTTCTTGGAAGATGCCTTGAAGTTCCGTGCGGAGTTGAAGATGCCTTTGATTTATGTAGGTGGTCTGGTATCCCGTGACAAGATAGATGAGGTGTTGGATGACGGCTTTGAGGCAGTACAAATGGCGCGCGCGTTGCTTAATGAACCGGGATTTGTCAATCGTATGCGCGAAGAGGAAAATGCGCGTTGTAATTGCAGGCACAGCAATTATTGTATTGCACGGATGTATTCTATTGAGATGGCCTGTCATCAACATCTGAATGAGAAACTTCCTGCCTGTCTTAAGAAGGAAATAGAGAGAATAGAAGCGAAAGGCTGATAACTCATTGTTAATTATCAATTATCAATTAAAAAGGTGAAACTTGCGATTATAACCGGAGCAGATGGAGGAATGGGTATGGAAATTACTCGTGCCGTGGCTATAGCTGGTTACCGGATCATTATGGCTTGCCGAAGTTTGCAGGCAGCTGAACCTAAGAGACAATTACTGATACGTGAAACGGGAAACTCGTGTATTGAGGTAAAAGAGATAAATCTTGCTTCACTTTCTTCCGTTTCTTCTTTTGCAAATGAAATATTAGAACGGAGAGAGCCGTTGAGTCTGCTGATGAATAATGCCGGTACTATGGAAACAGAACGTCGTATTACTGAGGATGGACTGGAACAAACAGTAGGCGTAAACTATGTAGGACCTTATTTATTGACTCGTAAATTGTTGCCGTTGATGGGTGAGGGGAGTCGGATCGTGAATATGGTTTCCTGTACTTATGCTATTGGTAAGATTGACTTTCCCGATTTCTTTCTACATGGGAAAAAAGGTAGTTTCTGGCGTATACCTATTTATAGTAATACGAAGCTGGCTTTGACATTATTTACTATTGATTTGGCAAATCGGGTGAAAGACAAGGGGATAATAGTCAATGCTGCGGATCCGGGAATAGTTTCCACTAACATCATAACGATGCATATGTGGTTTGACCCGTTGACTGATATTTTTTTCCGTCCTTTTATACGGACTCCCAGACAAGGGGCGGCAACTGCTATCAGTCTATTGCTGGATGAAGAGACCGGGAAACGGACAGGAACCCTAAATGTGAGTTGTCATCCCAAAAAAATATCAGAAAAATATATGCAGCATGTGCAAATGCGCCAGTTGTGGAATGAAACCGAAAGGATAGTAAAGAAATGGCTATAAGAAATTTATTATAATTATACGGACTGGTACAGATGATGGTAGTTATAATCTGTCGGGTCCGTATAATGTATAGTATATGAATTAGATTGAGAGTTCTCTCAATACATTTACTAAATCTTTCTTAATGGGCTTGTCATTTTTGATTGCTTTGGTAAAAGGAACGTAAACAACCTCGTCATGTTCAATACCGATCATAACATTGCGCTGTCCTTCCATGATGGCATCAATAGCGGCAGCCCCCATACGGCTGGCGAGAATTCGGTCGTGAGCAGTAGGACTTCCTCCACGTTGCAAGTGACCAAGGATGGTTACGCGTACATCATATTCAGGATATTCGTTCTTTACACGTTCTGCATAGTGCATAGCACCACCTGTCAGTTCACTTTCAGCAACGAGTACTATACTACTGTTCTTTGATTTGCGGAAACCATTTTTAATGAATTCTTCCAATTGGTCGACTTCTGTACTAAATTCCGGAATGATAGCTGCCTCTGCACCGGAAGCTATGGCACCGTTCAAAGCGAGGAATCCGGCATCACGACCCATTACTTCCACAAAAAACAAACGTTCGTGAGAGGTTGCCGTATCACGGATTTTATCTACGGCATCCAGAATTGTATTTAATGCCGTATCATAACCTATTGTAGTATCTGTACCATAAAGATCGTTGTCGATAGTTCCTGGTAGACCGATACAAGGAACATCAAATTCTTGTGCAAAAATACGTGCACCCGATAGAGAGCCGTCACCACCAATGACCACTAGAGCATCTATTCCTTCTTTCTTCATATTATCGTATGCTATCTGACGACCTTCGGGAGTTTTAAACTCTTTACAGCGGGCTGTTTTCAGAATAGTACCACCTAATTGGATAATATTACTTACGTTTTGGCTTTTAAATTCTTTAATTTCACCGGTCACTAGACCTTTGTAACCTCTATATATACCTTTCACTTGTAGTCCGTTGTAAATAGCTGCACGCGTCACTGCGCGGATGGCAGCGTTCATTCCCGGAGCATCACCTCCGGATGTCAAGATACCGATGCACTTAACTGTTCCCATAACAATCTTTTTTATGTTAATAATTGGCGCAAAGATAGCAAAAAGCTAAGGCCATGACTAATAAATTACGTTAATTTGCTGTTCCAAAAGGATGACATTTTGGCTTAAAGGCGTGATTTGATTGCCTTGAATATTTCCTCCATTAACCACTTGGGCGTGGAGGTTGCTCCACATATGCCGATGGAAGCTGCTCCCATAAGCAGATTGTTATCAATTTCTTCGGCACTGTCTATAAAATGAGAATTTGGATTGACTGATTGGCATTCGTGGAACAGGATTTTCCCGTTAGAACTCTTTTTACCACTAACGAAAAATATCAGGTCGTGCGAAGCAGCAAATTTGCGGATATTCGGAATGCGATTGGCTACTTGCCGACAGATTGTGTCGTAATATTCAAAAGTGACATTCGGTGAAATATGCTCTTTAATATATTCAACGATTTTTTGAAATTCTTCCAGAGATTTAGTCGTTTGTGAATAAAGACGGATACTTTTGCTGAAGTCCAATTTCTTGGCTTCTTCTAGCTTTTCAATGACTATCGCTTTACCAGTAGTTTGTCCTACCAATCCTAGTACTTCAGCGTGACCGTTTTTCCCATATATCACGATTTGCTTATCTTCATTGCTTTCCTGTGTATACTCCTGTTTGATTTTTTTTTGCAGACGGAGTACAACAGGACAAGTTGCATCGATGATTTCAATGTTATTACGACGGGCAATGTCATAAGTTTCAGGTGGTTCACCATGAGCACGTAATAGTACTTTAACATCATGTAGATGATTGAATTCGTCATGGTTGATGGTGATAAGCCCCATTTCTTTTAGACGTTCTACCTCTCGGCTATTGTGTACAATATCTCCTAAGCAATATAATGTACCATCTTTGGCCAGTTCTTCTTCAGCTTTATTTATCGCAGTGACTACTCCGAAACAGAAGCCTGAACCTTCATCTATTTCTACTTTTATCATTTTTCTAGTTGTTGATTTATAGACAATAAATAAGAGCTCAAATTAGGTATAGCTTTTTCCGGCATTATGCTTTACACACTTTGTTGAATTGCTCTGACAACCATTCTTTTTGTTGGGAAATAGTCATATAGCTATTGTCAAGTAACAGTGCGTCATCTGCTTTGCGGAGCGGACTTACTTTCCGATTTTGGTCGATATAATCACGTTGTTTTACATTCTCCAGAATTTCGTCAAAACTAATATCTTCTCCTTTAGCCTTCAATTCATCATATCGGCGTTGTGCACGTATTTCAGGAGAAGCAGTTACAAAGATTTTCAGTTCTGCATCTGGGAAGACAGTAGTACCGATATCGCGGCCGTCCATTACGATGCCTTTGGCCTTACCCATTTCCTGTTGTTGCGCTACCATCGCTTCACGTACAAAACTCAAAGCGGCAATAGAACTTACATGAGAAGAAACGTCCATTGTACGAATTTTGTTTTCTACATTTTTTCCATTAAGATAGGTGTCTGGACGTCCTGTCTCCGAATTCAGATGGAAAGAAATATGAATATCGTTGATGTGTTTCTCTAGTCTTTTTGTATCAATTTTATCATTCTGGAAAATGCTATTTTCTATGCTATATAAGGTAACTGCACGATACATAGCACCACTATCTATATATATGTATCCAATTTCACGTGCAAGGTCTTTTGCCATAGTACTTTTCCCACATGAGGAAAAACCATCGATTGCAATTGTTATCTTTTTCATTTGAAATGATTTTATACTTTAATTTTATGAATTAGCTCTCTCTATAGAGGATTTTTCAATAATTCATTTAAAATTCTTGCCAAAGATACGGTATTTTTAAAATATCTCGTTACATTTGTGGCATAAAAGCATGTATACGCTTTTGAAGAATTAAAAAAACGAAAATGTATTGCTTATTGTGTAAAAAAACACATCTAAGCAAAAACAATCGTGGGAAAAGTGCTATATTTGTCCCAATGAGAAACACTAAAATTATATTATAAATTATGGAAATTAAAAAGACACCTAAAGCAGACTTGGAGAACAAGAAGTCAACTTGGATGCTCGTCGGTTATGTAATCGTGCTCGCATTCATGTTCATCGCGTTCGAATGGACTAAGCGTGACATCAAGATTGATACGAGTCAGGCAATCAGTGACCTCGTATTTGAAGAGGAAATTATTCCTATTACAGAACAACCTGAACAGGCTACTCCTCCGCCTCCTGTAGCACCTCCGATTGCTGAAACTTTGACAATCGTAGATGATGATGCTGATGTGGAAGAAACTACTATTGCCACTTCTGAGGAAACAAATCAGGCCGTAGAAATTAAATATGTCCCGGTCGCTGTTGAAGAAGAAGAACCGGAAGAACAAACTATTTTCGAGGTTGTAGAAAATATGCCCGAATTTCCTAATGGAGGTATGGCTGGTTTGATGCAGTACTTGAGTAAAAATATCAAATATCCTACTATTGCTCAGGAAAACGGAACTCAAGGTCGTGTAACTGTACAGTTCGTTGTTAACAAGGATGGTAGTATTGTTGATGCTAAAGTATTGAGAGGTGTTGATCCTTATTTGGATAAAGAAGCTATTCGTGTGATTAGTGCAATGCCTAAGTGGAAACCAGGTATGCAACGCGGTAAACCCGTACGTGTTAAATATACGGTGCCTGTAATGTTTAGATTGCAGTAATAAGATATCTATAAAGTGGAGAGGCTGCTGAAAAGCAGCCTCTTTTCATTCCTTGTTATTCCTCTAATTTTATAACTTATGTTTACATCTTCCGAGCTTCTCGAGAAAATAAATACTCATATTGCAGGTTTGCAGTTTACACGTACTCCACAGGGATTGTATGATCCGATTACTTATGTATTATCCATTGGCGGCAAAAGAATTCGTCCGGTATTGATGTTGATGGCTTATAATCTTTATAAGGATGATGTGACTCGTATTCTTTCACCGGCAACGGGGATTGAGGTTTACCACAATTATACATTGTTACATGATGATTTGATGGATCGTGCTGATAAGCGGAGAGGTAAGGCAACGGTACATAAAATATGGAATGACAATAGTGCTATTCTTTCGGGAGATGCAATGTTGGTATTGGCATATCAATTTATGGCGCAATGCCCAGTTGAATATTTGAAGGAGGTAATCAATCTATTTAGTTTGACAGCATTGGAGATTTGTGAGGGGCAGCAACTAGATATGGATTTTGAACAGCGGAACGATGTAGAGGATAAGGAGTATCTTGAGATGATTCGTTTGAAGACTTCAGTTCTTTTGGCTGCAAGTTTGAAGATCGGTGCAATTTTGGCAGGAGCTCCTTCTGAAGATGCTAAGAATTTGTATGACTTTGGCGTAAATCTAGGAATTGCTTTTCAGCTGAAAGACGACTTATTAGATGTGTATGGAAATACTGCTGTTTTTGGAAAAAATATAGGTGGTGATATACTTTGTAATAAAAAGACCTATTTGTTGATTAAAGCCTTGGAACATGCTGACGAGGAACAGAAGCACCGATTGAATTATTGGATAAATACTGTTTCGTTCGATGCTACTGAGAAGGTCGCTACTGTAACGGAATTGTATAATCAAATAGGGGTGAAAAAAATCTGCGAAGAAAAGATGGCTGAATATTGTGTAAAGGCTATAGAAAGTCTTGCTGCTGTGAGAATCGCTGATGAAAAGAAAAAGGAATTTAAAGAATTGATGAAAAAATTGATGTACCGTGAGGTATGATCTTCCTAACTTATTAAAAAATGCCTTATAGAAGATTACCAAATACAGACCAAGCAAGAATACGTGCATTGAAAGCTGTAGTCGTGAAAGGTGATATATATAATGTATATGATTTGGCCGTATCTTTAAAAACACTGACAGATGCCCGTAATTTTCTGATTAAATTTGAAGCGGCACAGTCTTATTATGCCGAATGTTTTGAACGGCAATCAAAAGCCGGACGGAAACACCAGGCTAATGTGAAAACTGCCCGGTTGTATCTTTCCCATTTTATACAAGTACTGAATTTAGCTGTTATTCGTTCGGAAGTGCGTACTTCTCACAAGGAGTACTACGGATTGGATTTAAAAAATAATAATGTGCCTGATTTATCGACTGAAACTTCTCTTGCAGAATGGGGACGGAAAATTATAAACGGTGAAAGTCTGCGAATTTCTCAGGGGGGAATTCCTATTTATAATCCGACTATTGCCAAAGTGAGGGTACATTATGATATTTTCATGGAAAGTTATGAACGGCAGAAAAATTTGCAGGCTTTAACAGCGCGTAGCCTGGAAGTTCTTTCGTCGATGCGAGCTGATGCAGATAGTCTGATTTTGAATATATGGAATCAGGTAGAAAAGAAATTTGAGGACGTTTTCCCGAATAAGAAGCGATTGGATTTATGTCGTGATTATGGGGTGATATACTATTATCGTACTGGTGAGAAACAGATAGAAGAAGTTGAAGTATGAGATTAGTGGATTCACATTCCCATCTTTTTTTGGAAGAATTTTCAGAGGATTTGCCACAAGTTATTAAACGTGCACGTGTGGCAGGGGTTACCCATATATTTATGCCCAATATAGATAGTAGCACAATTGAATCTATGCTACGCGTTTGTTCCGAGTATAAAGGTTATTGTTTTCCTATGATAGGATTACATCCTACTTCGGTAAATGCGGATTATAGGAAAGAGCTGGATTTTGTGGCGGAATATTTAACAATGCCAAATGAGTATGTGGCAATTGGTGAAATTGGGATAGATCTTTATTGGGATCGAACTTTTTTGGAAGAACAATTGATTGTTTTTGAACAACAGGTTGAATGGGCTTTGAAGTATGATTTGCCGATAGTTATTCATTGTCGGGAGGCCTTTGATTATATATATAGGGTATTGGAGCCTTATAAAACAACTCCCTTAAGAGGAATTTTTCATAGTTTTACGGGAACTATTGAAGAAGCTGTACGTATTCTTGATTTTCCAGGTTTTTATGTCGGAATTAATGGAGTGGTGACTTTTAAAAAGTCAACCTTACCGGAAGTTTTGCAAAGTATTCCTTTGGAACGTGTAGTATTGGAAACAGATTCTCCCTATCTGACTCCTGTTCCCAATAGGGGTAAACGAAATGAGAGCGCAAACGTGAAAGATACTTTGATAAAAGTTGCTGAAATCTATCATAAAGTGCCTGAGGAAGTAGGATGGATCACTTCTAATAATGCATTAAAAGTGTTTGCAATGCTCAAATAAGGTATTGAAGATTTTAAAGTTTATTAATTTTGAGATTTTATTCAAGATAAAAACTGGAGAATGCTACGGAAGAACAAAAAAAAGAATACATTTGTAGCTGAAAACGCTTGCAGTTCGCATTTTTTTTGTAATTTGCACCCGATTTCAGGGAAAGCGTGTACTGGAGAGATGCTCGAGTGGTTGAAGAGGCACGCCTGGAAAGCGTGTATACTCCTAAAGGGTATCCGGGGTTCGAATCCCCGTCTCTCCGCATGGATTGAAATAAGAAAAAACAACAAATAAATATAATAAGTAATTTAATTAATTAATCTTAAAAATTAGACACACAATGAAAAAGTTATTTGCAATTGTTGCTGTGATGGGAGTCTTAACATTTGGCTCAACTCAACTTGCTCAGGCTCAAGATGCTCCTGCAGCTGAACAAACAGAACAAGCTGCTCCTGCAGCTCAGGCAGCTCCTGCTGATGAAGCTCCTGCTGCTGTAGAAGTTGAAGAAGGTGGTATTCACAAAGAAATTAAAACAAAGTTTATTGAAGGTACTGCTTCTTTCATGAGTTTAGTTGCTATTGCATTGGTTATCGGCCTTGCATTCTGCATCGAACGTATCATTTATTTGAGCTTGGCTGAAATTAATACTAAGAAATTTATGGCTGCTATCGAAGCTGCTTTGGAAAAAGGTGACGTTGAAGCTGCTAAAGACATCGCACGTAATACAAGAGGTCCTATTGCATCTATCTATTATCAAGGTTTGATGAGAATTGACCAAGGTATTGATGTCGTAGAAAAGTCTGTTGTTTCTTATGGTGGTGTTCAAGCTGGTTATTTGGAAAAAGGTTGTTCTTGGATCACACTGTTTATCGCAATGGCTCCGTCATTAGGGTTCTTGGGTACTGTAATCGGTATGGTGCAGGCATTTGATAAGATCCAACAAGTAGGTGATATCTCTCCGACGGTTGTTGCTGGTGGTATGAAGGTTGCCTTGATTACAACTATTTTCGGTTTGATTGTTGCTTTGATCCTCCAGGTATTCTATAACTACATTCTGTCTAAGATTGAAGCTTTGACTAGTGAAATGGAAGATTCTTCTATCTCATTGTTGGATATGGTTATCAAATATAACTTGAAATACAAAAAATAATAGAAATGGCTAAGTTATCATATAAAGTATCATATTATGTACTGTACGTAATGTTTGCTGCCATCTTGGTAGTACTGGGTATGTTCTACTTTGGTGGAGATGCTCAGGGCGATTCAGTACTGATGAGCGTTGACTCAGAAATGTGGCAGCCTGCTCAGACCGATGCCTTGATTTACTTGATGTATGGTTTGTTCGGTTTGGCTGTAATTGCTACATTGGCTGCTTTTCTGTTCCAATTTGGAACAGCGTTGAAGGATAATCCTGGAAAGGCTTTGAAATCTTTGATCGGTGTAATTATTTTAGCTGTAGTTGTTATTATTGCTTGGGCAATGGGTAGTGGTGAACCTCTCAACATCCCAGGATATGAAGGCTCAGATAATGTTCCTTTCTGGTTGAAGATTACTGATATGTTCCTTTATACTATCTATATTTTGTTGGCTGCAACAGTGCTTTCAATGATTTTTAGTAGTATTAAGAAGAAATTATCATAACCAATTGAGGAAACTCAGTTAAAAGAGTAATTACAATGGCAAAAGGAAAAAGAAAAGTTCCTGATATTAACTCAAGTTCTACGGCAGATATTGCTTTCTTGTTGTTGATCTTCTTTTTGATTACAACGTCTATGGATACTGACCGTGGTTTGGCAAGACGTTTGCCACCACCACCGGAGCAAGAACAAAAGGATAATGACGATGTAAAATTGAAAGAACGCAACGTATTGCAAGTTTTCCTGAATATGAACGACCAGTTAATGTGTGGAAACGATTATATCAGTGTAGATCAATTGCGTGCAAAAGCAAAAGAATTTATTGCCAATCCGTATAATGATGAAACTAAGCCTGAGAAATATGCAAAAGATATTCCTTTCTTTGGCAACATGATGATTACGGAAAAGCATGTAGTTTCTTTGCGTTGTGACCGTGGTTCTTCTTATAAAGCATATATTTCTGTGCAGAATGAGTTGGTTGCAGCTTATAATGAGTTGCGTGACGAGCTTGCTCAAGAAAAATGGCAAAAGAATTATGCTGATTTGAACGAAGATCAACAAAAAGCAATTCGTGATATTTATCCTCAGAAGATTTCTGAGGCAGAACCTAAAAAGTACGGAGAAAAGAAGTAATGGGAAAATTTAATAAGACTGGTAAGAAAGAAATGCCGGCGTTGAACACTTCTTCTCTGCCTGACCTTATCTTCACCTTGTTGTTCTTCTTCATGATTGTAACAACCATGCGTGAGGTAACATTAAAGGTTGAGTTTAAGGTTCCGCAAGCTACTGAGTTGGAAAAACTTGAAAAGAAGTCTTTGGTTACGTTTATCTATGTAGGAAAGCCTACTGCCGAATTCCGTAAGAAATTAGGTAACGAAAGTCGTATCCAGTTAAATGACAGCTATGCAGAAGTTGCTGCAATCCAGGATTACATTATTGGTGAACGTGCCAGTATGAAAGAAGAGGATCAGCCGCAAATGACTGTATCTTTGAAAGTTGATCAAGACACGAAAATGGGTATCGTTACAGATATCAAAGAGGCTCTTCGTAAAGCTTATGCATTGAAGATTAACTATTCTGCGCAACCGCGTCAGTAAGAGTTGGTTTGACTATATAATAAAGGCTACCTGTTAATAGACAGGTAGTCTTTATTGTTTTATTGCAAATAGTCAAATCATTAAGTGCTACTATTAGAGTATTACTTGTATCTTTACTTCACATTATATACTTCTTTGTAAAGTTTTTCTTTTATAGTATTGAAATCTTTTTCACTGTCCAATTCTCCATAAGCCATTAATAACATCGAGAGATAGTTATCTCCGGGCTTATAAGGTGGTTGGAAATAGGGTCTTTCCCATAGTGTAAAGCCATGACGTTTGTAAAAGTTGATGCGCCGTTTTGCCATTTCTTCTTCGGGAACTTCTACTTCCAATACAATAGGATGATTTAATAGTTGACATAAATGATGTAGTACATTTTTTCCGTATCCACCGTTTCGTTGTGACGGATCAATAGCAAAATGTTCTACATAATAGAATTCTTCAAAATCCCAGTAGGTGATAAAACCAATAGGTATTTCATTATGAAAAATGATATTATTGTAGAAATGCGGTTTAGTATCTGTATACTTTTTCATTTCATCTAAAGCACGATATTCATCAGATGGGAAAGAAATGGTTATCAACTGTTCCATATAGGTATACAAATTTATATCAGCGGTGGTGATACGTTGAAATTTAATCATAAATTATTTATTTTAGTTAGTATTATTATTTTATACTGATACACTATTATTTTATTCTGTATAAAACTCGATAATCCGTCGAAGGGCACGTTGACATACGGGACAAAATGCGGGATATTCGTTGGTACGCATACGACAATTATTAGCTGGGCGATAAATACCTTTGGCTGAATAACCACCACCTTCATATACACCTACAGGATATTTCTTACTCTCTTCTGTTGGTGTAGGTATGGGTGTTTCTTTAGCAAGCATATCTTCCCATTTGGAGGTGAAATTTATACGGGTACTTATATTTTGTTCCCATGGTTCAACATCCAGCGGGTAAGTATCTGTCATTACATCATTATCATAGAAATATTCGTCAGCAAGTCCTCCAAAGCTGTGTCCGAACTCATGTACAACTACCGGACGGAATTTAGAATGATGGGCTGTAGTAAGAGTGTATGAGTTATAAATACCACCACCACCATACTCTTCTGTATTGGCAAGGATGATAATATGTTCGTAAGGTATTCCAGCCAATGCATCATGAATGGATTTTACATGGGTTGTTGTCAGATACCGGTCTGAATAAAAAGTACTGAAATGTGAACTAACTGCTGTGTGTTTCCAGTCACCAAGTCGTGGTACACTTACTCCGCTGTCTTGTGAAGAACTGGCTACTGCTACGATGTTGAAACGTTTTTTCATTGATTTGAAAGGTTCATGAGAGAATAAACTCTCACAGGCTATTGTTGCATCCTGATAAAATATTTCCATTTCATCAGATGTATATCCTTCGGCAAGGATGGCTACATCAATGCATTTATCCAGTTCTCCGTTTTGTAACAGATATTTGTGGGGAGTGATGTGGGTATTTCCTTTTCGCTGTATCAGGATGTCATTTGGATTAACAGTATGTTTCATACTGGCATATACATTCCCGTGAGGGTCAATTAGTGTTATTTCTACTTCTATAGGTTTAAGAGGGAAGGGAAGTAGGAAAGTATTCTCAAATCCTTTCGTAACCTTCTTTGCTTCATCAGTCTCTAACCATTCTTGAAATAAAGAGGAAAATGAAGTTTTGTATATAATATTGTTACTGGCAATATCGCGCACGGTAATCTGCCCGTTACCTTGTAGGGGTAACTCTGACAGATGATGTTTTCTTCCCGCCCATGATGGAAGAACTGACAAACCGTCCAAACAAATATTCTGTTTAGAGAAATTACCATTAAAGATATAATCTACGCGGAGAGTTTTTCCCGAGAAGTAGTCATTAAAAAATTGCGCATAGCCTGAGACTGTTATCCAAAGACACAATAAAATCAGAGTGTATTTTTTCATATTCATTTGTTATTTAATCTTTCACAAATTTAGCAAGAAAAGTTATAAACCGTATTTTTATCTGTAAAAAAATGGCTAACTTTGCACATTGTCGTACAGGAATACGATTTTTATACATCATTTATTAACTATAAGATTTGAAATGGGACATCATCAATTGGATACTTTAGACGAGCAGATACTTAAACTCATCGCTGATAATGCACGAATTCCCTTTTTGGAAGTGGCAAGAGCTTGTAATGTTTCTGGAGCGGCTATTCATCAACGTATCCAGAAACTCACCAATCTAGGAATATTAAAAGGTTCGGAATATATTCTTGACCCGGAAAAGATTGGATATGAAACATGTGCTTATATTGGTATTTATTTAAAAGATCCTGCTACTTTTGATGCTGTGACGAAAGCGTTGGAAGCTATTCCCGAAATAGTGGAATGTCATTTTACAACCGGTAAATATGATATGTTCATCAAACTTTATGCACGAAACAATCATCATTTGTTGAGTATTATCCATGATAAATTACAACCGTTGGGATTGTCACGTACAGAGACGTTGATCTCTTTTCACGAAGCCATTAAACGCCAGATGCCTATATTAGTGGGAGAAGATGATGAATAATTTTTATCGACGAAAATAGTCAACAAATGCATAAGGGCAGGGATGTTTGTCATCTATCGGATGGAATTCTCTGCTTTTTTCTTGCCATATTTTGGAATTCACTTCTGGAAAGTAAGCGTCTACATGAGGAGCTTCTGCATCTACTTCTGTGAGGCAAAGCATATCAGCCAATGGAAGTGCCTGCTGATAAACACTGGCTCCACCTATAATATATATATGCTCATCTTCTTTACAGCTCTTTAAGGCTTCTTTTAAAGAAGAAAATACTTCAGCTCCAGGATAATAAATGTCCGAATGAGAAGATAATACTATATTCCGTCGATTGGGTAAAGCACCTTTAGGCAACGATTCGAAAGTTTTTCTTCCCATGATAATGGTATTCCCGGTGGTGAGGGCTTTGAAACGTTTCAAGTCATTGGGGAGCCAGAATAACAGTTTGTTTTGATAACCGATACCTCTATTTCTATCTACTGCGGCAATAATACTAATCATGCTATTTGTTTATAGTCTAAATTGAATTATACTGATACTTTTCCTGCTATGTGAGGATATGGGTCGTAATTCACTAGTTCAAAGTCGTCATATTTAAAGTCGAAGATGTTTTTTATATCCGGATTGATTTTCATTTGAGGAAGTGGTCTAGGGGCACGGCTCAACTGAAGTTTGACTTGTTCCAAGTGATTTAAATAAATATGTGCATCTCCTAAAGTATGAATAAAATCTCCAGCTTTCAATCCTGTCACTTGTGCCATCATTTGAAGTAACAGGGCATATGATGCAATATTGAACGGTACCCCTAGAAATATATCAGCACTACGTTGGTAAAGTTGTAGACTAAGCTTTCCGTTTGCCACATAAAACTGAAAAAAAGCATGGCACGGAGGCAAATTCATGTTATTCAAGTCTCCTACATTCCAAGCACTTACGATGATACGACGCGAATCCGGATTATGCTTGATCGTTTCAACAGCTTCACTGATTTGGTCGATTGAATTCCCTTTATAATCAGGCCAAGAACGCCATTGATAACCATAAATATGCCCTAACTCTCCATTCTCATCCGCCCATTCATTCCAGATGCGTACCCCATTATCTTGAAGATATTTAACATTGGTATCTCCTTGCAAAAACCATAGTAATTCATGGATGATGGATTTTAAGTGAAGTTTTTTGGTAGTAAGACAAGGAAATCCCTCGTCCATATTAAACCTCATCTGATGGCCGAATACACTGATTGTACCGGTTCCGGTACGATCACTCTTCTCTGTACCTTCAGTCAGCACCCGATTGAGCAAATTTAAATATTGTTTCATTAGATTACAAATTAAAAGCTTCGCCAAAGGTAGCCAACTTCTAGGGAAATTAAAAATTAAAAATTAAAAATTAGAAGAAGAACTCCAATTAGAGGAAAGGAGTCAATAAATTACCGAACCAACCAACGAATTTCTTCCATGCCGACCGTTTTTTCCAGACTTCAGGGGTAAGGAGAGTACTATTCTGCTTATCATTCATAAACATATTATTCAGTTGATGAGTAGTGGTCGGATCAAATATGAAAGCATTTGTTTCGTAATCATACCGTAAACTCCGACTGTTTAGATTGGCTGTACCTACAGTGCAGAAAGTACTGTCTACCATCATTACTTTAGAGTGATGGAAACCTCCGTTGAACAGATAAATTTTTGCTCCACGTTTCATCAATTTATGTACTGCATAAAAAGAAGCTTCAGGAGTAAAGGGGATATCCGACACGGCAGGTATCATAATTTCCACTTCCGTACCTTTCTTCAGCGCCTTTTTAATAGCTTTGCGAATAGACTTGGTTGGTAAAAAGTATGGATTTACTATTTGGATATTTTTTTGTGCGGCTTCGATGGAGATGGTGTATGCATGGCTGATAGAACGAGGTGTTTCACGCGGAGTACGGTCTACGATCGCAATTTCTTCGGCTATACTGTCGGGAAACTGAGGTATATTGGGAAAATAAGCCGGTCCACCCACATGCTGACCCGTTTCACGATTCCACATCGTGAGGAAAATACCTTGTAAATATCGTACGGCATCCCCTTCGATGTGCATGTGGATATCGTGCCAATTGCCTATCTTAGGTAGACCGTTGATATAGTAATCAGCGATATTCATTCCACCTGTATAACCTATTTTCCCGTCAATAACAACTATTTTACGATGGTCACGGTGTATAGCATGATTAATATATGGAAAAGTAATAGGGTCAAACTTCACAATTTCTATACCTCGGTCCCGTATGGATTTCAGATGATAGTTTCTCAGAGGTTGATTATTGGACCAGTTTCCAAAGGCATCAAACATGGCACGTACCGTTACACCTTCCTTCACCTTTTCAGCCAACAGGTCGAACAATGCATTGGCAATAGAGTCGTTACGGAAATTGAAATATTCCAGATGAATATGATGGCGGGCATGACGTATAGTTTCAAACAGATCAACGAACTTATCACGACCGGTCATCAGTAATTCAACCTTATTATTATAGGTCAAAGGTATTCCTATATCCTGCATATAATGCATGACGAGTGAATCACTTGTAACTTGGGCGCGGATACTTCCGAAAGAAAAAACGAATAATATGATGAATAGTACTTGTCTCAAAACTTTATTGTCTTTTTTAGTTTTACGAGCTTGCAAATATACAATATATCGATGAAAAATGCTTGTTTGTCTGGAAAAAATTAGCCTTTACCTCCATTTAATGAGATAAAGGCTAATTAGTTATTGGAATATAAATTTGAATATCTCTTAAATAAAGAGCGTTAAGGTTAGGCAAGAGAACAAATCTTGCGATAGATGAAATAAAGTAGTACGACTCCCGCAATCAACAGAGATTTGGGATCAAGTTGTGTGGCACCACTTTCTGTTGCAGCAATGAATGTTTCCCGTAAAGTGTCTAATATCAGTTGCATACCGTCTAAAACGAGGAATAATACCAAAGCTAGTGTGAAACAAAAAGTCACCCATATTTGTGAAATTCTGTGTGTATGGTCGGGCAAGCGACGCATAACACTACGGGTAAAACCATTATCTACTATTTCTTGTCGGTTTTTGGCAAAGAATTGTTCTATAAGTTTATCATTATTTTCCATCATAACCATTTTGTTTTAAATAGTTGGCCATTTTTTCTTTTGCCCGCGAGAGGTGGCTTTTTACCGTTCCTACCGGACATCCGGTGATACCTGATATCTTCTCGATACTTTGATCTTCCATGTAAAAGAGGGTGATACAGGTTCGTTCCATTTCCTTTAGAATAGCCAGTGCGCGATAAATATCCATATACTGACCTATGTCCTTTTGCTGCGTACCGCATTGAGCGTCTACCCGGTTAGTATCCAGGTCGTCAGTCTCCTTCTGAGTGCGAAGATAATCATAAAATACATTATAAGCAATACGGTAGAGCCAGGTTGAAAAGCTAGACAGGTTTTTGAATGAGACTAAATTGGTGTAGGCTTTGATAAATGTATCTTGTGCCAAGTCATCGCTCAATTCGCTGTCGCCACAGGTCAGATGTAAGAAAAAACGTCGTACAGGCGATTGGTATTTTCTGACCAACTGGTCGAAGGCCCTGGTGTTATGGAACACCACGACCTGTGTGACTAACGATATGTCATTGAGTTGACTCATCTCCTTTCATCTTTCTCTATAGGTGTAGAGTCCTTTTCTTTTCGACTTTTTTGTTGTGTGTAGTAAATGACTATTTGCCCAAATCCAGTGAACATAATGAGCAAACCAATACAGCCAATACCAAATTCTCCAGTGATGGCCCAAAGGAAGATGAAAAGGCCGATACCTACAAAAATATTATTGATACCTTTACTGCGTATATCTGTTGTTTCTACTCCCTTGAAGAAGTTCTCTGGCAGTTGTTGTCCGTTGGCTAATGCCTGTTCTGCTAGGCGATATTTGGCTTTACGGTTTTTATAACGGAAGAAGAATACGATAAATACGATAATCAGTGGAAAGCCAAAAATAAAGACAATGGCTGTAATGGCGATTACGGCTTCTTTTGTGTCCTGTCCCAAATCCCATCCGAATTGGTAAGCACGGCTATAGTGCTCATATTCGTTGTTGCTACTGCTACTATTCTCATAAGTCATTACGCTGAGCGTATCTGTTACTGCTTTTCCATTGACAGTGGTATCACATAGTTCGATTACTCTTTTTTTGTTTCCCAGGCTATCGTTTTCAGTAATAATTCTGTTTTTTCCTTGTGCCAGTGTACAGAGTAACATGGCAGTCATTAATACAAAAATGATACGTTTCATAATCATATAGGTTTATTTTATTATTGTTTCTGTATGGGTTAGACGTATTCAAGGTTTAATAAAGTTGCAAAGTGACGATATTTTTTTGATATTTGTGCCAATAAATAGCAAAAAATGGAACTACCCACTTCTTTTACCGACTATACATGTGCTCTTTTGGGCGATGAAGATTATGCCAAATTGGAAACTGTTTTGGGACAGGAACAGCCTGTCAGTATACGGTTGAATAAGTTGAAAATTGACAGTGAAAAAGCTATTAATGATCAGTTAAACCGTGTTCCCTGGTGTACGTCCGGTTTCTATCTTCAAGGTCGATTGACATTTACCTTCGATCCTATGTTTCATGCCGGGTGCTATTATGTACAAGAGGCTTCGTCTATGTTTGTGGAACAGGCTTTGAACCAATATGTTGGTGAAGATCCCGTGGTGATGCTTGACCTTTGTGCAGCTCCCGGGGGTAAGTCAACGCATGTTTGTAGCATATTGCCTGAAGGGAGTCTGCTCGTAGCCAACGAAGTAATGCGTAATCGTTCGCAGATATTGGCAGAGAACTTGGCGAAGTGGGGGTATCCCGGAGTAATAGTGACTAATAATGATCCTGCTGATTTTTCATTATTGGAAGATTTTTTTGATGTCATATTGACGGATGTACCCTGTTCTGGTGAAGGTATGTTTCGTAAAGATCCAGTTGCCGTGAGTGAATGGAGCTCTGAGAATGTAGAAGTTTGTTGGCAACGTCAGCGACGTATCATTTCAGATATTTGGCCTTGTCTGAAACCGGGAGGACTTCTGATATATAGTACTTGTACATATAATACGAAAGAAAACGAAGAAAATATTCGTTGGATACGTGATGAATTTGATGCAGAGATACTTCCGCTTATTGTCCCAGAAGATTGGAACATCATGGGAAATCTTTTACCGGATGAAAATTTTCCTGTTTATCGTTTTCTGCCGTATATGACGAAAGGCGAAGGTTTCTTTCTGGCTGTTCTTCGCAAATCGGATACGAGTTCTACAATAGAAGACTTAAATTCTGCATTCGTAAAGACTTTAGTATCTTCAAAAGGTCGTAAACCACAGAGGAAAGGAGTGAAAACCCCAGGAATATCCAAGGAGCAACTCTTGGCACTTCGTAAATGGTTATTTATGCCTGATAATTATGAATTTATGGTGAATGTAAACTCTGTTAGTGCTTTTCCTAATACCTATTTTACGGAGTTATCCACCTTGCAAACATCACTACGTATTGTACAGGCAGGGGTTAAGCTTGCAGAACTCAAAGGTAAAGATTGGATACCGGATCATGCGCTTTCTGTGAGTCTGGCTTTGAGACCGGATGCTTTTCCGTGTGAGGAAGTTACATACGAACAAGCTATTACTTATTTACGTAAAGAGGCTGTTGTCCTTTCGGATACAGCCTCACGTGGAATAGTATTACTTACTTATAAGAAGATACCCATAGGTTTTGTCAAGAATATTGGTAATCGTGCCAATAATCTTTATCCTCAAGAATGGAGAATTCGTAGTGGATATTTACCGGAAACGGTGAAAATCATAATGAATGATTAATTAATCACTATTTCACAGCTTACTCTTATACATTCGTGCCATCGCCTTTTGATATTGGTTTTCCAGTTGTAAGAGGTTTGTCTTACTTTGATAAACCACAGACACTTCGACGAAATACTCTATCATGCTGATTTGTCCTCCTATAAGGGCTTGTTTCAGTAATGAAAGATCTTGCTGTTGTTGGAAAGTACGTTCGTATTCTTCTATGGAAGCATGTAGACTTTGTGCCTCTTCATATAGTTGCCACAATGTCGAGTTGGCAAGTACGGCAGCACTCTCTTTCTGATAATCGATATTCATGGCCTGAGCTTTGGCTATTTTAACCTTATTCCTATTTTCGAATATAGGGAAAGAGAAACCGACCACTAAACCGTTCAATGGATGGCCAGATTCGGTGTTGCGGCGGTAACCGAGTTCCAGTTTGGGTAGCCAACCTTGTTTACTGGCAGAAATCTGTTTGCGGGCAACAGCACTTTCTCCGTTAAGAGATTGCAGTGAAGCGTCTGCAGCCAATAACTCATCGCATACTTGCTTGAAGTTTTTGGGGAGAGGGGCAACCGGATATTCTGTCAACCTTAAAGCATCGACATTGGCACCGAGCGGTTGGTTTCCGTTTAAGGCTGTCAACTCCTTCAACTTATTATTCAAAGCTGTGAGGTTCATTCTCGATTCTGTGCGTACATTCAGTAGTTCCAGATTGATTTTATTGTTTTCAAGAGTATTGGCATCTCCGGTAGACAGGCGTTTGGCGTACATGGCGGACAAGTCCTCTGCATTTTTCAGTCGCTTGTCAAGTAATGCCTGTTGACGTTGTAGCATAATGATATCAAGACATATCTCTTTGGCTTGCAACAGTATCTGTTGACGGAAAGCGGTTGATTGTGCATCGAGAGATCCAGTCTTGAGACGGTTCATCTTGCCACGTGTTACATACAGCGTAGGAAAGTCGAAACTCTGCGAAACAACCAATTCACCTACTGTTTCACCACTGTTCTTAGAATCCCAAAGATGGGCATACGAGAGGGTGGGGTCGGGTAGGTTATTCTCTGTTTTATTCTCCAGTTTCTGAGAAGAAATCAATTGTGCATTGGCTTGTAACTCTTTGTTGTTTGCTTCAATCTGATGAAGCACATCGTTAATACTACTTTCTTGTGCGTTTATCCATGCACAAGTGAAAATAGTGGCACTAAATATAAGTATTCGTTTATTCATTGTTTTAATTATCATTTCTTTTTATGTATCATCAAATAGACAATCGGAATAATGAAACCGTTCAAGAACGTGGATGTTAAGAGTCCACCCAAAATAACCTTTGCCATAGGACTTTGTATTTCATTACCGGGCAGATCGCCACTCAAAGCTAGCGGAATTAATGCAAGAGCACTGGAAAGAGCCGTCATTAAAATCGGGTTCAGACGATCCAGTGAACCCTGGATAACACTGTCATAAACATTATAGCCTTCTTCCTGCTGCAAATGGTTATAATGGCTGATGAGCAACATTCCGTTTCGGGTAGCGATACCAAACAGAGAGATAAAACCAATGATGGCAGGAATACTGACTTCACCTGTTGTAATGAGCAAGGCAAATACACCACCAATCAGTGCCAAAGGTAGATTGATGAGAATGATTGCACTCTCTTTCATACTGCGGAACTCATGGTAGAGCAGCAGGAAGATAACTACGATAGACATGAATGAAGTCAATGCTAACGTACGACTTGCTGCCTGTTCGCTTTCAAACTGACCACCATATTCGATGTGATAGCCTTCCGGCAGTTTGATTTCCCGGTCTATTTGGTCTTGTATGTCATTTACTACACTGCGCAAGTCACGGTCGGCAACATTGGCAGAGATAACGATCTTACGTTTTACATTTTCCCGGCTGATAGTATTGGGACCCATAGCCGAACGAATTTCGGCTACGTAGTTTAATGGAACCTTTTGTCCGTCGTTGGTGTCAATCATCATGTTGCGTATTTTCTCCATTTTATCGCGAAGATCATCCTTGACACGTATGGTAAGGTCGAAGCTTTTTCCTTTTTCATAAACCTGCGATATGGCCTCTCCTGCCAGACAAACATTGACAAATTCTGAAAACTCCGGTAATGAAATACCGTATTTGGCAAGTATTTCCCGTTTGGGCGAAATGATGAGCTGCGGTCTTTCGATTTGTTGTTCTACATTCAAGTCGGCAATACCGGGAATACCTTGAATGGCATCCTTTATCTGATTACCTATAGAGAACATCCGATTAAGATCGTCTCCAAACAGTTTGATGGCAATATTAGCTTTTGTCCCGGATAACATGGCATCAATACGATGGCTGATAGGTTGCCCTATTTCCACATTGGCGCCTACAATAGTCCCCAATTTGGTACGTACATCAGCAATGAGCTCACTACGTGATCGGTCTTTCAACTCAAATGGCGCTTCAATTTCAGAGACATTTACGCCCAGGGCATGTTCGTCCAGTTCGGCACGTCCCGTTTTGCGGGCCACAGTTTGTATCTCGGGGATAGAGAGTAACAATTCCTCGGCACGATGTCCCATCTTGTCACTTTCTTCTAACGAGATGCCTGGTAGAGAGGAAATGTTGATGGTGAACGATCCCTCATTGAAAGGAGGTAAGAAGGAACGACCTAATGTAAAGAAACAAATCAATGCCACGATAAATAGGCCGATTGTACTTCCCAATACACTTTTTTTATGTTCCAGTACGAAAGTCAGTGCAATAGAGTACCATTCTTTCATTTTATGTGCTACGGCAGAGTCACCTGTGGAATTCTTCTTCTCTTTGATTTTTTCTTTGCCTAGTAAATAGGAACAAAGTACTGGCGTAACTGTCAATGCCACAATAGTGGAAGCTGCCAATGCCACGATGAAAGCAATTCCCAGCGGTACTAACATTCGGCCTTCCATACCACTCAGGAAGAACAGGGGTACAAAACTTACTACGATAATCAGTGTAGAGTTTAGAATAGGCATACGTACTTCTTTGGAAGCGTTAAATACCACATCGAGTATAGTCAATCGTTCTTCGACAGATTTCAATCGGTTTTCTCGTAATCGTTTATAAACGTTTTCCACATCCACAATAGCGTCGTCTACCAGTGAACCGATGGCGATTGCCATACCTCCAAGACTCATCGTGTTGATAGTGAATCCCATATAGTGAAGAGCTAGAATTGATGCTATCAAGGATAGGGGCAATGTCACTAGTGATATAATAGTTGTCCGTACATTGGCGAGAAACAGGAACAGAACGATAACGACAAAAATACCACCTTCAAAGAGGGATTTCTGTACATTACCAATGGAACTTTCTATAAAACGACTTTGGCGAAAGATATCGGTAGATACTTTTACATCTGCCGGAAGGTTTTTCTGCAAATCCTTCAATGAAGCCTCCAATTTGTTAGTCAACTCCAATGTACTCGTTGCTGGCTGTTTGGTCACCGTCATCAATACAGCAGGCTTGCCGCGTTCCGAGGCAGTGCCAAGTTTAGGTAACTTGGCACCGATATGTACGTCTGCAATATCTTCTAACAGGACAGGAGAATTGTACGTTGGAAGTTGGGAAGTTGTATTATCTTGCACTTTTATAACGGCTTTTGCAAGTTGGTCTACACGGTCGGTAGAGAGTACCCCACGCACAATATATTCGTTCCCATATTCATAAAGTACCCCACCATTAGCATTCAAATTCATTTCACGGGTGGCGTTCATTACTTCTGTTAAGCTGACACCGTAATGACGCATTCGTTCTGGGTCAAGTTGTATCTGATACTCTTTGATGTCTCCACCCAGTACAGAAACTTGTGCTACTCCTCCAGTAGAAAGTAATCTCGGACGAATTGTCCAGTCGGCAATAGTACGTAGATCGAGCATAGAGGTAGAATCTGCCGTCAGCCCGATGATCAACATTTCACCTAGAATGGATGATTGTGGCCCGAGTGTAGGGTTACCCACATTGGCAGGCAATGCTTCATTGACAATTGCTAATTTTTCGCTGACAATTTGGCGCGCCAGATAGATATCCGTATCCCAATCAAATTCTACCCAAACTACGGAAAAACCGTTTGTTGAAGAGGAGCGTACACGACGTACACCTGTTGCGCCATTTACAGCGGTTTCTACGGGGAAAGTAACCAGTTGTTCCACCTCTTCGGCTGCCATACCATTGGCCTCGGTCATGATAACCACCGTTGGAGCATTCAGATCGGGGAACACATCTACTTCCGTATGTATGGCAGTGTAAGTACCACCAATCAACAACAGCACAGATGCTACCAACACCAAAATGCGGTTGTGGAGGGAAAAATGTATAATTTTGTTTAACATAATGATTAATGTGCTGATATGCTAATGTATAGATATACTAATTGGTTATACTGATTGTTTATTGATCTGCCACAGACAAATTAGTATAGGTACATTAGCACATTAATTAATTAGTGTTCATGACTATGAGCCGGTATTGCATTTGTGGCTCCGGCCAGTTTTACTTGATAGGCTCCTTTAATAACTACTTTGTCACCGGCTTTTATACCGGAAAGAATTTGTACGCTTTCTCCATTGTCGGCACCCAGAGTGACGAGTTGTTTTTTATACCCCTCTTCATCCAATTGTAGATAAACGAAGAAACTGCCTTGTTCTTCAGTTAGGGCTGTATGGGGAAGTGCAATTACATTTTCCATTGGAGAAGAAAGTAGAAATATTTCTACAAACGAGCCCGGAATAATGTCTCCTTTGTTGTCGAACTCAAAAGTAACGGGAATGTAGTAACCATTATCACCCGTTGTCTTTCCATATGAAAGCAGTCGCCCGTTCAGCCCTTTCAAAGTATATACTTTATTATTATAAGGTGTGCAGAAGTTGGCGGAGCTGATTGTACGTAAAGAAGGATAATACTTTTCCGATACATCGGCACGGAGGAACAATTTGCGATTTTGGGTGATGCTGACCAGCGGCTGTCCTACGGTGACATAATCTCCTTCTTTCACCAACAGGCTTTTTATATAACCACTGATAGGAGAGGGAATAACCTGTCCGTTGGCGGAGTGATTTTTAGCAACAGCTTCATAGCTGATACGGGCATTTTCGTAAGCCTGTTCGGCTTGGGCAAAATCTTTCTCCGATACAATTTTATTAGGAACAAGTGTTTTCATACGTTCGTATTCCTTCTTAGCTACTTCGTAGGCGATACGTGCCTTTTGTACCGGATCACCATCTGCCATATTCTTGGAAGATAGAATTATCAGTGGCGTACCTTTATTTATACTTATACCTTCAATAACTTTTCCACTGAAAGAAACGATACCTGCTACAGTAGCTACGGCAACACTTTCATCACCTTGTGCAACCAACACCTGTCCACTGGTCTTGATGACTTGATGGAAAGTGCCTGGTTCAATAATGCTGGTTTCCACTCCGGCAGCTTGCGCTTTGGCGGGTGGAAGAATTATTTCGTCACTATGTCCGGCTATGGCTTCATTGTTATGGTCATGATTTTCATGTCCTTCATTTTCGTGGTCATGTCCTTCGCTTTCATGGTCATGTCCTGCATGATCGTGTTCTTCAGTTGTATGCTGATGTCCGTCTGCGGATTTATTGTTACAAGAGCCTAACAGGAATAACCCTATGACTCCCCAAAAGATATATCTTTTCATGTTGATAGTTTTTGTTCTTATTTCAATTTGAATGCAAAATTAGAGAATGACGTATACAACTCGGTTGCATAGTTTTTATATGCCGATTGAGAAAATGATTTTCGGCAATACACTGGCAGTGGTTAAGCAAGAACACACGGAGGTGCACGAAGCCCCGAAGCACGTGTAATAAACGTGCCGTGAAGAGACTCTATGTAGACAGATTTATACCCTGTCCCGGCTTCTTCAGGTAAGGAAAGTAGTTTGAGGATAGGTTCGAAAAATAAAGTAGTGACCCATACGAAGTCGGGATGCGCAACACTATTGTCCGAATTGGGAGTTTGCTGGAAAAAATGAGTCGTCATACAACCTGTATCACAGCAACAATGCTCACTGCAAGAGCCCTGATGATGACAACACCCCTCACTAGGAATGTCGTTTTTCATACAAATCATACCGTTGTCGTGGTGATGATGAGGAATAACCGGTACTGCCAGCATAATCATGCTGATGAAAAGCAGGAAATAAGTAATGTACCGTTTCTTTTTCATCCCTCTATCTTTGATGGGAGACAAAGATAGAGGTTATAAAGCTAATTACCAAATGCAATATGCTAAAAAGCCTTGAATAAGCTGTTTAATCCTTCGCTCACACTGGGATGCGTAAAGATAAAGTCACGCAGAAAACTGTAAGACTGCCCTGTTTTCATAGCCATCGTTACCATATTGATGACTTCCGGAGCATCCACACACAACAATGTACATCCTAAAATACACCCGGTATGCGTGTCAATGACGGCTTTCATCATACCGTCTATGCTTTGCAACGTGCGTGTACGTGGAATAAGCGCTGCTGGTAACCTAGAGACTTGGATAGAATATCCGTGTTTAACCGCCTCTTCTTCTGTAATTCCTACATGTGCCAATGGGGGATCTGTGAAAATGGCGAAAGGAACCGGTGAACGGTCATCAGTACGTCGCTTTTTGTCACCGAACAGTTGGTTACTGATGATGCGATAATCATCAATAGACAGATAGTCGAACAGTGCTCCTCCCCTGACGTCACCCAATGCCCATATATGTGGAGAGGTAGTATGAAGTTGTTCATTCACGATGATAGCTCCTCGTGCGTCGGTCTGAATACCGGCGGCGTGAAGATTCAATTCGTCTGTCCTCGGTCTTCGTCCGGTTGCAAGGAGCAAAGCGTCCCCTTCCACAAAGTAGGGAGTGCCATCAGAACCGTTTGTATAGGTCAACGTTATTCCGTCTGCTGTGTCGAAAACAGATTGGGAATGTACATTCAGGCGTACTTCAATATGTTTTCGTTTCAGGGAGTCTAACATGGATTCGGCAATGTCCCGGTCGGTGTTGGGTATGAAGCGGTTGCCGGCTTCCAATAATATCACCTTACTGCCGAAGCTTGCATATATCGTAGCGAACTCCAATCCGATAGCGCCTGCACCCAGAATGAGAAGACGTGCCGGAAGTTTACTTTCTTGTAATAAAGTCTCGCTAGTATAGATATGCTTGCTTTCGTTGATTCCTCCGACATCGGGCAGGATGGGAATAGAGCCTGTATTGATAAAGATCTCCTTGCCTTTAAGCAGAATTTCTTTTTCTTGCGGTGAAACGATTTTCACGACATTGTCCGATACAAAAGTAGCTGTACCATTGTATAGTGTGATGTTGGAATTGGTCTTTACACTGACAAAGTTCATCTCACGCAGATAAGAGACGAGTTTGTCTTTTCGCCTTACGGCAAGTTTATATTGCTTGGACTGATTTTCAAAGTCGTTCTGATACAGTCGTTCGGTATGCCTGGCTTCGTGTATCAGGGTTTTGGTAGGAATACACCCCACATTTACACAGGTTCCTCCGTACATTTTCGGAGAGCGTTCAATGATGGCCACTTTCCAATTACGGCCGGCGAGTTCGGCAGCTAGCAGTTTACCGCCTTTGCCAAATCCTATGATAATTGCATCGTATTGTTTCATTTCCTTTATAATTAAAAGATTAGAAAATGAAACAATGAGAATGAAACATTTGTTGCGTAGGGAGAGTTAATGAACGTTTACCGTTCTAACTCTCTAAGTGAATCCATTTTCTTCTTTTCGAGAAATTCATAGATGCCACACAGATGTTCGGTTACTCGTTTATTACCGAACTCATAAACCTTTGTTACCAATCCGTCCAAAAAGTCACGGTCATGGCTCACTACGATCAATGTTCCGTCAAAATCCAGTAACGCTTGTTTTAGGATATCTTTGGTCTTCATGTCAAGGTGATTGGTGGGTTCATCCAAAATCAGCAGGTTTACCGGTTCCAACAACAACTTTATCATGGCGAGTCGTGTGCGTTCTCCACCCGAAAGTACTTTCACTTTCTTCATGGATTCTTCGGGACCGCCAAACATGAAAGCGCCCAGTAAATCGCGTATCTTGTTTCGTATTTCTCCTTTGGCAACGTCATCAATCGTTTGGAATACAGTAAGGTTCTCGTCCAATAGTGAAGCCTGGTTTTGGGCGAAATAACCTATCTGTACGTTATGCCCGATGGTAAGCGTCCCGTCATGTTCTATTTCTTTCATGATACATTTTACCAAAGTCGATTTACCCTCACCGTTTTTCCCTACAAAAGCCACTTTATCGCCCCTTTCTATGGTTAGGGAAGCGTTCTTGAACACAACATGATCGCCATACATTTTTCCGACGCCATCCATGATAACGGGATAGTTGCCTGAACGTGGTGACGGTGGAAATTTCAGACGTAAAGCCGAAGTATCTTCCTCATCCACCTCCAGCAGTTCCAGTTTCTCCAGCATTTTTACGCGGCTTTGCACCTGCAAGGTTTTGGAGTAAGTACCTTTGAAACGTTCAATGAACTCTTTGGTGTCAGCAATGAACTTTTGTTGTTCGTCGTAAGCTTTTTTTTGTTGTTCACGCCGTTCTTTACGCAGTTCCAGATATTTGGAGTAGTTTATCTTGTAGTCATAAATCCGTCCCATGGTTACTTCAATGGTACGGGTTGTAATATTGTCTACGAATTTGCGGTCATGGCTGATGACAATAACTGCTTTTCCGTTATTGATAAGGAAATCCTCCAGCCATTGGATAGATTCGATGTCAAGATGGTTGGTCGGTTCATCCAGCAACAGGACATCCGGTTTCTGTAGCAGCAACTTGGCAAGCTCGATACGCATGCGCCATCCACCGCTGAAATCACTGGTCTGGCGATTAAAGTCCTCACGGTTAAACCCGAGTCCGAGTAATGCTTTTTCAACATCTTCCTCATAGTTGGTGGAGTCAATGGCATAGAATTTTTCACTGAGTGCCGAAACATTTTCAATTAGTTCCATGTAACTGTCACTCTCATAATCCGTACGAGTTTCCAGTTCTTTGTTAAGGCGGTTTATTTCTGCTTCCATTTCGTGCAGGTGGGCAAAGGCCTGTGCAGTTTCCTGAAAAACAGTTCGTCCGTCTTCTGTCATTAGATGTTGTGGCAGGTAAGCAATGACACTTTCTTTGGGAACCGATATTTTACCACGGGTGGGTTGCCTTACACCTGCAAGAATTTTCAATAAAGTACTTTTTCCTGCACCATTTTTCCCCATCAGGGCGATGCGGTCTTTTTCGTTGATAACAAAGGATATATCACTAAATAAGGTGGTGCCGCCAAATTCAACGGCGAGTCCGTCTACTGAAATCATTATATATATTTTAAAATAAGATGCAAAGATAATATAATAATATTATTTTTTATATCTTTGTCTCGTACAAACAATAACAAATAAGTCTCATGGAAATCGAAAAACAATCAGAAGATTACCGTCCGCTCATTTTGGTTGCGGAAGATGATGATAGTAATTTTAAATTAATAAAAGCTATTATCGGTAAGAGGTGCGATATATTGTGGGCTATGAATGGCGAAGATATGGTAAAACTGTTTCGAGAAAATCGTGAGAAAGCGGCTGCTATTCTTATGGATATAAAGATGCCTATAATGAATGGTCTGGACGCTACTTTAATAATACGTGAAGAAGATAAGGAGCTTCCTATTATAATGCAGACTGCATACGCATTTGCTTCCGATCGTGAAAATGCGATACAATGCGGTGCTTCGGAGGTGCTGGTGAAACCTATCACTCTAAGTGCTTTACGTAATTGTCTCAGTAAATATTTGCCGGAAATAAAGTGGTAATTCACTTCGTGTAGAAATAGACCAACGGGGTGGCTCTCAATATGAAGAACTGCCCCGTTGGTTTATATATAAGCATTGATAAGCTATCTTCGCCCGTCCTTATATCAGTTTATCGAATATATTTTGGGGATAGAGCTTTATTAGTTTTATCTTTGTACTATTTAATGTAATACCTTCTAATATAATATTTTGTTCGATATGAAGACAAACACCTTCCTTTTGTTTTTCTTAGGCTTATTTTTCATGGCGTCTTGCTCCGATAATCAGATAGAACCCAACTTCTTAATACAAACTACCAAAGATATAACAATAGCTTATGAGGCAAAATCGCAAGCTACCATTCATTTTACGAGTTCACGTGAGTGGCAGGCAAACTCTGCCGAAGACTGGTTTACGATATCTCCTTCTGCGGGGGAAGGTGGAACTTTTGATTTAGTAGTCACCGCCAAGACCGAAAACATTACTACTGAACCTCGTACGGCAACCATCACTCTCACTTCAGGAAGTTTGACCCAAAATATAACTTTACAACAAAGTAATGCCGTAACGCTTGAGCAAAGCACTTATAATCTGGAGGCAGAGGGAGGTGCTTTGGACATTCGCTTTTCAACGAATGTAGCTGCAGATGAATTTGCGGTTTATACTAATAAGAGGGACGATTGGTTGGTGCAAAGGGGAGAAACCCGTACTGCTTCCTTATTGATGATAAGATTGAAAGTTCTACCGAATATGGAAGTTGCTTCCCGTACTGCTTATATTTATTTTGTAAAGGAGACAGATGCGGGTAAAAAAATATTAGCTATTGCCACTATAAACCAAAAGGGAGTGTCCTCGGAACAATCTGTCGATTATTCTGCTGATAAAACAGTCCGTGTTTTGCAGACGGCTACTAAAGGGAATGGTATTCCTATTGTCCTTATGGGGGACGGTTTTATTGATAAGGAGATTGCTGATGGTACCTATAGCAAGGTTATGGAAAAGACGCTTGAAAATATTTTTACGGAAGAACCGATCAGGTCACTCCGGGATTATTTCAATGTATATACCGTAACGGCAGTTTCAAAGAATAATAACTTTGGAAACGGATATGAAACCGCTTTTGGTTGTAAATTGAGAGGTGGGGGTACTACCGAAATTTATGATGGTGATGAACATAAAATAATGAAATATGCACGATGTGTAGAAGGAGTGGATTTACAGGAAACCTTGGTCGTTGTCATTCTTAATACTCCGGTTTATGCTGGTACTACTTATTTCGGATATGTGGATAACACCAATAAAGTGGTTGAGTTTGCGATAGCCTATTGCCCGGTTATAGAAAATCTGGAGAGTGAGAAGTTCAGACAAGTACTTGTGCATGAAGCTGTAGGGCATGGATTCGCTAAACTGGAAGATGAATATGGCTATAAAGAACAAGGTGCGATTTCAGAAAATAAAGTAAAGGATATCCAGCGATTACAAGTTTTAGGATGGGCACAGAATGTAGATTTTACAGAGAATCGTACTGAGGTACTTTGGAGTAAATTCCTGGCGGATGAACGCTATGTGTCAGATAATTTGGGTATCTTCGAGGGAGCATGTACCTTTATAAAAGGTGTTTATCGTTCAACCGAAGAAAGCATGATGCGTAGCAATATCCAAGGTTTTAATGCACCCTCCCGTAAATCTATATATGATAGAGTCATGAAAGTCGGTATGGGAAAGGAAGCGACTTATGAGGAATTCGTTATTTACGATTTGCAGCATAGGACGCAGACACGTTCCGTCTCTACTTTGATTCCGGATAAACCGTTTGCACATCCGTATTTTGTTGGTAGGGCACTTTCTGAGTAAAAGAAAACTTGCATTGCCACTGCATTGGCACAATCTTGCCACCATATTGGCACAACTTTGCCAATATGGTGGCAAAGTTGTGCCAATATGGTGGCAAGACGTTTGGGTTATATAGCCGTAGTTTTATATTTCTATTTTTCTTTCTTATTCTCTCTTTCCTGCATTTTCCGTTTTACGAATTCAATCTTCAGGTTAGCTTCGTCTATATTCTTCTTTATTTCTGTGATAGAAGAAAGTATCTTTGCCAATTCGTAAACATCGGCAGCGGCTTTGCGGTCGTTAGGGGTAAGGGTAGTGGCATAGGAACGTTCGCCCAAATAGTTGACTCGGATATTTTTATCTTTATTCAGACAGATAAACCCGATGACATTGCCATCTTCGCCTAATTTGTAATCGGCTTTTTCAATCTTTTCTCCGAGATCTGTGGTTTCATAACTGTCTTTAGAGGCAGGTGTTTCGGCAAAACTGCCATCGGGGGTAGTTACTTTTACTGCCACATGATGGATGTTATGGGGACCACAATAAATAGAAGTCATACTCATCCTACCATTTTCATCTACTAGGAAACGAAGGAAAGAACGATGTAGGTTCTTCTCTATCACTTGGGAAGGATGTAGGTAATTACCTATTTTCTGATATTCGACATCTTTTTCGAAAATAAAGTTATCTTTGATGTCATCCAGTTCCTTTTGTTTTTCACGGAGCATGCTGTCAAGATAAACCAAACTATTCTCTTGTTCTTTCAGTTCTACCTGTTGCATAAGGCCTATCCCTTCATGGCGGGTTTTGAAAGCTTTGGGATAAAGGATTTTTATACTGTCAATTTGTATCTTTGCTTCACTATAATCGCCACGTTCGTAAGCTGCCCGGGCAATCTGTAGCTTCTCACTTGCTTTTTTCTCTACATTACTACAAGAAGAAAGCGTGCAGCAGAGGCACGCAAGGATAACTGCTTTTTTCATAATTTTTGTTCTTGGTGTTAGTGGGAGCAAAATTAGAAATAATATCCGTATCTTTGTACCCGCTTTATAAAAGAATTTATTATGATTGAACTGACGGCAGAAGAATTGAAGCAACGTTTTAATGATGACATATTCAGGCGGATATCCGAAACTGCGGATAATTTGGGGTTGGAATGCTATGTGGTTGGTGGTTATGTACGCGACATTTTCCTGCAACGTCCTTCCAAAGATATAGATGTGGTTGTGGTGGGCAGTGGTATCGCGATGGCGGAAGCTTTAGGCAAGTGCTTGGGGCGTGGTGCTCATCTCTCGGTTTTCAAGAATTTCGGTACGGCACAACTGAAATACCATGGTACGGAAGTGGAGTTTGTAGGTGCCCGTAAAGAATCGTACACACACGATTCGCGGAAACCGATTGTGGAAGACGGTACGCTGGAAGATGACCAAAATCGTCGAGATTTTACTATCAACGCTTTGGCTGTCTGTCTCAATCAAGCCCGTTACGGTGAGCTGGTAGATCCGTTTGGTGGAATGGAGGATTTGAAAGAAAAGACTATCCGTACGCCGCTCGATCCGGATATCACGTTTAGTGACGATCCATTGCGGATGATGCGTTGTATCCGTTTTGCCACTCAGTTCGGTTTTTATATTGACGATACTACATTCGATTCTTTGTGTCGCAATAAAGAGCGTATTTCCATTATATCCAAAGAACGCATTTCAGATGAGTTGAATAAAATATTACTCTCTCCCATACCTTCCAAGGGATTTATTGATCTTGATCGTTCCGGACTGCTGGAACTTATTTTTCCCGAATTGGTAGCTCTACAAGGGGTAGAGACCCGCAATGGACGAGCACATAAGGATAATTTTTACCATACGTTGGAGGTGTTGGATAACATTAGTAAGAAGACTGATAATCTTTGGTTACGCTGGGCGGCATTATTGCACGATATTGCAAAACCTGTAACTAAACGTTGGGAACCTCGTGCAGGTTGGACATTCCATAACCACAACTTCATCGGTGAAAAAATGATACCGGAAATCTTCCGGAGAATGAAGTTACCGATGAATGAAAAGATGAAATATGTGCAAAAGCTGGTAAGTCTTCATATGCGCCCCATTGTCATAGCGGATGATGTGGTTACTGATTCTGCCGTTCGCCGCTTGCTTTTTGAGGCTGGAGACAATATTGACGACCTTATGACTTTGTGTGAGGCGGATATCACTTCCAAGAATATGGAACGCAAACAACGTTTTCTGAATAATTTCCAGTTGGTTCGCCAAAAACTGAAAGATCTGGAAGAACGTGATCGTATTCGTAATTTTCAACCCCCTGTCAGTGGAGAGGAGATCATGAAGACTTTCAATCTGCCTCCTTGTCAGCAAGTGGGTGCACTGAAAAGTGCCATAAAAGATGCTATTTTGGATGGAGTCATCCCGAATGAATACGAAGCTGCCCGTGCATTTATGGTGCAACGGGCAGAGAAAATGGGAATTAGTCTTCGGCCTGGAACTTCCTGCTCACTTTCATCAGATTAATTGTGTAAGTCACTACATTCTGGGCTTCTTGTATCATTGTCAGATAAACCATACTTACTTTGATGCTGCCCGATTGGGTCTGAATGCGTTGTAGTTCTTCACGTTTCAGATGGGCAAGTTGTCCGTTCAGGTCATTGGCTTTGCGGATATCTTCTTCAAGATGCTCGTAGTCATTGTTTCCCAGCTTATGGCGGCAGACTTGTAGCAGATAAATAATATCTTCCGTGACGTCGGCAAATTCACCTTTCTGAATAATATCCAATGGTTTGAAGTTATTATCTATATGCTCCAGACATGGTTCGCACAGACGTCCTACGCTATATACCAATTCACTGGCAAAGTCATTGCCCTGATAGAAATAAAGGCCTTTTTCCAGAACTGTATTGTTGTCTAGACGACACATGGCAAGTGTACCGGTACGCTTCATCTGTTTGATCAACTGTTTTTCAAATTTGATTGAACCCATCGTGCGGCGTAGTCCACGTAAATTTTCGTGCAAGAAGGCAGTAACGGTACGTTCAAAGTTATCTTCTGTAAATTCAAGTATTTTACCCAACTCCTCACGGGTGTGTTTGCGCAGGAGTTCAAGGATTTCAGTATTATTCGTGCTTTGCATCAACTGTTTAATGGTCTCGTTCCCTTTTTCTCTCGCTTTACGTTTCTTGTACATCACTTGACTGCGGATCAGCATGAATACTGCCAGGCCGATAAGACCTACAATAGCGATGGAACCACCGAAATATATAATCATTGCTACGAAGAAACAGATGGTGAATGCAGCGCCGGCAGTAATAAACCATCCGCCTATAACACTTAATACGCCGGTGATGCGGAACACAGCAGAATCGCGTCCCCAAGCACGGTCGGCAAGAGAGGTACCCATGGCTACCATGAAGGTAACGTAGGTGGTAGAGAGAGGGAGTTTCAGGGAAGTGCCCAATGCAATGAGTAGACCGGCGAGCACCAGATTGACAGATGCACGGACTAAGTCGAAAGCGGCTCCGTCGGCAATGATGGCTTCATCTTTTTGGAAACGGGTTTCAATCCAGCGTTTACTACGTTCGGGCATTATTTTGGAGAGCCCGTTGGCAAAAGTCATACTGAAACGTACTAAGGTACGTGCTATAGGAGTACTACCGAAGTTTTCTTCACCTTCGTCCTGACGAGAAAGGTCAACGGATGTTTTGATAACATTGTGAGCTTTCTTGGAAGTACAAAGTGAATATACCATAATGGCACCGGCACCGATAAGGAAATACCAAGGTGTTTTGGCAGGGCCAAGCAAGGAGGTCATAAGAAATCCATCGTCACCAACACTTGTTCCGTTCGCGGTATAATCTACGAAAGAGGAATATCCGGCGAGAGGTACACCGATGAAATTAACCAAGTCGTTACCTGCAAAAGCCAGAGCAAGAGCAAATGTACCCATCAGTACCACTACTTTGAATACATTGATTTTTAGCCAGTGTAGTATTTGCATCAGTAGGGTGAAGAATACGAAGAAACAGCCGATAAGTAAAAATGTATTATCTTGTATCCACTGTTTATTTTCAGGAGTCATGAACGAACTGTCTTTCAGCCCCTTTATCAACATAAAATAAATGATAGATGTAGCGGCGATACCTCCGAAAATGGCAATACTATATTTCATCTTCTTTTTATAGTTAAAAGTGAACACCACGCGCGCCAGCCATTGTACCACCATACCGAAGAAGAAGGCGATTGCTACAGATACAAAAATTGCCATGATTACAGACAATGCCTTGTCTGTGTTGATAAGGTCTCCAAGTCCCAGTGTATCACTGTCGTATACTTTTATAAGCGCCAATGCAAATGTTCCTCCCAGAAGTTCGAATACCATAGAAACGGTAGTAGAGGTAGGCATACCCATCGTATTGAATACATCCAGTAGCACTACATCCGTCAACATCACGGCAAGCAAGATACACATGATTTCGGCAAAATAGAAATGTTCAGGTTGATAGATACCATGCCGGGCTATATCCATCATACCATTAGAGAGGGAAGCTCCGATAAAAACACCGATACCTGCTATGAACAATATGGTCTTGAAAGATGCTGCTTTTGCTCCTACAGCCGATTGGAGAAAATTGACTGCATCATTACTGACACCCACTACGAGATCAAACACGGCAAGGATGAACAGGAAGATGACAATACAAAGGTAGATAGTTTCCATAAATATGTATTTTATTTCTGGCTGCAAAGGAACAGTTTTCGTGTTGCAGAGAAATGTCATATATGTTACAGAAGTGTTACAATCTATCTTTTAAGTACTCATAGAAAGTATACTGCGCACGTATCTTTTCCTTTTGTGGGCGTGTTGATTTCCAGCGGTTTTGTAGATTGGCATCTACAAAACATGCTTTACGTTTGTCTGCCAGTTGGATGGCGAGCATATCTGCCAGTTCGCGTTTCAAGTCTGGATCCAGTATCGGGGTTACGGCCTCGATACGGCGGTAAAGATTGCGACGCATCCAGTCCGGTGAACCGAGAAAAAGTTTGGGTTTACCGCCATTTCCGAAATACCATATTCGGGCATGTTCCAGAAAAGTGTCTACAATACGAGTGACGCGGATATTACGGCTATATTTTTGTTCCGGTATCAAGCAGCAGATTCCTCGCACAATGAGGTCAATCTTTACTCCGGCTTGCGATGCCTCATAAAGCCTGTCTATCATGGTGGGGTCTTGCAAAGCATTCATTTTTAGGATAATTCGTCCTTGTTTTCCACTCTTAGCCAAGTTTATTTCGTGTTCGATGAGACGGTTCAACTCCGGTATCAAGTTGAAGCGAGCCACCAGTAGGCGGTGGAACACAGGATTTTCCTTGCCTTGCAAAGTACGGAACAGGTTATGCAGATCGTTGACAAGTATCGGATTACAGGTGAACAATCCACTGTCTGCATATAATGTTGCAGTCTTTTCATTAAAATTACCCGTGCTGATATATGCGTAGCTGGGTAGTTTGTGCCCCTGTTTATCACGGCGGAGTATGAGAGCCACCTTGGCATGTACTTTTAATCCCGGTATGCTGAAGATGATATTGATACCTGCCGCTTTCATCATTTCAGCGGTTGCCAGATTATTCTCTTCATCGAAGCGGGCTTTCAGTTCAACGAAAACGGTAACTTTCTTACCATTTTGGGCAGCAGCTATCAATGTGTTGATAACTGCAGAGTTTTCTGCAACACGATATTGAGTTACCATGATTTCACGTACGGTAGGTTCGTGAACGGCTTCATATAAAAAATGTATAAAATGTTCGAAAGAATGGTATGGATAATGCAGTAATAAATCTTTTTTTTCCACATACCGGAATATAGATTCCCGTTCATCCAGACAAGTTAATCTCATGGGTTGAGGCTTTCGTATAGGACGTACGGTTTGATTGGGGTTGGGGAGATGTCGTAGATCCTCCATATTCAGATGTTTGTCACCGGGTACCAGCTCTTGGCGGTTGATGCGAAAAGCATCTACCAAGAAATCGAGAAAATCATCCGGCATGGCACGGTCGTACACAAAACGGCAGACTGCACCAATCTTGCGTTTCTTTACTTTGGTCTTTACCTGCTCTATGATTTCAGAAGTATTGGCAGTGTCGTCAATCAGGATATCTGCATCACGCGAAATCTTGATACAATAACTGCTGTCCACTTCATAACCAGGAAAGATAGTACCGATGTTTGCTTTGATTATATCTTCTATGAACATAAGATAATAATTCTTTCCCACTTTGGGTAGTTCTATGAAACGGGGTACCTTGCTGTAGGGGAGTTTCATTACGAAATATTGCGTGCGGTTAGGGGAATTCAGTGGTACACCTTTTAAATATAAGCGTACGGCAAGATAAAGCCGGTTATCTCTGAGGAATGAGATTATTTTGTCTTTACTGACGGGAACGGGAGACAGGTAGGGGAAAATCTCTTCTCTAAAGAAACGATGTAGAAAATCTTTGTGAAACGGTTCTACATTACGACCTTGATAAAATATAATATGGTGTTCCCGTAGCGCAGGCAGTATCTTTTCTTCATAGATGCGGATACGTTCTTCTAACTGGCGGTTTACTTCTTCATTGATTTCTCCCACCAGTTCAATGGCAGACTGTACACTTTCTTCATCACTATGCGCAGCACCGGTTGCTATCGCTTTATGGTCTGCAACACGTATCTTATAGAACTCTTCCAGATTAGATGAGTATATGGAAATAAAGTTGATGCGTTCATATAGCGGTAATGTGTCGTCTTCAGCTTCCAGCAACACCCGATAGTTGAATGATAACCAGCTGATGTCACGTTTGAAATATCTGTGTTCCATAAAATATCAGTTTAAAGAAAAGAAAAATGATAATTTGCCAGTGTTACACGTCTAAATTCCCATTGCTTTTCCTGTATTTTTTCCAAATATAATTACCTTTGTGTTAATAAACAACAGAAAGATGACAAAAGTTGGTTTACTATCGGATACGCATGCCTATTGGGATGAGAAATATCTTCAATACTTTGAAACGTGTGATGAGATATGGCACGCCGGTGATATAGGTTCGCTGGAAGTTGCCCGGAAATTGGCGGAATTCCGTCCCTTTCGTGCAGTTTATGGCAATATAGACGGGCAGGATATCCGTCGGCTCTATCCGCAGGTATTACGTTTTACGGTAGACGGAGCGGAAGTATTGATGAAGCATATCGGTGGATATCCCGGTAAATACGACCCTTCTATACAAGGCAGTATTCTGGTACATCCACCCAAACTGTTTGTCAGTGGACACTCTCATATCCTGAAAGTGAAATATGACAAGACTCTCAATCTGTTACATATCAATCCCGGAGCAGCCGGTATTTCTGGCTTTCATAAAGTGCGTACCATGGTTCGCTTTGTGGTGGATAATGGAGTGTTTAAGGACTTGGAAGTGATAGAGCTTGCCGGATAAGGCTTTTGCTTTTTAGGAGTTTACTATTCCTGAAAGAATAAATTATCATTGTATATTTTGTAATTTTGCGATTTTTATCGAACTTTGTACCCTGAATAGCAACGAGAGCCGTGGGGCGTTGTCCTCCTTCTTATTTTATTCTCCATTTGATGTAACACCAAAAAGAACTGAAATATGAAAGGAATTATTCTTGCCGGTGGCAGTGCCACTCGTCTCTATCCATTGTCGAAGGCTATATCCAAGCAGATAATGCCTGTCTACGACAAACCGATGATCTATTATCCTCTTTCCACATTGATGTTGGCCGGAATACGTGAGGTGTTGATAATCTCCACTCCGCGCGATTTGCCTATGTTCCGCGAATTACTGGGTACAGGTGAAGAACTCGGAATGGCTTTTTCTTACAAAATACAGGAGAAGCCTAACGGGCTGGCACAGGCTTTCGTCTTGGGTGCAGAGTTTTTGAATGGTGAGCCGGGATGCCTTATCCTGGGTGACAATATGTTCTATGGTCAAGGCTTTTCGGCCATGCTGAAGCGTGCCGCATCCATTGAAAAAGGTGCCTGCATCTTTGGATATTACGTAAAGGATCCTCGTGCATACGGTGTGGTGGAATTTGATGCCGATGGTAAAGCTATTTCTCTTGAAGAGAAACCGGTTCAACCCAAAAGTAATTATGCCGTTCCCGGTCTTTATTTCTACGACTCTACAGTAACAGCTAAAGCCGCTGCTCTAAAACCTTCGGCACGTGGTGAATATGAAATTACCGATCTCAACCGCCTTTATCTAAATGAAGGTACATTGAAAGTAGAACTTTTTGGACGTGGTTTTGCATGGCTTGATACGGGTAACTGTGACAGTCTGCTTGAAGCAAGTAACTTTGTGGCTACCATACAGAACCGTCAAGGTTTCCGTGTCAGCTGTATAGAAGAGATTGCATGGCGCAAGGGTTGGATAGATGCCGACCAACTTTATCACCTCGGTGAGCAACTGGGTAAAACCGAATATGGCAAATACCTGATGGAACTCGCCGATTCTCACCGTTAATTGCTTGATGATTGATGGTGGATAATTTGTAATTAGTAATTTATAATTTGTAATTGTATGAAGACTTATCTCGTAACCGGTGCTGCCGGATTTATCGGAGCCAATTATATAAAATATATCCTGGCGAAACATGATGATATAAAAGTGGTGATATTGGATGCCCTGACATACGCGGGAAATCTGGGAACTATCGCTAAAGATATAGATGACGATCGTTGCATTTTTGTCAAAGGTGATATCTGTGACCGTATGCTTGCCGATGAACTGTTTGCTAAATATAAATTTGATTATGTAGTGAATTTTGCTGCTGAGAGCCATGTAGACCGCAGTATCGAAAATCCGCAACTTTTCTTGCAAACTAATATTTTGGGTACTCAAAATTTGCTTGATGCAGCTCGTCGTGCATGGGTGACGGGAAAGGATGAGTATGGTTATCCTACCTGGCGTAAGGGCGTTCGTTATCATCAGGTATCTACCGATGAAGTATATGGTTCGTTGGGTGCCGAGGGATACTTTACGGAACAAACCCCGCTTTGTCCACATAGTCCATATAGCGCTTCAAAGACAAGTGCCGATATGGTGGTGATGGCTTATCACGACACCTACAAGATGCCGGTGACTATCACCCGTTGTTCTAATAATTATGGCCCTTATCACTTCCCGGAAAAGCTGATCCCATTGATTATAAAGAACATTCTTGAAGGAAAGAAGTTGCCCGTTTATGGTGACGGAAGTAATGTACGCGACTGGTTGTATGTGGAAGATCATTGCAAGGCCATCGACCTTGTTGTGCGTCAGGGAGTAGAGGGGGAAGTTTATAATGTAGGTGGTCATAATGAAAAGACCAACTTGGAGATTGTGAAACTTACGATTGCTACTATCCGTCGTCTGATGGAAGAAGAACCCAAGTACCGTGAAGTTCTGAAAAAGAAAGTCAAAGGAACCGATGGACAGATTGATATCAGTTGGATCAATGAAGACCTGATTACGTTTGTGAAAGATCGTTTAGGGCATGATCAACGTTATGCTATCGATCCGGCAAAGATAACAAAAGCTTTAGGGTGGTTCCCCGAAACGAAGTTTGAAGTAGGTATTGTAAAGACCATTGAATGGTATCTGAATAATCAGGACTGGGTAGAAGAAGTGACCAGCGGTGATTATCAGAAATACTACGAAAAGATGTACGGAAAGCGATAAGAATCAACCAACCAATACTATCGTTAATAATAGACCAAAGAACAGCATATTACGCGATGTTTCGCCTAATATGCTGTTTAATTTTTTACCGCTTCTTATTGTAACCATTTTCCGCCAGGTGAGTATGTGCAAGTAAAGATAGATGCAGGGTGCTCCTATAAAGGCAAATGGATTCATTTTTCCGCTATAGACAAACCATAGGCAGAGAAGTGTGGCAACTACGCCCAAACCCAAATATAGATAGCGCCCGAAAGGTTCTCCGAAGCGTACAATCAATGTCTGTTTGCCGCTAAGTGCATCTTGCTCCCGATCCCGGTAGTTGTTTACAACCAGAAGTGTGTCTATCACCAATCCGCAAATAAGTGAAGCTATCCATACATCTGTAGTGAGGATATGTGTTTGCACATAATATGTTCCGCCCACGGACATGAAACCGAAAAAGATCAAGACTAGTAGATCTCCCCATCCACGGTAGGAAAGGATAGTGGTATATAAAAATGCGAATACAACACATAGTACTCCCAAGAGTATTAATTCCCAACCGCCATGAGGCAGTTGTTCCCAACATTCATGTAATATGGCACATCCCATCAGGCAAGAAAATACAAGCGTACTTCCTATTCCCCACCTCATGGCCCTGGGGGTAATCCAGCCTTGGGCACAGGCACGCTCTGGTCCCAACCGGTCTTCCCGATCACTACCTTTCAGATAATCATAGAGATCGTTAATAAAATTGGCTGCAATCTGCATGCCGCAGGCAAACAAGACGCACAATAATGCTAAGGTTATTTCAAAACCTCCGTCGGCAAATGCCAAAGAAGAACCTATTAATACAGGAATAATGGCTCCTGTTAATGTTTTGGGACGTGCTGCAAGTAGCCAGGCGTGGAGTGAGTTAGGCTTTATCTCTTTCATGTTGATTTCATTTTTTTACTAGAGTCTGTTCGCAAAGATACTGAATTTGCCTATCTTTGTCTACGGCTATGATAAAGAATTAATATATCAGATGAAGAAGTTTTTATATTTGTCTCTGTTGGCTGCATGGCTTTTGTCTTCCTGCCAGTCTACCCGTAACTTCACTTCACCACTTCCCGGTGAGTATTCCGTAAAAATATCGGCATCTTCTGCGTCCGGTTATAAGAATGTGAAGCGTGTCAAGGAATATGAATTTTCCCATCGCGATGTTCCTGCAGCTTTTGATGGTTGTCGTTTGGTATTTGTTTCCGACTTGCATTACCGGAGTTTGTTGAAAGAAAAAGGACTGAAAGATGTTACCCGCTTGCTCAATGATTTGCATGCCGATGCCCTGCTCATTGGTGGCGATTTACATGAAGGATGCGAGTATGTACCTGCTGCTATTGCTGCATTGGGTGCAATAAAAACATCTTTGGGCACATATGCCGTTTTAGGCAATAATGATTATGAAGCTTGCTATGAGGATATTGTGAAAGAAATGGAGCGTCAGAATATTCATTTGCTGGAGCATAAAGTCGATACGTTGAAGCGGGATAGTGCGAAGATTTTAATAGCCGGTATACGTGATCCGTTTAATCTTGAACAGAATGGCCAGTCGCCTACACTCTCTCTGTCCCCTGATGATTTTGTCATTCTGCTGACACATACTCCCGATTATGCGGAAGAGGTTTCCATTACCAACACAGATCTGGTACTTGCCGGACATACGCATGGAGGGCAAGTTACATTATTCGGTCTATATGCCCCTATTATTCCTTCCCGTTATGGACAACGTTTCCTTACGGGACTGAAATATAATTCAAAAGGTACACCGATTATTATTACCAACGGTATTGGTACTTCCAATAAAAATATTCGTTTGTTTGCACCAAGCGAGGTGGTGGTGATTACACTGAAAAGATTAGATGAATAGTATCATTATCTGGATAAATGAACCGAAATTTGTCAAGAGCAGATTTATGTAAGATTAACGAACGGAAAATTCAAACTTTCCGTTTTTGTTTCCGTAGCATCCGGTTTGCCTGCTCTAAACGTACTATCTGCTAATGTTGAACATTACATCCGTAACCATGTACTTTAGCTCCCTAAACATCAAGGTTAATCGACGGATCTTCAGGCATTTTTATCGCAAACTACGGGTGTTTTGCCTATTTAATGTGGCATTTGGGAAGTAAAACTGCGTCGTTTGCCCTGCAAATGTGCGTCATTCCAAACAGGCAGGAACAGGGAGAAAACAAAAACGGAGAAACAATGCTCCTCCGTTTTTGCTAATTTAAAATTGAAGTATCTATAAATTCAGGATACAAATATACTGTATTGGAAAGGCGATGTCAAATATATAGTGGTTTTTCTTTAAAATATTTTGTAATCCTGCATTTTAATGTGGGAAATTGTTAAGCGTAAGGATTTACATCAAAATCATTATTTTCTTCAGTGACCGATGAGTCTACTTGTACTCCCAATTCTATCTTACCGGTTTGAGTAGCCTTAATGGTTAACTTTATCCATTTCTGGGGTTCAAGAGAGTTTATTTCTCCCTCTTTCTCCACCGTTTTTCCATTGTAAGTACCTTTAACGACATAAATAAGCTTATTACTTACGCCTTCCAATATATTGAAATATGCCGATTGAGTATCAAAAGTTGCATTCTCTTTAAATTCTAAACTACGGCTTTGCTTGCCTTCCCGGTAAATAGTTACACTATAAGGATTTTCTGGGTCTTTACCAAAAATGTTCTTGAATGTTTCATCGTATAGCACATTCACTTTTGCATTTTGCATTTTACATACAATATTTACATCTGTTGTCTGTGAAACAACGACATTAACGTCTTGGACTCCGTAATAGCGGGCTTTCCCCCAACGGTTATTAGCCGTCTCTGCATCATCACTTATACAGCTTTCTGCTATAATGGTATAGGTGCCTTCTATAAATCGTAGAGGAGTTGATTTAATGAGTCCATAAGTTTTTTTATTCAGATTAATAATATCCCCACTTTTAATTGTTATCAGATAGGAATCATCTGCTTCCGGATATATCGTTTCTGTACGGGTCGTAGCTACAGATATTTCAGGGTTAGTACCTATGTTGAGATTAATGTATCCATACTCTGTGAATGCAGGAACATCATTATTGCTGCATGCCGCTAAAAGAATGGATAGTACGATGAAGGATAAATATTTTTTCATTGTTATATGATTGTATGGGTTATTCATAAATAAGTTCAACTTCGTCTATAAATAGTTGACTACCTATAAACATGGGCATTACTCCATTTTTATCACTATGGTACTTGGAAACACTAGTATTGGTTCCCGATTCAAATATTATTTCATAATGTGTTGCTTGAGTTCTAAAATCATCATATACTATTTTCAACTTACTTTTCTCTTTCTGATATTCTGTATAATAGGATGGGGATGTCAATTCGGCTTTTCCTATTAATGTATTTCCATTGTATATATTTATTTTAAGAACTGGTTTATCGTTTTCCGTTGGAATATATTTATAATAGAAAGCTAATATACTAGGTCTTGAAGTACAACTAACTTTATCAGTGTAGAGACGTCCTATGGCACTATATTTAGGATTGTCTGGGGCGTTTAGTGATACTCCGGTAATTCCGTATCCGCTTGTCATTATTCTAGCACAATTATTAGATTTGGAATCGGTGTCAGGACGTGTCCCAGAGCGTGAACTCCAACTGTAGATATATCCATAATTTTTAGGACATTTAGTTTCATTGTTAGTTCTCCAAGGACTATTATTAGAATTATTATTTGAATAAAATTCATAAATAGCTCCACACCCATTCTTTCCCCAAGAATCTCCTCCCCAATTATCATTGTCTTTTCCTGTGATAATTGAATACTCATCCAAATTTCCATTAGGAATATTAATAATATTCTCTGTTGTAATTTCTATTGAATTGGTTGTAATTTCTTCACTTAATTGTGCCCTTACTTTATATTTGGTATTTGGGGAAAGATTTGTAAATATGATATCTCCTTTATTTTCGTAATCTTTAATTTTTTCGGCTGAACTCCAGTCTGAAGAAGTTGCTAACATTAGTTCATAAGTTATACCTTGAGGTGTATCTATTTTGTTTCCCTTCTCATCTGTTGCTATAGCAGGAGTTATATAAAGTCGTTTAGCCCATGCTCCTGCCTGTTGATTTGGCAATGTCAATGTCGGTAACGTCAAATTACAATTAATATTATATATCTTTTGTGCCATAGCATCCAATTCAGTAATTGTTTTTTTGATTTCAATTCCTGCTTTGTTTTTTCCTTCCAGCGTTAATGTATATTTCCCGGGCAACACATATAAAGATTGTCCGTTTGTGACTTCTTCTCTTTGTTCTCCGTATGAAACATAGAATTTAGGTACACCGGTAAAGTGATCAATAATATTTGTGGGTATATTGGGTGTTATAATGGCATTTGCCATAGTTGCGATAATGGTTCCTAATTTAGTTGTTTCTCCCTCACGGATAGAAAAGGTTGCTGTTCCTTCAAAATAAGGACTGTTTCCCATTTGTTGCTTATTTCCGTAGTAAGCACGGAGAGTGTAAGTAGCGACAAAAAGATCGACTCCGTTAGCGTAATGATCCATGTGTCCACTTTCAATCACAAAGTTATCAGGATCAATGATTTCAATTATCATATCATTGATACTTGGTGTAGGAATAGAATATGCACGGGTTGTTGCCTCTATTTCTATGTCTACGCCTCCTAAAACCACTCTTCCTTTTCCCTTACCTATGATAGAAGAGGAGTCGTCTGTCTGACAAGCAGTGAGTGCTGCCAGTACAACGAGAATAGTCAAGATATAACGTGAAACTTTCATACTTCTAATAATCATATTCCAAACTAAATTCATCTATTATTAATGTAGCTCCTGCTGCTCCCGTGAAATAATCACCATATTTACTGGCTGAACATACCACAATAAGGTAGGTAGGGATACGGCTGGTTGAATTATATTTTAAATTTAACTCTAACGGAGTATAGCTGCTGACCGTTGTACCACTGTTGAACTCTGCATAAGCGATGACATGCGGATCATTTTTGTCAAACAATTTACGGTCTCTGGGATTAGTCCTGATTTCTACCGGATTTTCCCAATCACCCAATGCTATGTATACCGAACATGTATCCGGTTTATTTTGATAAGGAAGAAAACGGTTATAGTCGGCGGTATTCGATTTTGACGGCAGATAAGTGATGGGGGCTGTGGTATATTTGTAATAACCTTTAAGCTTAGTGGGACGAGCCGTAAATTCTTTGCCAAAACCTAAAATACCGTTTGTACCGTCTGTACGTATGTATTCACCGATAAATAAGTTTCCGGCAGCAAACTTTCCTACACTGCCTAAGCCTACGAATTTAGAACTTAATTGTGCTGCTTGCCCACCCATTGGCGCGCCACTCCATGTATCGCTTGTAGGTATGGTAATGCTTTCTCCCAAAGTGGTAGCACCATCATTCCCGCTATCCCAGATTTGTGTACCGCTTTCTGTCCAAGGATTCCATACTTTACCCGTCTTATGCCATTCATCGAATGACCCGTTAGGCAATTCGATTGCTGTACCGGTAGTAAATTCCACTTCCTCACCTTTGTCTTCACCGGAGTAGGCTCGGCATGTATAGGCGGTATTTGCTTTCAGATGTGGAACACATGCCGTGAAACTACCGCCATTGGCGGTAATATACGAGATGTCTACTTTTTGCCATTCATCAGCATCTTTCTCTTTCAGCTCGAAACCGTTATCTGTGTTTTCTTGTCCCTCGCCGTAGAGCCACGCTACATTTACCCAACCATCTGCCGACTTGGTGACTACATTAGTCTCTACCTGGAATACATAGAGTGTCCATTCTTCCATTACGATGAAATCACGGAAGTTTACCACTACATTGGCTTTGGCATAGTTGCCATGTTGCTCCCATTCCAGATAGGGAATGCCACTACTCATGTTGACAGTGGAACCGGTAGGACCTAATTTTAGATCGGTCAGTTTGATTGTTTTCAAATTACCTTTAGTACTGATATTGACCGAGGCAAAATGTTCTGTCTCATTGAAGACTGCGGTACCTACCTGATTTTCTACGGTAAAGCGACGTTCTATGGTTTGATTGGCTTTCAAAGTCCATTGATAATCCTGATATAGTGAAAGCGTCATCGGATAAGGATTGCTAAGGTCTATAATTGTATCGTTGGGCAGGCTACAACGTCCTCCTTCTGTTACCGTAATACTCTTGACGTGTACTTTTTTCATGTTTACGGTATCTTCCAGATTAACGGTTACTGTCCGATCATCATTTGAAATGACGGCACTTCCTATTTGTCCGTCCACTTCGGTCGCAGTGACAAACAGTTTGATGTACGGATAGGGCACATCATTCTCGATACAAGCGCTAAACAGAGCAGCCATAATCAAGAAACATCCTAAACGGACTTGCATATACACTTTTTTATCCATACTTTTATATTATAAACAAAGGGTGATACCTATATTGATATTGAACAAATTGATTTTGAAATTGGCACCGCTGTTACGACGCTTACCGGTTTCTCCCAAATTGTTCTTTTGTGTTTCGCTGTTATACTTAAAACCAATTACTCCGAAAGACATTTCTGCCGATACGTTTTGCATAATAAATACGGCAATTCCCGGATTGATACCTATATGAAGTTCATACAAGGTTGTTTCGGTACTTTTGAATGCGTTTTCGGCTTCCGTAGCATCTGTTTCTCCATTTTCTTTGCCACGGGAGAAGCGAGTACTACCTGTATTGAATGAAAGAGTAGTTTCATTGAACAAACCGAAACGTCTGCCGGCATCTAATCCTACATAAGAACGATGAAACAGACCGATACTATAAGTATCTTCCGTATAACGTATGTCTTTCAGGGAGAAATCAAGATCATCCATGTTCAGAGCCAAGTTGTCCAGCTGGGCAATAGTATGGTTATAACCTAATTTAGCACCGATAACGATGTTGTTTCGTAAGGCATAACCAATGAAAGGCTTAACCGAAACTGTACGGGCATGACAATCAAAGTCTTTCAGTAAAGAGAACAACAAACGACTGTCTTCGCTATCAAAGTCAACGTAAGATGCCGTTGCACCACCGATCCATTTACCTTTCGGAATGAAGCGATAATTGATAATACCACGGTCGTAACGTCCAATGGCTTTGGTGCGAATCATGTCTTCCGGTTTTGTTGTCACTTTGGGAGCTTGTACATAAACTGTATCATGTATAAGTATTGTTTCGCGGATAAGCGAATCGCGTCCGTCTTTGCTGCGGAGTGTATCGCTCAATTGACTCTGTGCGAAACCGATACTTGTCATGCAGCAGAATATATATGTTAATATCGTTCGTATCTTCATCTTTATTACAAATAAAAAGCGATGCCTAAGCCTATGGAAAATAGGTTAATGCGAAAATTCGCAGAGTTTAAAGAACGTTCGCCCACATAAACCTGGTTAGTCGTTTGCCGGGTTTTGCTGAAGTCAAATCCCAAAACACCTACACTGACCTCTACCGCTGTATAGTTATTGATGAAAGCAACCATTCCCGGTGCTACCCCTATATTGATGTCTGTAGAGGTAGCAAAGGTTCCTGTAACATCTTCGCCGGAACCACTGACTACTTTGGACTGGCTACCACCCATCTGCATCTGTATGTCGCAGTATAATCCGAAACGTTTGCTGTTTCCCAGGCTGATGTAACTACGCATCATTGCCATGGCGGCGTACGAATGTTTCAGTTGATACATGTCATCCAGGTCGAATTGGTTATCTTCGTCCACATTGATGCTTACTCCACTCAGCTTGGTCAGTGTGCGCCCATAGCTGAAGCGGCCTCCGGCTGCCAGATTATCCTTAAACGCATAACAGAACATCGGACTTACCTTGAAGGTATACCCGTCTGAATTGATACCTTCTATAATGAGAAAATTATAATTACTCTCATTGTGTTCCGAATAGGAGATAGAATTTCCTACAATCCATTGTCCTTTGGGAACAAAAGTTTTCAACTCGATAGCTCGTTTAAATTCTTGCGCTTGTACTTTTATTAAAGAAAGCACTGACAGCAAAATACATATGTATATAATTTTTTTCACGCGAATATCCGGTTATTCGTATACTAATTCAAGATCATCAAGCCACATAGTACTGCCTATACCACCGGTAAAATAATCTCCATATTTACTGGAGGATGCAACTAATATAATGCTGGTAGGTTTAGTGTCTGTACTACGATATTCAATAGGTATCCTGAATTCAATCATACCATCACCTTCAGTAGCAGCATCCCAAGTTTTTTCACCATAAGCAATGATGTGGGTGTCATTGGAATCAAAGAGTTGGGCATTATTACCATTCTTGAAATTAGTCTTAATGATAACGGGCCATGTTTCCCCGTTAGCGGTTTCTCCAACCCAGTTGCCAAGTGCTATATATATTTGTCCCTTATCCATATCACCTTCGTTGATATAGCTACAGTTATTTGTCATATCAACTGCTTTAGGTTCATAACGGATATAACCTTTTAAAGCTACAGGGCGGGAGGTGAAAGGACGTCCCCAACCCAATGTTCCGTTACCTCTGACACCGTCCATTACTGTTTTTACATATTTCCCGGCGAACAGATTGCCTGCTGCGAATTGATATACCCCCATCAGGCCGGCTTTCTTGGACTCCAGTTTGGCAGAAAAGTTACCACTATGCTTATATTGTTCACTGTAAGTTGTGATATTTATATTGGCGGTTGACGAGCCATGGTTTCCACTATCCCACCACATAGACTGTCCGGAACCATAAACTAACATAGGCGTACCGTCGGTCCAATACTCAAAACTGGAGTTTTCTAATTGTGTAGTAGATTCTGTTGTAAATTGGCTGATTATTGTTGAGGCAGCGGAACCTGCCATTGCCCAATATTCATAAGTTGTTCTGGGGGCTAATCCGGTGATATTTGCATAAAGTTGTTTGGAATTATTCACCCTTTGAGCCGGAACGGTTAATTCGTTTTTAGTACCTTTGATACGATATTTGAAAGCAAGTGCCTCTGTCGTTTCTTTTGCCAATGTAGCACGCAAAGTAGATTTGGTAGCCCAGACATCTTCTTCTGCTACATTGGTGGTAATTACTGTTGCATCTGATACGATGAAACGAAGCAAGGAGGTACGTTGTAGTTTATTGTCATCTGTGGCACTGATATAGATGTCATAGACTCCTTCGGCCTGTGATATCTTTGCCATGAGTGCATCAGAGAATGTTATTTTAGCATTACCTTGTCCTGTATTTACATTGTATTTTGAGTTAATGGTGACTCCGTAATTAGTGGCAAAGAACTCTTTGTCCTCCTTACTCATTGACACAATATCAAAGGAATTGACAGGCAGTCCCATATTCTTGAACTGATCGCAGGTTATCAAGGCTTTGGTCAGTATGGAAGAGGTTGCTATCCAGAATGCTTTGGCTGTTCCTTTATTCAGTTCTATAAATTGTTCATCTTCCAGCGTAAAACCATCTCCACTTATACTGGGACGTCTGTAAACAGGAACCTCAACAGTAGTTGTTTCCAACGGTTCCGTATTTACATCTAATGTAAGAGAGGCTCCACCATCAACATAACTGTCACTATTCTCTTCGTATCCGAAGATTAAATCGTAGCGTGTTGTGGGTAAAACGTCTAATGTGTTTGAACGGGTATAGTTATTACCGCTAAGAGTGGTTGCTTTAAATGTCCATGTCAACTGGCTATTGTCTGTGGGCATCATATAGTAACCGATAGCATCTTCATTATCAGGGGTGAATGTTAGACTACCTTTTGCTGAAGCTATTTGTACTTCGTAACTTTGAAATGCTTGGGTAAGACTTTTCCCGAATTCAACTTTTACTAAAGTATTGGCAATATGACATTCTACATCTACAGAAGTGGTTTGTCCGGCTAAGATATTAAAAGTTTCTTCTCCACGGTAGAATATCTTATCAAAGGAAGCTGCTACAGAATCACCGGCTGCCACTTTTATACTGTAGTCACCTGTGGCGAGCTGTACTTCTTCAGGTATTTCTCCCATTCCGCTGTATTTACGTATCAGGCCTTTGCCACTGTATATGCGGATTTTACAATTTTCTTTAAGGGCTTTCAGAGTCTCGTCTGATAAATTACGGGTAACGGTAGTTACTTTATCTTTTACTCCGATATTCAATCTGAGTAAACCATTTTCATTCAATTCGTCTTCCCTGCAACTGATGGCTATGAGAACGAAAAGTAATAAAACTGATATGTGGTATATATTTCGTTTCATGGATATTAATTGCTCCAAATAAGTGTTAAAGTTTCAGTCGTTTTATTATTTTTGGTGTCTACGACAGTAATAACAAAGTTATGTGTACCAGGATTTAACATCGTCAGTAGTCCGGTAAATTTGGTAATACTGAATACCAATTCTGTTTTACCTATAACATTTTCACCTACAGGGAAACCTAAACCGGTTAAAGCCTCTGCCAATTCTTCAGGATAAGCCAAATCGAAATTCTTCTTTAAATTAACATCCGCCAAAGCTTCTTCGTCTAATACGTCAGAATCGATGGTAACCTTCAAATTGGCGATGCCATTGCTGGCTGCGATATTCACTACAACCGGATATGGATTATTGACGTTTGTTGTTTCGGGTAATACGATAGCTTTAGATATATTAAATCCATCTCCTTTGATAGTGGGTTGTTCGCCGGTTGGATCGTCGGGTACGTCCGGTGTATCAGGCTCATCAGGAATCACGTCCTCATCCGGATCGACTATAATATCTTGCTCAATGGTTGTACAGGTAACATCTATACGAATACTGATATTTGCATTGCCACCTTCAGTATTACCACTTTCATCAATGTCTTTTAATGTGTATTTGATGATTTTGTGAGAACCGGCTTTTACCTGTGGAAAACCTTTAGAGATATCCACATTTTCACCCTCTATTGTCCCAGTCAGTCGGGTAGTGAGCATATTGGCATTCTCGCTGATTGCTTGATAGTAGCCGGCACGCTTTTCATCTTTTACAAAATCGAGCGAGCCTTCGCCCGACGTTACATTGGCTTTTACATCATCACCTAAAAGTTCTGATAATTTTTCGTCATATTCCACAGTAACCATGATACTGCGTAATACACATTGTAGAGTATTGATATTGGTAATCTGGTTTTCTGTAATCTCAAAATCTTCCTTTCCATAATAGTACGGGTTTTCAAACTCGGCCGGGAGCACATCATGTGAAAAGGCTGCGGCAGTATAGTTACCGACTTTCAGTGAAAATATCTCCGGCATTTCACTGTATTTCCACTCTTGTACAAGCTTGTTGGCGTTATCACGACTGTAAATACGGATAATATAGTCTTTTGTGTCTACTGACCGGGTATTGGCGTTAACATCTACAGTCAGCTTTAAAGATGATAAATTAAGCTGACCTTCTGCAATTGTTTCGGTTTTACTGTTGTCTTTTTCTGAGAATTGTTCGCGTTCACAGGAAGTTAATGTAAATAGGCACATTAAAAAGATTGCCGATATATATTCTAATTTTCTCATATTAATGTTAGTTCTATTAATTTACAGATATAGTAAATGTATTTTCTTTTCGTCCGCAGGTAACTGTCATTTGTGTAGATGATGTCAATGCTACTGGGAATGTGACACGAATTTGATGTGTAATGCCTTCGGTAGAAATGACCCCACATTCTAAATCTTGTGAAGCACCATACATAATATAACTGGTTTTGATAGTTTTAGGATCTCCGTCTAAAGTAACTTGTAGGTCTATGGAAGTAGCTCCTTTTTTGAGTGTCCCTGGAGTAGCTACTGCGAATTGGTTACTAAGGCTGTTTATTTTTAATATTACATCTGATGCATTTACTTTCTTCAATTTGTCTTTTGCTATGAGTTTAAAAACACTGGGAGTTCCATTATCATATTCCAAATGAGGGATGACGTTGGTAAAATCGATGGTTGCGATCTTGTCTTTATTTGTTCCAAGTCCTTTCATTTGTAAACCAAATGATTGTAATAGTTGTAGCTTATCTGTCGTTAAATTGGCCAAATCAATATCCGCTGGCCATCCTTGTGAGATAAGAGAAGCGGATGAGGTACTTAATATACACTCTTCGATACCGGCACGGGCATTCAGATATACTGAAATGGGGTGGTCTGTTGTTTTTCCTTCTTTGATCTCTAATGTTTCATTACTGGTAAATCCGTGAAGAATGAAGAAAGGTGGCTCAGTACGCATTGTTCCATCTGAAACGTCAATTGTAGATGTTACTTGTTCCGTCCGGTCTGTAAATGTTATATTGATAGTAGAACTACCGGCATTTACATCAAAATTGAATTGGTAGTGATGTTGTGGAAGAGCATTATCTATCACAATGGCCTGATAAGTCGATTGAGAACCACCATCACGTTTGGTTACATTGAGCATGAGTGTGAGTTTGCCGGGCTTAAAATAGCAGGAACGACTTTCGTCTTTAGTGAACCTAATAGCTGAATTTCCTTCGGAGTTAGCTTCAACATAATAATCAGAAAAATATTTTTTGAAGGCTTCTGTATAGGTTGTTGAAATTTTGACATTGGCAAGATAGCAGGTCACTTCTACATCTGTTTCTTTCTCATCTTCAATTGAAAATTCTTTAGTACCTACAAAATAAGGCATATTAAATCCTTCATTATGGAGTTGCCCGTACGAAGCTTTTAAAGTATATTGACCTATTGGGAATAAAACTTCGTCAGGATATTGACTGAATTTCTCCCAAGAATACTGTATATCATTTCCTTTTAATATGGATACAGCAAAATCACCTACTTCTGGTAAAGTTTCTTCTGTACGTGTGGTTACATCCTGTGTACTGTTGTCAGCCGTCAGTTTGATACTGAGCGTTCCTTTTCCCGTTGCCGCAGTCTCATCGTTATCTTTACTGCATCCGGATAACGAAAAACATATCGCTACAAACAGGGTAAGAATAGTTGTGTATTTTTTACCCATTGACAATACTTAATTATATTTTTTACCTGTTATATTTTGAAACCGGATGTAAAGATACGGTTTTAGTCCAATAATAGCTCCTTTTATATCGCTATTTTACAGGGGTAAATGAAAAATGGGACATACTTTGTCCCATTTCTAACAAAAAAAGAAAAGTTGATTATTTTGCTTTTGGCTTATTCTTAATTATTAAACGCTTAGAATTCAGGTAGCAGTACCACTCCTTGTTTCTTTTTACCGTCCATTTTAGCAATTACCGGATGCTCAAAGTGAACATGGCGCAAGTATTTACTTTCATATACAGCCGGTTGTGCATTCAAGAATTCCTGATTGTATATACCGTCATTCATAAAAGCATTGATGGTGAAATAGCCTACCCCGAATGAAGTCAGGTTTTGAAAGAAATGTGTACCCTGACTGGGGTCAACTCGATAATTCGTCAGGCCAGCCTCCACAATAATACGGGCGGCACTGATATGTGGCCATTTCACAGGGATGCCGAGCCAGGTATCGCTACTACCCCAGCGTCCCGGGCCTATCAGCACGTAATTTTTGCCCTCACTCAAGAACTGCTGGTTTAACTTTTCTATTTCCCAGGCAATTTCCTGGTTATGGGAAGCGCTATAATCATCTGTTTTTACATAAATCACATCTTGAATATCGTTCATGATACCATGCCCCAGGGAATTATTGGAACGTAGCAAAAGCTTTTCTTCGGAGATGGTGGTGAGGTCTTCATCAAGCATCTCTTTAGTATCTACGATGGGGCGGATCTGCAATAGATAGAAAGTTCCTGTTTTGTCCTTTTCGCGGCTCATGGTAGCGGCAAATTCTATTTCTACGGGACGGCGCATTTCCTGTTGACCATATTTCAAAGCTAATTGCAGTATACGCGGTAAGGGGAAAACATCATGTTGTAAAATATTGGCAAAGGTGATAACTTTACGCCCGCCGGGATACAAGCCATCGCGGATAATTTGGTCGTATGGATCGTAGGTAGATGCTATATAGTTCAACGAACCATCTTTTTCGGCTTCTTTTACATGAAGCTTGAGTAGGTTAAAACCGTCGTCGATGGAGAAATCGTGACCGGCATTACGCAGGTCGAGTGCATAGAAGCGGGTCTGCGTCTCTTTTAATGCGATTTCCATCTCACTGGTTTGCAATACCTGATGGGGATGATAGGGAGAGAAACGTAACGTCATTCCTCCGTCTACAATGTATTTTCCTAATCCGAGAGCGAGATTGACAATACCTTCTTCTGCCTTTTCATCACCGATAGGATAATAATTGAGCGAACGCGCCACACCCGACATGGAAGGGTAGTAACGGTCACCATATTGATTACCGACTACTTCCTGCAAGATTACAGCCATTTTTTCCTGATCGATGACATTGCTCGTAGCCTGCATATAAGCCTTCGAATCACGGTAATAAACCGAGGCATACACACCTTTGATGGCATCGCTAAGCATACGGAGCATCTCGTACTTGTCATCCAGATAAGGAATCATATAAGTATTGTAGATACCTGCAAAGGGTTGATAGTGAGAGTCTTCCAAGAGTGAAGACGAACGGATAGCGATAGGAGACTTCACAACATCGAAGAATGTAAAGAAATCTTCGACTAGGCGATCAGGTAGTTTAGCTTTAAGGAAATAACGCAAGATTACATCGTCGTCAGCATCAGAAAGTGCAACCTGGTATAGGTTGTTGGTGTCCATAAACTCGTCGAAGACATCCGTACAGAGTACGACGGTTTTGGGTATGGCTACCCGTGCATTCTCGAACTCTTCAAATTCGGGATGATGTTTCACCATGTTGTCAATAAATGCCAGACCACGTCCTTTACCGCCCAATGAACCGTCACCGATACGGGCAAAATTGGAGTAGCGGTCGAAGCGGTCACGTTTAAAGACGGCTACCACTCCCTGATTTTTCATTTTACGATATTTCACAATTGCCTCGAATATAATCCGGCGGTGAGCGTCTACATCCTGAAGACTGTTCCAAGTGATAGGTTTCAAGAACTCTGCAACGGGGAACATGGCGCGCGAATAAAGCCAACGGCTGACATGATTGCGACTGATGTGGTAAAGGAATGATTCTGCCGGTACGGCAAAGAGGATATTTTGTAACTCTTTAAGGTTCTTTACTCGTGCTATTTCTTCCAGTGTGTCTGGGTTACGGAAAATGAAATCACCGAAACCGAAATTATCTGATACGATGCGACGTAAGTCTACATCCATCTTCTTGGAGTTCTTGTCAATAAAGGCTGCATCGTATTTGGCAGCATATGCCACGTTGTCCGATTCGGAAGATTGAATAATGAGTGGAACGAACGGATCTTCTTTCCGTATGGCGGCACAAAGCTTTATACCTGCCAGTCCGTCTTTCTCTCCACGTTCTACTCGGGGAAAGCGGACATCGGTAATAACTCCTAATATATTGTTCTTATATTTTTCGTAGATATTAATAGCTTCTTCGTATGTACGGGCGAGAACAATTTTGGGGCGACCTCTCATACGCAACGTACGTTGGTGAGCATTCAGTGCTTCGGTAGAAAACTCTTGGCTCTGTTTCAATACGAATTTATAGAGGTTAGGTAAGATGGAGGAATAGAACCGGATGCCATCCTCTACTAACAATATGAGTTGTACGCCTACTTCATTAACGTCATGCTCCAAATTCATCTTATCTTCTATCAGTTTAATGATAGAAACTAATAAATCCGTATTTCCCAACCAGCAGAAAACATATTCAAAAGGACTCAAGTCTTCATTGGCGATGCGTTTGGTGATACCATGACTGAAAGGAGTCAGTATTACCATCGGAATATGTTCGTACTGGTTTTTAATGTTTCTCGCTATATCGAACCCTTCGTTATCTCCTGTACCTGGCATACAGATAATGAGATCGAAAGATATGGAAGATAGTTGCTTTAAAGCTTCTTCGTAAGTAGATACCTGTGTAAAACGTGGTGGATAACGTAGAGAAAGGGAAGTGTATTCATTAAATATTTTTTCATCGATACGTCCATCATCTTCCAGCATGAAGGCGTCATATGGGTTGGCTATCAGGAGGACATTGAAGATACGTCTTGTCATAAGATTGGCAAACTGTGTATCTTTGAAATAAAGTTGGTTTAATTTATACTTACTGAGCATGTTTCCTTACGGTTTATTAGTTCGAAGGACAAAAGTAATAGAAATCAAACCTATTTAGATGTTTTTTCAACCGTTTTTTTGATATTTGTACGTAATATTGCAACATGAAAAAACATATATTCATCATATTCGTATTTATTTTTGTTTGCGCAAATTTGTTTGCCGGTACATTTCGGTCCCTGAATGTGAAAGAAGGATTAAGTAGCAGACAGGTTTTTCAAATTGCTAAAGACTCTGTTGGATTTATATGGGCGTATACTCATATGGGGGTAGACCGTTATGATGGAAATGAAATACGACACTATAAACTTGAAGGAACAAGTGATTCCAAAGATCATATTTTATCATCAACCGTGATGTGTTGTGATAAAAATGGAACTCTTTGGATTGCATTGAAAAGTGGAAAAATCTATACTTACGATAAACGTACCGACTCTTTCGGACTGCATATTGATTTGTTTTCTTCTTTGTCCGGTTTAACTTTACATAACATCTTGTTCGATGATAATAATCATTTGTGGATTTGTACATCATCGGGGATTTATTCCTGGAATGAAGAGGAAGGTTTAACATTGGCGGGACTGAAAGGAAAAACGGTTTATTGTCTTGTTCAAAGAGATAATTCAGTTTTTTTTGCAGGGACGAATACGCATCTTTATAAACTGAAACTGGATGAACCGAACTGTACTTTTTCAGAAGAAGTTTTTCCTTCTCTGGTTGGGGTACATTTTGAATCCTTGTATACATCCGGGCTGAATTTGTTTATCGGAACTTTTTCCGATGGAATGTTTTCTGTAAACCTGATAACGGGTAAGGTAAAATCTTTCAAGGACATTATTCCACATGTTCCTATTCGTGCATTTGCCCAGACTAAAGATAATACTTTATTAGTTGGTGCCGATGGAGCAGGAGTTTTCCGTATCAATATCGTTACGGGAGAACTTATAGAACACTATGTGACGGATGAAGATAATGAAAGAAGCTTGAATGGTAATACGGTTTCAGATATTTGTGTAGATGAGTATAATAGAATATGGATAAGTACTTCTACCAATGGTATCAGCTATTTGGATCCGGATATACCAGATGTGAAGTGGATGAAACATGAACAAAATAATTCTAATTCATTAATCGCCAATCATACAAACGTTATATTACAGGATTCGGAAGGTGATTATTGGTATGGTACGAACAATGGTGTCAGTTTGTATCAACCCAAACAAGGAAAATGGACACATTTTCTGAATGGTAGGGGACATGGTGCTAAAGTGGTTTTAACTCTATGTGAAGATAGAAGAGGAAATATTTGGATAGGTGGGTATGGTATAGGTGTGTATTGCGTTCAGAAAAAGACGGGGCGGATACGGCAGATGGGTAAAAAGGATAAATCTGGAGATAAAGGGATAGCTACAGATTATATCTATGCGATGTATGCGGAAGGCGATAATATCTGGTTAGGCGGTATTGAGGGGGATTTCACCCGATATAACATACGGACAGATGCATATACTTATTATCCGATTGATTGTATCGGAGATATAAAACCTGTCGGAGATGGAGGTTCGTTGATGCTTGCCGGTTGTAATGGACTTGCTTTTTTTGATAAATCAACAGGAAAAACACAGTGGCATCACGAATTTGGTAATATCACTCTACGTTTTCCCGTCCGTTGCCTTTTACAGTCATCAACAGGGGATATATGGATGGGAACGGATGGAGACGGTTTGATAAGGTTTAATCCAGATACCGAACAGGCAAAATCTTATACAACCAGTGATGGGCTTGCTTCCAATTCAATCAATAGTTTATTGGAGGATAATGAAGGCCGTATTTGGTTCAATACGGAAAAAGAACTTTATTGTATGGATTTAACCCAAAATATCATTATCAGTGCTAACGACTTTCTGGATATAAGCTGGGGATATTATAATCCCAACTCTGCCTTAAAATTAAGTGACGGAAATCTTGCATTTGGTACTGCGGAGGGAGCTTTACTCTTTACCCCTTCTTTTAATTTGGAGCAGAATAATACGGTCAACCTGATATTTACGGATTTCAAATTGTTGTATCAATCGGTAAAGGCAGGTATGGGATCTCCATTGGAAAAGAATATTAACGATACACAGAACATCAGACTTAAGTATGTACAAAACTCTTTCTCTATTTCTTTTTCGGCTATTAATTTTATGGCTTCTCATAAAATAAGATATGAATATATGTTGGAAAATTTTATTGATGAGTGGAAAGGTACAAATTCTGTGCAGAGCGTAAATTACATGGATCTTTCTCCTGGTAAATATGTATTTCGGTTACGGGCTTTCGACAAGTATACGGGACAACTTTTAGGTAAACGTGATCTTGACATAGTGATAAATCCACCCTATTGGATTACTGGGTGGGCTTTATTGTTGTATGCTATTTCCTTTTCTGCCTTTATATATTTACTAATTCAATTTAGGAAACATAAGGTAAATGAGGACAGGATTAAAGAACGGATAGACTCTTTTATTAGTATAGCCCATGATATACGTACTCCTATCAGTCTGATTAAAGCTCCATTGAGCGAGCTGGAGATGCAATCTGATTTGTCGGATGTAAGTAAGAAGAAAGTTGCGGTAGCGGCACGGAATGTAGAAAAGTTATTCACCATGATAACTCAGCTGCTGGATTTGCAGAGAACGGAAAAATATCCTGGCTCTTTGAAAGTAGTCTTAGTGGATATCAAGGTATATATGGAAGAAAAGATATCTGGTTTTCGGATAGCAGCCCGGCAAAAGGAAATTGATTTACAGCTGGAAGTTGAAGCAGATATGCCCTTGATTTGGCTTGACAGAGAAAAGATGGATCACATTATCGACAATCTGCTTTCTAATGCTTTGAAGTATACGGAAAAAGGAACAATTGGTATTACGGTGAAGAAGGCCTCCAAAAAGTGGTCTATTGAAGTAAGGGATACAGGTATTGGTATTCCGCAAGATGAACAGAATAATATTTTCCACGAGTATTATCGGGCAAAAAATGTTGTTAACTCTCAGGAAACCGGAGTCGGTATCGGGTTGATGATTACTCGTCGGCTGGTACAGCAACATCATGGGACAATATCATTTGATAGTGTGGAAGGTGTTGGAACCACTTTTGTGGTAACCTTTCCGCAAAAAATTAAATCAGCAGAGGTAATAGTCGTTGAGACAGTAGAGAACGACATGAAAACAACATCCAGAGTAGATACGCCGCAAAAAGTGGATTGTGCGGATAAAGACGTTCTACTCTTGATAGAAGACGATAAAGATATGCGCGAATATCTCACAGACAGTCTGTCATCAGAATATAAAGTTGTTATGGCTATGGATGGTGGGCAGGGGTTGGAAATGGCAAAAGAGATGAATCCGGATATTATTATTTCAGACATTGTAATGCCAGTATTGCAAGGTGATGAACTCTGTCGGATGTTGAAATCTTCTGTCGATACGAGCCATATTCCTATCATTTTATTAACGGCACTCAATGAACGCGAAAATATTATTCTGGGGCTGGAAGCTGGTGCAACGGATTATATTATCAAGCCTTTTGATTTATCTGTTTTGAAAGTTCGTTTAAGAAATATCCTCCAAAGTAGACAACATCTTCGTGAAACTGTTCTTTCTATGGATACTGTTATTGAAGAGACCGCCTATACCACTCAGCTTGATAAAGAATTTTTAGATAAGGTGATGGAGGTTGTTAATACGGAACTAGCAAATTCGGAACTTTCTATCAATGACTTTTGTAGGATGCTAGGTATGAGCCGTACTTCCGTTTACAACAAAATAAAGACATTGACCGGGCAAGGACCTAACGATTTTATCCGTATTGTACGTTTGAACAAAGCGAAGGAGTTATTACTTTCGCGAAAATACGCTATTGGAGAGGTTTCTTCTATGGTGGGATTTTCAGATCCCAAATACTTCAGTACTTGCTTTAAAAAACAGTTTGGTATTAGTCCAAGTAAAATTTAAAGTAATAATAACTATATTCAAACTTGTTCGGACGGTTAACAAACCTTTTTTGTTAAAAAATGAACCCTCGTTTCTCTATAAGTGCGTAATATTGTCGAAAGAAATATTACATAAAGCATAGAACAAAAATGGAAACGTATTTGGGCCTTGATTTGGGCGGTACTAAATTGTTGATAGGTGAAATAGATAACCGTGGAAACATCTTGAAATATAAGAAGTATGATTCCGGTTTTTTTAATCAACAGGCTGCATTGGAAATCATAAAGACATCACTTGATGATTACATTAAAACGGTTGGTTGGTATGACCAGAAACCGTTGGCAATGGGTGTAGGATTAATTGGTAGGGTAGACCCGGATGAAGGTGTCTGGTTACAGATTGATCCGAGTAGGACACAGCCGATAGTATTGGCTAAAGAACTGTCAGATTTATATGGTATGCCATGCCATATAGATAATGACGTAAAGAGTGCAACAAGAGCCGAACGTGTCTGGGGATTTGGACAAATATCCAAGAATTTTATTTATATGAATGTCGGTACTGGTATTGCAGTCGGTACGGTAATTAATGGTAGGCAGATACGTGGAAGTCATTTTAATGCAGGGGAAGTAGGGCATGTACGCGTTGGTGTGAATGTTGGTGTTAAATGTACTTGTGGACGTATGGACTGTGTTGAGGCAATAGCTTCGGGAATTGGCTTTGACCGTTGCGCCCGGCTTCTGTGTGAGGAGTATGAAACTAATCTACATATTCCGGCAGACAGAGGAGAAAGAATTCCCGTCAGCGAGATTTTTGCATTAAGTCAGAAAGGCGATCCTCTGTGCGAAAAACTGGTAGAGAACGGTTCGGCAGCTTTAGCTAACTTGATAATGAATTTGGTACGTATGACCGATCCGGATACTATTGTGCTAGGAGGTGGTGTGGTAGCCGATGGCTATATACATTCCAAAATTCTGGAACAACTAAATTCTACTACAATGCGGTTTGTCAGTAACGGAGTTGTTATTACAAAATTGAATCCTGATTTTATAGGCTTATTGGGTGCAGGTGCTGTAGCTATGAATATGTAACTTCTTCTTCTATTATGAAAATAACTGTTGCCAAAAACGAGAGAGAATTTGATTGTATTGCAGCTTGGCGTATTATCGGTGAGGTATTGAATAAGTATAATTGCGTTATCGGACTTTCAACAGGGCGTACTACGGGCAATCTTCATAGACTTGTCGGAGAAATATATATCCAATATCCGTTTGATGTTTCAGGTGTAACCTTCTTTGGATTGGATGAAGTAACAAATGTTCCGCGTGAGTATGCGGGTGCTTGTTATACTATGCTAAAAACAGAATTGATAGATACATTACACATCAAAGAAGAAAACTTCTTAATGTTACCTACTCAAGCAGATGACTTTGTGAAAGCTTGTAAAAACTTCCAGCTCGAAATAGAAAAACGCGGGGGAATTGATTTGCTGATTTTGGGGTTAGGGGAAAACGGACATTTAGGATTTAATCAACCCCAGTCACCTTTTGAAAGTGAAACATGGGTTACCCAGATGGACAATCGTCTGGAAGAACGTATTCGACGAGAGACTAATTCATCGCTCGAAATGCGGTTAGGAGGAGTAACATTGGGAATAAAGAATATTATGCAGGCTCGTAAGATCGTATTAGTAGCTAAAGGAGAGAATAAGGCAGAGATTGTAAAGAAGATGCTTGAAGGACCGGTAACTATTGATGTTCCGGCATCTGTCCTTCAGCTGCATCCTAATTGCGAGTTTTTGTTGGATGATACTTCGGCTGCGGCGCTAACCAATAGATAATTCGGTTCATTTATTTAATACTATGGTTTTATGACACAACAAGAAAAACAGGTAAATCACATAGGACCATTCATCACAATGGTATTCCTATTCTTGATAGTAGGTTTTCTGACCACTGCCAATACGCAGTTTCAAGGTCCGTTGAAAGCAACATTCCTTGCCGAAGTCGGAGGGTTGAAAAATACTTTCGCTACCTTGATTACTTTTTCCTGGTTTTTGGCTTATCCCGTTTGTGGCGGTATCGGTTCATCCTGGATTAGTAAATATGGTTATAAGGGAACCCTGATTCGTGGATTATTGGTGATGATAACAGGCTTGGGACTTTTTTTTGTTTCTTCCTATTTCACGGTTCACTACCCGGATGTCAACTGGGGAGTAAGTGGGAATGTGATACCTATCGGTTTTCTGATTTTCTTGGCAGGTTCTTTTGTGGTAGGTGCATCTGCCACTATTTTGCAAGTAGTCATTAATCCTTATCTTACTGCATGCCACGTAAAGGGAACTCAATCCATTCAACGCCTGGCTATAGGTGGCTCTGCCAACTCCGTGGGTACTACACTTGCTCCTTATTTTGTGACGGGTGTTGTATTTGGCGGTTTAGCAATGGAAGATATCAAAATTAATCAATTAATGATGCCGTTTTTAGTGTTAATGGTAGTCATTTCTTTGATTGTATTTCTATTGATAAAGTTATCTTTACCCGATATACAAGGGACGCGTGTAGAAAAAGGTGAAAAACTCGAAAAAAGCATCTGGTCTTTCAAACATTTGACTTTTGGGGTTTGCGCTATCTTTTTTTATGTAGGAGTGGAGGTATGTATAGGTGCCAATATCAATCTTTATGCTATTGAAATGAATTATGCCTCTCCTGCATTAATGGCTACTTTGTATTGGAGTGGTATGCTTGTAGGGCGTTTGGTGGGTAGTTCGTTGAGTAAAATTTCTCCTCGTGTACAATTGACGGTTACAACGATAGTAGCGGGAGTATTTGCTTTACTGGCCATTTTGTTTAATAATCCCTGGTTGCTTACAGCCGTTGGATTGTTCCATTCAATTATGTGGGGGGCAATTTTTACTCTGTCCGTAGCTCATTTGGGGAAATATACATCGATTGCTTCCGGAGTATTTATGATTGGAGTAGTGGGCGGAGCTATATTACCCTTGTTACAAGGAGTATTGGCAGACATTTTGGGTAGTTGGAGATGGTCCTGGCTTATTGTTCTTTTGGGAGAAATGTTTATGTTGTATTATGCTTTGATAGGTTCACGTATTCGTCAATTTGCTGATTAAATAAAATTATACTTATGAAGAAACTGAAAATTATCATGATGGCTGTATTGGCAATATTTGTTTCATACGGCAGTGCGCAGACCAAAAGTATCTTGAGTGAAAAAGTTATTGTGGCTTATGTAACTTCTTGGAGTCAGGTTATACCGAATCCTGAATACATGACACATATTAATTATGCTTTTGGACACGTTAGTGAGACATTTAACGGTGTAGGGATAGCCAATGAAACACGTTTGCGTCGGATCGTTGAATTAAAAAAACAGAAGCCGGAATTGAAAGTCATGTTGTCTATCGGTGGTTGGGGAAGTGGTCGTTTTAGTGAGATGGCAGCTGATGAAAATTATCGTAAATCTTTTGCTAAAGATTGCCAACGTGTAGTAAAAGAGTATGGGTTGGATGGTATAGATATTGACTGGGAATATCCTACTAGTTCTGCCGCTGATATTTCTTCTTCACCGGATGATACCAAGAACTTTACTTTCTTGATGCGTGATATCCGGAAAGCTATCGGTAAGAAAAAATTACTTACTCTTGCTACAGTGGCTTCGGCTGAATATATTGATTTTAAAGCAATTTTGCCCTATATCGATTTTGTTAATATCATGTCTTATGATATGGGAACTGCTCCCAAACACCATGCTGCTCTTTATTCCTCGGACAACAGTGGATGGATGACTGCTTCCAAAGCAGTTGAGGCTCATCTAACAGCAGGTATTCCTGCTTCCAAATTGGTGATGGGGATACCTTTCTATGGCCGTGGTGGAAAAAAATATCCTAATTTTCAGGATTTTAATAAGATAGATACTTCGGATAAGCGATTTACTCAAGAATGGGATGAAGTGGCAAAAGTTCCATATTTGGCTGATGAGAAGGGTACTCTTGTTTTTGGTTTTGAAAATCCCCGTTCGCTTGCAATCAAATGTCAATATGTATTGGATAATAACTTACTGGGAGGTATGTATTGGGACTATGCAGGTGATAATTTTCAAGGGGATATGAGCCGTACGCTCTATGAAAGTTTAATTCAATATAAGAAAGGAAAGATTGCTACTCGTCGGGTATTGGTGCTGACAGAACGCGGTGGACAACATGGAGGCTTTACGGATGCTGGTTTACAATGGCTCAATGAAGAAAGTGAGAAGTTGAACTTTGAAGTAACGGAAATCAATAATACAAAACCGATAACAGAAGAATATCTCAAGCAATTCCATTTGATCATTCAACTCGACTTCCCGCCTTATACTTGGAGTAACGAGGCTCAAGAGGCTTTCATTAATTATATTGATAAAGGTTATGGTGGCTGGATTGGTTTTCATCATGCTACTTTGTTGGGAGAGTTTGATGGATATCCCTTATGGCAATGGTTCTCGAATTTTATGGGTGGTATCCGTTTCAAAAGCTATATAGCACCGCTTGCCGATGGTGTAGCTGTGGTAGAAGATCCGCAACATCCGGTGATGCAAGGGATACCCGATACATTTGTAATTCCTGATGATGAATGGTACACCTATGATAAAAGTCCACGTCCCAATGTGCATGTCTTGGCACATGTGGATGAATACAGTTACCAACCGGCTTCTGATATAAAAATGGGTGATCATCCTATAATTTGGATAAATCCGTATAAGAAAGCACGGAATGTTTATTTCCAAATAGGACATAGCTCGAAGTTATATCAGACAGAAGCTTTCACCCAAATGTTCCATAATGCGATACAATGGGTATTGGATAAGTAATAATTAGATTTAGCTATCTTTTTCTGATGTAAATTTTGTGGGTTACTCTTCCGGAAGTTTATATTCTCATTTCCGGTTGAGTAATCCACGCTTCTATTTATTATTTGTTAATAGTTTTGTTGGTTGAATAACATATATCTCCAAAATGTATTACGATATTTCATATTTATTGTTTGGAGACCGGATGAACCTTTTTGAAGTAATTCTGAATATTCTTTGTATTCGGTTTGCTTTTGTCTACTGATGTCATAGTGGCTTAAAATTTCAGGATATTTGTCGGAAAGCATTAGTAGGGCTTCTGCATAGTGAGTAGGAATAGCCTTTTCTTCAGACCAATAAGTTCGGAACATACTATAGAAAGAATCCAGTTCTTTTTCTAATAATAAACAACAGAGTAGATAGTTAAGTGCACGTTGATCTGTACAGTCTAATTCTAATAAATAGAGTGCTGTTACTGATAATTTGGCATTGATAAAAAATACTCTGTGTGGTATATCCGGTTGGGTAGTCTGTTGTAGAAAGATATTACGAGTTCTGATAAATTTTTTGTGACAAGTGCTATGTGAAAGTATATTTAGATAGAATTTGGCTTGTCTAATGTCTCCTTTTTGCATGTACCAGTCTACCAAACGCCGTGTGGCTGCAAAAGTCATGTCACCGGAAACTCCAGCCTGATTTTCTTGAAAAGCGAATCGTATCGCCTCATTAGGTAATCCTAAATTCCAATAAAATAGAGAATTGAAACGATATGGGACAGAACCTTGTGTATCAAATAAAAAATCTTTTTCATTTCTTATTGGAAAGTGAAACAGGTATTCGCCCAATAGTTCTTTTTCGCTAAGTGCTAACAGGAAATAGCGGAACTGTACTTCTCTTATTGGCTGTATGTCATTGGGAATTTCTTTTAGTATTACATCCCATTGATGGTTGACAGCGGCGTGCTCTATCCGTTGCATCTTTTCAAAGTATAGGCGATTGGGGTTATACAACAAATTGTGTATAACTAACAATATACAGATGATGGGAACAGAATATTCACAAATCTTTAATAGGTATTTATTATCTGTTTGGGGGATATGAGTAATAATAGGAACTTTTCGTATCAATAGGCTGATTATAGCCAATATCCAAATAATGATAACCCATGTTATGGAAAACTCAATACCTACTTTCTCTGTTTGCTGTATGGCAAATATATAAGATGGAATAAAGGATATCCAAAGCCATTTTCGGTTACCTAATAACCGATAAAATATTATATCACAAGCTGCTAAAACGAATAGAACGAAGATCGTCTGTAGAATTGCACCTACCCAGTGGTATTGATAGAATTGTGCGATATAGTTACCGATTATTTTGATAAAATCTGTAGGTAATGAATGATATTTATAGAAATAGTCGGGAATATTAGCATAGAAAGTGGTTTCTTCGAGATGTTGGATTGTATGAGGATAACAAATATACCAGAGCCCGAATAGGATACCAGCCAAAAGTAACCGGAATAGAATAATCTTTTTCATAATGTTAGTAATTATACTTAAATTTAATCTCACCTTTTACAAAGTCAGGGACATTATATGACTGTATACGTGTCCAGTTGTCTTCCGGATTTTTTTGTGGAAGTAGGAATGGCTTTCCTATTTGTCCATTTTTACTGAAATGTGCGATATATAACCGTGTATGTCTTCCGTCCATTCGGCGGCTGGTAAAGAGAATCCATCGTCCGTTGGATGACCAGGAATGAAAACTTTCAGCTTCCGGACTATTCAGAATATTGGTATTTAATTCTTTATTTTCTTTTAAATCTATAATTTTAAGATCTGCTTCCGAATGCCATATGGGGAAAGTACCATAAGCTGCTTCCGAATAAAGCAGATAACGTCCGTCTGCCGAAACGCGTGGATGAGATGCACTACCATGGCGTTTTTTCGGATTGTATAGTGTATCAATTTGTTGTCCAAATGTTCCGTCATCCGCTGAGAAATTAACACATAAAATAGCATATTTCACGTTGGTACATTTTACAGGAATATTTTCTTCCGGGGTTGCTGAACAGAAATAAAGTGTTTTTCCGTCAGGACTCCATGTGGGAAAGGTTTCCCAATTATTTGATTGGTTAAAACGTGTATCTGTCAGAACCTGCTGCTTTTCTGAATCATAAAGTAGTAAATCAGAACTACTGTCATATACTTCTATGGCTTTTTTCCCTCTATTATAGAATGATTGCAAGGTCATGTTGGACGAGAATAGTATCCATCTTCCATTGGGATGCCAAGCTGGATAGACACCATGTTGGTGCTTTCCCATTTTACTTAGGTCTATTTTTTGAACTATTCCATTCTTTACGATAATAGTTCCCCCTTCTTTTCCACGTTCATGGAAAAGAAACATATCAGACGAATTTTTGCAAGAAGAGTGACAGTTAAAGCATTTCAATGTGTTCTTATGATTGTCTACTATGGTTTTCTCTTTGAAGGATGACAGCTCACGTTGATAAATTCCCATGTGATTCCATGGCTCGTAGCCGGGGTCAATCAGACGGTAAACAATGTATGGGTCGATGAGGTCATTACTGATATTTATTTCAAAAGGTTTGTAAATGATACCCTGCGGATATTGGGGACTCCAGATAGAAACGGTAACGCAAAGTGTATTACCTATTTGATTATTCATTAGTTGTTTCCACTTCTTCTCTGGAATATTAAGTCTTTTTCCCCCTGATACAGTTAACAATGGAGTCCCATTGAGAGTTGTAAATTCAACTTTGATATTATTAGCCTTTTCTACCCGGAAATTTAAGGGAGCAATATTTGCAGGAATGGTCACAAAGGTGTAGTCAGGGAAAATCTTCGGATATTCCATTGATTTCTCAATAGTATTGCTATGGCTGTTGGAACATGCTGAAATTATAAAAAACGACCAATAATAGATCAGTATAAAAGGAATGTGTTTCATGATAGATAAGGGTTCTAATAAAATGAAAACAAGAGTGAGTCCGGTTTTATACCGGACACACTCTTCAGATTTAGTGTCAAACTAACTGTTACTTATCCTTCACGCCCAGGGATGGGAGTATAGTTTTTGATAATAGGTATGGAACGATTACCATATATATCAATGGTATATATTTCAAAAGTATAACTTTGCAGTAATAATCCACTGAGAGTATACTCTGTTTTCATACCGACTTCTACACTTTCGGACTTCGTACTTGATTCTTTATAAACAATCTCTACAGATTTTATACGATCTGTTTTTGGAAAAGTCCAAGTGAGTGTTAATGAACCCGCTTCCGGTGATATGGCATTTACCTCGGTCACTGCTGGTGAATAAGTGGGATGTTCATCCCGATAGTCTTTATAGTTCTCGTCCATACCTTCGCAAGATATGTTGATTAATACTGTAAAAGAGCATAATATAAAATATATAACTTTTTTCATAATGTTCCTCCTTTTAATCTAATTCTTCTTCGATAATACCACCATAAAATGTGATTTCTGAGAGTCCGGAACAACTACCTTTACTGGTATCCCAATTAGACGTAAATCGTATCCTTATATAACGTACTTCCGGTGACATAGTATCCAGTTCCCATAAATGTCCTTCCAATGCTGCGTCGTATGAAGCTTGGTTGGGCATCCATGTCGTCCAGTCGGCTTTTTGTTCAAATGAATATACTGTTCTGTTTTCACGAACAGGAAGTGGCCCTTGGTCAGTATTTGTCGCGATATCGCAATCTTGTATCAAGAACCATTCTTGTGTATTCATTGAACCAAAAACTTTGAATGATTTAAGATTTTCAGGTTCATAGTAAAAATAATCCTTACTTGTACCATCTGTAGACCAATGTTGGGCATAATTACTCCAACCATACCAATGGGCACGTTGCCATGCTCTGATACGGGAGATATTAATTGTTTGGTGTAAGTCGATAACAATATCCATTTGGTCTGTATCCCATGGCCAAGAGTTTCCATATTCGCCTTTTTCTGTTCCCGCATAACTTTGGTCATAGGAACCGGATGCGTCAGTAATTACCTCCTTTATATCCTTATTGTCTATTACACCGTCAAAAATAGCTCTGTTCGTATTTTCCCATTTTTCTTTCAGTGTAGTTTGGTCGTCAACCAATGTCCAAATATAGGTTCTGTAACCGTTTTCATCATCTATATATTTGGGAATGGTTACTTCTTCCTTGATATCATATTCTATTTGGGACGACTCGGTTGTTTTATTTCCCATCATGTCTTCTACAGTAAAACTGAATTTATGGACACCTGGGGTAATGCCACGAACTTTGACTTTGGCTGTTTCTTTAGCTGAACTCAGATAACGTGTTTTTATATCGTCACCATCCGTATAATTCAGCGTTATGTATACAGCTTTTCCGCCGGCACCATTATCTTCACCAGAAGGATTGGTCCATCGTAACTCTACACCTCCTACAATCTCAATAATTTGAAGATTGTCATTGATAATGTTAATATATGATCGTCCAGGTTTTATTTTGATTGTTTCTACCGGAGATTCTTTTCCTTCTTTATCGATTGCGGATATAGCTACCGGATATTCTTTCGCTTCGTCTGCCAATCCACTGATTTCAATTTTATTATCATAAATACTTACTACATTGAAGACGTCTTTGCCTAACGAATTGGTATAGGCTGCTTTCACATAGAGAAGTTCATTACTGTTTGGAGCTGTAAAAGTAATGATTGCTCCACCACTGATAGGTGTCCAGTTTATGTTTGTCACAGCTCCTAAACTTGAGATGTTATCATCATCTTTACAACTTGCCAAGCAAAGTAACAGTACTGGCAAGAATAAAGTTAATCGTTTTAAATAATCTATTTTCATATTCATATTATTTTAATAAATCATTTTTAATATCCGGGGTTTTGTACCAGGTTTGTATTGTTCACCAATTCTTTAGTGGCGATAGGCCAGAGATAATTACGTTGGGTAAATACATGAAGCATGTTTTTCAGTTCTTGTATTTGATAAAAACCTTCGGCGGTACTCGAGTTGGCATTCCATGTTCTGATAACTGAGTTGAATATATCTCCCTTTAACCAACGGCGCACATCATCGTTACGATAGCCTTCGAATGATAACTCAATAGTACGTTCCTGATGAATAATTTCACGCATACCTTCCTGAGTTTTATAGTAATCAGGGTGTTTTTTAGCTTTAGCCCATGCCTCCTCGATATCTGGAACTCCAGAACGTCTGCGTATTTCATTCAGATAGAATAATACATCACTCTGCTTTTCTGTTCCGTAAGCTTCATTTAAGGCTTCTGCATAACTTAAATAAAGTTCCCCCAAACGAATAATGGGCCATGCGTAAAGAACGTAACTGGAATTAGTTCCCTTGCTGTCTGGATGAACTACTTTTCTCAAAAAATAACCTAGACTGAAATCAATGTCATTTTCTTTGGGCCGTCCATTACTTTCCTTAAAACGGAATTTTAAGTCATAAATTTGACCATATCCTCGTACTCTGGAGCGGTCGAAACCGATAGAAGCATAGAAACGTGGTTCACGATTCATATGTATTTTCACTGTTTGTTCACCGGGGATTGCTACGTCGGCATCCGCATCGGTAATAGTGGTGAGTTCATAACGGTTATCATAATCGAAGTCAGGATCCTCATCCATTGGAAGACCGTTCTTGGTATAGAAAAACTCTGCTGCGTTCATGGAAGGACTAAACCATTGCCATGCATCACCGGTACTTGATTCGTCTTTATGTTTGAAATTTACGGAACGTTGTATATAATGCCAATCCTGACTGCCGTATGCTCCTTTATTTGATATCCGTGAAAGTCCCCATATTAATTCTTCATTCCACTTATCTACCATCATATATTGATAGTTATACATATAAGGTAGCCGGTCTGGATCACTTTTTATGTATTCTGTATCATATTCCGGGTAGCTATCTGTATATTTATATAGTTTACTACCTGTTCCTTCTGCGGCATCAATGGCTTCTTTTAATGCTGTGGCAGCATTTACCCATTTTTGATGCTCTGCTTGTGTATCACCTGATGGAAATAGCTTGACACCATCTTTATCGGTAAAACCAGCATACATCGGATTATTATTGAACAGAGGGCTGGCAGCATATAATAATACTTTGGCTTTAAGACCTTTAGCTATCACTTGGTCGATACGTCCCAATTCTGTAGCACTTGTAACTTTAGTAGGTAATGCTTCGATGCTTTCATCTAATAGCGAAACGATATAATTTACCACATCATCTACCGGCTGACGTTTCGGCATGGCTGCTTCACCTTCTGCATCAATAGGGATATTTTCTTTAATCAAGGGTATAGGACCATATTGGGAGAATAACATGAAATGATAGTAGGCTTTTAAGAATTTTACTTCTGCGCTCCAACGACTGATTTCACTTTGTGTCATATCCGGTACACGCTGGATATTTTCTAGGAATTCATTGCAGATACGAATAGGGACGAAAAATGATTTATCAGCGGGAGATAAAGCTTTCCAGTTATCTACAGCGTCATTCCAATACCCTAAGACTGGATAATCTGCATTTAATTGTCCAAGAACAACTTGTTTACCTGGAGTTACACGATCAAGATTCATGATCATTTCATCGGATGCACCGATCATACCATAGGTGTTGTCATAAACTGGAATGTAATGGTAACAGGTGGCAAGTGCCCGATAAGCCGATTCTTTACGATCAAAAAGTAAGGATATTTCCTGTGTTTTATCTGGAACCACATCCAGGTAATCCGCACATCCACTGCTCATAATAGCTAGCAATGAGATGAATGTATATTTTATTAATTTTTTCATATTACTTATGCATATCTTTAAAATGAAACATTTATGCCGACATTATAAATACGTTGTGTCGGATAACCGATACCGTATCCTCCCATTTCGGGATCCCACATTTTGAATTTACTGAAACAAAGCAGATTGTTTCCTGAGAAGAAAAGACGAGCTTGGTTTAGTCCCCATTTGCGAATAGTCTTTTCTGGTATGGAAATACCGAATTCAAGAGTCTTTAGGCGTAAGAAAGAACCGTCACGTAACCACCATGTGGAAGTTTTATTATTATTAGCGATGGAACGGGTTGATAAACGAGGCCAAAAAGCATTAGGATTGGGATTGGATTCTGACCAATAGTCATCAGCTACAATTTGGAGTGCATTACGATAATTGGTGAATGGTTCGATGCTACTCGGGTCTATGAAAAATGATGAACGTGCTGATCCTTGAAAAAAGAAAGAAAAATCAAAAATTTTATAACCGGTAGAGATACCGAAACCATAGATGATTTCCGGAGTATCAGGAAAACCTATGGCAACTTGATCTTTTTCATCAATCTTACCATCTTTATTGATGTCTACATATTTGATATCACCTGGCATTACGTCGTCCGATGCCTCTACATATGGACTGTCTGATAATTTTGCGTCAAATTGAACAGGAGAGTTACGAATGTCTTCTTTGTCGATAAACAGACGTTCAGCAACGTATCCCCATTTTTGATTTAGAGAGTAACCGGTTTTGTTTCTCCAGGGTTCTTGATATTTAATGTCACCACCTTCTACATATTCACTGGTAGCCCAAGTGTAATTAAAACGACCGGAAATCCACCAGTCTTTATTTATACTCCAGTTTAGGTCTACTGAGGTGTCTATACCATGTGATTTTGCTTTACCGATATTCCCCTTAATAGCTGCCGTTGTACCTGTAGTATATGGAACTGATTCGCGAGTTTGATAAATATCGCTACGTCTCTCGGTAAAGTACTCAAATTGGACATTAAAGATATCCAGCAGATTTATTTCAATACCATAGTTGGCTTTTTTTGCTATTTCCCAACCGATTTCTGCATTAGCATATCGGTTTATTGAATATCCATTATATCCATTTCCAAAATCAGAACCGAAAGCATAACCATAATCACCATTGTTTGTGTTAACATCTGAAAGATAGAAAAAACGGTCAGATGCTGCAGAGATTGCATCGTTACCGACCAATCCATAACTTCCTTTGAATTTAAGGGTTGGAATAATTTTCTTGAAACTTGACGGATAGAATTTTTCATTAGAAACAATCCAACCTAAACCGACAGAAGGGAAGAAACCGAAACGATGTTTAATGGCGAACTTCTCAGAACCGTTATAACCGAAATTACCCTCAATGAAATAACGGCCATCATATCCATAAGTTAAACGACCGGAAAGGCCTAAATTGCGAGAGGGTAAAGTTGCATAAGCATTGTCATTACTAATAGTATTCAGTGATTCTTTCATCTGGCCAACTAATAGGGCGCCGATATCATGTTTTTCACCGAATATTCGATTGTATTGTAAAGCTGCTTCAAAATAAAAACTACTGGTTGCTGTACTCGTGGAGGCCGGATCTCCTAATGTTTCAGAACCTTCAGTCAGTTGGGTTAATGAATATTGAGTCCCCAATTCTGTAGTAGATGCTGATAAGCCATAGTAGAAGGGTGTCATGGTACGAGTGTTTGTGTTTTGTCCATAAGATTGGAATGAAGCTAAACCGCGTAGTTTCAAACCCTCCGTAATCATTTTTAAATCTTGTTCCAATTGGAACTGTGCGTTAGTATTGGAGGTGAAACGATCTTTGTAACCAGATACAAGCTGAGCATAGGGGTTGGGATACTGAGCCTGACCGGTATTTCCAAACAAGATATGGTTGGCATAATAATAACTTTTGTCAATACTCTTGTCATAGGTCTTGGCAAAATTGACTGGATTAGCACGCATGATGGCATCAAAGATACTACTAGTTTCAGCTGATGGACCGTTGTAGCGTTCAAGTAAAGAGTATACCTTTACGGAACCTTTTGTCGTTTTAGTCAAGTTGACATCAATATTGGCTCGAATATTATAACGATTGATACTGATATTGTTGTTAAAATTATTAAGCTTATCAACTTTCATCAAACCGTTTTCATTGGTATAAGCTACAGAAAGATAGTACTGGGCAACTTCACCACCACCAGATGCTGTTACAGTGGCTTTAGTATTGATAGCTTGATCTTTGAACAACTCACCATACCAATCTACATTGGGATAGTACATCGGATTATTTCCTAAACGAGTATTTTCTATTTTTTCTTTAGAATAAGTAGGGGTAGCTTCCGGGTTACGTGCACGTTCTGCTATATTATATAATTCCATGTAAGATACACCATCTAGATATTCTTGTATTTTGGTAGGAGTGGATATAGATGTTTCTACACGGGCTGTAATTCTGATTTTACCTTTCTGACCGGATTTGGTGGTTACTAAGATTACGCCATTGGCACCACGTGCACCGTACAAAGCTGTTGCAGTCGCATCTTTCATAATTGAAAAACTGGCAATATTTTCTGGTTCCAAACGTGCCAAGTCTTCAGAGGATACTTCCAGGCCATCAATTAGGATAAGTGGAGAACTTGCATAACCATTGGTGGTAACACCACGAACAAAGAATTCTGCATTATCCCGACCGGGTTCGCCAGAACGTTGATAGGAAATCAAGCCTGCAACACGACCGGCAAGAGCGGTTGTTAAATTAGATTGTGGTACCTTCAAGTCTTTGGGAGTAACGGTCTGGATAGCACCGATAACACTTTCTTTTTTCTGTTTCTGGAAAGCCACGATAACAGTCTCTTCCAGTTCGGTTGCAGATTCTTCCATGATGACATCTAATGTTGATTTGTTGCCAACACGGAACGTTTGTGTTTTGTAGCCAATATAAGTAAAGAAAATGGAGTCATTAGCTGCAAGACCGGATACGGCATACTTTCCATCAATATTGGTGATGACGCCTTTACTTTCTTTTCCTTTGGCATAGACATTGACACCCGGCAACGGAGTTCCGTCTACATCCACTACAAGTCCTCTAACAACTTGTGTCTGTGCTAATGTCGAGAGATGCGGGCTGAGTAGCATACAAGACAGAAGTACAAAAAAAACTTTTTTAATCATTGTAGTTAAATTTAAGTGAAACAAAAATTAGTTCTAATAACATCATAATATATTGAACCTATTGACTTGGCATTGAAGAGAATATTGTGATATTCATAGTATTTCTTTGTTATATTATATATGATTGCAATATTCTTGAAAAAAATGTGAAGGGAAGTTGAATATCTGTTATAAAGGGTTTGATTTTCGTTTATGAATATAAAAAAAGATGAAAATTAAACCTTTTTCGGATGAACTTTAAACCTCGTGAACTAAAAAAAGTACCTTACTTTGTTGGGATAGTAAGGTACTTTAGAAAAAATAGCTATAAAAATACAATGAAAGAATATATATAGATGCTATTGGTCTTTATTTGTTTCCTTTAAATTCATTAATATAAACCCTATTGTCATGATAAGTATTGTAGGTACTTTTCCCGATGCCGTTCAATATGTAGTTGAACCCTTTTAAACCTCCACCGGAAAGTGTATTATTACAGATATGGTACATCTTTATCCCTATTTTATCAGGTACTTCTACCGAATTTTCTATCATGATGTCGCGATGGAGAACGTCATAAATCCCAAAAGCTGTACCCTCGTGTATATTGACACTATCAGCCACCTTATAAGCCGCATATCCAGGACGGGTATTATTCTCACTCATATAATGTTTCTGTGAAGGAGCGTCGTACGGTGTTTCGCATTGATAGAAATAGGTTCGACCATATTCTCCCGTCCAATAGGTTTGATATTCTTGGAAGTGCTCGTTGAATAACCCATAGATCGTGACATGGTTACCATTGACTACTAAACCATTCTTGGCTGTATTAATTTCCCATCCTACACTACCATGAACGCCATGATCAGCTCTCCATATCCAAAAATGGTCACCGATAACATCATTACTATTGATTTCTACTGTATGGTCAACGTGTACTTTAGCTGGACGGAAACCTCCAATTCTGAAAAATAAGTCGGCAAGCAAAGTAGGGTTTTCTATGTGCCTGTCAAACTCCTCTTTATTACCGATTTGAATCAAGGTGTTTGAAGTATAGTGAGCATCGAACAAGATAGAAGCGACGCTTACTCCGTCTACATTGTTTATCCGGATTGCTGTGTCTGAATTTTCTGCTCCGGGAATCAATGTTGCCCATCCGATACCGAGTATGATTGTATTGGGATGGATGACATGTAATGGTTCGGAAAGTTCATACATGCCAGGAGTAATGAGCAGATGTTTTTTGTTTTTAAGTTGCCGATTCATTTCTGTTGCGGAGACTCCGGGTTTTACTACATAGAAAGAGTCCAACAAGTCAATAATATCTCCTTTACCCATGTCGGTTCGACTGTAAGATACACCTAGGCAATCTCGCCTTAGAGCAGGACGGAAGACTTTATATCTACCGTCTGTATCTATAAAAAGAAAAGGCTTTTCACGAATGATTGGGGTTGTTGGAATGAAAGTTACATTTCCACCTTTGTCCCAATTATTTTTATAGGTATCTTTATCTACTTCAGAACCTAGTTCAACACCTTGGAAGCAATAGTTATACTTAATTTCTTCAAATTTTCCACGTCCTTTGTTCAAATAAGAGTTACGAGTATACCATTGTTGCTGGTTCTTGGAACCGGCAGCTGCATCAAAATAGCAATCAGCAGTGAAACCACCACTTACCCAACCGTTTTCCCATTGATTACGTACAATACGTTGGGAATAAACACGACGGATAGGAGCCGCTTGCGAGACAGCCCATTTGAATGTTTGTTCTTCATCATACGTTTCCGGACCTATGACTGCCATATTTTCCATGGAACGCCAAAAAGTGCAAGTACCGTTTCCGTTCCGTAAATGAGGCGGAGTGTGTACATTATAAATCTCGACTTCGTACGGAGTTCTGCCTAGTCCGGCAAGGTGCACGTAGAAAGGTATTTTCAGTAATCCGGCTTCTTGATAGTTTCCGGGTTTGAATAGAAGAGCGTAACGGTCGGGACTGAATTCCTTACCAAACATTGCTTCGTGAATACCGTTGACATCATTTCCTATACTTTGTTTATCGTCCATATCATTATATATATGTACATTTTCGCCGAAGAGTTCAATATCCATACCCATTAGGGCTAACAGGTTGCCTGCATCGTCTATTATCTGATAATAATAGCTGTATGGGTTTTCTTTTACTTTTTTATCTATAAAGGTTGTTGAAGAGGTTTTCCCGATTATTGTATATTCACCAAATCTTCCGATTGCCCTTTTAACGATATATTTTCCAGAAGAAGTTTGGGAAACTTTTGAACTGAAATCAAGAACTATATTACCGTTTTTGATTTCAACCTCTTTGGCTTGGAGTGTTACGATTGTCAAAATACCACATACTAGTAGTATTGTTTTTATAAACTTCATCATATTATTTGTTATTTAAGGAAAGGATCACCATTCTTGTCAGTACTTACCACCCATCGGAAGGCATTTACGAGCAATAAGTTTTGGGTTGCGTCGATAAATTCTTCATCGCCATGTCCCATGTTCAGGTAAATCATTCTGTAATTCTTGTTGGTCCATACAATGGGGAAATCACCAAAGTTCACTACATCTTTGATACCTAACGGATAATTTCGGGGAGAAATAGAAAGTAAAACTTCTACATCCTTATTTTCTCTTGGACTGGGATTCCATTGGTACCATTCACTTGTAGGAGCGACAAATGAGGTTGGTAAGTTTTTGGTGACAGGGTGTTCTGTATTATCAACTTCAACCAATACGGGTTGAGGGGGCCAGTTGTTACAATAAAACACTCCGCCACCGAGAAACTTAACGAACCAAGGCCAATTTGTATTTTTGTCATTATAGGCAGCGGCATGGAAGCCTACCCAACCACCGCCATTCTCCATATATTTCTCAAATGTTTCTCTTTCCGATTTCCCCATAGGATATCCGTCTAACATTATCACAACACTATATTCTTTCAGTTTTTCATAAGGATATTCGGATAAGTCAGTTGTAATGTCAAGTTTGAATCCTTCACCATAATTCAATTTCTTGAAAAATTCTATAGATTGCAGAGAAAATTGCACATGTGCTTCTTCTGCATGATTGGTGTAATAAATTAGTGCTTTGAAGCGTGGAAAGCGCGCATAGTTGGCAGGATAACCTTGCGGCACTTGTGCATTTACAAATAATGTACATATTGTAAATAACAGAATAAGACAGATTTTGATGATTTTCATAGTATTCTATTTTTTAATTAATAATTCATTTAATATTCAGCGATAAGAGACAACCACTTACCGGCAGATGTAACCCAAACCTCTTTGTAACAGGCATTGTTGGTTTGTGGCCAATAAGGAATATCCCCATTACCCAAGGTCCGGATACCGACCGGCATTTCTCCTGTCATTTCTCCGGAAGAGAAACTGTTCATTTGTGGGTAATTATGCCCTTCTCCATAGATAAGTGATTGCCCAAATGGATTTTTGCCTACAGTCCAATATAATTGTTCAAGACCGATATTTAGTAGTTCTTTATCATTTAGAAAATTGCCACAGATTGCTGCGGACTTTCCGGTAGAAAGATGTACGGCGGTATTACCATTGAAAATGTTGAACCAAATAGGGAAACGTTTAATATAATGTTCTTTGTCTAACTTTATTCCACGATTTAGTTGTTCTGTATAAAGTTCTTTTGCATGGGGGGGTGGAAAAAGGTGAAGAGCATAAAAGCCGGTTGAGTCTTTGTATTCTTCAGCATGATATACCCCGCTTGGTATCATTCCGTATGGATAGGTATATTTCATCAAGCCTTTCAGATACTCACCATAAAGCTGTATGGAGTTGGTCCATTTATGATAATCCGGATGTCCTTTTTGCGTTTCACACAACAATACCATTGCTTGCATATAAATTTGCTCGCGTGATTGATGTATATAATGTACGATAGATTTTTTTGACTTATTGCGATAGAAGAAACCTCGCGTATTGTCTTTATCTTCCAACGGTTCTGTACGTTGGCAATCCAGGGTATATCGGATATATTCAGCTGCAATATCTGCATAATAACGTTTGCTCGTCAATTTGTAAAGTTGACTGGCTGTCCACGATATGGTAGCCATATATTGACTTTCGGAAGTGTTATAACTGTGTTCGTATGGTTGGATAAATTTATCAAAGCCATCTTTTTTGAATTTATTCATAGCAAACATAAAATCCTCTTCAGCAACTTTTTGCAGATATTCCTGTAGCATCGGATCTTGACTCAGGGTCATAGAAGCATAAGCTTCATATCCGGCATACAAAAAATTGTCGAATGCCATGTTCTGTACACGTACCGAAGAAATGTCGTCCAAAGTATTGAATATACCATCTTGCCAAATAAGAAGTCCCATACTACTGGCGCGATAACCATCACCATAACGATTTTTCAGAATAAATTCCAGACCCCATTCGGCCTCTTCCCGCAAACGGGCGGCAAGGGCAGGATTTTTATCTTTCAGTTTATTGTATGCTTCAAGTAGGGAGAATGTAACGTCTCCTGTTTGAAGTGTTTGTTGTGATAAATCACCTGCATCGTGCCATCCTCCTGCGTATGAAATTCTGCGCCCATTGTGCTTGGACATCAAGTCGATGTGGCAAGTAGCGTGTTTACCCGGTACAGGATATCCACACCGCTGGCAGAAAATAAAGTTCAGTACTTTCCATTGTGAATTTTCCCAGATACGTTCTCCAATGCGGAAAGCGGGGGTTATTGTATCACCTACCTTTAATTGGTACATTCCGGAATGATTAAAAGGAGTAAAGTCTATATATCCGAATTCACCGATACTCGTTTGTATATCCTTAATTTCGCCTTCATAGACAATCTGCCTGTTTCTTGAGTTTAACAATTGAAAATGCTTACTGTTATATAGAGGGTAGTTTGTGTTGACAATAGCGGTTTTACGATGATTAATTGGATATCCTGTGGTAGAATATATGATTTTTCCATCAGCAGGTATCCAACCGCTCACTTTTTCGGGATTTTTCACTGTTTGCAATTGCAGACTATCAATATAATAAATGGCCGAATCACCCGTGGTACGGTCTTTTCCTTTTGAAACTGTACTAAAGCTGATTTCCATTACTTTATCGCGTTGGTATTCATCAATCTCGAGGAAACATTGATTCCATTTCTTGTTCACGAGGTTAATTAAGTGAGAACCGGAAGGCTGATTATACCCCCTTTTGACAGGTGTATTAGCGTTTACAAAGGTTAGGTTCATATTAACGACACGTGTACCGTCACAATCAGGATAAATAGAGAATGCAATCCGGTTATATTTTTCCAGATTGGCTCCATTTAGATAATAGGAAACACTACCGTTACCATAGGTGGCATAGTCTGGATCTGAAGGTGAACCGACAGCTCTTTTACCCGTATAAGTTGGAATTTGAAGTTTTAGACTTCCGGAAGATACGAGGGGAACACTCTGTAATATTTCTTTTTTCCATCCATTGGTTTCAAAAGAGTTTTCAGTATTCAAAGGTAAGGGCTGATGTATCAATCCACTTTCCAGTATCTGTTTTTCCAAACAGCTATCTTGAGTTAAACGGAGTTGTCCGAGTAAAAAGGTATTACTTACTGATAGCAGATATAGAATTAATAATGTCTTTTTCATATTATTCATCTCATATTAGCCTTTTGTCGCTGATGCAAGGATAACCAATATTTATCAGAATAAGGTTTGATAATTGCCATAAATGTTCTAAAAAACGTCAAAACAGACCGATTTGATGGAATATAAACCTTATGATGATATTTTTTTAACCAGTTTATTTTCTTATAAATTATTTCATTATCTTCGTTCTATTCTGCTCCTGTAATCTTAATGATTTGACATTTTATTGTTGTTCAATCAAAATATTGGCTGTAAATGTAGGTTTATTGAAAAGTTTTATTATATTTGCAGTGTCATTCGTTGACATTTTGCTCGGATAATTTTAAGCCAATAAGGTAATAACCTTTAAAACGTAATATTATGAATATCGAACGTATCATGGCCTCTTTAGAGGCAAAGCATCCCGGCGAGTCTGAATATCTTCAAGCCGTAAAGGAAGTACTTCTTTCCATCGAAGATATATACAATCAACATCCTGAGTTCGAGAAAGCTAAGATTATAGAACGGTTGGTAGAACCTGATCGTATTTTTACTTTCCGTGTTACGTGGGTAGACGATAAGGGTGAGGTACAGACGAATTTGGGTTATCGTGTACAGTTCAATAACGCCATTGGTCCATATAAAGGCGGTATACGTTTCCATGCTTCGGTAAATCTTTCTATTCTGAAGTTCTTAGGTTTTGAACAAACCTTTAAGAATGCTCTTACTACCCTTCCTATGGGTGGCGGTAAAGGTGGTTCCGATTTCTCCCCACGTGGTAAGAGCGATGCGGAGATTATGCGTTTCTGTCAGGCTTTTATGTTGGAATTATGGCGTCATCTCGGTCCTGATATGGATGTCCCTGCCGGTGATATCGGTGTAGGTGGCCGTGAAGTAGGTTATATGTTTGGTATGTATAAAAAGTTGACCCGTGAATTTACAGGTACTTTTACTGGTAAAGGCTTGGAATTTGGTGGTTCATTGATTCGTCCTGAAGCAACTGGTTTCGGTGGATTGTACTTCGTTAATCAAATGTTACAGACAAAAGGTTTGGATATTAAAGGTATGACCGTTGCCATTTCCGGTTTTGGAAATGTAGCGTGGGGTGCTGCAACCAAAGCTACAGAATTAGGTGCTAAAGTGGTTACGATATCCGGTCCCGACGGTTACATTTATGATCCGAATGGCATCAGTGGTGAAAAGATAGATTATATGTTGGAACTTCGTTCTTCTGGTAACGATATCGTGGCTCCGTATGCTGATAAGTTTCCCGGTTCCACATTTGTTTCCGGCAAACGTCCGTGGGAGATTTCTGCCGATATAGCATTACCATGTGCTACACAAAATGAATTGAATGGCGAAGATGCCCGTCAATTAATTAGTCATAAAGTGAAATGTGTAGGCGAGATCTCTAACATGGGATGTACTCCTGAGGCTATCGACCTCTTTATTGAGAACAAGATAATGTATGCACCGGGTAAAGCTGTAAATGCAGGGGGTGTAGCAACTTCTGGTTTGGAAATGTCACAGAATGCCATGCATCTCAGTTGGAGTGCGGTCGAAGTGGACGAGAAACTTCATGCCATTATGCACGGTATTCATGCCCAGTGTGTGAAATATGGAACGGAACCTGACGGTTACATCAACTATGTGAAGGGGGCTAACATTGCCGGTTTCATGAAGGTTGCTCACGCGATGATGGGTCAGGGAATTATCTAAAAGAAACTTTGTTTAGTTGTATTTGTATTTGTGGTTTGTGCTGCCCGCGTCTGTGAAGGTATGGGCAGTACTTTTTTTAATTCTTCCGTCTTTATTTTTTATTAAAAAGGTTGTACCTTTGTATCTCGATTATTAATAATAAAACAGAGATGTTACAACCAGAATTGAAACAGAGACGCGATAAAATACGTGTCCTCATGGCTCAGCAAGAGATTGATGCCGCTCTTATTACTTGCAATGTAAATTTAATCTATACGTATGGACGCGTTGTCAGCGGTTATTTATACCTGCCATTGAATGCACCGGCACGTTTATTCATTAAACGGCCCAATAATATTGAAGGTGAACATATCCATGCTATCCGTAAACCCGAACAACTTCCCGAACTTTTGAAGGAATGTGGACTCTCGCTCCCGACTAAACTGATGTTGGAAGGAGATGAACTTTCATTTACCGAGTACAATCGTCTTGCTGCTTGTTTTCCGGAGACAGAGATAGTATCCTGTGGCACTGTTCTTATCCGTCAGGCAAGAACGGTGAAGACTGACATGGAAATTGAGATGTTGCGTCGTTCGGGAGCTGCCCATACCCAAGCCTACGAGCAGATACCTTCTGTTTATCAGCCTGGAATGACTGATCGCCAATTATCTATTGAGATTGAAAGGTTGATGCGCCTGGAAGGGTGCTTGGGCATTTTTCGTGTGTTCGGTCAAAGTATGGAAATATTCATGGGAAGTCTTTTGGCGGGTGATAATGCGGCTGTACCTTCCCCTTACGACTTTGCCTTGGGAGGTGAGGGGCTGGATCCGTCACTTCCGGGTGGTGTAAATGGTACTTTGTTACAAGCCGGACAAAGTATAATGGTAGATATGGGAGGAAACTTTTACGGATATATGGGTGATATGAGCCGTGTGTTCTCCATTGGTAAATTACCGGAAAAAGCGTATGTTGCTCATCAGACTTGTTTGGAAATACAGAATGCAGTTGTAGAAATGGCAAAACCGGGCATTGTTTGTGAAGACCTTTATAATACAGCCATTAAGATCGTAGATAAAGCCGGATTTGCAGACTATTTTATGGGAGTAGGGCAGAAAGCTAAATTCATTGGTCATGGCATCGGATTGGAAATTAATGAGATGCCGGTATTGGCTCCCCGAATGAAGCAGGAACTCGAACCTGGTATGGTATTTGCTTTAGAACCGAAGATCGTATTGCCGGGTATAGGTCCTGTCGGCATTGAAAACTCGTGGGCTGTAACAGCTACGGGACTGGAGAAACTGACGCTGTGTAAAGAGGAGATTGTAGAGTTGTGAGGAATGAGACTATAAATGAAAATTCAGGGGCGTTACGTCCCTGAATTTTCATTTATTTCACCCTCCTGTTCAACTGGTTATTCGCTTTGGCTGGTTTTGATTTACCAATTCTTTTTCCCGTAGGTTTTGCTTTACCTGTTCGTTGGGTAGGTATTTGTTTTTTTTTAGAGTCCCTCATAGTATTCATCTAAATAATAACGGGCAATGAAGTCCCAATTTTTATGTAATACTTCTTTCCCATTCGTATAAGCAAATTGTACTTCCGGCAAAACATTCTTCATCATTCCATATTTTAATAAATCGATCGGACATAAACCCGGACGGCAGAAAAGCTCATAACCATTAACTTTTGTACGTTCAGCATCATACAGGGGGTTATGAGGTTCACAGAAATAGGCGGCAACATTAGGAGCCACCAATATTCCTTTAGCATTGGCATAAACTATGAACTCGCTGTTTCCTTTCAAATCGGGAAGGAGGGAAGAAGGCTTGTTTTCCCATTTCAACACATTCACGAAGAACTTACATAAGTCCTGATAGGTCGCAAAATACAGTAACGGTTTCCCGTCATTATATTCCAAACAATGTTCCACATCTCTTTTCAGTTTTGTTCCCGGAGTTATTTCAGGTAACGGAGTGACAGGAATTTCTAAAAGATTTGGTTCCATAACCCACATGATGGAGGATGGAATTTCACAGATGGGAGCTTCTTCAAAAGTCTCATCCATCAGTTTGTATACCGAGCTGCTCAACTCTGTTAATTTATTATCAAAAGGATTGTGGATAGTATACGATCCGCCTTTCCGGAGCACAGGATGGGACTTCAAAGTCCATAATACGAACGCAATATCTTCTGTATTTATTTCATCTGCGACATATTCATCGGATAATGAATAGAAAGGCAGATGTGTTTTATATAAAGCATAATATGCATCCGAGAAAGATTTCCAACCGCCTTTCTGGGCAATTGCATCTTGAAAGTATAAGCAGAGCGATAAGGCTGCTCCAACTTGTTCTTTGTCTGTGATAAATAAGCCCGATGCCTTTATAATAGGCAAAAGTCTTATGGCAAAATTTAAGTACCACAAATCGGATGGTAAAACCTGGCTACGTTTATTCATCCTTAGCCATTGTTTCATTTGTATAGGGACTATTCTCATCGTTTCTTCCGGTTAATATTTCATTAAATTTATATCAAATAAAAACCTAAAGTCTTTTTAACGCCAGTTTGATGACTTGCTCTACCGGGGCATTGGGCTCTTCTTTCAATATACTCAATACCACTTTCTGTGATGGTGCTTGTGCAAAGCCCAGCATGGTGAGGGCTGATATGGCCTCTTCTTGTACTTGTGCATTGGCAAGGGAGGTCATATTGCCCATTGTTACACCGTCGGCCGACATGCCTCCGGTTTTTATCTTGTCTTTTAAATCAACAATGATGCGTTGTGCCGTTTTCAGTCCGATACCTTTCACCGTTTTTAATAAAGTGACATTTTCAGTACTGATGACATTTATTAATTCAGAAGGTGATAATGCCGATAAAATCATTCGTGCTGTATTACCACCGATACCTGATACGGAAATCAGTAATAAGAACAACTCACGTTCTTGTTTATCTACAAAACCATAAAGAATATAGGCATCTTCACGTATGGCTTCGTAAATATACAGTTTACAATCTTTTTTCCCTTGTATAGCAGCATAAGTATTCAGGGAAATATTGACGGCATATCCCAATCCGTTACAATCTATAATCGCGGTAGCCGGACTCAGTTCAGCAATTCCGCCTTTGATATATTCTATCATACTTTCACTTTACTACTTTGTTACTTTCTGCTGGCGAATGTAAGCATTATTATTGAACTATCACTCACTAAAAAAAGAAAAAACTCTGTGAAACTCTGTGCTACTCTGTGGCGAAAGTGAATTAAAATGCTTACTTTTGTGCCGATAAACTAGAAAGTTGATAATTAAAATCGATAAAAGAATGAAAAAAGTAAGAGCTGCCATCATAGGTTATGGCAATATCGGACATTTTGTACTCGAAGCTTTACAAGCTGCTCCCGACTTTGAAATAGCCGGTGTAGTACGTCGTGCAGGTGCTGAAAACCGTCCTGCCGAATTGAGCGATTATCCTGTCGTTAAAGATATTAAGGAATTGGAAGCCGTAGATGTGGCAATTCTTTGTACACCTACCCGTAGCGTCGAGAAATATGCAAAGGAAATACTCGCATTGGGCATTCATACTGTAGATAGCTTTGATATTCATACCGGTATCAAGGATTTGCGTCGTACATTGGATGCTGAAGCAAAGAAAAATAATACCGTATCTGTTATTTCCGCCGGCTGGGATCCGGGGAGCGATTCTATCGTCCGCACTCTACTGGAAGCAATTGCTCCTAAAGGTATCACTTATACCAATTTCGGTCCGGGCATGAGTATGGGGCATACCGTTGCCGTGAAAGCTGTCGAAGGAGTGAAGGCGGCTCTTTCCATGACCATTCCTACCGGGACAGGTATCCACCGTCGTATGGTTTACATCGAACTGAAAGACGGTTATGAGTTTGACAAAGTGGCCGCTGCCATCAAGGCTGATCCTTACTTTGTGAATGATGAAACGCATGTGAAACTTGTTCCCAGTGTGGATGCCTTGCTTGATATGGGACACGGCGTGAACCTGACACGCAAAGGTGTATCCGGTAAGACACAAAATCAACTTTTTGAATTCAATATGCGCATCAACAATCCCGCGCTTACCGCACAAGTGCTGGTATGTGTGGCTCGTGCCGCCATGCGTCAGCAGCCGGGCTGCTATACAATGGTAGAAATCCCGGTGATCGATCTCCTGCCGGGTGACCGTGAAGAGTGGATAGGACATTTGGTATAAGGGAGAAGAACACACCCTTCATTACAGAATAAAAAATGCGTAGTTGCGCGGATAAAATTCCGTAACTACGCATTTTGTGTTCCGTAACTACGCGGTGTTCACTTCGTAGTTACATATTCTCGTCCTCTTCGTTTCTAGAAAAGGAACCTCAGTATATCATTGAAGTTCGCCCATATCAACAAACCAAACAGTAGGAACATACCTACCATCTGTGCACGCTCCATGAATTTGTCACTGGGTTTGCGGCGAGCCACAATTTCATATATCAGGAACAGCACATGGCCACCATCCAGTGCCGGAATTGGCAGAATGTTCATAAAGGCGAGAATGATGGAAAGGAAAGCTGTCATGTACCAGAATTGATGCCAATCCCAAGTTGCGGGGAAAATGCTGCCGATAGTACCGAAACCTCCCAGCTGCTTGGCTCCCTCTTTCGAGAACAGATACTTCATCTGGCTGACATAACCTTTCAATGTGTTCACTCCGAGAGTGGCACCGGCAGGCAGAGAAGCGAGGAAACTGTATTCTTTCTTAATGACCGGAAGCAGCTTGCTGGTTTGTGTACGTGCAAATACTCCCATATTATAAACAGAATCGGTAGTCATTGTCAACGTATCGGTTATACCGTTGCGTGCGTATGTCAACAAGATATCGTGTGAAGCATCAGCTGTTTTCCGGCGTTGGGCCTTGTCTTCTTCAAAGTCCGTATAAGATATGATGCGTCCATCCAGTTGTGTGATGCTGTCGCCGGGTTGCAATCCTGCAAGGGCTGCCGGAGAACCGGGTGCTATACTGTCTATTACAAATGGATAGCGGAAATCGGCAAAGCGTACACTGTCTGCCAGTAACCTTTCCATCATATCTTCGGGGATATAAACCGATGTTTCTTGTCCGTTGCGTAATACCGTTACTTGGCGGGCATCAACAATACTGGTCAGCATATCGCCTCCATAACGCTCGAAAGGTACACCATCGGCAGAAATCAATACGTCACCGTCACGAAAACCGATGGCTTTCGCCGTTTCGTTGAAGTCCATACCCAGCGGGGCTTTCTGTACCGGGACATATTGGTCACCCCAGGTGAAAAGTATCATAGCATAAATGAACAATGCCAGCAGGAAGTTGAACAATACACCGCCCACCATGATCAGCAATCGTTGCCATGCCGGTTTGGCGCGGAACTCCCACGGTTTCATGGGTTGCTTCATCTGCTCGGTATCCATAGATTCGTCTATCATACCGGCTATTTTGACATAGCCGCCCAAAGGCAACCAACCTATGCCATATTCTGTTTCACTGTTTTTAGGCTTGAACTTGAACAGGGTAAACCATGGATCAAAAAATAAGCAAAATTTTTCTACCCGGGTTTTGAACAGGCGGGCGAAGAGAAAATGCCCTCCCTCATGGACGATAACGAGCAACGAAAGGCTCATGATGAGTTGCAGGGCACGAATTAAGAATGTTTCCATCTAGTTATTTACAAATTACAAATTACAAATTACTATTTACTATTTAAGACATGTAGTCTTATTTATCTATCACTCTATTATACTTTATAACGTTATTATTTTATCACTGCTTGATCAATTCTTCCGCTATCCGTCTGGCTTCCGCATCCGTAGCCACATAATCTTCATAAGTAGGTTTCTGTATGAAAGATATACGTGCCATCGTTTTTTCTATCACGTCACTCATCCCCAAGAATGAAATCTTATCCTTCAGGAAAGCATTGACTACCACTTCATTGGCGGCATTCACAATACAAGGCATGTTTCCTGCCTGATGCAGGGCCTCGTAGGCCAGTGCCAGATTACGGAAACGGGTCGTATCGGGTTGTTCAAAAGTGAGTTCCGTGCACAGTTTGAAGTCCAGACGCGGGAAAGAAGCTTTCAATCGCTCTGGATAGGAGAATGCATACTGAATGGGTAACCGCATATCCGGCATTCCCAACTGCGCTTTTACGGCACCGTCCTCAAACTGTACCATGGAGTGGATAACCGATTGCGGATGTACTGCTACTTCTATTTGGTCTGGCCGCACACCGAACAGCCATTTGGCTTCAATGACCTCAAAACCCTTATTCATCATGGAGGCAGAGTCAATGGTGATTTTAGCTCCCATATCCCAATTCGGGTGTTTCAACGCCTGCGTTTTCGTAACAGTTGCCAGTTGTTCTATTGTATAAGTGCGGAACGGACCACCGGAAGCCGTTAATATGACTTTTTCTATCGGGTTGCCTGTCTCTCCTGCTAAACATTGAAATACTGCGGAATGTTCGGAATCGACAGGCAGGATAGGCGTACCGCTGAAACGTGCCAAATCATTGATTAATTCTCCGGCAACCACCAACGTTTCTTTATTGGCAAGGGCAATTGCCTTGCGTGCACGGATGGCGTTCATGGTCGGTTTCAGTCCGGCATAACCCACCATGGCAGTCAATACCATATCGATAGGAGTTTCCGCCACAATCTGACAGAGAGCCTCTTCGCCGGCATACACTTTGATGGGCAAATCGGCAAGCGCTTCTTTCAGTTGCCGGTATTTCGATTCGTTGGCTATCACCACTACTTCAGGCTTGAACTTGCGTGCCTGAGCAATGAGATCGTCTACCCGGTTGTTGGCAGTCAGCACATACGCTTCATACCGGTCGGGATGTTCCTCAATGACCTGTAGCGCTTGCGTACCGATGGAACCGGTAGAACCGAGTATGGCAATTTGTTTCTTCATAATCTAAAACACAATATAAAGTTCCGGATTTACCGCCCTTCCCTTATGCCACAATTCAAAATGAAGGTGTGGACCGGTAGTTAGCTGTCCGGTGTTTCCTACTAAAGCGATGACCTCACCGCCCTTCACGCTGTCTCCTTCCCGTTTCAGGAGTGAACCGCAATGTTTGTATACAGATACAAAATCTTGATTGTGCTGTACCTCTATCAAATAACCGGTTTCGGCCGTATAGGTACTCAGGATAACGGTTCCATCCAAAGTTGCCAACACGCTTTCACCCGGATTTGCCGCGATATCCGTACCGAAATGTTTCTTCTCGGCATTGAAAGGAGATGAAATCATACCACGGGTGGGACGGTAGAAAATAAGTCCGTCAACGGCGGGACGGTCTGCAATACTTGTCAGGTTATATTTTTCCGTATCTTCATATTGTTTACGGAAGTCAGCTTCCCGTTGTGTGCGTTCCATCAAAGAGTCTTTCCGTATATTAGTCAGTGAATCTATCGACTGCACGGTATCGGCTTTTATCTTACCCTGAAAAATATCCTGGATATTCATGATGTAAAGGTTCTGCCTATCCACCAATTGTTGCAACGAATCCACTCTTAACGCATTTTCCACCACCTGTGCACGGATTTCGCTGTTCATATATCCCGGCAGATAGTTGCGTAGCGGAGTAAAAGCTACGATCAGCGAAGCGATCAGAAACAATACGAACAACACGGATAGCAGTACAGAAAGTCCATTCAGCTTGGACACACGTAACGTGATGATATCCTCAAGGGTATTCTCGTTCGTAATTGTCAGTCTGTATTTGAACTTGATGTTACTCCAAAATACTTTTCTTCGTTTCTTTTTCATACCTCTTCCGTCTCATCCGGTGCCAGCATTCCTTCCGGCAAATCCACTGTAATTACTTTATGCTTTTGGTCGATATCTACAATAAGCTCTTCTTGTGCAGGAATTAGTAATTCTTCTCCTTTATAATCCACTACGAACAGCGTGTTGATAGTAGATGTATCTACTTCTATCACTTCACCAAGTTTACCATGGTGCACCTCTTCCATGCGGAAACCTACGAAAAAATCCCAGCTCAATTCAGCCGGCTCCACTTCTCCGGCATGTTTAGTAGGGAAATAAACCTCTACATTGGTAAACATGCGGGCACGTTCAGCCGTATTTACCCCTTCCAGTTTGACAAGAGCTGTAGTGTCCGAACGGAAACGATAGTCCTCCAAAAAGAAAGGCACCAAGATTCCGTCCAACAGGCAAATAAGGTATTCCGCTTCTACCCGATCGAAGATATCGTCCGTAAATGTGAATGACAACTCTCCATGAATACCATGCGGCTTGTTGAATACACCGATCTTATATACTTCTTCTCTCCGTATCATTCCTTATATTCTTGTAATTCTCGCCCCAATCGCGTTCAAGCGTCCTTCGATATTTTGATATCCCCGGTCTATTTGCTCAATGTTATGTATCCGGCTGCTGCCTTCCGCGCTCATCGCGGCTATCAGCAGCGCAATACCTGCACGGATATCCGGTGAGGTCATATTCCCACCGCGTAGTTTGAAACCATGGTCGTGACCGATGACTACCGCACGGTGTGGGTCACACAGAATAATCTGTGCTCCCATATCTATCAGTTTGTCGACAAAGAACAGGCGGCTTTCAAACATTTTCTGATGGATAAGTACGCTGCCTTTGGCTTGCGTGGCCACTACCAGCATTACACTCAATAAGTCCGGTGTCAGTCCCGGCCAGGGGGCGTCTGCAATTGTCATGATAGAACCGTCTATAAAGGACTCTATCTGATAAGTTTCCTGTGCAGGTACATAAATATCATCTCCCCGCTGCTCCATTTTGATACCGAGGCGACGGAAACTGTCGGGAATGATACCCAGGTTTTCGTGCGAAACATTCTTGATAGTCAGTTCGCTTTGTGTCATGGCTGCCATACCGATGAAACTTCCTACCTCGATCATATCCGGCAGAATAGTATGTTCGGTACCGTGTAGTTCTTCGACTCCCTCGATTGTGAGTAAATTGGAGGCTATTCCTTCTATTTTGGCACCCATCCGGTTCAACATTCTACACAGCTGCTGTACGTAAGGCTCACAAGCAGCATTGTAAATGGTGGTTTTACCCTTTGCCAGTACAGCTGCCATGATGATATTGGCAGTTCCTGTCACAGATGCTTCATCCAGTAGCATGTAAGTACCTTGCAACTGCCGGGCGGATATTTCGAAGATTTCCCGTTTGTCGTTGTAGGTAAAGTCCGCACCCAAATTCTGGATACCGATAAAGTGCGTATCCAGACGGCGGCGGCCTATCTTGTCTCCACCCGGTTTGGATATCATCGCCTTTCCAAAACGTGCTACCATTGGTCCCACCAGCATGACAGAACCACGCAAGCTGGAACATTTTTTCAGGAACGAATCGCTTTCCAAATAGTCCGGGTCTATGTCGGCAGCTTGGAAACTATAGGTACCAATGTCTTTCTTGGATACACTTACTCCCATATCCCGCATCAATTGGATAAGGTTGTTCACGTCCAGAATATCCGGGATATTGTGCACAGTCACCTCCTCGGCCGTAAGCAGCGTAGCGCAGATAATCTGCAAAACTTCGTTCTTTGCTCCTTGGGGATAGATGTCACCGGAAAGTCTGTGTCCCCCTTCGATTACAAATGATGCCATGATATTAGATTTGTGATTTTAGTACTTCCTTTTATTATTCCTATTGTTATTGTTCCTGTTGTTCTGGTTATTCATTTTGGGACGATAGTTCATATCAATCCGTTCTGCCATCAGGCGAACAATGCTGTCTGTCATTTGCAGTTTATTGTCAGACAGTTCGGCAAGATCGTCCGCTATTTTACGGTCGTCTACGGTATCTTTGTTCCAAGCCATGTAATCCTTCTTCATGTGATTGCAGATTAGTGCTGTCAGATTTTGTTTTTCTTCTCCTTCGGGGAAGTCGACAGCTTTCTTAATCAACACTTCCAAGGTGCGGCCGTAATGGCGGTAGCGTATTTTAGTACTGGGATAAGGAATGTTTTCCGGTTTTGTCCCGAGATTGTCCTTACGGATAACTTCGTACGGATAATCAATATCCAGTTTGAAGCCGGACATGATGGCAAGATGATCCCACAATTTATGTTTGAAATCCGGTACATCCCGCAAGTGGGGAAACATGTTCCCCATAATGTTGATGATCGTGTTTGCGCAACGTTGGCGTTCCGCACGATTTTCGATGGACAACGCATGGTCTACCATATTCTGGATGCTGCGGCCGTATTCCGGCAAAGGCATCCGTTTTTGCTGAGTATTATATTGCATCTTTTTTATTGATAATTGACATTTGATAATTCTTGAAATAAGTCTTACAGGAGCTTTTTCGGTTTACTTGCTACGAATTCTTTCAGATAGAACGGTTCAAAATAAGCTACATCTTTGAAATCCTTTTCCGCTATCGCTTTCTCTGCCAGCGGAAACATCATGCCGGCAAGCGGACGGATATTATCGATGAAGTGCGCATTGGGATGCGTAATCTTTTCCTTGCATTTGGAGGCACCGTCACCGAAGAAGTAAACCGGCTGTTTATCCAAAAACTCGATGTAAGAGTTCTCGTCTACTATATCGGCGGCTATGTCCCGAACCGTGTTCAATGCACGGTCATAGATAGCGGCGTATACTTCCATACGGCGGGCGTCAATCATGGGACACAACAGTGCGTCGTCGGGCAACTCTTCGTGATAAAGCAGCACCGGCACACATTGTACCTTCAAGGTAGGCAAGCCGATAAGTGGCAGGTTACGACCGTAACAGATACCTTTCGCCATAGATACGCCGATGCGCAGTCCTGTATAAGACCCCGGTCCGCAACTCACGGCTACAGCGTCCAGAGGCAGGGCATGGCTGTCGGCAAACGACAATGCCTCGTCTACAAAAACTCCCAGCTGCACAGCGTGTGAAGGCCCCTTCAGGTCTTCTTTCTTAAAAATGTTTTGTCCATCTTCGCTCACGGCAACGGAGCAAGCCGAGGTAGACGTTTCAATATGCAAGATACATGACATAGTTTCTATCCTTGTTATATTAATCAGCTGACAAATTTACGTGATTATTTTCACTAATTAAAATAATCACGTAAATTTGCGCAAAACTTAAGAAGCATTATGATACAATCAATGACGGGCTATGGCAAAGCTACTGCCGAACTGTCCGATAAGAAAATCAATGTTGAGATAAAATCGCTCAACAGTAAAGCAATGGATTTATCCACTCGTATCGCTCCGCTTTATCGCGAGAAGGAAATGGAGATCCGTAATGAAATATCCAAAGTACTGGAACGCGGCAAGGTAGATTTCAGCCTGTGGATAGAGAAAAAGGATGCCGACCAGCTTGCTACTCCCATCAACCAAGAGATTGTAGAGTCTTACTATAGAAGAATTAAAGAGATTTCCGCGTCGGCCGGCATTCCCGAACCGGGCGATTGGTTTGCTACTTTACTTCGGCTACCGGATGTGATGACGAAGAACGAAGCGCAGGAGTTGAGTGACGAAGAGTGGGCGATTGTACATACTGCCGTCTGTGAAGCTATCAACCATCTGGTGGACTTCCGCAAACAGGAAGGGGCTGCTTTGGAAAAGAAATTCCGTGAGAAAATAACCAATATAGCTCATCTGCTCGAAGCGGTATCTCCTTACGAGAAAGAACGTGTTGTTAAAATCAAAGAACGTATCACCGATGCCTTGGAAAAGACCTTGAGTGTGGATTATGATAAGAACCGCTTGGAGCAGGAACTTATTTATTACATTGAGAAACTGGATGTCAATGAGGAGAAGCAACGCCTTGCCAATCATCTGAAGTATTTCATCAGTACTCTGGAAAGTGGTAACGGGCAAGGTAAGAAGCTGGGGTTCATCGCACAGGAAATGGGACGTGAGATTAATACGCTGGGTAGTAAGTCCAACCATGCCGAGATGCAGAAAATTGTCGTACAGATGAAAGACGAGCTGGAACAAATCAAGGAACAAGTCTTGAACGTAATGTAATATCACATTGTGAAAAATAGTCAACGTACCTATGTGTCAAAGATAAAAGATGTGTCATGACCGTAGGGAATAAATCGTAAATGCATAGATGGCAAAGCTTATTATCTTTTCAGCTCCTTCCGGTTCGGGCAAATCGACGATCATCAATTATCTGTTGGCGCAGAACTTGAATCTTGCTTTCTCGATATCAGCCACCAGCCGTCCGCCACGCGGGGCAGAACGGAACGGAGTGGAATATTTCTTTCTTACTCCCGAGGAATTTCGTCGTCGCATCGCCAATGACGAGTTCCTTGAATATGAAGAGGTCTATCAGGATCGTTTTTACGGAACGTTGAAGGCGCAAGTAGAAAAGCAGTTGGCCGATGGGCAGAATGTGGTTTTCGACGTAGATGTCGTAGGCGGTTGTAATATCAAGAAATTCTATGGTGGACGTGCCTTGTCCGTATTTATTCAACCACCGTCGGTAGAAGAATTGCGTAAGCGGCTGGTCGGTCGTGGCACGGATGCTCCCGATGTCATTGAAAGCCGTATCGCGAAAGCTGAATACGAGCTTGGCTTTGCTCCAAAGTTTGACAAAGTGATTGTGAACGATGACTTGGAAACGGCTGAAGCCGAAGCTTTGAAAGTAATTACCCAATTCTTGGACTTATGAGAAACAACGGAGGCCTTCATTACAAGGAATATGCCACTGCTGTAGCCATGTTGCCGGTTATGTTTCTTACTGCTACCAATGCCGGGGCTTGCTGGAAACGTCTGAGAGGAAAGAAAATTTAATTATAATAGCTTTGAATATCGGAATTTTCAGCGGTTCATTCAACCCCGTACATATCGGACATTTAGCCCTTGCCAATTATCTTTGTGAATATGAGGGCTTGGATGAGGTGTGGTTTATGGTGACCCCGCACAACCCGCTGAAAGAGGAAACTCTCTTGATGGACGATGAGCTTCGTTTGAAGTTGGTGCAGCTTGCCGTTGCAGGTTATCCGAAATTCCGGGCTTCCGATTTCGAGTTTCGTTTGCCGCGGCCTTCTTACACTGTCCATACGTTGGATAGCTTGAAACAAGCTTATCCCGAATATACTTTTTATTTAATAATCGGCTCTGATAACTGGAACCTTTTCTCTCAATGGAAAGAATCGGAGCGTATTCTTACCGAAAATCCTATTCTTATCTATCCCCGTCCCGGTTATCCCGTAGATGTCGTATCTTTGCCGCAAAACATTAAATTGGCAGCTTCCCCCACCTTCGAGATTAGTTCTACTTTTATCCGCCACGCCTTGGAAGAAGGAAAAGATATACGCTACTTCCTTCATCCTGCCGTTTATGAGGAACTAACCAAAATATTTTGATATAAAAATGGAAAAATTTGATTACTCGCAGGTACCCTACAATTTTGGGGTATGTGCATCTGCCGATTGTCCCCAAGCCTCTACTTGTCTGCGCCGTATAGCTTTGAAGCATGCTCCCGTGAATTACCCGTTTCTGCCGACTTTGACTCCTCAAAGACTTGCGGCAATGAAAGGAAGATGTGAATATTACTGTCCGGACACTACTGTCAGATATGCCAAAGGATTTACCCATGTTGCAGAATTGTTGACTGTCCGTGTGGCAGGTACATTCCGTTTACGTCTTATTGCGCATTTCGGGCGAAAGAACTACTACCTCGCACGCAAGGGTGAGTATCTGATTAAACCTGCCGACCAGGAATTCATCATCCGTCAGGCCAAAGAGCTGGGCTTGCAGTTGGATGATTATTTTGATGAATATGTAGACGGTTATAATTGGTACGATTAACCACTCTGTCATTAAGAGGAAAGTTATTGATATATAGCAGCTTGTGGTTCCCGTGGGTAGGGAACGCCCGTTTCCTCTGATAGAAACGCCCGTTCCCTTTAGTAGAAACTGCCGTTCCCTTTAATGGGAACGAGCGTTTCTATGAAGGGGAACGGAAGTATCTGTACATGGAAACGGACTTATATAAGTAAAATCATGTCTGATGCTTTATATGCGTTGGTAACGGAAGAAGGCGAAGAACCCTTACGAGTTCTCCGCCTTCTTCTTTGTTATAATTGTATTCTATGGCTTATACAATTCCTTGTGCCATCATGGCTTTCGCTACCTTCATAAATCCGGCAACATTGGCACCCTTCACATAATTTACATAACCATTGGCTTCCGTACCATATTGTACGCAAGCTGCGTGGATATTCTTCATAATGCTTTTCAGCTTTTCGTCTACCTCTTCAGAGCTCCAGCCCAGTTTGATAGAGTTCTGAGTCATTTCCAAACCGGATACGGATACACCACCCGCATTGGCTGCCTTGCCCGGAGCATACAAGATTTGAGCTTCCTGGAATACGCGGATAGCTTCGGGGGTAGAAGGCATGTTTGCACCTTCGGATACTGCTATCACACCGTTGGCAACTAATTTCTTGGCATCGTCACCGTTGATTTCATTCTGAGTTGCAGACGGCAGAGCGATATCTGCTTTTTCACCCCAGGGGCGTGCGCCTTCTACATACTTGACACCCGGATATTGTTCGGCATATTCACGGATACGTCCACGATAGAGGTTCTTTAACTCCATGATGTAATCCAGTTTCTCACGGTCGATACCTGCGGGGTCGTATATATATCCGTCGGAATCGGACATCGTCAAAACTTTACCGCCCATTTCCAATACTTTTTCAGCAGTATATTGAGCTACATTACCGGAACCGGAAATCAGGCAAGTCTTGCCTTTGAGATCGGTACCTTTGGTTTTCAGCATTTCCAGCAGGAAGTAGATGTTACCGTAACCGGTAGCTTCCGGACGAATCAGTGAACCACCGAATTCACGGCCTTTACCTGTGAATGTTCCGGTAAACTCATGAGTCAGTTTTTTGTACATACCGAACATGAAGCCTACTTCACGGCCACCTACACCGATATCACCGGCCGGAACGTCCGTTTCAGGACCGATATGACGCCACAGCTCCAGCATGAAAGCCTGAACGAAACGCATAACCTCAGCATTTGATTTACCACGCGGAGAGAAGTCGGAACCACCTTTACCGCCACCCATAGGAAGGGTAGTCAGTGAATTCTTGAATGTTTGCTCAAATGCAAGGAATTTCAAGATACTCAAGTTTACGGAAGCATGGAAACGGATACCGCCTTTATATGGGCCAATGGCGTTGTTGTGTTGTACACGGTAACCCATGTTGGTTTGTACGTTACCTTTATCGTCCACCCAAGTAACACGGAATTGGTAAACACGATCGGGGATACAAAGGCGTTCAATCAGATTGGCTTTGTCAAATTCCGGATGTTTGTTGTACTCTTCTTCGATAGTAGAAAGTACTTCTTCTACTGCTTGATGATACTCCGGTTCATTGGGGAACCGTCTTTTCAGATCTTCTAATACCTTAGCTGCATTCATAATCTATTTCTTTTATTGGTTGCTTATTGCTTTAATATGCCAATATGTTGATGTGCTGATTGTTGTGTTATGATTACATCGGTTGTTTCATACCACAAGGGGTATTGGCGCATTTGCATATTTGCACACTGTCACATTATCTTTTATTGCGGTTGCAAAAGTAAACATAAAAATGATACAAACAAACAATTTATAAATAAAATGCGGGATAAAACAACAAAAATATTGTTTTATCCCGCAAAAAGGAATAAAAAGATATTATTTATCCTCTTTTGAGTGACTTTATTACCGGAATAAATACTAATGCAGCCGAAATGACAAGCGTTAGTATGATTGGACCGTCAATTCGTTCGGCTGTTGTCAGAACGATATAACAAAGTGCTGCCCAAAGGAGCGTAATGCAAACTATTTGAGATTTTGATAATGGCCTTTTCATTTACCGGCTTTCTTTTTGTCGACAATGGCGTCGATAACTGCCACTGCGGTGATGTTTACGATATCGCGTACAGAGCTTTCGAAATCGGTAAAGTGAATAGGCTTGTTCAATCCCATTTGGATAGGACCAATCAGTTCGGCATCCGTATTCATTGCCTGTAACAGTTTGTAGGCAGAGTTGGCTGAACTCAGATTGGGGAAAATAAGCGTATTCACATCTTTGCCTTTCAGTCGGGTGAAGGGATATTTGGCGTCGCGCATTTCGCGGCTCATGGCAAAATTCACCTGCATTTCGCCGTCAATGGCAAGTTCAGGGTAATTTTGTTGCATATAGTCAACAGCTTCATGTACGCTTACCGGACTTCCTTCTTTATCGGCACCGAAGTTGGAGTAGCTCAGCATTGCCATTACCGGCGTGTGGTTGAAGAAACGTACCGTGTGTTCGGATAGTTTGGCAATGTCAATCAAGGTTGCTGCATCGGGATGACGGTTGATAAGCGTATCGGCAAGGAAGAAAGTACCTTTTTTAGAGTTAAGGATGTGCATTGTACCGAAGTGCTTGTATTCCGGACGGATACCGATCACTTCTTTGGCTACCTTGATGGTATTACTGTATTTGGTATAGAGTCCGGTGATGAAAGCGTCGGCTTCACCGGTTTCTACCATCATCATACCGAAGTAATTGCGTTCGAACATCTTGTCGTTGGCTTCTTCGTAAGTAACGCCTTCACGGGCACGCTTCTCGGAAAGGATACGTGCATAGCGTTCGCGACGTCCCGCTTCGTCGGGGTGGCGCAGGTTTACGATTTCAATGCCTTCAAGACTCAGGTCGAGTTCCTTTGCCAGTTTTTCGATGGCTTCGTCATTTCCTAATATAATGGGATGGCAAATTCCCTCGGCCTTGGCTTCGACAGCGGCTTTCAGCATGTTGGGATGGATTCCCTCGGCAAACACCACACGTTGCGGATTACGGCGGGCTGTATCGTAGAGTTGACGGGTCAGTTTGCTTTCATACCCCATCAATTCACGCAGTTGCAGTTTGTAAGCATCCCAGTCTTCTATGTTTTTACGGGCTACACCGCTTTCCATGGCTGCGCGTGCTACGGCACAAGACACCTCCGTGATGAGACGCGGATCAACCGGTTTCGGAATGAAATATTCGGGGCCGAAAGAGAAGTTGTTTACATGATAAGCCTCGTTCACTACATCGGGTACAGGCTGTTTGGCGAGGTTGGCGATGGCATGTACTGCGGCGATTTTCATTTCTTCGTTGATGGCCTTGGCTTGTGTGTCAAGTGCACCGCGGAAGATATAGGGGAAACCGATTACATTGTTTATCTGGTTCGGATAGTCGGAACGGCCGGTGGACATCAATACATCCGGACGCGCTGCCATGGCATCTTCATAAGAGATTTCAGGGGTAGGATTGGCAAGGGCGAATACAATAGGATGGTCGGCCATGCTGCGTACCATGTCTTGTGTCAATACATTACCTTTGGAAAGTCCCAGGAATACATCGGCACCTTTGATGGCTTCGGCAAGTGTATGCACATCACGGCGGTCGGTGGCAAAATAACGCTTTTGTTCGGTCAGGTTCTCACGGTCGCTGGTGATAACCCCTTTACTGTCCAGCATCAGGATGTTTTCACGGCGTGCACCGAGAGATTCGTATAATTTGGTACATGAAGTGGCAGAGGCACCTGCACCGTTTACTACGATTTTTACATTCTCGATCTTCTTGCCTGCCACATCCAGGGCATTCAGCAGTCCGGCACTGGAAATGATGGCTGTACCATGCTGGTCGTCGTGCATCACGGGGATATCAAGTTCTTCCTTCAGACGACGTTCTATTTCAAAACATTCGGGAGCCTTGATGTCTTCCAGGTTGATACCACCAAAAGTAGGAGCGATGGCTTTGACGGCCTCAATAAACTTGTCAGGGTCTTTTTCGTTTACTTCGATATCGAATACGTCGATGCCGGCATAAATCTTGAACAGCAAGCCTTTTCCTTCCATAACCGGCTTACCGCTGAGGGCGCCTATATCGCCCAGACCGAGTACGGCTGTGCCATTGGAGATTACAGCCACAAGATTACCTTTAGCTGTATATTTATACGCGTCTTGCGGGTTTTTCTCAATTTCAAGACACGGTTCTGCAACGCCGGGAGAGTAGGCAAGCGAAAGATCGGTTTGTGTACTGTAGGGTTTGGTGGGCACTACTTCTATTTTTCCAGGTTTGCCTTGCGAATGATAGAGCAAAGCAGCTTCTTTGGTTATCTTAGCCATGGTAAAAATGTTAAATTAGTTATGATTTTGCTGCAAATGTAGGGATAATTGTTCTAAATTGTAGCTCGTCACAACTAATTTCTATTAGAATTATCATCAGATAAGCTAAAAATGCTTATTTTTGACATCGTATAACAATATATTAACCCCCGTTTATTAATTTAACACATGATTAACATGAGATTTTTGAAATTTCCTTTAGCTGGACTATTTGTAATGGCACTATTTTCAGGGTGCAAGACTGGTAACGAACAGAAAGCACCGGTTGCTCTAACCTGGGAAATGGGTGCGAATGGTATTGAACCTGGATATTATGAGAACACTTTTGTGCTCAAGAATGTCTCTGATGACCCTCTGCCCGAGGACTGGGCCATTTATTATTCACAGCTTCCCCGTGGCGTTAAGCAAGAAAAAAATCCGGCGGTAAAGATTGAGGTGGTGAATGGTAACTTCTTCAAAATGTCTCCCACAGAGAACTTTACCTCTTTGGCTCCGGGTGATTCTATGCGTATCACTTTTCGGTGTACTTATAAGTTGGACAGAAGTTCGCATGCTCCTGAAGGTACTTATTGGGTGGCAATCATCGACGGCAAGGAGGGCAAACCTTTTCCGGTGGAGATGAATGCGCTTCCATTGCCTTCTCCTGAATCGCTTCCCGGTTATCCGGATGCTGCTAAGATATATCAAACCAACCTTCGTCTGGTTGATGCACCTGCTTTGAAGCAATCGGATGTCTTGCCTTCGGTAAAGAAAGCGGTGTCAGCCTATGGCCGTGTTACATTGGATGGCCAGGTAGGGATAGAATTTCCTGAAGAATTTTCGGGTGAAGCAAAACTGTTGAAAGAAAAACTCCCCGGCTATGGACTGGAGGTGGTAGACAACGCTCGCGTGACGATTGTCTTAGAGACTCTTGCTGATAAGGAAGAAGCCATAAACGATGAATATTATACTATAAGTATAGGTGATGGCCGGTTAAGGATTGGTGCTGCTACTCCTCATGGAATTTTCAACGGTACTCAAACCTTGCTCTCTATGCTGAAAGGTAAGCAGGCCCCGTATGTGTTGGAGGGAGTAAGAATACAGGATTATCCTGACTTGCCGTATCGCGGGCAGATGATAGACATAGCCCGTGACTATACTACACCGGAAAACATGAAGAAGCTGATTGACGCTTTTGCTTCCTATAAGATGAATGCATTGCATTTTCACTTTTCCGATGACGAAGGGTGGCGCCTGGAAATTCCCGGTCTGGAGGAACTGACTACAGTGGGAAGTCGCCGGGGGCATACCACAAACGAGAGCCAATGTCTTTATCCGGGCTATGATGGTGGATATGATCCTGAGGCGAAGACTCCCGGTAATGGATATTATACCCGTGAAGAATTTATCGACCTGCTGAAATATGCAGCAGAAAGGCATGTACGCGTAATACCGGAAATCGAATCTCCGGGACATGCCCGTGCGGCTATCGTTTCTATGAAAGCCCGTTATAATAAATATATCGGGACTAATCCTGAAAAGGCGGCCGAGTATATGTTGAGTGAACCGGAAGATACTTCCCGTTACGAGTCCGTTCAATACTATACAGATAATGTCATCAATGTTGCGTTGCCTTCTACCTACCGTTTTATGGAAAAAGTAATTCAGGAAATCAATGCCATGTACAAAGAGGCGGGTGTTCCGTTGACTACCATACATCTGGGTGGCGATGAAGTGCCTCATGGTGTATGGATGGGGTCTCCCAAATGCCGGAAGTTGATGAAAGAGAAAGGTATGACGAAAGCCCACGACCTGTCAGAGTATTTCATCACGCAGATGGCGAGTATCATGCAGAAGAATGGCTTGAAAATCAGTGGTTGGCAGGAAGTTGCTTTGGGGCATACGGAAGAAGCTCACCGGCAGTTGCGGCAACAGACCGAAGGGGTGTATTGTTGGAACACCGTTCCGGGTTCTGATGAAGTGGTTTATCAGACCGCCAATAACGGTTATCCGGTTATCCTTTGTAACGTAGGTAATTTCTATATGGATATGGCGTATAACGGCCATCCCGACGAGCGCGGACTTGACTGGGGAGGTTATGTGGATGAATCTGTTTCCTTCTCTATGCTTCCTTATAGCATTTACCGTTCGCTGCGTGTGAATAAGGCAGGTAATCCTATTGATTTGGATGAAGCTGAAAAGGGAAAAACTGTTTTGACTGAGATTGGCAAGCAGAATATAATCGGTGTACAGGGGCAACTCTTTGCCGAAACCATCCGCAACTTCGAAGGTGTGGAATATCTTCTTTTCCCAAAATTGATGGGGCTGGCAGAACGCGGGTGGAATGCCCATCCGATATGGGAATTTCTTTCCGGTACAGAAGAACAGCAAGTTTTCAATCAGGCTTTGGCACTTTATTATGAGAAAATCAGTAAGGCTGAGATGCCTTATTGGGTAAAGAACGGTATTAATTTCCGTTTGCCCCAACCGGGACTGTTGATGAAAGACGGCAATCTATATGCCAATGTAGCCATTGAGGGGGCGGAAATACGTTATACTACTGACGGGACAGAACCGACTGCCCAATCTACATTATGGGTGGAACCGGTGAAATGTGACGCATCAGTTATCAAAGCGAAGACATTTTATTTGGGCAAAGAAAGTCTGCCGATAACTTTTAAGGAACAATAGCAATTACCTGGGGGGAGGTATAATAATTATAAAACAACCAATCGTTTGGAAACAATGGGAGAGTGCTGCACGTCAGTTCTCTTCCATTGTTTTTTTAGAATTGCCACATTGACTTAATGTTTATAAGAATAATATAATAGGATAGGATTCATATCTTCAGAAAAGTTCAATTGTACTTCGGAAGACGAAGAAAGATAACCTTCTTTGAAGTACTCTTTTAGTATTGTTTGTCGATTAATCAAATTTTTACTTTTAATGGAAAAAGCAGGGGAAATCTGTTCCTTTTTTACTTCAAAAATAACATTGGAGAATAGGGGGATAAAATAAAATCCGTTATGGTCAGCAAGAATAATATTGATGTAGCGGAAAATAGAAAGAGCTTACTATGATTAGAAAATGTAGTAAGCTCATCTCTCTCTTTTTGTTTATCTGTTTACGCATTCAGCGCCTGTTCGATATCTGCAATGATATCATCCGCATTTTCTATACCTACGGAGAAACGAATCAGGTCAGGACGTACGCCTGCTTCCATCAGTTGCTCGTCTGTCAATTGGCGGTGCGTATGGCTGGCAGGATGCAGCACACAAGTACGGGCATCGGCAACGTGGGTTACGATAGCAGCCAGTTTCAATGAGTCCATAAATTTGATGGATACTTCGCGTCCGCCTTTCAGACCGAAAGAAATAACGCCACAAGAGCCGTTTGGCATATACTTCTGTGCCAGTTCGTAGTATTTGTTTCCGGGCAGGCCACAATAGTTTACCCAAGCTACTTTATCGTTTTTGGAAAGATATTCGGCAACAGCTTGGGCATTTTTGCAGTGTTGAGGCATGCGTAGGTGAAGGGTTTCCAGACCGAGGTTTAGCAAAAATGCATTCTGGGGCGACTGGATGCTGCCGAGGTCACGCATCAACTGGGCGGTAGCTTTGGTAATATAAGCCATTTTACCGAAAGCTTTTGTATAAGTCAATCCGTGGTAAGATTCATCCGGTGTGCACAATCCGGGGAATTTATCAGCATGTGCATCCCAATCAAAGTTACCGCTATCTACTATGGCACCACCTACACTGGTAGCATGTCCGTCCATATATTTAGTTGTAGAGTGTACTATAATGTCAGCTCCCCATTCAAATGGGCGGCAATTGATAGGGGTGGGGAAGGTGTTGTCTACAATCAAAGGTACACCATGATCGTGGGCGATGCGGGCGAATTTTTCGATGTCGAGTACTTCCAGTGTCGGGTTGGAAATCGTTTCGCCGAACAGTGCTTTGGTATTTGGACGGAAAGCGGAGGAGATTTCTTCCTCCGGTGAGTCCGGGTTGACGAAAGTGACATCGATACCCAGTTTCTTCAAGGTTACTCCGAAAAGGTTGAATGTTCCACCATAGATGGTAGATGAACAAACGAAATGATCACCTGCTTGGCAAATGTTAAATATAGCATAGAAATTTGCTGCTTGTCCACTGGAGGTTAACATAGCGGCTACCCCCCCCTCGAGGGCGGCTATCTTGGCAGCAACGGCATCATTCGTAGGGTTTTGCAGGCGAGTGTAGAAATAGCCACTGTCTTCAAGGTCGAACAAGCGTGCCATCTGTTCGCTGGTATCATATTTGAAGGTTGTACTTTGATAGATGGGGAGTACACGGGGCTCACCCTTTTTAGGAGTCCATCCGGCTTGTACGCACAAGGTCTCAGGCTTAAATTGTTTTGCCATAATGCTATCTATTTTTAGAGTTTATTATCTATTAATGTATTTATCGTCGCAAAAGTAAGGAAAATAATGTAAATTTGTCCGCGATAAGGAAAAAATACTGCGAATACATTATGATGCGAATATTATTCATCTTTTCTTTTCTCATTTTTAGTTTCCTCTCTCTCTTTGCCCAGGAAGAACGGGATAGTCCGAAAGCGGGTGAAGGTATTTCGGCTTTCCTCGAACGTAATAACCGTACGGGCAAAGTTTACTATAAAGAATTTCTGCGTCTGAACCAGAAGCGTCTGCGGGGAAAAGAGGAACTACGATTGGGAATGAAGTATATTTTGCCACCATTGAGGAATGGAAAAACAGCCAATGTCTCTTCTACCGGTAAAAAAAGATCGGTCAAAGAACCTCTGTTCGGGAAAGAACTTGCCAATGTAGAGGTTACTTCCAACCGTTTGCAGGGAACCTGTTTTTATGTAGTCAGTGGTCACGGCGGACCCGATCCCGGGGCTATAGGCAAGATAGGCAAGGTAGAATTACATGAGGATGAATATGCGTATGATGTAGCTTTGCGTCTTGCACGGAATTTGATGCAGGAAGGTGCTGAAGTCCGTATTATCATTCAGGATGCGAAAGACGGTATCCGTGACGACCGTTATCTTTCCAACAGTAAACGTGAAACTTGTATGGGGGCTGCCATTCCTTTAAATCAGGTAGCGCGACTACAACAACGGTGTGCCAAGATCAATGAGTTTTATAGACAGGACCGGAAAATATACAAGTATTGCCGTGCTATCTTCTTGCATGTGGATAGCCGTAGTAAGAGCCATCAGACGGATGTGTTCTTTTATCATGCACCCAAAAGTGTTTTAGGAAAGAAGTTGGCGGTTATAATGAAAAAAACTTTTGAATCAAAATACGATAAACATCAACCTAATCGAGGATTTGAAGGAACTGTCAGTCCTCGAAATCTGTATGTCCTGTTGAATTCTTCTCCTACGGCTGTTTTTGTGGAGTTGGGCAATATCCAGAATACTTTCGACCAGCGTCGTTTTGTAATCAGCTCCAATCGCCAGGCTTTGGCAAAATGGATGATGGAAGGCTTTATCGCAGATTATAAAAAGACCCAATAAAAGTAGAAGGCCAATCTAATCATGCGCTTTCTTCTCGTACATGACTACTACTGTTACTGCAGCCAAAATCAATGCGATACCGATGGCACCGGCCAATGTGAATTTCTCATGGAATATGCTGTATCCGATAGCTACAGCGGTAAGAGGTTCCAATGCTCCAAAGATGGATGTCAGTGTAGGGCCGATGTGTTTGATGGCTTTTACTAACGTGATGTTGGAGATGGCTGTAGCGGGCAATGCCAGTCCGAGGATATTCAGCCAGGTATATCCGTCGGTTACAAGTCGGATACCTCCTGTGAACATACCTCCAATGATGAAAAACAGTGCTCCTAATGCCATGACGTAGCAGGTAAATGCCGTGGACGGGATATGGGCGGCACGGCTTTTGCGTATTCCTATAATATATCCTCCATAAAAGAATACGGATGAAATGGCGGCAATCATACCTGTTATCCGGTTCTCTCCTCCAGAATTGATTTCTCCCGATGATAATAACCCGGCACCTATCAGAGAAATGGATACGGCAAATAGTACTGTAAATGATTTCCTTTCTCCGAAAACACACATCATGGCAACCGCTACCGCAAGAGGATACATAAAGTGAATGGTAGATGCTACGCCGCTGGCGATATACTGGTAGGCTATTACCAGACTAAAGGAAGTGGCTGCCCGCAACAGACTGAGCAAGAAAACGGTCCCCCAATCTTGGGGGCTGATGCGGAAGGGTTCTTTCAACATTAATCCGAATACAGCCAATGCAAGGGAGGCAATCCCCCAACGGTAGGTCAATACTTCGAACGAAGAGAATCCTGTAGCTAATAAAGATAAAGTAAAGAATGGAGCCAACCCGAATGTGGAGGAAGAGAGAGCAGCGTATATATATCCTTTTATAGGGCTATTTTGTATCATTTATATTGATTTTTTGATGATGTTTCAGAACTATCTATTTTGATCGTTTGTTTCTTTCACATTACATCGTGCAAAATTAGTGAATAAAAACGTTTGCAGGAGCGATATACACTTATAAATAATGAAAGGAAACCTTATGCGAAAAAATTTAATGTTTGTGGGGGGAATTATAATGATCTTCACGTTGGCCTCTTGTGGCGGTACTCAGAAAAGAACGGTGGTAAACTATACTCCAAGGGAGGTAGAACAGGCCAACCAGGTGATGACATATTATAATACTTCTCTGGCTTTATTGAAAAATGTAGTGGTAGAAAAAGATGTAAATGCAGTATTGGGATACATGGAACAGAGTGGAAAAGCACCTGCCTTGACTGCCATAGCTCCTCCCGCTTTCTCTCAGAAAGATTCTGCATTTGTTGTAAATCCGGGTCCTTATTTCAATGAAGAAACACGGAGTAACTTGAAACAGAATTATTTTCAGTTGTTTCAGGCCAGAAGACAGTTTTATTCAACTTTTGATATGTATATTTCATATCTGAAATCGGACAATAAGATGGCAGCTGACAAATTATTGTCCACCAATTATCAGCTGAGTGTGGAAATGTCTGAATACAAAGAGAACATCACCGATATCCTTTCTCCTTTTGCTGATGAGGCACAAAAGGTATTACTGAATGACAATCCGATGAAAGAGCAACTACTTTCTATGAAACGAATGGCTGCCACAATGCATAGTATTCTGGCTCTTTGCATTCGTAAACCTATCCCCGATACAGCTCATCTTGATATGAAACTGGCAAAACTGGTTATTCAGTTGGATATTGCCAAACGTTTGCCTACCGTAGAAGGACATCCTGAGGAAATGAAAAAGTTTCAGAATTTCCTGACTCATGTTGAATCCTTTATAAAAGATGTCCAGCATATCAAGACTAAAGGAACATATACTGAGATGGATATGACGACGATTGAAGAGTATGGGGTAAGTCTTGATTAAAGATGAGTATCAATGAATAGATTAATGGCAGATGGCAGAACAGAATTATTGGGGGCATTCTGTTCTGCCGCATATTCATAAGTCCGTTTTACGAGTGCGGAAGCGATACTCCGGCCTTCAACGGAAGGAGGAACGATTATCTCACCAATCCATTTTTATAAAAGTCATAAGTCGCATGGATTTTTTCTGGTGTGTCAGCTTTCAACAACAAAAGTAGTTCGCGACAGAATTCCAGCTGCCCTGTTCCGTTGGCGGTAACTATATTTTTATCACTGGCAGCTTGTTTCTCTTCATAACCGGCTTCATTGGTGTAGTTCTCTCCACCCCAGAGCTTTAATTGCTGAACAGTGTTTCCTGTATGTCTTACTTCGTTGAGAAAACCATGTTTGGCCATGAAAGAAACCCCATTACAGATGGCTCCAACAATTTTCCCATGTTTCAGGGCGTCTTCCACTAATGGAACTGCTTGTTCCGCTTCGGGCGAATTCCATTGCATACCACCTATTAATATCAGTGCCGCATAATTTGTCGGCATCGTTTGAAAACTGTAATCGGGCAGGGTACGAAAACCACCGATGGAACATACCGGCTCTAATGTGGGGGCAACGACTTTAGTTATATATTTCACTTCGCTATCCGGCATCACTCCTGCATTCAGAGTGCTGGCAAGGTAGGCGCCTTCCCAATCGGCATATTCGTTTAAGAGTAAAAATAATACTTCTTTTTTCATTTGTCTTTTATTATTTAAGTGGTTTTCTTTGAGACCTACAAAAATACATTATTTCTACAGTATACACCAATGAAATTGAATTTTATTACCCTACAGGGATATAAATCTCTGTCTTTCTATTCGCTTTTTCACGATACAAAAATAGGGGGAAAAGGAACGGGGGACTTGTTCGATGTTACTATAAATTCGATATCTTTGCATTTTAAATAAAAACGTAATTTTTCCAGATGACCGAAGAAACGAAATTGCGCCTTCTGGCATGGGCGAAGCAGTTCCACTGTATTGATTTCATACAAGGAGATCCGATACAGTTTCCACATCGATATACAAAGAAACAAGATATTGAGATTAGCGGTTTGCTTACTGCCATCATGAGTTTTGGTAATCGTAAACAGATTTTGAAGAAAGCGGAGGAACTGCATGACTTGATGGGGACTTCGCCTTATCAATATGTATTGTCTTGCCGTTGGAAAGAAGATTTTCTGCCGACCGACCGAAGCAGTTTTTACCGTATGCTTTCCCATGCCGACTTTTACACCTATTTTGCTCGTTTACATGATGCTTATTCCCGTTTCGACTATATGGAAGATGCTTTGCTGAATTACTCCGGTACGCCTATGGAGAAACTATGTGGTTTTCTGGAAGTTTCCGCCAAAAGTCCGCAAAAGAAGCTCAACATGTTCCTGCGGTGGATGATACGTCAGAATTCCGTAGTCGATTTCGGACTTTGGAAGAAGTTCGACTGCCGGGAGTTGGTAATTCCTTTGGATACCCATGTATGCCGGGTGGCCTATCTGTTGGGGCTTACCGATACGGAAACGTATTCTTTGAAGAATGCGCGGAACATAACTTCCGCTTTGGCAGAAATTTTTCCGGATGATCCTTGTCTGGGAGATTTCGCGTTGTTTGGCAGCGGGATAAACGGGATAGGGTATGATGCGACAAATGTACGAATAATCTTGAAGAGTATATAGTTTTGTGAGTAAAAAAGGAAGTCCTATGATTGATCTGCCATTTGAGTTGCCATAGAACTTCCTTGTATCGGTTATACTTTCAATGCGGCAATTACTTTCGGCATCATTGTCCATATATGGTTTTCTTCCTGTGCCGTGTAGAAGTTTCCGTCAATTTCCGAAGAGTTGTCGGTTGCTTCTCCATTCTGTATAGCCGGTTTTGCCAGCGGGTGAACGGCTACTTTCTTACCTTTGGTAATACCTGTAAAATCAAATATCATGGCGGCAGCGCAATGCCCGATCATGATTTTACCTTTCTTGCCGAATGTCTTGATGATTTCCAACATTGTAAGGTTATATGGTTTGTTGGCATTTTGTTGAAATACGGGGACAGCGTCGCCGCAAGAGAACACAAGTGCATCATATTCATCTTCATGTCCTTTCAGGTTTGCCACTACATCATCGGCTATTAGGGTAATGCCGGAGTTTGTTTTGATTTCCTTATCATCTGCTACTGCAAAAACTCTATAAGAAATACCATTCTCAAAAAACGCTTCCAGATACTGGAATAAACCAAATCCGTTGACAGGATTTACTGCTAATACTGCAACTTTTTTTGCCATAATCTTTATTATTAAGTGAAACAATAGTTATTTTCAGTAAGTTTATTACTTTTGTGGTGCAAAGTTATTGATCAGATTGTGTAATAACAATAACGCACTTGAATGTTAGATACTTACAACAATGTAACCATTGTTGAAGTTCAGTAAATTAGTAAAAGTTAAAAAATGGAAAACTTTCATCATGCGGATGCTTGTCCCATAAGGGATGTTCTGAGTAGGTTGGGTGATAAGTGGACAATGCTTATCATGGTTACCCTAAAAACAAATGGTACGATGCGTTTCTGTGATATTCAGAAAACAATCGGTGACATTTCACAACGTATGCTTACGGTCACGCTCCGTTCTTTGGAGACGGATGGGCTTATTGCCAGGAGAGTCTATGCTGAAGTCCCCCCACGTGTGGAATATACTCTTACTGAGACAGGATATAGCCTGATGCCTCATATTGAATCTTTAGTGGGTTGGGCATTGGAACATATGACGGATATATTGGAACGCAGGAGTATACAAAAGAATTGAAGCTATGAGTAAATTCTTATATATAATAGGTATTTGTCTGTTGACATTTATTTCGCCATTGCGAGCTCAGGAAGTTGCCATTCTGAAAGTGGCTCTTGTTCAACCTCATTTTCAGTGGGGTAACGTAAAGGCAAACTTATTAGAGTGGTGCGGAATGTCAAATTATTAAACTTAAAACAATATGGGTAACGAAAATACATCGATACATGAGTTCGACTTTGATTTGATCTGTGAATATTTTTCGACTGTGGAACGTCAAGGTCCGGGCAGTCCCGAAGTGACGCTGAAGGCACTGAGCTTTATAGACGGCCTTACAGATACAGCGCGTATTGCTGACATGGGCTGTGGTACCGGTGGGCAGACAATGGTTCTGGCGGAAAATGCCCCGGGACAAATCACAGGACTTGATTTGTTTCCTGAGTTCATCCGTCTTTTTAACCGTAATGCCGGGCAACGCAATCTGCAAGGTAGAGTGAGGGGCGTGGTCGGTTCTATGGATCAGCTTCCGTTTCAGGAAGGGGAACTGGATCTTATCTGGTCTGAAGGGGCAATCTACAACATCGGGTTTGAACGCGGACTGAATGAATGGAGGAAGTTTTTGAAGAAGGGCGGTTATGTTGCGGTTACGGAGGTGTCGTGGTTCACCGATGAGCGTCCTGCCGAAATCAATGACTTCTGGATGGATGCGTATCCTGAGATCAATACCATTCCGAATAAAGTGGCGCAAATGCAAAAGGCAGGTTACCTCCCCGTCTCCACATTCATTTTGCCGGAGAACTGCTGGACGGAACATTTCTATCAACCGCAAGTGGAGGTGCAGGAACTGTTTTTGAAGAAGTATGCCGGGAATAAGACGGCAGAGGATTTTATTGCCAATCAACGGCACGAAATGCACTTATATAATAAGTATAAGGACTTTTACGGCTATGTGTTCTACATAGGGAAGAGATAGTCAATGCCGAAAAGATAGCCGGGAATATGTATTATGATGTAATCATAGCTGAAGGTATTTAGTAAAGTGTCCAAAGAAAAAATCCCTGAACTTCAATGAAATTCAGGGATTACATTATTTCTTTCAAGTGGTGTCACCAGGAATCGAACCGGGGACACAAGGATTTTCAGTCCTTTGCTCTACCAACTGAGCTATGACACCATTTCTATCTCTTTTGCGGTTGCAAAGGTAGTGAAAGTTTTGGACTGTGCAATAGCTTTTGAAATAAAAAACGCTGATAAATGGCTATGTAGCTAAATATCAGCGTTTATGTTTTTAGAAAAAATACTGAAAAAGTCTATTTGTCTTTGTTTTTTCAGTTTCTGCAGATGTAAAAAACAGACAGAGGTTGAAACTTTATCTGCTTTTTTCGGTATTCTTTTCAGACTTATCCGTTTTAGCGACCGGGTCTGTTCATGAGTCCTGTCCGGTTTCCTCGGATTTCTCTCCGGTAGCGGATTCTTCCTGTAACGGGTTCCAGCCTTGCGCTTTCAGTTCAAATTCCTGCCCGTCGCGGGTAATCAGGGCACAGCCCAGTTCCGGTTTGGTGATATGACCTATCAGCTTGACACCTTCCATTTCGGATACCTTCTCATGGTCGGCAATGGGGACGGTGAACAGAAGTTCGTAATCCTCGCCACCGTTGAGGGCACAAGTTGTCAGGTTCATGTTGAATTCCTCTGCCATGACAGCCGTTTGGTAGTCGATGGGGATATGCTCCTCGTAGACACGGCAGCCTACCTTGCTTTGCTTGCAGATGTGCAGTAGTTCAGAAGAAAGGCCATCCGATACATCCATCATGGAAGTAGGCTGAATGCCCTCCTCTGCAAGTTTCTGGATTATGTCACGACGGGCTTCCGGTTTCAGTTGACGTTCCAGGAGATATTCTTTTCCGGCAAAGTCGGGTTGCAGGTCTTTGTCGCCACCTTTGAGGACGGCCTTTTCACGTTCCAGGAGTTGCAGCCCCATGTAGGCAGCACCCAAATCACCGGACACGCAGATAAGGTCAGTCTCTTTGGCACCGTTGCGATACACTACCTTGCCTTTTTCAGCCTCTCCGATGCAAGTGATGCTGAGGGTAAGTCCCGTATAAGACGAAGAAGTGTCTCCGCCCACAATATCCACTCCGTACTCCTCGCACGCCAACCGGATACCGGCATACAGTTCGTCCATGTCCTCTACGCTGAAACGTTTGGATAACCCCAACGAAACGGTGATTTGCCGGGGAGTTCCGTTCATGGCATAGATGTCGGAGAAGTTGACTACCGCCGACTTGTAACCCAAGTGCTTGAGGGGTACATACGTCAGGTCGAAGTGTACACCTTCCAACAGCAGGTCGGTGGTGACAAGCACCTCTTTGTCCGCAGGATAGGAGAGGACGGCGGCATCATCGCCGACGCCGTATTGGCTGGATTTATTCTTTAGTTCGATACCTTCGGTGAGGTGGCGGATAAGGCCGAACTCACCGAGGGTTGCTATTTCTGTTCTCATTCTTTACGCTCTATTAATCAACTCCCTCATAATCTCCGTCATTCTCGGCTGAGCCGCATCCGCGGCTTTCTGTACCTCTTCGTGGGAGACTTCCACAATCTTGCCTTCCACGCCGAGGTCGGTGATGACAGATACACCAAACACTTTAATTCCGCAATGGTTCGCGACAATCACTTCGGGAACGGTAGACATGCCCACTGCATCGGCTCCCAGAATGCGGAACATCTTGTATTCCGCCGGAGTCTCAAACGTAGGGCCTTGCGTACCTATATATATGCCATGCTGCACCTTGATACCCTTTTCCGCGGCAATCTCGTCAGCTTTGCGGATCAGTTCCTTGTCATACGCCTCGCTCATGTCCGGGAAACGCGGCCCGTAAGGAATGTTCTTGCCACGTAGCGGATGTTCCGGGAAGTAGTTGATGTGGTCGGTGATAATTATCAAGTCTCCGATCTCAAAAGCCGGGTTCGTGCCGCCACTGGCATTGGAAACGAACAGCGTCTTGATGCCCAACTCGCGCATCACACGTACCGGGAATGTAACTTCCTTCATGGAATATCCCTCGTAGTAGTGGAAGCGTCCCTGCATCGCCATGATGTCCTTGTTGCCCAGCTTGCCGAAAATCAGCTTGCCGCTGTGTCCCTCTACGGTAGATACGGGGAAGTTCGGGATATCTTCATACTTTATTTCATACTTCTCGGTGATTTCTCCGGCAAGGCTGCCAAGTCCGGTTCCGAGGATAATTGCTGTCTCGGGTTGCGTGTGCATCTTACTTTTCAGGTAAGCTGCTGTTTCTTGAATCTTTTCTAACATAGCCAATAATGTTTTGGTTAAATATATGTTGTTGATTTTGTAAAAACTCAATCTCGATGGGAAGCACGTAAATATACGGTTTCAGCGCTTCGCTCAGGGCAGGGTGATGCAACAGCCGTGCCGCGTCCTTTTCGGTCGTGATAATCAGCCGCTTCTTCTCGTCCCACTGCAAGAACTGTTCCTCAACCATCTGCAAGTCTTTCGGGCTGAAATCGTGGTGGTCGTCGAATGCCAGCAGTGTGACGTGCGGAGTATGCGACTTCACCTCTTGTACCAACGGCGCAGGCGATGCGATACCCGTTACCAGCAATACCTGCTCGTCTCTTGAAAGAGAAGAAAATCCTTCCCGGCGGTTATCCGTCTTTTCCGGGAATAACGGTGTCAATGTTCCGTAACGGAAACGCGAGAAATACAGCTGTTGATACGGAAACAGACGCAAGCGTTTGGCGATGATGTTGAAATCTATCGGCTTGATGGTTTCCGGGCATTTGGTTACGATGACGATTTGTGCCCGGTTCTTCCCGCTTGCCGGTTCGCGCAGCCTTCCTGCAGGGAGCAGGGCATCTTCGCACAGCAACCGGTGGTAATCGGTCAGCAGGATATTCAGCCCCGCTTTCACATAGCGGTGTTGAAAAGCATCATCCAGCAAAACTACGTCTACGGGCGGATCATCCAGTTTCAGTAACTGCCCGATGCCGTGGCAACGGTCCTCGTCCACCGCTACCCGTATTCCGGGAAATTTGTTCTTGATTTGATACGGCTCATCGCCTATTTCCCGCACGTTGCTGTCACCGGCAGCCAGTACATACCCTTTGCTTTTCCGCTTGTAACCCCGGCTCAACGTGGCTACGTGCAGTTTCTCCCGAAGCAGTAACTTTATCAGATACTCCGTATGCGGTGTCTTGCCCGTTCCTCCCACAGCGAGGTTTCCCACACATATCACAGGAACGTCAAAACTCTTTGACCGGAGCCAGCCCCAATCAAAGAGTTTGTTTCGCAAGCATACCCCCAACCCGTAGAGCCACGAGAGGGGGTATAACTCATAGTGTATTTTGATAAAGTTGTCCTCCATTTAAACAGACCCTTGATTCTTAGCCGTCATAATAAAAATTAGAACACAAATTACACGAATTACGCAAGCAATATGAATTTTGTACTATTGATGAATAACGCTTATCCGATGTTTGTTTGCGTAATTTACCTTTCTTTTATTGGATATTCAGTTCAAACGGTATACGTGCCTGTATCCGGTCTGCTTTGTCAAAGTTCTCCAAAGCACCGAATTGCTGGTATATCTCACCCATTGTGCCTTTCAGCATGCGAGCTTTGATATAGTTCCCCGGATTTGTATTCATCAGGCTTTCAAAGAAGCTTTCCTTCTTCGGATAGTTCATAACGGTATAGGCATCTACTTTTGCCTTTGCAACAGCAATCTCCAATGCCTTGTCCAAACCGCCCAGCTCATCCACCAGTCCCAACTCTTTTGCTGTGCTGCCTGTCCAGACACGACCTTGTGCAATCTTATCCAGTTCTTCCTTGCTGATACCGCGGCCATCGGAACAACGAGTCAGGAAGAGGTCATATCCCCGGTTTACATACATTTGCACCAAACCTTTTTCACCGTCGTTCATCGGACGTGCCAGCATGCCGAAGTCAGCATATTGGTTAGTCTTCACTACATCGAAGCTCACACCGATTTTGTCGGCCAACCCTTTGGCATTGGGGAACATGCCGAAGATGCCGATAGAGCCGGTCAGTGTGGTGGGATCGGCGACAATCGTATCCGCATTACAGGAAATGTAGTAACCGCCCGATGCGGCATAGTCACCCATAGACACGATTACCGGTTTCTCTTTCTTTAATTCGCTTATCGCATACCAGATTTGTTCCGAACCGTAGGCGCTGCCACCCGGAGAATTCACGCGCAGTACCACGGCTTTCACATCTTCGTCCTCTTGTAACTTGCGCAAGTCTCTGATTACCTTTTTAGAATTGATACCTTCTTCACTGGTAGCCGAAGAACTGCCACCGTCAATTTCTCCGTAAGCATAATATACGGCAATCACGTTTCCGCTCTTGTCCTTGGGAACGTTCTTCTTCACGTTCACCATATCCTTCAATCCCAGTACAGGCATACGGTCGTCCTTGTCGACACCTACCATTGTTTTCAGATAGTTGCGTACATCATTCTTATACATTAAGGTATCAACCAATCCATATTGCACACTCTCCTCTGCGGGATAGAAAGCCAGCATACGGTCTGCAACAGCATTCAGTGAGTCGGCAGACATTTTACGGGAAGCGGCTACATCACTGGTCAACTGTCCCCAGATAGAAGAAAGATACACATTGACCTGTTCGCGATTGGCAGGGCTCATTTCTGTAGCAATAAACGGTTCTACGGCAGATTTGTATGTACCCACCTTGAATACTTGCATCTCTACACCGATTTTAGCCAATAAATCTTTGAGGAACATCGGAGTAGATGCCAAACCTTTCCATTCGACCATACCTTGTGGATTTAGCAATACTTTGTCTGCCACGCTTGCCAGATAGTAAAGTCCCTGCGAATAATTATCACCGTATGCCACGATGAACTTGCCGGACTCCTTGAAATCTTTCAATGCGTTGCGGATTTCTTCCAGTGAGGCAAATCCTGTGCCCAGCCAGCTTGCTTGTATATAAATACCTTTGATATCTTCATTCTCTTTTGCCTTCTTGATGGAAGAAAGGATGTCGTCCAGTCCGTAAGTGGTGTTTTCTTCACCCAAGAGGAAATCAAACGGGTTCTCCTGGCTGCGTTCAACCAGAGCACCGTTCAGTTCCAACATCATAATGGAGTTCTTGCGGACTTGTGTTTCCGACTCTGAGGAAGACGCTATACCAAAGAACACCAGAATGCTGATGAAGAACAGCACGACGCCCGATACAATGATACCCGTTACGGTGGCAAGCGTAAATTTCAGAAAATCTTTCATTGTCTTATTGTTTTTAGTTGCTAACTTTTTTAAGCTAACAAAGATAAATAATTAGGTTGACATTTATCCTATTTGTCGCAAGATTTTTCGGTTTGTCACACAGTCATTCATTAAAAATGTACATCTCTCCCTCTATCTTCTTCTTTTCTGACAATCTCAACTCTCCGTATATATAGTACGCACGTATATGCGTGCATGTGCGCGTATTCTCTTTTCTTTTTTATCTGAAAAATCCCCGTTATTTTAAGAGGGGGTATACCCTCCTCTGACATATGGGGATTTTTGAATTATTGCAGACAGTATTTTCCCTTTTTTTCTCCGTCTGCTAATTAATGTTTAATTTCGCGTTCCCATATTAATTAATTGGCTTTAATGTTAAACGAAATTGTAAAAAAAGTATGGAAACTACTATTTTAAAAAAGTGGATGTCTTAGAAAGCCGCCGTTGGCAGCTTGTCTCCAAAGACAGTAATCTTGACCTGGCCGAAATTGCCGGAAGTATCGAACTGCTCACTGCCGATAAGGTGCACATTGACAAGGGCAAACCGCTCTTGCTGGAAGCCATCGTCCGGCAAATCCATTACCATCAGGAGCATCCCCGCGAAGACATCAACATCAAGCATGAGGTGCGCCAATGGGCACGTATCCTCACCGCCTGCTGCTTCGTGGAGAAAAGCCGCGACTGCAGCACCGCCATGAAAGAGAAAGCCCTTGAGACAGAACTTTATAACCTGCTCTCGCGGTTGTTTCCCAAAACCCGATAGAACAATATACCGACCGGTATTGCCCGGTAACCGGCATTAGTGTTTTGATAGCCTTTTCCCCCCGGAAAGGGCTATTTTCGTATGCGGAAGCAAGTCCCCACCTTTGTGCCCGCCAATAAGGCAGATTAAAACATTGATAGGATGATAGACATTTCCATTACCGCTTACCGCGGCTTCTCCGCCGTTGCAGGCGAAACCAACCTAAGTACTTTACTCTCTAATATCCGTGGCGGCACTTACTTCCCTGCAGTGCATAAGGTGGAGGAGCAGTTGCGGCTGGGCGACCTCGCCAAAGCCAACGCCATCAAGAAGCAGTTGCCTTTCTTCACGCTGACGGGTAATTACCACACGGTGCGCCAGTCCCACTCGCTGATACGTTACAACCCCGTGATCACCATCGACGTGGACGACTTGGAGGACGGCCGGATAGAGGGTGTGCGTCAAGCCCTCGCGTCTGATCCCGACGTGCTGGCTTTCTTCCTCACCCCGAAGCGCCACGGCTTTAAAATCTTCCTGTACCTGCGCACGGAGTACGCCCGCCGCCTGCGCCAGACTGCTTTCTCTGTTCCCGTCATCACTTATTCCGAACTGGAGAAACACCATTCGTTGATGTACGAGGCTGCCCGTCTGCACATAGAGCAGGTAACGGGTGTAGAGGTTGATGTCAGCGGCAAGGACATCGGGCGTGGCTTCTTCGCTTCTTTCGATGTGCAGGCATACTTCAATACGGAACTGCTGGGAGAGATAGAAGAAATAGGGACGAAGGTGGTAAGTGAGAAGGAGGTAAGTGAAAAGCCCTTCAACCCCACCCTGCCACTTGAAACTTCTCCCTGGCACGCGTTGGAATATAAGAAAGCTCTTTCCACCACCCGCCGTTCGGAGAAGTTCCGGGAGGGCAACCGTGACAACTTCCTCTTTGTGCTGGGTAACCGTTGTTTCCGTAAGGATATCCCCGAAGAGGTTGCCATAGCATTTGCCGTACGCGACTTTCAACAGGATGACCTGGATGTGGCAAGCGCCATCCGTAACGCTTACCGTTACGTCAGCAAGACACAGGCTGCCGTGAAAGCCAAAGAGGAGAAAGTGCCTGTTGTCAGCCGTATCATGGATTTCCTTTCCTGCCGTTACCGCTTCCGCCGGAATGTGATACTGGACAGGCTGGAGTTTGCGGAAATTACTCAGGGAGGTGACACGGAGGTAGCTGCCGAAAGACCTTCCCCCCTCTTCCGCCCCCTGCGCGCCAAAGACCTGAACTCCATCTACGTCAACCTGCTTACGGACGGTGTCAACTGTTCGCTCAATACCTTGAAAGCCATTGTCGATTCCGATTACGCCTCCTGCTTCAATCCTTTCGAGGATTACCTGCTGAACCTCCCCGCCTGGGACGGTACGAGGGATTACATCGGCGAGCTTGCCGACACCGTCCTTACCGAAGACCGGGAGTTCTGGCGCGAGAGCTTCCGCCGCTGGCTGGTGGGGTCGGTGGCTTGCGCCTTGAGGGAGAAGAAAGTGAACCAGCTGGTCTTGATACTCTTTGGCGGACAGGGCAAGGGCAAAAGCACCTGGATAAGCCGCCTGTTGCCTCCCTTGTGGAACGAATACTACCATACGGGCATGATTAACCCCGACAACAAGGACGACATGCTGCTGCTCTCCACGCGTTATCTCATCAATATGGAGGAGTTCCAGGGCGTAAAGGCCGGTGACCTTGCGGGGTTGAAACGTATCATCACCCAAGACAGCATCATCCAGCGTAAGGTATACGACACACAGGCTTTCTGCTTTATCCGCCATGCCTCCTTCATCGCCAGTACCAACAAGCGGCGTTGCTTGCAGGACATCGACGGTAACCGGCGTTTCCTGCCCTCATCGGTGCTGTCGGTGGATTACCGTAAACCGGTGGATTACTGCGGCGTCTACTCGCAGGCGATGGCTCTGTTGGACAGCGGTTACCGTTACTGGTACGAGGGCGACGAGATAGACGGGCTTAACCTGCATAACGAGCTTCACCGTTTGAAGGACCCTGTGGAGGAGAACCTTTTCGTCTTCTTCCGCCGTGCCCTGGCAGGGGATACGAACGTGAAGTGGATGCCTGCTTCGGCCATCCTTACCCATCTTACCATCTTCGGTAAGGTTCAGGTGAACCGCCAGACGCAGCAGGAGCTTGTGCAGGCTTTGGAGAAGTACGGCTTCGCTACGAGGGTGAATGCACAGGGCGGTACGGAATATGAGGTGGTGGAGTTTCAGGCGGAGGAGGTGGAGAGGAGGTTTAAAGAGTGATAGGGGGGAAGATGGTGAGATGATAAGTATCTGCCATTGTGTTTTGACAGGTATGGAAATAGGTTTTGCCTATATAGTAAATCCCGTATGATGTATATCAAACGGGATTTGCTATATAGGGATAATTGAAAGATTATTCTTTTCCGTAAGGAGCTACGTCTTCACAAACTCCGATAGGGTAATTTCTTAAAATGTCAGGGTCACGATGCGTATGCCAAAACAAATGAATCCTTATAATATCACCTTTAACAGAGTATATTATTTTGTAGGGTTTCACTAAAAGAAATCTGTATTCATGTTCTTCATCAGTAAGTTCCCACTCAATACTTCCAATGAGAGGATTGTCTTTCAACATACTGATCTTTTTTCTAATTCCTTCCTTGAATCTTAAAGCAGTAAGAATACCGAACTTCTTTTTTCCGTATTAAAAGATTTCGCCAATTTGACGTTGAGCTTCAATGTCGTACTGTATAGTCATTATTGCAACGCATTATAGAAATCTTCCATATCCTCTTCTCTAATATATTCTCCTTTTTCAAATCGTCTTTCAGAGTCTTGCAACTGCTTTTGGGCTTCTTTTATGCTCATACGGCAAGGGTTCTCATTATTTCCACTTTTTCGCATGATATCTTTTATTGTATCGAGCACATCCGGATCGTTAGTGTTCAACACTTCTCTTGCTAATTCGGCTTTGTAAGCTTCCAACTCTAAAGTGTTCATATTCAAATATATTTTTTATTTGGGGCAAAGATACATAAAAACTCGGTATATATTCCGGTATTACATATAATACGTACCAAATTGTGTATGTAAATCTAGGTATGTTATTTGATAATACAAAAGAAAGCTCGGTTTTTTTATATTATTTTCTTGATTTTAATGTTATTACGGCTCTCCCAATACTTCTGCAATCAGCCTCACCTGCCGACGTGTATATCTATGGTCTCCTTTCGCCTCTCCCGCCTGATACATGGCTTTGTACAATGCCGGATTCCGTCGTATCCAGTAGCGCATCTTCCGCATGGCGGCTACGATGGGCATATCGGGATTGTACAGGTGTGCCAGTTCTGCTTTTCCGTAAGAACGGATCATGAAAGGTTCTTCTATGCAATGATTTTCCATTTTCTTTTTTAAGTTTTTTGAGTTGATTATCCGTGTTACCTATACTTCAAAGGTACAAAAAAATGGATGGACAGGAAAGCGAAGCGTGTATTATAATTGTTTGAAATACAAGATACTATCATATATGTACATGGAGAGCAAAGTGCGACAAAACGGTGGGGTGGGAGATTGTATCTTTGTTGTACGAAACGAGAGAATTACAAATCATAAGTTCTTATTTCTTATTTCTTATTTCTTATTTCTGATTTCTGAATTTTGAATTTTGAATTTTGAATTTTTGATTTCTGAATATCTCCCTTTTCCGTGGCTGCGCAGCCCGATTTTTTTTATTTTAATTCTTAATTATCAATTAATCATGGCAGTACCATTCAAAAAAGTGGGTTACCGGAAAGACCCCAAAGACAAAGATTCCGCAGTTACCTTTCATCCCCGTCTCGTCACTATGGGACAGACGGTCACTCTTGACAGCATCGCTTATGAGATGAAAGAGAAAAGTTCATTGTCTTACGGCGACATCAAGAGTGTGTTGACTAATTTCGTGGAAACCATGCGCACGTCTCTTTACAACGGGCATTCCGTAAATATCCAGGAGTTCGGCGTATTCAGCCTTTCCGCCCGTTCTTCCGGTGTGGACGAGGTAAAGGATTGCTCGGCAAAGAACATCAGGAGCGTCAAGATCAATTTCCGTGCTTCGAGCAGTGTCAAACCCAATCTGGCTTCCACCCGTGCCGGTGATAAAATCGAGTTCCTCGACATTCAGGCAGCCTTGGACGGAGAGAACGGAAATGGCGGTAGCGGTTCGGACGGTAACCAGGGCGGTTCCGGCAGTGGTAGCGGAGAAGATCAAAACGAAAATCCGCTTGGCTAAACCCCTCGTTCCCCATTCAACTTATTTATTAACAGAGTATTCTCCGCCCCTTTTAGGGGGCGGAGGGTGCATAATATTTAATCATCATGGCAACAAAATCATCTTGGTGGGATAAACTCCTGAAAATCGTAATCGCAGTAGCTTCGGCAGTCTTGGGCGCTCTTGGCGCTAATGCTATGCCGGCTTAAAATTAAATATCAGATATTCGATCTTAAATATCAGATATTAATTATTAAAAATTAATTCCATGCGGCATGAGCGCAGCCAATTAATATTTAATACCTAATAATTAATGTTTAATCAAAATGAGATTTATCAATCTTATCGTCATCCACTGTTCCGCCACCCGTTCGGACCGTTGTTATACGGAACATGATTTGACTACAGACCACCTGCGCCGGGGTTTCTCCGGCGCAGGTTACCATTTTTATATCCGCAAGAACGGAGATATAAAGAGTTTGCGTCCGGTGGAACAAGCCGGCGCTCATGCCAGGGGCTATAATGCCCATAGTATCGGCATCTGCTACGAAGGGGGATTGGATACCCACGGCCGCTCTGCGGATACCCGTACTGATTTTCAGAAACATTCTTTGCGGGTACTTGTCATGTTGCTGTTACGGGATTATCCCGGTAGCCGTGTTTGCGGTCATCGTGACTTGAGCCCGGATGCAAACCATAACGGAGAGATAGAGCCGGAAGAATGGATTAAAGACTGTCCGTGTTTTGATGCTGCTACTATTTTGCAGGAACTGCCGCCGCCTAATCCGGCTTATTTATAAAAGCGGCACTTTTTCCGGTATTTTTCCTCGTTACTGTGAACATATGTACGCTTTCTTCGCGCGTGCATATATATAATAATGTGTTTTCTTTCCGTGTTTTTTCCTCTTCCCTTGGGAAATATGTTTTATAACATCCTTATCAGTCAGCGTATTAGCAAAAAGTTTGATTTTTTTTTAAAAAAAAGAGTTATATATATTTGCGTGTTATTATCAAATGCCCTACTTTTGCATCCGCTTTCGGGAACGAGAGCAGCGATGGTTTGACATTCTGGCAGAAGCGGTGTAAGAACCCTGTCATTTTTCTGCTCTTTGGCATTCGTTTCCATACGATTTCAGCCTTGGAAAAAGAAAATTGAAAAAAAACTTCCGGTTTTATTTGGAAGATAACAAATAAAGTTCTTACCTTTGCATCCGCTTTCTGAAAAGAATGAAAGCTTAAGAA
>NZ_QSTJ01000003.1:459301-461110 GCF_003438665.1 Bacteroides sp. OM08-11
CTTTGCATCCGCTTTCTGAAAAGAATGAAAGCTTAAGAAGAAGCGATCTTTGAACAGATTTACATAAACAATACAAGTAGTACAAGAGCGAGACCCATTTCTAGCGATAGGGATCGGTCTCGGGTAAAAACTAAAAGAACCGTCATTACTTAATAATAGGTAAAGACATACACTTTTAAATTCGAGCGTCCTGGACAGATAAAATGAGATCGTATATTATGTTTATAGTTTTACTTATAAATCATGGCATATGACTCTTACAATACTTTTACAATGAAGAGTTTGATCCTGGCTCAGGATGAACGCTAGCTACAGGCTTAACACATGCAAGTCGAGGGGCATCAGGGCATTAGCTTGCTAATGCCGCTGGCGACCGGCGCACGGGTGAGTAACACGTATCCAACCTGCCTTCAACTCAGGGATAGCCTTTCGAAAGAAAGATTAATACCTGATAGTATGTATTTTCCGCATGGTTTTTACATTAAAGGGTTCCGGTTGAAGATGGGGATGCGTTCCATTAGATAGTTGGCGGGGTAACGGCCCACCAAGTCCACGATGGATAGGGGTTCTGAGAGGAAGGTCCCCCACATTGGAACTGAGACACGGTCCAAACTCCTACGGGAGGCAGCAGTGAGGAATATTGGTCAATGGGCGCTAGCCTGAACCAGCCAAGTAGCGTGAAGGATGACTGCCCTATGGGTTGTAAACTTCTTTTATACGGGAATAAAGTTTGGCACGTGTGCCTTTTTGCATGTACCGTATGAATAAGGATCGGCTAACTCCGTGCCAGCAGCCGCGGTAATACGGAGGATCCGAGCGTTATCCGGATTTATTGGGTTTAAAGGGAGCGTAGGCGGATGCTTAAGTCAGTTGTGAAAGTTTGCGGCTCAACCGTAAAATTGCAGTTGATACTGGGTGTCTTGAGTGCAGTATAGGCAGGCGGAATTCGTGGTGTAGCGGTGAAATGCTTAGATATCACGAAGAACTCCGATTGCGAAGGCAGCTTGCTGGACTGTAACTGACGCTGATGCTCGAAAGTGTGGGTATCAAACAGGATTAGATACCCTGGTAGTCCACACAGTAAACGATGAATACTCGCTGTTTGCGATATACAGTAAGCGGCCAAGCGAAAGCGTTAAGTATTCCACCTGGGGAGTACGCCGGCAACGGTGAAACTCAAAGGAATTGACGGGGGCCCGCACAAGCGGAGGAACATGTGGTTTAATTCGATGATACGCGAGGAACCTTACCCGGGCTTGAATTGCAAATGAATATAGTGGAGACATTATAGCCGCAAGGCATTTGTGAAGGTGCTGCATGGTTGTCGTCAGCTCGTGCCGTGAGGTGTCGGCTTAAGTGCCATAACGAGCGCAACCCTTATCTATAGTTACTATCAGGTTATGCTGAGGACTCTATGGAGACTGCCGTCGTAAGATGTGAGGAAGGTGGGGATGACGTCAAATCAGCACGGCCCTTACGTCCGGGGCTACACACGTGTTACAATGGGGGGTACAGAAGGCAGCTACACGGCGACGTGATGCTAATCCCAAAAACCTCTCTCAGTTCGGATTGGAGTCTGCAACCCGACTCCATGAAGCTGGATTCGCTAGTAATCGCGCATCAGCCACGGCGCGGTGAATACGTTCCCGGGCCTTGTACACACCGCCCGTCAAGCCATGAAAGCCGGGGGTACCTGAAGTGCGTAACCGCAAGGAGCGCCCTAGGGTAAAACTGGTGATTGGGGCTAAGTCGTAACAAGGTAGCCGTACCGGAAGGTGCGGCTGGAACACCTCCTTTCTGGAGCGACGT
>NZ_QSTJ01000004.1:0-157466 GCF_003438665.1 Bacteroides sp. OM08-11
GCATTACCATGCACGGCGTATGGCAATGGACAGTATGCTCTGCCGTTTCAAGGCCACCTATCCAGCAGAGCGCATCGATAGTGTGCGCAGTCTTTTAGAGGATAAGGAACGACAGATGTTCCAGATAGTCCGGTTAATGGATGAACAACAATCTATTAACAAGAAGATAGCCAATCAAATTCCGGTTATTGTACAGAAAAGTGTGCAGGAACAGTCCAAAAAGCCAAAACGAAAAGGTTTCTTAGGCATATTCGGCAAAAAAAAGGAAGTAACTCCAGCAGTATCAACCACTATCCTTCATTCGGTCAATAGAAACGTAATCAGCGAACAGAAAGTGCAGGATCGCCAATTGTCGGAACAAGCCGACAGCCTTGCAGCTCGTAATGCAGAACTTAACAGACAACTGCAAGAATTGATTTGCCAAATAGAAGAAAAGGTACAAACCGAACTGCAAAGCCGGGAAAACGAAATAGTTGCCATGCGTGAAAAGTCATTTATGCAAGTAGGCGGTTTAATGGGATTCGTTCTTCTATTGTTGTTAATTTCCTACATCATCATACATCGTGATGCAAAAAGCATTAAACAATACAAGCACAAGACAACTGATTTGATAAGGCAACTGGAACAATCCGTACAACGGAACGAGGCACTGATAACGTCAAGGAAGAAGGCGGTACATACTATCACCCATGAACTGCGCACACCGCTGACAGCAATAACAGGCTATGCCGGACTGATACGGAAAGAACAGTGTGAGGATAAGTCCGGGCAGTATATCCAAAACATACTGCAATCCTCCGACCGTATGCGGGATATGCTTAACACTTTGCTTGACTTCTTCCGCCTGGACAACGGCAAGGAACAGCCCCGTCTGTCACCCTGCCGGATTTCAGCAATCACGCACACACTTGAAACGGAGTTCATGCCTGTTGCCGTGAACAAAGGGCTGTCCTTGTCCGTGAAGACTGGACACGATGCCATTGTATTGACCGACAAAGAGCGAATAATACAAATCGGGAATAACCTGCTGTCAAACGCTGTCAAGTTCACAGAAGAAGGCGGTGTTTCTTTGATTACTGAATATGATAATGGAGTTCTGACACTGGTCGTTGAAGATACAGGTACAGGCATGACAGAAGAGGAACAGAAACAAGCGTTCGGTGCGTTTGAACGTCTATCAAATGCCGCCGCAAAGGAGGGTTTCGGGCTTGGGCTTGCCATAATGCGTAATATTGTGTCGATGCTTGGCGGAACAATCCGTTTAGACAGCAAGAAAGGGAAAGGCAGTCGTTTCACAGTTGAAATTTCTATGCAGGAAGCTGAAGAACAGCTTGGATATACAAGCAATACACCTGTTTATCATAACAATAAATTCCATGATGTTGTCGCCATTGACAATGATGAGGTATTACTTCTGATGCTGAAAGAGATGTATTCCCAAGAAGGAATACACTGCGACACTTGCACCGATGCTGCGGCACTGATGGAAATGATACGCCAGAAAGAATACAGCCTGTTGCTGACAGACTTGAATATGCCCGATATAAACGGTTTCGAATTGCTGGAACTGTTGCGTTCGTCCAACGTGGGCAATTCACCAACAATCCCGGTGGTTGTGGCAACCGCTTCGGGCAGTTGTAACAAAGGGGAACTATTGGCAAAAGGCTTTGCCGGATGCCTGTTCAAACCGTTCTCCATATCGGAACTGATGGAGGTTTCCGACAGGTGTGCCATAAAAGCGACACCGGACGGGAAACCGGACTTTTCCGCCTTATTGTCCTATGGCAATGAAGCCGTCATGCTGGAAAAGTTGATAACTGAAACAGAAAAGGAAATGCAGGCGGTACGGGATGCAGCAAAAGAAAAAGACCTGCAAAAGCTGGATTCCCTGATCCACCACCTGCGCAGTTCGTGGGAGGTGCTCCGTGCCGACCAACCGCTGAATGTACTTTACGGATTGCTTCGTGGCGATGCTCTCCCGGATGGTGAAGCGTTAAGCCATGCCGTGACTGCCGTGCTGGATAAGGGAGTGGAAATAATACGGTTGGCAGAAGAGGAAAGGAGAAAATACGAAGATGAATAAGACAAAAATAATTGTGGTGGAAGACAACATCGTGTATTGCGAATATGTCTGCAATATGCTGTCACGGGAGGGCTACCGCAATATGAAGGCTTACCACCTCTCAACCGCGAAGAAACATCTGCAACAGGCAACAGATAATGATATCGTGGTTGCCGACCTGCGTCTGCCTGACGGCAGTGGCATAGACCTTTTGTGCTGGATGCGAAAGGAGGGAAAGATGCAGCCCTTCATCATTATGACCGACTACGCCGAAGTTAATACCGCCGTGGAAAGCATGAAACTCGGCTCGATAGACTATATTCCCAAACAGCTTGTGGAGGATAAACTTGTCCCCCTGATCCGTTCCATACTGAAAGAACGTCAGGCAGGACAACGCCGTATGCCTATATTCGCCCGTGAAGGTTCCGCCTTTCAGAAAATCATGCACCGCATAAGGCTGGTAGCCGCCACCGATATGAGCGTGATGATATTTGGTGAGAACGGCACGGGCAAGGAGCATATTGCCCACCTGTTGCATGACAAGAGCAAACGTGCAGGCAAGCCATTTGTGGCGGTGGACTGCGGTTCACTCTCCAAAGAGCTTGCACCGTCGGCTTTCTTCGGACACGTCAAAGGTGCATTTACAGGTGCGGACAATGCCAAGAAAGGATATTTCCATGAGGCGGAAGGCGGCACGTTGTTTCTGGACGAGGTAGGAAACCTCGCGTTGGAAACCCAACAGATGTTGCTCCGTGCCATACAGGAGAGGCGGTATCGCCCGGTCGGAGACAAGGCAGACCGGAATTTCAATGTCCGCATCATCGCTGCTACCAATGAAGATTTGGAGGTATCGGTGAATGAAAAGCGTTTTCGGCAGGATCTTCTGTACCGCCTGCACGACTTCGGGATAACCGTTCCTCCGTTGCGTGACTGTCAAGAAGACATTATGCCGCTGGCAGAGTTCTTCCGTGATATGGCAAACAGAGAGCTGGAGTGTAGCGTGAGCGGGTTCAGTTCCGAAGCACGTAAAGCGTTGCTGACACACGCATGGCCGGGCAACGTGCGGGAACTTCGGCAGAAAGTTATGGGTGCTGTATTGCAGGCGCAGGAAGGTGTTGTCATGAAAGAGCATCTGGAACTTGCCGTGACGAAACCGACCTCTACTGTCAGCTTCGCCTTGCGCAATGACGCGGAGGATAAGGAGCGGATATTGCGTGCGTTGAAACAGGCAAACGGCAACCGGAGTGTCGCCGCAGAACTGCTCGGCATAGGCAGGACAACACTATACAGCAAACTTGAAGAGTATGGACTTAAATATAAATTCAAGCAATCATAGCCCGTAATTCACTGAATTTGGCTATCTTTGCATAACATTTGAGAAAAACGGCGATTGGCAGGAGCTTTTCGCCGCCAACATATAGGATAAGACCGCAAGGCGTTTCAAGCGAAAATCTGGTAAATTGGAACTACGGAGACGATTGCGTGATGCTTATGCTATGCTTACGCATAGCGTGCATTCACGTACTCTCCGTAAAGGCTTTACCAGAGCCATCGCTTGAAGGTAGTGTGAATTGCACGCTACTTTTTTACCCTTGCCTAACGAAAGGAAACGATTATGGGTAAAGTTCAGATTCTCGCCGTACTGACGATGGACGGATGTCTTTCTTCAGAGTTATATGATAAAGCACATCAGGATTTGTGCCTTGACCGTTGCGGTCTTGATGAAATCAGGAAGAAAGCCTTTTACCGTGTGACACCGGACTATTCCATTTCAATGCTGCACGAATGGAGAAAAGACTGCACAAACATCCGTTACCTCGCGGAAGCCACACCGGACACGGCAGACTATATAAACGGACTGCTGCGGATGCACGCTGTGGATGAAATCATACTATACACCGTTCCTTTCATATCCGGAAGCGGACGACATTTTTTTAAGTCGGCTCTGCCAGAGCAACACTGGACGCTTTCCTCTTTGAAAAGCTATCCCAACGGTGTATGTCGCATTATCTATATCCTTGATAAAAAAGCAAGATAGCCAAAATGTGCGGCAAGCATACATTTCTATTTTCAGGAATAGAATAAATGTTCCGATTACAAACAATTTAAGTCGGAGATAATTTGTCCTTGTGAAAAAATACTGAATTTTATACCTCTGAAATCCAGCACTTTGTAAAATTGAGTGTTGGATTTTTTATTTTCTGCCGCGTTTTTTGCCAATTATATTCATGTGCGCACGCAGAAAACAAAGTGTAATTTTCAAAATTGACAGAACCATGAATTATTTCTTGCTGGCGGAAACCGACTTTTTCCGCCTGATAAACGAAGCCGGCGACTGCAATATGGAAACGGCATACACGGCTTTCGCCACCCAAGTGATCGAACTGTGCAACGGCGGCATGGACATGAACCTTACCGTCATCGCGCTTGCCTACATCGAAATCGAGTTGCAGCACCATCCCGTACGTAATCTGTCAGAAGAAAAAAGAGAGATTGCCGCCTACGTCAGCAAGGCTCTGTCTTTCGTAAGAAAGATGCAGAAATTCCTTGCCACGCCCCAAGTGCCACCACTAATATCCGCCAACAACGCAACAGAAACCACCGCCAGCCTTCTTCAATGGACGGGCAATGCCATCGACCTCGTGGAACTTATCTACGGCATAGACGTGATGGGCTGCATCAACAACGGCAATATGCCGCTCAAACAGCTCGCCCCACTTCTCTATAAGATATTCGGGGTTGATTCTAAAGACTGCTACCGCTTCTACACTGATATCAAACGCCGGAAGAACGAAAGCCGCACCTATTTCATTGACAGGATGCAGGAAAAACTGAACGAGAGAATGTTGCGTGATGAGGAGTTGGAGCGGATGAGAAAATAAAAAAATATCCATTACATATGAGAAGACAGGAATACTCGTATCCTGTCTTTTTATTTTCATTTAATTATATATTAATTAGCACAATATATGTGAGTTTTTCATTCCTATAAGGACAAATTTCAGAAACGTATGTCTGGTAAATTATTGAGTCATCATAGTATGAACATATATCATTACTAAAAACAATGAAACAACTTCCATAAGATTGTGGTTGTAAAAATCGCCATTTAATAGCCCGTTTTTTTTGTAAAATTCGCCAATTAAAAAAATATGATTATCTTTGCATTATATTTTATAAGGTATGGAAACAGTAAATAGAATACTTCAAGAGAAGATTACAGCACGAATCGCGCCCAATAAAGCAGTACTGATTTTTGGTGCTCGCCGTGTTGGTAAAACGGTAATGATGCGTAAAATTGTGGACAACTATTCAGGTAGGACGATGATGCTCAACGGCGAAGACTACGACACATTAGCACTATTGGAGAATCGCTCAATAGCCAATTATCGGCATTTATTGGATGGTATTGATTTGCTGGCTATTGATGAGGCACAGAACATACCACAAATCGGTAGTATTCTGAAGTTGATAGTTGATGAAATACCGGGAATAAGTGTCTTGGCAAGTGGTTCTTCGTCATTCGATTTGCTGAATAAGACTGGTGAACCGTTGGTCGGCCGCAGTACGCAATTTCTCCTTACACCATTCTCGCAACGGGAAATCGCACAGACGGAAACGGCACTTGAAACCCGCCAGAACCTCGAAGCGCGCTTGATTTACGGTTCCTATCCCGAAGTAGTAATGATGGAGAACTATGAACGTAAAACAGACTACCTACGTGATATTGTCGGTGCATACCTGCTTAAAGATATCTTAGCAATTGACGGCTTAAAAAATTCGAGCAAGATGCGCGATCTACTGCGATTGATAGCTTTTCAGTTGGGCAGCGAAGTTTCTTACGAAGAGTTAGGTAAACAACTCGGCATGAGCAAGACGACCGTTGAAAAATACCTCGACCTATTGGAAAAGGTCTTCGTTATCTATCGTCTGGGGGCTTATTCGCGTAACCTACGCAAGGAGGTTACAAAAGCTGGCAAGTGGTACTTCTACGACAACGGCATTCGCAATGCCATTATCGGGGCTTTCTCACCGCTGGCCATTCGGCAGGATGTCGGTGCGCTGTGGGAGAACTACATCATCGGAGAGCGGCGCAAAGCGAACTTCAATGAGGGACTGCACAGGGAGTTCTATTTCTGGCGCACCTACGACAAACAGGAAATCGACCTGATTGAGGAGAGTGCCGACAGTCTTACCGCCTTGGAGTTCAAGTGGGGAAATAAAATGCCGGCCGCACCGAAAGCCTTCCAAGAAGCCTATCCCTATGCCGAGTTTCATGTGGTAAATCGGGAGAATTATTTGGAGTTCGTATAATCAATAAATTACGTATATGGAAACAAAACTACAATCCAAACAGCAATATCCGCGGTTTATCCAAAATAAACCGTGTGGTATTGACAAATTCGATGGAGGTTCGCAAGAAAGGTTGGCAAAAACTATTGCTCGCCATTTTTGTCAGAATGATTCATTGGATGAGGAATGTACTTTACCTCGAATTATCGGCATCGAAGGTATTTGGGGATCTGGAAAATCCAACGTGGTTAAAATGTTGGAACGTGAATTATCAGACGACTATTACTTTTTTGAGTATGACGCATGGGGACATCAAGAGGACTTGCAACGCCGCTCTATATTGGAATTGCTTACAAGCAAACTTATTGATGATGGTATCCTATCTGGAAATGCAACAATAAAAGTCAAAGGTGGAGGTACGAAAACCGTATCATGGTCTGAAAAGCTGAAATATTTATTAGCCCGTAAAACGGAGACCGTAACCGAAAAATATCCCCTTATCAGTAATGGTATGGTTGCGGCATTTTTGGTTGCAGTTTTAACTCCGATATTTACATTTATTGCGTATGCAGTAAAACCTACACCCACAACATGGTGGTTTTCTTTATTGTCTATTATCATAGCTGCACTGCCAGTTCTTATTGCATTGTGCGTTTGGAAATGGGCATATAGCAAAGATCATAAATATGGATGGAGTTATATGTTAGCTATTTATCAAGATAAAGTCGAAAAGGACGTTTGCTATGAGACTTTGAGCGAAGACGAACCAACGGTTTACGAGTTCAAAACATGGATGCAAGACATTTCTGATTTTATCAAGGAAAAAGGACAACGTAAATTAGTCCTTGTTTTTGACAACATGGATCGTCTCCCCGCTGAAAAAGTAAAAGAATTATGATCTTCTATCCATACGTTCTTCGCCGATAGCGGTTTTGAAAATGTTTGGGCTGTTATTCCTTTCGATGAAACACATTTAGCTTGTGCATTCGGAGATGAGACCGACGAACAAACGAAACAACTGACCAAGTATTTTATCAATAAAACTTTCCCTATTGTTTATCGTGTTGCTCCTCCTGTTATTACCGACTATCGAAGTATATTCAACAAACTGTTTGTTGAAGCATTTGGAGAAACAGAAAATGAAGCGAAAGAAACTATAAATCGGATATTCAGATTGGTAAATCCTAATGCCAATGTTAGGGAAATTATATCATATATCAATGAGATGGTCGCTCTTAAACAAGAGTGGTGTAACGAAATTTTGATGATAAACATAGCATTGTTCTGTTTGAAGAAGACGGATATTCTGGCAAATCCAGTAGAACAAATATTGTCCGGCGACTATCTGAATGGCATTCAAACAATAATTAACAATGATCTGCAAACACAACGCGAAATTGCAGCTTTGGTATATGGTGTCGATGTTGAAGATGCTCGACAAATTCCATTGAAAAAATATATTGAAGGCTGCATCAACGGAGAAGAAGACCACGACATAAATCAATATGCAGAGACTAATAAACAATTTGACACTGTATTAGAAGAAGTTATACAATGTATGGACAATGCGCTTATCGATAAGATTATACATTGTTTGCATAAATTAACTCGAAAGAGCGATGTTATTCTGCGTGTATGGCAAAGAATAGCACAATTGAAATTAAAAGAATCCATAGAGAAGCAGGTGTTCCCTGTCGAATACCAAGAACTGCTGTTGCATTTAGACACGGAAAGCCAAAACCATGTGATTGCTCAATTATATAAGAAGATAGTTCGGTTCAATGACTTCAATGGCGGCGACTATTTCAAAACGTTAGATGCAATAGACAGGTTTATTGCGCAAAATAAGTTGGCGTGCGATTTTACGTCATTGATTGAAGCAAAAACAGTCAAGCCAAATACATTTATCGATTATATTCAAGCTGCAAATGCAACAGATGCTGCCTATCGGGATAACGCGACAACTAAAGCATATAAATATTATCAAGTAGCAACAAATTCGGAGGCGCTCGATAATTATTTGGCAAACTTACTACCCGATAATTTCGACCATGCAGATATTGTAAAAACGTTAAAAGATAATTCTACCTATACGTTTCCAACGCTTTTGCAAGCGATCACGAATTGCATTGATGAACAGAATGTAAATAAAGATAATATAGGGGCTATATTTACAACCTATCGTTTATTGGCATCTGACGAAGAAAGACCTTTACCTGTAACGTTAGATTCAACCTACATAAATCAGTTGCATTCTGAATTAGAAACTGATGGCCGAAACATTAAAGAGTCTGGATATTACGATTTAGTCGCCATGCAATTGGCACATGGTCATTCCGTTTCCTTAATAGAGGGTGGAGATATAAAATATGTTGCAGAACTCATGGACTATTATGTGGATCATGGAGACTTATTAGTAAATAGTGTGGGATGGAATATACCGCTATTAAATGAAACACTACAATACATGGTAAATCATAAACTTGGCTATAAATTATTGCTCTCAGACATATTGCCCCAATTTGAAGATATTAAGAACAGAATAGGTGTAACGGATGAGGTATTTATCGAGCATTTAGCAGAGTGGAATACCGATTTGGATAAGTATATCACTAAGAACAATATTAAAGATGTAATTCCTGACGCATCTTTTTACGATTTGACCACTAAAATAAGCAATGTCCTGACCGATCATATCAATAAAATAGCGTTCGAAGCGTTGTCTGAAATAAGTGTTGATACATTATACGCCCAAAGAACAGCACATACATCATATTATTGGTTTGTCGCAATAAAACATTTACTGGCTAAAATCAAATCCTTGCCAGATAACTTGACTGAATTTGGCAAAAAGATTCTGATGGATATTGCTTCTGGAACTCAAAGTTTGAATCCTTTCCCTAATTGTTTCAAGAATATAGTTGAAAGATTGGATAAACGAAAAATTAAATCGACAGTTACCGATATAAGAAATGATTTCTGCATCGGTAAAAAGACTATCAATGCAATAAAGTTTCAATTTTTCGAAACATGGCTTAGATCGCATGGTAATTTGAAAAGTCAAGCTGGAGACGTTATTGATAAAATAGTGAAACCTGTAATTTCCGATGGGGCATGCCGTTCATTGATTCTGCAAAACAAAGATTTTTATATGGATTTAATAAATACAGCAGGGGATGATGCTTATGAATTGAAAAAGAGTCTCCGAAACCTCATACAAAAAGATTCAGATCCGCAATTGGTTAAATTTGTCAATTCGATAGATTCAGTACCTGAGGTTGAAACCGCGTAAGTATTTGTCTAACAAGTCCGAATTTTACGATTTTACCCGTCAGAACTGAAGTGCCCCCCAAAAAAATTGTATCCAACTTTTGGGGGTCACTTCAAACTTCGATAGGGATAATTTTCAATTTTGGGGACTTGTTAGACAGTCTCATTATCTGGTAGCAGTTTACACAGCACCGGATCGTTTTTGATACGCTCCAGTTCCTCCTGCACAATCTGCTTCACCTCTTCCTTGATGCGCCGGTAGTTCGCCTGCACCGTTTCCTTCATGCGGTCGTTGCCGTCCTCGTCCGTGAAGTTTGTAATGACGGGAATTTTCTTGTAGGCACTTTCTTCCCGTTTCACCTTTTCGGCATCCACCACAATCTCGCAATGAAAAATCTTCTGCTCGATACGCTCGTTGAAGTTGTCGGATACAGAACCGACAAACATTCCCTGCGTAAGCCCGGAAATCTTACTCGGTGGAATGAGCGCGTCCATCTGCGTGTTGATGGAGGTGGAAACATCCTGCCGGTTGATGGAGATGGACTGCCGTTTCTGCAACACCTTACCGAACCGCTCGGAGAGCGTCTTGGCTGTTTCCCCCACCACCTGACCGGAGAAAATATTGCCGACAGTGTTCATCACCACTTTCGCCTCTTTGTCCCCGTAGTCACGCACTAACTGGCTGAAATCCTGAAAGCCCAGACACACGGCAACCTTGTTGCTTCGGGCGGTAGCTATAAGATTGTCCAACCCTTTGAAGTATATTGTGGGCAACTCGTCGATGATGACCGATGACTTCAGCATCCCCTTCTTGTTGATGAGCTTCACGATACGGGAATTATACAGACCGAGTGCCGCACCGTAGATATTCTGACGGTCGGGATTGTTACCCACGCAGAGGATTTTCGGCTCTTCGGGATTGTTGATGTCCAGCGTAAACTCGCTGTCTGACATCACCCAGTAGAGCTGCGGTGAAATCATCCTCGAAAGCGGGATTTTTGCCGACGCTATCTGACCCATGAGCTGCTCCGCAGCCCCTCCAAGCCACGCATCCATGAACGGCGAAAGGTAGTTCTCCAGCTCCGGATAAGAGGTCAGTATCGGAAATATATCCTCGTAACGGCGGTTCAGAAACTCGATAGCATGGGGAAACGTGCAAAACTTCCCGTTCTGATAGATTTTGAGATACCAGATAATACTGGCAAACAGAATGATAGGTGACTCCACGAAGAAGTCGCCCTGCTTTTGCACATCGGGTAAGTCAAGGGCATTACTGCCCCCTTCTCCCCTAAGAACCGTACGTGAGAGTTTCCCCTCATACGGCTCAAGCAACTCAATATTTCTATTTGTTGTTAGAAATCGGCTCATACTTTCAACAGTTTCGTTTATTTCGCTTGTGGCAGTTGTTATGGACAAGTTGCCGTACAATTGAACCACCAACAGATATTTCATTGACGTTCCATGCTTTTGTACAATCTATCTCCTTGCCGCATAACGGACAAGTCCGCTTCTGCTTGTTCCATAAATATAAGAGTGACTTACGTCCTTTGAGAGATTCCAGCATTTGTTGCTCCTTTCGCTGAAAGAAATAATCATCATATTCCGGGTCGAAAGGGTTTGCCTCCCCCTTGACTTGCTTGTACGGAGTATAATGTATATCCGACAACCTTTTAAGGGTCAGGTAGTTCACTTTCTTGCTTTTTGTTTCATATTTCCATGCAAACGTCCATTTACGCCCCCGAATTTCATGCCAATACTTATCTGCAACCCAAGACTTGCGTTTCTTTGGGTGGCGACGTAAAGCCCATTTCTTTGTGAGGTTGTAAATGTGATTGTCGCAACCGTGAAAAGCATTGGTTGATGCACCATATCGGTAATAGTTTCCCCAACCTGTTATCACAGGATTGAGCATTCGTATCAGCGATTCCTGCTTACACATTTTATGTCCTTTAACGATGTCACTGATTTTTGCCCTAAAGCGTTTCTGTGCATCTTTGGACGGAGATGTGTACAGCCTTTTGCCGAACTTCCTTACATTGAAACCTAAGAAATCAAATCCATCGTATATGTTCGTAATGGTAGTTTTCTCTTCGGATAAGGTAAGACCCCTTTCTTTGAGAAATTCTATCACCATTGGTTTGACCTCGTTTTCCAATAATTCCTTATCTCGACCTGTGATTATAAAGTCGTCCGCATACCTGATAAGATTCACTTTGTAGTGGAATGTCTTATAGTTGATGAAACGTCTTTTGAATCTTTCAGCCAAGAGTGGTTGAAGTCCGTCAAGTGCCATATTTGCAAGTGTCGGTGATATGATACCTCCTTGTGGTGTACCCTCTTCTGTCGGGAACAGTTTACCATTGAATACAGCTCCACATTTCAGCCATTTTCTGAGTATTGTTTTATCCATAGGGATATTTTCAATAAGCCAGCCGTGACTGATGTGGTCGAAGCAACCCTTAATATCTCCCTCCAAAATCCATTCGGGGGAATGCTGGCGATTTAGAACCGTATCAATCTGACGAATTGCGTCCATTGTCCTGCGCTTCTTTCGGAAGCCGTAAGAAAAACGGTCGCCTGTCGTTTCGGCTATCGGTTCCAATGCCATGAGATATAATGCTTGCATCGCCCTGTCTTTCATGGTCGGTATTCCCAACGGTCGGAGTTTACCGTTCTTTTTCTTGATGTGAACCCTACGGAGCGGCTGTGGATGGTAGCCACGACGTCTAAGTTCACCGATTGCTTTGTACTTGCGCTTGGGAGAGTCCCAAAGCTGTTTATCTACTCCAGACGTATTCTTCCCTTTGTTGGAAGTAACCCTCTTTACTGCCAATGCCTTGGCGTAAAAAGAGTGGGTAAGCATCCACTGCAAGGTTTTCACCTTGTTATGTCTGCCTTCTTTCTGAGCCTTTACAATACGCGCTTGTAGCTTTCGGACATAGGTTTCACACTTAGACCAGTTCATACCGTCCCAAGTCAGATTCCTGCTGTCAGCAGGCGCACACGATGTTTTAATCTCGTTCATTTGCTTTCCTCCTTTTGAAAGTTCTAAAAGTTATCTTGTAAAGAGTTACCATATACGGAAGTCTGCCCACTTTCGTGTCGGATGATGTTACCCTCATTAACTCGTGATGTTGGTTCAATCCGTATCCTCCCCATTACAGGGCGGCATTCGCTTTCTCCGTTATCTCATACCTGCACCCCATTCGGCTTGCCTTGCGGTTCGCTTACTCGCATTATTACGAGAGAGATACAGGCTTGCCCTGTTCCACGCAATTGACAAACGGATAGTTTAGGTTCTGCCAAGTCCGCCGGCAGTGCTATGTCCGTGTAACCCCAACATGGGCGAGGGTTATCCGACTGCTTACCTTTTGGTGAGAGCTAAAGTCTCTTGCGCTCCTTCAAACCTTACGACGGCTAAAGTCAGTTCACATTACGTTAACCATGCTATCCAGCCTCGCCACTCGACGGTATGATACTAACCGCCCTTGACGTTCCCTCACGGTTCAGTCTTGTCCTTTCGGAAAGTGTACTTTGTCCTATAAGCTTAGCACAACCCATCACTGGAGATGCACCTTATAGTAGGCTACCGCTGACGGAACAGCGGGTTAAATCTTGCAATATACATTGCTGTTTAACAATTAATTACGTGACTTTTCAGGTCACACCCACGTTTTATTGAGGTTGAGCATTATTGTGTAGGCACTCTCATAGGCATCCGTAATATCTTCCATAAAATCCGGGTGAATGGGATTGCACCGATGAGAGCGTCGCGGGTCGTCGAAGTTGATCACATAGAACTTCGGCTTTACCTTGTAGCCGTCCGGGTGGTTCAGCAAATGGTTGTAGGCAATAGTAGATAGGTCGGGATACTTGAAATCGTAGATGTATTGACTAAAGCCCTTTTCAATCTGTTGCTTGATAAAATTGTTTACCACGGCATAGGACTTGCCGCTGCCCGGCGTACCCAACACGATGGACGCACGGAAGGGATTAACTACATTGATCCAACCGTTGTTCCAGCGTTTCCTGTAATAGAAACGTGTCGGCAGATTGACCGAATACTCGCTTTCGATAAGCCTCGTTTCCTGCATGAAACTCTCGTTCTCGTTGTTGAAAACATCCTCCATCAAATTGTGTTTCAACAGGCGGCTCATCCACAGACCACCCATCAACAGGCAGACATAGCCCGTTCCAATGGTAAGGACATACAGTCCCGTCACCGCTTCAAGCGGCAGCGGCAGGGGCAGCAACCACCAGTTCAGGAAAAACAGCACGAACCCGACGGCAAATGCTGTCCAGATTCTCCCCCAAGTGATTTTCTCACCCTTGACACCCTTCGTACCCAGACAGGACAAGGCAAGCAAAAGGACGGAAAACAGCTTCGTGTAGAGAATGGAATGGAACAGCCCCGCCGTGCGGTCGAAGTTCAGAAGGATTTTGTCCACCACGCCGATGTTCACGCCCCACAGCCGGATGGCTTCGTAGCAGAACCAGTACACGTTCATGACCACTAAAATGATACTCACGGCACGCAGAAAATCCATGATTTTCGCCAATGCCCTCAAATCGTCTTCTTGTTGTGACATACATTGATTTTTTAATTGTTGATACTCTGATTACATACCCAAGCCCTTGCGTTTTTTCTTCTTTTTGCGCTTCATCGCCCGGATGAAAGCCTCTTCCTCGGCATCTACCGCCGGACCTTCGGGAGTGAGCAAGCCCATACCGCCCGATATATCTTCACTGTCGTAGGCGGTCTGCCCGTGTGCCTTGTCCGCAGCATCCACAGGGATGGATAGCGGTATCGGCGGTTGTCCGGCGTATGGCAGGGTGAAGTGTTCCTGCAAGGCATTCGCCGAAAGCTCCTTACCCATGCGCGAACCGTTCAGCACGCATCCCGTGCGGTGGTCGATGAAGGTAGCCCCATAGATGCGCCCTTCCTCTGTGTAGCGCAGTACGGTGTCGATGCCCTTCTCTTTGAGTTGGGATACAAATTTGTCCTTGTCATAAGTGCCTTGCAGCACGGAAAGGACGGTGCGTTTCGTCATGTCTGCCAGTTTCCTATCCTTGATTTCCGATTTGGAACGGACAAACTTCTTCTGTACGGCTTCATAGCCTGCGGACTTCCCGAAAAGCGAGGATTTGAACGGGTTGCCCACCTTGTTACCCTTGTCGTCCGTGACGGAATAGACCAGCCCGTGATACTCCCGTCCGCGCACGTTGCCCCTCGCTTCCTCCACCGTCATATTATATAAGGAAAGGAGCGCACGGTATTCGCCCATCGTCTGGAAACGGTACTGCCCATTCAGAGCCTTCACGGTGTTGCCTACCTGCTTCTTCACATCACCTGCCGATGCGGCCACCTTGCGCAACGGATTATCCAATCTCTGATTTTTACGTTCTGCCGGATGCAATCCGTACTTCTGTTCCAGTTCCCTGCGGATACGGTCGCTGCGGCGGTAGAGAAAATCCCGGTTGAGCCTTTTCCCGTTCTCGTCCACGTTGACCGTCACGATGTGCAGGTGGTGGCGGTCGATGTCCTCGTGCTTGAATACAAGATAAGGCTGGTTTCCGAAACCGAGTTTTTCCAGATACTCGCGGGCGATATTCTGCAACTCAATATCGGTCAGCACATCCTCCGGGTGCGGGTTGAGAGAGATATGCACCACCGGCTTCTCGATCTTCATCTGCGGTGGCAGGAAGGTGAGAAAACCCTCCATCGCCTTGCCTATGTCCACCGTTCCCGAACCGTCATTGTAGATGCGGTTGGTGGTGAGAAGCCGCCCCTGCGCCTCGTTAATCTTCTCCCCGTTGTAGGCAATCGCGCCGTACAACGAACTTCCTACACTGATTTTTGCGACCATTTTGCCTCCATTTCCCTTGAAAGTTCCACAATCCGGCGGCTCAGTTTCACGAGTTCGACGGTGTGTTGCTCTAATTTGTAGAGCAACGCCATCGCCTTTTTCTCTGAAAAATGCAGCCTCAGTTCCTTCACGACTTGGTTGTAATTCGTACCCACGGCACGGAATTGTGCATGAAAATCCGACAGTTTGGTGTAATAGTCCACCAACGTCTTGTCCACCTTCAGCACCTTGAACGGTTGCCCGAAGAAGTGCGCTTTGAGGAAAACAGACCGTGCATAGACACCCGATTTTCCGAACATGGCGAGGAAACGGTTGTGTTCCTCCTCGTTGAAACGGACGGTGTACCGGTACACCGCCGGATCAAGTTTGGGATTTCTCCCTGATTTGCTTTTCCTTTTCTCTTTCATATTACTTTGGATTTAGCGGATTGACGGCATAAGCCGCCGCTTCGGATTACAGCACCGCAGTTCTGAAAGGCTTCCCGACTTCGGAGGGAAAGCCCGCCCCCTGCAAGGGCAAGTGCTTTTCGTGGCTGCTCAAAATATTTTGAGCGGCTGAAAAGACATCTTGCTATGTTCAGGTGAACATAAAAATCCGTCAGGGGACGGATTGGGAAAATACCTTTCAGGACTCCGGGCCGCGCGTCATCGGCGAACCCTGCTGTCCGGGTGCAAAGTTACGCCCTTAAAGCGGTATCGGACAGATGCTTGACCCGGTCAATGACTGCCAACCGGCGCAACGTGCCGCCACTTGCCGGAGAAGTGATACAGGTTCCAAAATATACTTGTTTATTTGCAGCATGATTCAAGAAACGAACGATTTGAAGATATGATAAACGGAACATTCAAATACCCGGAAATCCGCTTCTTCGGATACTTGCCGAAACGGATACCCGAACCGTCGGAAACCCGGTTCTCCGACAATTCGGTGACGTATGGATTCAATGACTTCATGACGCAATGTCGTCAATCACCATTTGTCCGACGCACCGCTTCACCACAGAACCGGATACGCGACGACCCGCCTGCGTGTGTAGTCACGGAAGCGGATGGTGCGACAGCCAAATCCGTATGGAAACAGAAAAACAAATCATCAACAATTAAAATAAATGGAACTATGAGTAAGGAAATCTTCGTTGCATTCGCAACACAGAAAGGTGGCATCGGCAAATCCACTGTCACGGCACTTGCCGCCAGCTACCTGCACAACGTGAAAGGCTACAATGTCGCCGTCGTGGACTGCGACGACCCGCAGCACAGCATCCACGGGCTGCGCGAACACGAAATGGGGCTTATCGACAGCAGCACCTACTTCAAGGCTCTCGCTTGCGACCATTTCCGCCGGATCAAAAAGAACGCCTACACCATCGTCAAAAGCAATGCGGTGAACGCCCTCGACGATGCCGAGAGGATGATTGCCACTGAGGACGTGAAACCCGACGTGGTGTTCTTCGACATGCCCGGCACACTCCGAAGCAACGGCGTGATAAAGACGCTCTCGCAGATGGACTACATTTTCACTCCGCTGAGTGCCGACCGCTTTGTCGTGGAGAGTACCCTGAAATTCGTCACGATGTTCCGCGACAGGCTGATGACTACCGGACAGGCGAAAACAAAGGGGCTGCATCTGTTCTGGACGATGGTGGACGGCAGGGAGAGGAACGACTTGTACGGCATCTACGAGGAAGTGATAGCCGAAATGGGCTTTCCGGTACTTTCCACCCGCTTGCCCGACAGCAAGAAGTTCCGCCGTGACCTTTCGGAAGAGCGCAAGAGCGTTTTCCGCTCCACCATCTTCCCGATGGACACGGCACTGCTGAAAGGGAGTGGCATCCGGGAGTTTTCCGAAGAGATAAGCGACATCATCAGACCGCAGTGAGCATGGGCAGCAGGAAAGTGAACACGGAAGGCATCGACGAGGAACTGCTGTTAGCCTCCATCGGGCGGCGCACACAGGACGGGACACTGCGCCCCGCACAGGAAGTACCCGCAGCTGCACCGACCGAAGAGGACACCGCCGCACCGGAACCATCTCCTGTGCAACCCGTAACACGGGAAAAAGCGCAGAGGGAAAGTGGACGCCGGAAAAGGCAGGACGAGGACTACAACGAGCTATTCCTGCGCCGCAACGAGATAAAGACCCGCCAATGTGTCTATATCAGCCGTGACGTCCACGGCAAGATCCTCAGAATCGTGAACGACATCGCCGGAGGGGAAATCTCAGTAGGCGGATATGTGGATACCGTGCTGCGCCAGCATCTGGAACAGCACAAGGAGAGAATCAACGAACTGTACAAGAAACAACGTGAAGATCTGATTTGAAAATGGAAAAAGAAATGACACCGAATGAAAAAAGACCACAGCAAGACTGCGGAGGTATGTTTACCCAAGTGCAGGCGAGTGTGGAAATACTGTCGCCTGTCCCGGTAAGCGGCAAATGCAGTGAGAAGGACTATGAACGCCTGTTCATCCGCGACCCGGAAGTAAAGGCACGTGAGGGGAAGATGGCGTATGTGCGCCCGGAGTACCACGAGCGTATCATGCGTATCACCCGTGTAATCGGGCATGACCGGCTTACGCTGTCCGCTTACATCGACCATGTGCTGACGCACCACTTCAACCAGTGCGAAGATGCGATAAAGAGCCTTTATGCCCGAAATTACAATTCAGTATTCTAACCAAAAACGGAAGGATATGAATTACACAATCAGCATGACAGACATTCTGCTGGCGGTATCGGTCGGCTGCAACCTCTGGTTCCTGTTCCTGCTCCTTTACGAGCGCATCATGGACACGCGGATTGTCCGCTTCTTCAAGGGCATTGTCGGATTATGGCGGTCACTGGACGGGAATGAGGCTAAACGCATAGCGGCACACGAGGAAGTCCCTGCGGAAAAGGCGGACATCATCGGCAAGAGCCGTTTCAGGATGGCATCCACCCGGACAACCGCTGCCATACCGACGCAAGAAGCCGCCACTATTGAAAAAGGCATTGAGCTGTCGGAGGAAGAGGCTACTTTTGACGACGGAAAAACGGGAAACGCATCCCGCCCGGCACAAGTCCCGGAGGAAAAACTCGATGAGACCTTCACGAGCATACCGCCGGAGGAACTGGGATACGGGGACGACGAACCGGAAGAGGACGCCTCGGACACGCCACGGGCTTCGGGCAGCAGCTTTGACGAGATTGACGACGCCTGCAAGACCGCCAAAAACCCGGACGCGACACAGGCGGAACGTGAAAAGGCGGCTAAGGTGTTCACCGACATGGAGGGCACGGAGTTGTACGAGAAAATGATGGAAGGCTCTTCGGAGATAGGCATCCGCATCAAGGGGCTTATCGAGATTCGGCTGAAGAAATCTGAAAAGGAGTTCGTCGTGCCGGACAACATCGAGGAGTTCGACATTCGCAACTATGTATGACAACAATAAAAGAAATGAACATGAAAGAATGACATCAACCCACGCGGCGAGGAAACGCAAGGCGCATCCCCATCCGCAACGGACACGCCCACGTCCGTGGAAACAAACGGGCATCCACTAAAACCAAAGTAAAGAAACAAAGTATCAACCGCCCGACAAAGGACCATCCACCCTTTTGACGGCAAAAAACAAGAACAGTTTATGAACAAGAACATCTTGAAAAACAGAAAAGCAATCCTCTCCGCGGCACTTGTCATCGCCGCAACCGCCTCCGCTTTCGCGCAGGGAAACGGCATCGCGGGCATCAACGAAGCCACCTCTATGGTGAGTTCTTATTTCGACCCCGGAACTAAACTGATATACGCCATCGGTGCAGTCGTCGGGCTTATCGGGGGCGTAAAAGTGTACGGCAAGTTTTCATCGGGCGACCCCGACACCAGCAAGACAGCCGCCTCGTGGTTCGGCGCGTGCATCTTCCTGATTGTTGCCGCCACCATCCTGCGCTCATTCTTCCTTTAATAAATAATGTATGGCTGAATACCCAATCAACAAGGGTATCGGCCGTCCGGTAGAGTTCAAGGGCTTGAAGGCACAGTACCTCTTCATCTTCTGCGGAGGTCTGCTGGCTCTCTTCGTCCTGTTCGTCATCCTCTACATGGTCGGTATCGACCAGTGGATATGTATCGGCTTCGGCGCGGCATCGTCCTCCCTCCTTGTATGGCAGACCTTCGCGCTGAACGCCCGGTACGGTGAACACGGGCTGATGAAATTAGGAGCGGCACGGAGCCATCCCCGATACCTTATCAACCGGCGGCGGATAACCCGTCTGTTCAAACGACAACGAAAGGAAGAAAGACAATGAGGAATACATCGAAAATGACAACACTGGAAAACAGGTTCCCACTTTTAGCGGTGGAGCATGGCTGCATCATCTCAAAGGACGCCGACATCACGGTGGCTTTCGAGGTGGAACTACCGGAACTTTACACCGTGACGGGTGCGGAGTACGAGGCGATACACAGTTGCTGGTGCAAGGCTATCAAGGTGCTGCCGGACTACTCCGTCGTCCACAAACAGGACTGGTTCATCAAGGAACGCTACAAACCGGAGCTTCAGAAGGACGACATGAGCTTTTTAAGCCGCTCTTTCGAGCGTCACTTCAACGAGCGTCCGTACCTGAAACACACCTGCTACCTCTACCTGACCAAGACAACAAAGGAGCGTAACCGGATGCAGAGCAATTTCAGCACGCTGTGCCGGGGACATATCATCCCGAAGGAGCTGGACAGGGAAACCACGACCAAGTTCTTGGAAGCCTGCGAACAGTTCGAGCGCATCATGAACGACAGCGGGCTTGTCAGGCTGCGCCGCCTCTCCACCGATGAGATTGTGGGTACTGAGGGAAAGACGGGACTTATTGAACGCTACTTCTCGCTCATGCCGGAAGGTGACACCACCTTGCAGGACATCGAGCTTTCGGCAAGGGAGATGCGCATCGGCGACAACCGCCTGTGTCTGCACACCCTCTCCGACGCGGAAGACCTGCCGGGCAAGGTGGCTACCGACACCCGTTACGAGAAGCTCTCCACCGACCGGAGTGACTGCCGACTGTCATTCGCCTCCCCGGTGGGGCTTCTGCTCTCCTGCAACCATATCTACAACCAGTATGTGCTGATAGACAACAGTGAGGAAACCTTGCAGAAGTTCGAGAAGTCCGCCCGTAACATGCAGTCGCTATCTCGCTATTCAAGGAGCAACAGCATCAACCGCGAGTGGATAGACCAATACCTGAACGAAGCCCATTCCTACGGACTGACCTCGGTACGGGCACACTTCAACGTCATGGCGTGGAGCGACGATGCGGAGGAACTGAAGCATATCAAGAACGACGTGGGCAGCCAGTTGGCAAGCATGGAATGCGTGCCGCGCCACAACACCATCGACTGCCCGACACTCTACTGGGCGGCGATACCCGGCAATGCGGCGGACTTCCCGGCGGAAGAGAGTTTCCACACCTTCATCGAACAGGCGGTGTGCCTGTTCACAGAGGAAACCAACTACCGCAGCTCGCTCTCGCCCTTCGGCATCAAGATGGTGGACAGGCTCACGGGAAAACCGCTGCACCTTGACATCTCCGACCTGCCCATGAAGCGAGGTATCACGACCAACCGCAACAAGTTCGTGCTGGGTCCTTCGGGCAGCGGCAAGTCTTTCTTCATGAACCACCTCGTGCGCCAATATTATGAGCAAGGCGCACATGTGGTATTGGTGGACACGGGAAACTCCTATCAGGGCTTGTGCGGCATGATCCGACGCAAGACAGGCGGAGCGGACGGTGTGTATTTCACCTACACGGAAGATAAGCCCATCAGCTTCAACCCGTTCTACACCGACGATTACATCTTCGACGTGGAGAAGAAGGACAGCATCAAGACCCTGTTGCTGACGCTCTGGAAGTCGGAGGACGACAAGGTGACAAAGACGGAGAGCGGCGAGCTGGGCAGTGCCGTGAGTGCCTATATTGAGCGCATCCAATCCGACCGTAGCATCGTGCCGTCGTTCAACACCTTCTACGAGTATATGCGTGACGACTACCGCAAGGAACTGGCACAGCGTGACATCAAGGTGGAGAAGTCCGACTTCAACATCGACAACATGCTCACCACCATGCGGCAGTATTACCGGGGCGGGCGTTACGATTTCCTGCTCAACTCCACGGAGAACATCGACCTGCTCGGCAAGCGGTTCATCGTCTTCGAGATAGATTCGATTAAAGAAAACCGCGAACTGTTCCCCGTCGTGACCATCATCATCATGGAAGCCTTCATCAACAAGATGCGGCGGCTGAAAGGCGTGCGGAAACAGCTTATCGTGGAAGAGGCTTGGAAGGCCCTCTCATCGGCGAACATGGCTGAATATCTGCGCTATATGTATAAGACGGTCAGAAAATATTACGGCGAGGCAATCGTGGTGACGCAGGAGGTGGACGACATTATCAGTTCTCCGGTGGTCAAAGAGAGCATTATCAACAACTCGGATTGTAAAATCCTGCTTGACCAAAGGAAATATATGAACAAGTTCGACCAGATACAGGCGTTGCTCGGACTGACGGAAAAGGAGAAGTCGCAGATACTCTCCATCAACATGGCGAACAACCCTTCACGGCTCTACAAGGAGGTGTGGATAGGCTTGGGCGGCACGCAGTCGGCGGTCTATGCCACGGAGGTCAGCGCGGAAGAGTATCTGGCGTACACCACCGAGGAAACGGAAAAAGTGGAGGTTTACCGTCTGGCGGAGAAGCTGGGCGACGACATCGAAGCCGCCATCCGGCAGCTTGCCGAAAGGCGGAGAAACAAGGAATAACTAAAAAACAGAATGTATCAACCAAAAAAGAAAAACGCGTATGAATTTACCAAAAGTGAAAATGCTGCAAGTCAGCAAGTGCCTTATCGGATTGGCGGTCATGATGCTGCAATCCTGCGACGTGGCCGACAACCGCCGCGACATGCTGTGCGGGAACTGGGAGAGCGTGGAGGGAAAACCTGACGTGCTTATCTACAAGGAGGGCGAAGCCTACAAAGTGACGGTGTTCCGTCGTAGCGGTCTGCGCCGCAAGCTCAAGCCGGAAACCTATCTCTTGCAGGAGGAGAACGGCAACCTGTTCATGAACACCGGCTTCCGCATCGACGTGTCCTACAACGAGGCCACGGATGTGCTGACTTTCTCGCCAAACGGGGACTATGTGCGGGTGAAGCCGCAGCCGGGACATCCGACCGAAGAATAACAACCACTAAAATCCAAAGTAACATGAGAACAAGAATAACAATGATTATCTGCCTGTGCCTGCTTTTCGCGGGCAGGGCAAGCGCACAGTGGGTCGTAAGCGATCCGGGCAATCTAGCGCAGGGCATCATCAATGCCTCCAAAAACATCATCCATACCTCCAAGACCGCCACGAACATGGTGAGCAACTTTCAGGAGACGGTGAAAATCTATCAGCAGGGCAAGAAGTATTACGATGCCCTCAAATCGGTGAACAATCTGGTCAAGGACGCCCGCAAGGTGCAGCAGACCATCCTGATGGTGGGCGACATCACAGACATCTATGTGAACAGTTTCCAACGGATGCTCCGTGACGGGAATTTCAGACCCGAAGAGCTTTCCGCAATCGCTTTCGGCTACACGAAACTGCTGGAGGAAAGCAACGAAGTGTTGACGGAACTCAGGAACGTGGTGAACATCACCACGCTCTCCATGACCGACAAGGAGCGCATGGACGTGGTGGAACGCTGCCACTCGAAGATGAAGCGTTACCGCAACCTCGTGAGCTACTACACGAACAAGAACATCTCCGTGAGTTACCTGCGTGCGAAAAAGAAGAACGACCTCGACCGCATCATGGGGCTGTACGGGAACATGAACGAAAGATACTGGTAGCCTATGAAGTTCGACAACCTTCATCAGATTTTACGTTCACTTTATGAGCAGATGATGCCGCTGTGTGGGGACATGGCTGGTGTGGCGAAAGGCATCGCCGGGCTGGGTGCGCTGTTCTACGTCGCCTACCGGGTATGGCAGTCGCTGGCGAGAGCTGAACCGATAGACGTATTCCCGATGCTCCGTCCTTTTGCCATCGGTCTGTGCATCATGTTCTTCCCGACTGTGGTGCTGGGCACGATAAACAGCATCCTCTCACCCGTCGTACAGGGCACGGCAAAGATGCTGGAGGCGGAAACGCTGGACATGAACCGATACCGGGAGCAGAAGGACAAACTGGAATACGAGGCGATGGTACGCAACCCCGAAACCGCCTACCTCGTGTCCAACGAGGAATTTGACAAGCAACTGGAGGAACTCGGCTGGTCGCCCTCCGACATGGTGACGATGGCGGGAATGTATATCGACCGGGGAATGTACAACATGAAGAAGAGCATCCGCGACTTCTTCCGCGAGATACTCGAACTGCTGTTCCAAGCCGCCGCCCTCGTGATAGACACCGTCCGCACCTTCTTTCTCGTGGTGCTGGCGATTCTCGGTCCGATAGCCTTCGCCCTGTCGGTATGGGACGGTTTCCAAAACACGCTCACGCAGTGGATATGCCGCTATATACAGGTCTATCTGTGGCTACCGGTATCGGACATGTTCAGCACCATACTGGCGAAGATACAGGTTCTGATGCTGCAAAACGACATCGAGCGGATGCAGGCAGACCCGAACTTCTCGCTGGATTCGAGCGACGGGGTGTATATCGTATTCCTCTGCATCGGCATCATCGGCTACTTTACCATTCCCACCGTTGCGGGCTGGATTATCCAAGCCGGAGGCATGGGCGGTTACGGTCGCAACGTGAACCAGATGGCGGGACGAGCCGGAAGCATGGCGGGCAGCGTGGCGGGTGCAGCCGCAGGAAACGCAGTCGGACGTGTCGGCAAATTGCTGAAATAATCAATGTGCAATCATAAATTGGAAAATATAAATGGAATTCAAATCACTTAGAAACATCGAATCGTCGTTCAGGCAGATACGCCTGTTCGGTATCGTCTTCCTCTCGCTGTGCGCCGTGGTGACGGTGTGGAGCGTGTGGAACTCCTACCGTTTCGCAGAGAAGCAACGGGAGAAAATCTATGTGCTGGACAACGGCAAGAGCCTGATGCTCGCCTTGTCTCAGGATTTGTCGCAGAACCGCCCGGCGGAGGCACGGGAACATGTGCGCCGTTTCCACGAGATGTTCTTCACGCTATCACCTGAAAAAAGCGCGATTGAACACAACGTGAAACGTGCCTTGCTGCTGGCGGACAAGAGCGTGTACCACTATTATTCGGACTTCGCGGAGAAGGGGTACTACAACCGCATCATCGCCGGGAACATCAACCAAGTGCTGAAGGTGGACAGCGTGGTGTGCGACTTCAACGCCTATCCCTACCGTGCCGTGACCTACGCCACACAGAAAATCATCCGGCAGAGCAACGTCACCGAGCGCAGCCTCGTGACCACCTGCCGCCTGCTGAACGCATCGCGGTCGGATGACAACCCGAACGGTTTTACCATCGAGGGTTTCACCATCATTGAGAACAAGGATTTACAGACTATCAAACGGTAACAGGACATGAAAAGTATCAGAAAATCAATGTGGGGCATGTATTGGAAACTCCACGACAAACGGAAACGCTTGGCGGCAAGTCTCAAAGGGTATCTGGACGGCTTGCCGCCGGAAACACGCCGCCGCATCGTGCTGGGGATGTTCGCCGCCTTCGCGGTGCTTGCCCTTTACACCTTCGGCAGAGCCGTCTATGACATCGGCAGGAACGACGGCTCACATATGGAAACGGGACACGCCGGACGGGTGGAACTGCCGACCCCGGCGGAAACAGGCAATCACTTAACACCTTATTTATATGGAACAGACAAAGAATGAACCGACGAAAGAGAACAAAGCTGCTCCCGAAACGGGGAAACCGAAAAAGGAGCGCGAACCGCTGACAGAGGCGCAACGGCTGAAACGGCAGAAGATGATCGTGCTGCCCGCTATGGTGTTGGTGTTCATCGGGGCGATGTGGCTGATATTCGCCCCGTCCTCCGGCAAGGAGCAACCGCCGGGAACGGACGGATACAACACCGAGATGCCCGACGCTGACAAGGCGAACCGGCAGATTATCGGCGACAAGCTGAAAGCCTACGAGCATGGGGAGATGGAAGAGCGTCAGGAGAGCCGCAACCGTGCCATCGGGCAGCTGGGCGACATGTTCGACCGCGAGATAGCGGGAACGGAGAACGGAGTGGACTTCGACCTCGCCAATCCGGGCGGCAAGGAAGAAAGGGCAAAGCCAGCCACGCCGCAGACCATCCAGTCCTCCGCAGCCGCCTACCGTGACCTGAACGCCACGCTCGGAAACTTCTACGACCAGCCGAAAAACGACAATGCGGAGATGGACGAATTGTTGGAGCGCATCGCATCGCTGGAGTCGGAACTGGAAAGCGAGAGGGGCAAGGCTTCCTCTATGGACGAGCAGGTGGCTCTTATGGAGAAGTCCTACGAGCTGGCGGCAAAGTACATGGGCGGTCAGAACGGAGGACAGCCATCGGCGGAACAGAGGGCAGAGCCAACTACCGTGCAGAAAGGGAAGAAGAACAAGGCAATGCCTATCAGACAGGTGGAGCATCAAGTAGTTTCTTCACTCTCACAGCCTATGAGTAACGCGGAGTTTGTCGCCGCCTTATCGCAGGAACGCAACCGGGGTTTCAACACGGCTGTCGGCACGGCGGAGGTATTGGACAGGAACACCATACCGGCGTGCGTGCATGGGGCGCAGAGCGTGACGGACGGGCAGACGGTAAGGCTGCGCCTGCTGGAGCCTATGGCGGTGGCAGGCAGGACAATACCCCGGGGTGCGGTGGTGGTCGGCACGGGCAAGATACAGGGTGAGCGGCTCGACATCGAGATTACCTCGCTGGAATACGACGGCACGATTATCCCCGTGGAGCTTGCGGTCTATGACACGGACGGACAGCCCGGCATCTTCATCCCGAACTCGATGGAGATGAACGCCGTCCGGGAGGTCGCCGCCAACATGGGCGGCTCGCTGGGAAGCAGCATCAACATCTCCACCAATGCCGGGGCGCAGCTCGCCTCCGACTTGGGCAAGGGGCTGATACAAGGCACGAGCCAGTACATCGCCAAAAAGATGCGAACCGTCAAGGTGCATCTGAAAGCCGGGTACAGGGTCATGCTTTACCAAGAAAAATATTGAAAACAATAAAAATTACCACTAAAATCCAAAAGTAATGAGAAAAGTAATCATCATGTTTGCCCTCGCTATGGGCATCATAACTGCCAACGCGCAGGAGAATGTAACCGTTGAAACGACCAACGGAAGTGAACAACCGACCTTGACGAAGGAGGTCTATCCGCAGAAGGAGGCGGACGGCGACCTATATCACGGGCTGTCACGCAAGCTGACCTTCGACCGCATGATACCGCCGCACGGTCTGGAAGTGACCTACGACAAGACCGTCCACGTCATTTTTCCGGCGGAGGTGCGCTATGTCGATTTAGGCTCGCCCGACCTGATTGCCGGGAAAGCCGACGGAGCGGAGAACATCATCCGTGTGAAGGCTACCGTAAGGAATTTTCCCAACGAAACGAATATGTCCGTCATCACGGAGGACGGCAGTTTCTACACCTTCAACGTGAAGTACGCCGCCGAACCGCTGTTGCTCAACGTGGAGATGTGCGACTTCATCCATGACGGCAGCACGGTGAACCGCCCGAACAACGCGCAGGAAATCTATCTGAAAGAGCTGGGCAGCGAAAGCCCGATGCTGGTGCGCCTTATCATGAAGTCCATCCACAAACAGAACAAGCGCGAGGTGAAGCATATCGGCTGCAAGCGTTTCGGCATCCAATACCTGTTGAAAGGCATCTACACGCACAACGGCTTGCTTTATTTCCACACGGAGATAAAGAACCAGAGCAACGTGCCTTTCGATGTGGACTACATCACTTGGAAAATCGTGGACAAGAAGGTTGCGAAGCGTACTGCCGTGCAGGAGCAGATTATTCTGCCGCTCCGCGCGCAGAACTACGCCACCCTCGTGCCGGGCAAAAAGAGCGAGCGCACGGTCTTCACGATGGCGAAGTTCACCATCCCCGATGACAAGTGCCTCGTGGTGGAATTGAACGAGAAGAACGGCGGCCGTCACCAGTCCTTCGTGATTGAGAACGAGGATTTGGTACGCGCGGGTACCATCAACGAACTTCAAGTACGCTGACCATGAGAAAGTACATCGCAATAATCATCGCGTCGCTTGCCCTTTTTACAGGGCAGGCGCACGCCCAGCGGTGTCTGCCGAAGATGCAGGGCATCGAGGTGAGGGCGGACATGGCGGACGGCTTCAATCTCGGCGGCAAGGACGGCGGGTACAGCTTCGGGGCGGCTCTCTCCACCTACACGAAGAAGGGGAACAAGTGGGTGTTCGGTGGCGAATACCTGTTGAAGAACAATCCCTACAAGGACACCAAGATACCCGTGGCGCAGTTCACGGCGGAGGGCGGCTATTACTTCAAGATACTGTCGGACGCCCGAAAGATTGTTTTCGTCTATGCCGGGGCTTCGGCTCTCGCCGGATATGAGGCGGTAAATTGGGGGAAGAAGGTGCTGCATGACGGCTCCACGCTGCACGACCGGGACGCCTTCATCTACGGCGGTGCGCTGACGCTCGATGTGGAGTGTTACGTGGCAGACCGTATCGCCCTGCTTGCCAACCTGCGGGAGCGTTGCCTTTGGGGTGGCGACACACGGAAGTTCCACACGCAGTTCGGGGTCGGTATCAAGTTCATCATCAACTGACACGGGCATGGAAAGGACGGAAATAGATGCTGTCAGAAGGATGCCGCTTGCGGATTTTCTCGCACGGCTGGGGCATGAGCCTGTCAGAAGGAGCGGTAACGAGCTGTGGTATCTTGCCCCGTACAGGGGCGAGCGCACATCCTCTTTCCGTGTGAACGTGGCGAAACAGCTCTGGTACGACTTCGGTTTGGGCAAGGGCGGCGACATCTTCACGCTTGCCGGGGAGTTTCTGCAAAGCGATGACTTCATGAAGCAAGCGAAGTTCATAGCGGAAGCCGCCAATATGACGGTTGCCGGATGGGAAAAGCCCGTCTATCTCTCGAAGCCGACCGAATCCGTTTTTGAGGATGTGGAGGTCGCTCCGCTGCTCCGCTCACTGCTGACGGAGTATTTAGAGGAACGGGGCATCCCTTACGCCATCGCATCCCGTCACTGCTGCCGCTTGAACTACGGTGTGCGTGGGAAACGGTATTTTGCCGTTGGCTTTCCGAACATGGCAGGTGGCTATGAAGTCAGAAGCCGATATTTCAAGGGTTGCATACCTCCGAAGTCTGTATCACTGGTAAAGGCGAATGACATCCCGGCTGACGAGTGCCTCGTGTTCGAGGGCTTCATGGACTTTCTCTCTGCCGTGACGCTTGGTGTAACCGGTAACGCTGACTGTCTTGTGCTGAACTCAGTCGCCAACGTGGAGAAGGCGGCGGGATTGCTGGACGGATACGGGCGCATCGGCTGCTTCCTCGACCGTGACGAAGCCGGACGGCGGACGCTTGCCGCACTTACCATGCGATACGGGGAACGTGTCACCGACCGTTCCTCCCTCTATGACGGTTGCAAGGACTTGAACGAGTACCTGCAACTGACAACGAAAAAACAGAAAAACAACCATCTAAAAATCGAAGAACAATGAACATACTGAACAACAGAAACAAGAGAACATCAATATTCAAGGCAGTGGCGTTATGCCTGATAGCCGCCATGTCATTCACCCTCGTGTCATGTGACGATGACATGGACATCCAGCAGTCCTATCCCTTCACGGTGGAGGTCATGCCCGTGCCGAACAAGGTAGTAAAGGGGCAGACAGTGGAAATCCGCTGTGAACTGAAAAAGGAGGGCGACTTTTCGGGTACGCTCTATACCATCCGCTATTTCCAGTTCGAGGGGGAAGGCTCGCTCAAAATGGATAACGGCATCACCTTCCTGCCTAACGACCGCTACCTGCTGGAGAACGAAAAATTCCGCCTGTACTACACGGCGGCGGGTGATGAGGCGCATAATTTCATCGTGGTGGTGGAGGATAACTTTAGCAACTCCTACGAACTGGAATTTGACTTCAACAACAGGAATGTAAAGGACGACGATCTTACCATCGTTCCCATCGGCAACTTCAGCCCCTTGTTGAAATGATGCGTGTATTCATGACAATGCTCTGTTCACTTCTGACGGTCTGTTCTGTGTCCGCGCAGATCAGCCGCCAAGAGGGAACGGACGGGCAGGCGGCAATCTACCGACTGCCGCTTATGGAACGTGCTTTTTTATGCTGCCGCTACTTTGAAGGCTGGCACTCAGAAAAACACTACCCATACGTCGGTTGGGGTCACAAACTTTTGCCAAACGAGAAGTATTCGGCACGAACCATGACAAAACGGGATGCGGATGAACTTTTGCGGAAAGACCTGCGCAAATTTGTCGCCATGTTCCGTAAATTCGGGGTTGATTCGATTTTGCTTGGCACGTTAGCTTACAATGTGGGACCGGCGAAGCTGTTAGGCAGCAAAACAATCCCCAAAAGCACCTTAATCAAGAAGCTGGAAGCTGGTGACAGGAACATCTACCGTGAGTATATAGCCTTCTGCAACTACAAAGGAAAACGCCACGCCATGCTGCTCAAACGGAGAAAGGCGGAGTTTGCGCTGTTGTATATCCCATAAAAGGACTGACAAAACTGGCAAAAGACGTGCCATATTTAACTTGGCACGTCTTTTGCTCTATCACTTGATAGATTATCGTAGGATTTTCTCGTTAATTGACATCGTTGAGCCATTTTTGCCTATCGGTTTCCAAATAACACTTCAAGTTGTAAGTGTTGTGAGAGCAATACAAAACATAGTTATTAACCATAAAAAGTATAGCGAAATTATGAAGAAAGTATTTAGGAAAATTCAGAAAGGAACAACAAAAATGATTGAACGTATCAAATCGTTGGGGGAAATGGAGACGAAGCAGAAATGTGTAGTTCAACGGTTCGAGATTATCATTCCCCTCCACCAAAAAATAACGACCCAATATATAGCCTCCGCAAGTTTTACTTGCGGATTTTTTAGTTATCGCAGATTGGACAAAGGTTTCTTTGCTACTTTCTTTGTCCGCCATCATGCTCACTGAAAGAAAGTAGGGCGGCTCTCGCCGCCCCGCCACTCAAAAGCGTGTGTAAAGTCCCGTCACCATCGTGAACATTTCCTCCAGCATATCAAAATAGATACCCTCGTGTACGGCAATGTCCTTTGTCTTGCACTCAAAGGTCTTTTTGCTGAACGTCCTGCGGTAGAAGCGCATATTGTAGAGGTCTGCCCCTTCGTCATAGATGATGTCAAGGCGGTTGGCACTTGTTTTGTTCCTTGCAAGGCTCATCCGTAAGCCGTTGCCCATATCTATGAAATCACGGCTACCTGTCATGGCGGTGAAGCGTTTTCCGCCTATCTGCTGTAATATCGTCTTGGCTATCATATCTTTTGTTTTTAGGGTTTTAAGTATTGGCGGTGCGGACACCGCCATCCCGTTCAAAATTCTCGCATTTCGGAAATGGGGGTCTGCCGTTGTAGCCACTCTTTCACACATTCCATATTGTACTCGCTCGTGATGACTGCCGTATGGCTGTCGGTGGCGGTGAAACGTGTGCTTTCGTAATCATCTATCCACCCCTTGAGGGTGTCCGTTCCCCACGCTCCGGTATCGTCAAAGATACCGTCCAATGCCGTGATAGGTTCGCTGAACTTGACTATCAGCGTTTGATAGGTCGTGTTCATAGTCTGTCCTCCTTTCCCTTCTTTGCGTTCAGCCACTTGTCCCGTGCGGCTCGGCACTCGTCCAACGTGGGTTTGACACAAGAGAACAATTCTCTGTCTATGGGGTGGCGGTAGTCGTACTGCACAAGTGTCCGCCTGCGTCTTCCGATACCCGATTGGAAACGCTCGTATTTCTCCGTACCTGCTTCCGCGCAGGTGCTTACTCCGTTGATGGTCATTCGTGTTGTCATAATGTTGCTTTTTAGATGGTTAAAAATGTACTGACAGAACTCTGTTCTTCATCACCATTTCGGGGTTGCTTGTGTAGCGTTGGTGCAGGTAGAAATGGTGTGAGCCGAAGCCGTAAAGGAAAAACTTGTCAAGTTCGTGCTTCTCGGCAAACTCCTTTACGCTCTTTCTCAATTCCCCCTCACTCGTTGTGAGAGTGAGGAGGTTCACAAATTCAAGGAACATCGTGGGGATTGCATCATCCCACACACAAATCATACTTTCAATTCTTACTTCCATATCAATGTTGTTTTAGGGGTTATGCTATGCCGCTTTCATCCGCTCACGGATAAGGTTGGCGTTCTTGTTCACAAGGTCTATGATGCGCTCGTGATATTCGGTGTCCTGGTTGTGCTTGCCGTGGCACTGCACCACTTCGAGGGTTCGCAAGTCCACCTCTACGGTTTCAATAATCTCATCGCCAATCCTTGCCGATAGTATGAGGGTGTCGGCTTTCTTGTAGTATCCACTGCCAAACACGCAGATGCCCTGCGTCTTGCCCTCGTTGTAATACTCGTCTATGCTTTCAAGCACCTTGACGATTATTTCCTCGTCCGTGATTACCAAGCCGAAGAATTTGGATTTGTTGGCGATGAAATCCTCCGCATCTTTCTTTCGTTGGAGTTGTCGCTGTTGCTCACGCTCACGCCTTTCAATCTCCCAACGGCGTTGCTCTGCGGCTCTTTCCTTCTCGTGTATGGCTTCAATTTTTCGGGTTGCGTTGTCGTGTGCCGCCATGAAATCTTCGGGACAGATGTTCTTCGGGTTACGGAGGTCTTGACCGAGTTTTTTGAGCATACGCAGATAGTCGCACCACATTGAGAGGTTGTCTATCTGATACTTGTGACGCTTGGCAATCAGATATGATGCCCAACATTCATCGGCAGTACGGGTATTGAAAAGAAAGTGTTTCATGACCTCAATCTCACCGCCTTTCATAAGGGTTTCAATTCTTGGGTCTGAAAGCAAGGCTTTGAAAAGACGCACGGGGGAGATGCCGTGGAAATCGCCCTTGAAGCCGTTACGTCTGAGTTGGGGCAATATCCTCATCTTTGGATATGCACAGCTTCTTGCCACCACATCATCGTATAGGCTGTTGTGCGGTCTTACCTCCATATCGCTGCCTAATGCCCACACATCGCAATAGCAGAAAAGGAAGCCACGGAGCAACGCCATGTCCGTAACCTTGCCGTCGGGTGAAATCCAACGCTGCACGACCTCGTGGCAGTAGAAACGCATCGGTTCGCCTTTCCTGCTCTCGCATCTGACCTGCGCCACGCGGATTACCTGATACCCTTTGCAGGTGGTTATCACGCTGAAATTCTGCGTTTCCTTGTAGATGCGTCTGCGTGTGTCCTGCACTTTGAGTTCGGCATGGCATTTGGGGCAGGTGCAGCCTTCAAGGGTGTCGCATAGTCCGCTGTCGCTGTGCCACTCGTGACCGCAGTCGGAACAGGTGATGTTCCCTTTCTTGGTGCGGTAGCCGATATGCTCAACGCAGTGGCGGTATGCCCAATCTATTTGTGTCGCTGATATGGGGCGAAGGTTGGCGGAAAGTCTTGCCACCTCTTTCTGTATCTTGGTCTTCGGTTTCATAAGCCTAAATCAAATAATGAGGGTTGGGGTTGGTTTTCTTTTCTCGCTGACGGTCTGTGGCGGTTCTGCAACTTGCGGAGTTCCTCCTCTTGGTATTTGCGGACAGCGTTCTGACGTGCCTCCGCCTTTTCCTCTGCCGTGAGTTTCACAACGTGGTTCACAACCACTTGGCAGTCCATCGGTTTGCCCACCTCTATCTCGTTTTCCTCATAGTAGTGGATGGCTTGCCCGAATATCTCTCCGTCCGTGAAACCGTTGCAACCGCTTTTCTGCACATAGTTCAGAATGTGGGTCACGCACTCGTCCATGTTCTTGGCAGGGTTGCGGTACTTCTTTGCAAATAGCGCATCTTCCTCCGCACGCTGTTCCAAGTACATATATATCGTTCTCTTGAAATGGTCTGTTCCTTTCATATCGCTGTCATTTTTAGATTATCTGTTTCAGTATCTCTCTCCAATAGGTCGGCTCTACCTCGCTGAGAAGGAAGTCCATGAAATCCCTCCGTGCGTCCTTGTTCAGTTCGTGGTACAATCTTCGGAAAGTTTCAAAATTGCCGTTGATGTACGTTTCCACCATATACACGAAGATGTTGTCCACCTCGTAATATCTGCACTGCTGCGCTGCCGTCTTGCTGTTTCTTTTTGCCATGTCGGTAAGGGTTAAAGGGTGAATAACCAAAGGATGAAGCCAAAGAAGGCAATGGTGGAAAGGATAGCCACGATTACACCTATCGCCACTCGGAACACTCCGTTTACAATCTCTCTGATGATGCCCCAAAGGATGCCGAACACCCCGAAGGCGGTGCGCATCATCAAGCCGCATATCGCCAACCCGATGTGTTGCGCCATTTGTCTGAAATTTGCCGTTGCCGTCATATCTTCGCTGTTTTTGATTTTTTTGTTTTTAATGCGGATTCAAGAGCTGAGGGAGTTGAGTTTCAAACTATCTTATCTGCCTCTCGTTTATCCGACATTTTTTTTATGCGTCTTTCTGTCGCATCGGTCGTTTTCGTTTCGGGTGCTTGAAAAGGTAGGGATTAGGGAATGCAAGGTTTTTCGGTCAAAATACTACCCGCAGGGCTGGAGATTTTTACCGAAAACAGGAGGCTTGACCTTGCTTTCCCGTCCAATCCCGGAATTACCTTTGCGCCCAGAACGAAAATGACTGACTGATGCGGCTTACTGAAAGGCGCAAAATGGAGGTAAACGAAAACAGAGGCAGATTGTGTAGAAAAAAACTTCAGGGGAAAATCCGTAAAAAAAAGAATCACCAAAAGGAAAAAGACATCACCGGAAGCGTGAAAAGGGCAAACCACAACAAAGGAAGTATGATTGTTTCCGATCCGACGGAACTTGTTCAGCCGGGTGGCAACAATCATTCTTCCCGGTTTGTCCGGCTGTGTGTGGGCGCCTGTTTCATTCATGGGGCAGGCTGACACACTCTGCATTCACTTTCCGCTTCCGGCAAAAGAGACAGCGAAAAAAGAAAAATCATTTGAAAACCCGTAAAAGCACCTCTTGGCATAGGCGCAAAAGAAAGGGGCATTGCTTCATCTGTCTAAACATCGTTTAGGCGTGAGGCAATGCCCTTTTCTCCAGCTATGCGGTAGTCGGCACACGTTTGTTCCAAACTCGTTTTGGGCAATGGTGTGCCGACGGACAATACCGCTTTTACGGAAAATTCTTATGAATGAGGGGATAAAAAACGGGAGTTTATATCAAAATCTCGAATTAAATAGCTACTTTTGCATACGAAGAGTTCTTTGAAGGTTACGCAACGCGCAGAAGGATAATGCAGTAGATAACTAACTAAATCGTAACCTATTACTATCAAGAGCAATTAACCTACGCTCATTTCCAATAAATTACACTCTTTTCGTAACTTCCCGGCGCAAAAATACTAAATAATCCTTAGTTTTATCCGTAAATGATAGAAAAGCATTACATTTGTTCCCATTAACAACTCCTCATATTTAACAGGAATATATGCAGACATCAGATAGCATCGTCATCATCCCCACCTATAACGAACGGGAAAATATCGAAAATATAATTCGTGCCGTCTTCGCTTTGGAGCACGGTTTCCATATTCTCATCATTGAAGACGGATCGCCCGACGGAACGGCGGATATCGTAAAAAAACTACAAAAAGAGTTTCCCGAACGTCTGTTTATGGTGGAACGTAAAGGAAAACTTGGCTTGGGCACGGCTTATATCGCAGGTTTTAAATGGGCGTTGCAACACGATTACGAATATATCTTTGAAATGGATGCGGACTTCAGCCACAATCCCAAAGACTTGCCGCGCCTCTACCAAGCTTGTGCAGAAGAGGCTGCCGACATAGCCATAGGTTCACGATATGTAAGTGGTGTCAATGTGGTAAACTGGCCCATGGGACGTGTGCTGATGTCTTATTTCGCATCCAAATATGTACGTATCATCACCGGATTGCCTATCCATGATACGACTGCAGGGTTTGTATGTTATCGCAGACGGGTATTGGAGACTATCGACCTCGACGGTATACGTTTCAAAGGCTACGCTTTTCAGATTGAGATGAAATTTACCGCCTACAAATGCGGGTTCAAGGTAAAAGAAGTGCCTGTCATCTTCATCAACCGCGAATTGGGAACCTCCAAGATGAACAGCAGCATTTTCGGTGAGGCCGTCTTCGGAGTGATGAGATTAAAATGGAACAGTTGGTTTCACAAATTCCCAAAAGCGGCCGATGATAACTAATTAGCCATTATCAACTATCAATTATCCATCAAAGAAATGAAAAGAACGCTGATACATAATGCAATGATTGTCAATGAAGGACAATCCATCCAAGGTTCCGTTGTCATAGAAGACGGACGTATCGCCGAGGTACTGACAAACTGGAAACCTCTCTCCGCTCCTTGTGATGAAACGATTGACGCTACCGGTTGCTACTTGTTGCCGGGTATTATAGACGACCACGTGCATTTCCGTGATCCCGGATTGACCCATAAGGCAGACATCTTTACCGAAAGCCGGGCAGCTGCCGCAGGAGGTGTCACTTCTATTATGGACATGCCGAATACAAATCCACTCACTACATCGTTGGATGCCTTACATGCCAAGTTCGATTTGCTGAATGAAAAGTGTATCGTCAATCACTCTTGTTATTTCGGTGCAACCAATACGAATTATACCGAGTTTGATAAATTAGACAGACATCGTGTTTGCGGTATTAAACTATTCATGGGATCAAGTACCGGCAATATGCTGGTAGATAAGATGAACAGCCTGCTGAAGATATTCAATGGAACTGACATGCTGATTGCTGCCCATTGCGAAGATCAGGAAACCATACTTGCCAATATAGAGAAATACAAAGCGAAATATAAGGGGGAACAAGATATTCCCGTCAAGGAACATCCCAATATCCGCTCCATAGCTGCATGCTATACATCTTCGGAACTGGCGGTACGCCTGGCTACAATTGCCGGGGCAAGATTACATATACTTCATGTATCTACCGCTAAAGAGTTGAAACTATTCAGCGACGCTCCTCTTTCCGAAAAGCTGATTACAGCTGAAGCATGTATAGCCCATCTGATATACGGAACTTCCGATTATAGTAAATTAGGTACACGCATTAAATGTAATCCTGCCATTAAAAGACCTATCGAGCAGAGAGCCATACGCGCGGCAGTCAATTCAGGAGTTATCGATGTCATCGCTACAGACCACGCTCCCCATCTGCTGAGTGAAAAGAAGGGAGGCGCACTGAAAGCAATGTCAGGTATGCCTATGATACAATTCTCTCTTGTAAGCATGCTCGAACTGGTAGACCAAGGCGTGTTCTCCCTGGAAACGATTGTACAGAAGATGTGCCATGCGCCTGCACAGATATTCGGTATCTGCCGGCGAGGATATATCCGCGAAGGTTATCAGGCGGACTTAGTGTTGGTACGCCCCAATACTCCTTGGGAGGTAACTACTAAAAACATTCTAAGCAAATGCGGCTGGAGTCCACTGGAAGGACACACGTTCAATTGGAAAGTAGAAAAAACATTTGCCAACGGACACCTTATTTATAATGACAACAAGGTGGACGAGGCTTACCGGGGAGAAGAGTTGAGATTTGATTATAAATCCTAATTTACCAGCCTTTGCCTGTAATCAATTATAAAGTTCACGAAGTAACGCCCTATATCAACTGGATATACTTTTTCCATGCATGGGGTTTTCAGCCACGGTTTGCAACTATAGCCGGTATAGATGGTTGCTATGTTTGTCGTGCCTCTTGGATAACCACCTTTCCTGCAGAAGAACGTGTGAAGGCTGTAGAAGCAATGCAGCTTTTCAAGGAGGCAAGCAGAATGCTGAATGCATTGGATGGAGAACTTACCATCCAATGCATTTACCGGTTATGCCAAGCCAACTCGGATGGTGACGACCTGATTATAGAAGGAACGACTTTCCCTTTACTTCGACAACAAACGCCACATCCTGACGGGAGCCCATTTCTCTGTTTAAGCGATTTCATACGCCCGCTTTCATCGGGTACGACTGATACGATAGGGTTGTTTGCTTCTTCCATCAAGGAAGAAACTGAAAAATATTACAAAGACGACCCGTACAAACTTCTGCTCGTACAGACATTAAGCGACCGTCTGGCAGAAGCCGCAACCGAAAAAATGCACGAATATGTCCGTAAAAGGGCATGGGGATATGTGCCCGATGAGTCTTTATCTATTCCGGACTTGCTGGTAGAGAAATACCAAGGTATACGTCCGGCTGTAGGCTATCCTTCCTTGCCCGACCAATCGGTCAATTTCATACTGGATGAATTGCTCGACATGAAGCAGATCGGAATTACATTGACTGAAAACGGAGCTATGCACCCGCATGCTTCCGTTTGTGGAATGATGCTGGCTCATCCGGCATCCCATTATTTCGCTGTCGGCAAAATCGGTGAAGACCAGTTGGAAGACTATGCTCGACGGCGTGGAATGCCTGTCAATGAAATGCGAAAATACCTCGCAGCGAACCTCCGATAATTATTTTTGTTTTTATCTTTGGAGAGGTGATTTTCCAGCTTTCATTGCGACTAACAGAACAAAAAGCGAATTGAGAATAAAAACAATGGAAAACTTAGAACAAGAGTTCTTATCCGTGATACGGGAATACGAGCGTGTCATCTATAAGGTGTGTTATTTATACACCACACCTAATGCTACTCTCAATGACCTGTATCAGGAAGTAATACTCAATATTTGGAAAGCATTTCCTAAATTCAGGAGAGAATGTAAAGTTTCAACATGGATTTATCGAATTTCGCTGAATACCTGTATCAGCTTCTTGCGAAAAGAAAAAAATATTCCTGAAATTGTAACTTTGACGCAAGAAGCTGACCGTACTGAAGAAAACGACGAAACACAAGCTATGCTGAGACAACTCTACCAGATGATAAACCGGCTGGGACAACTGGAGAAATCCATCATTCTGCTCTATCTGGAAGAAAAAAGTTATGAAGAGATAGCCGAGATTACCGGTCTGACCGTAACTAACGTTGCCACCAAACTCAGCCGTATTAAAGACAAACTGAAAAAAATGAAGAAGGAGGAATAACATAATGGAACTGGATGAACTGAAAAAATCATGGAATGTACTGGATGCCCAGTTGCAAAAGGAACCTATTGCAGATGAGGAACGTATAAAGGAATTGATTGCCGGATACAAAGCGAATACTCGTGTGAGCATGGGATGTATATTGAACTCTCAACGCTTTTCACTCATCATCGGTGTCGTTGTTATTCTGCTTGCTATTGTCGCTGCCATCATTTTCCTACCCAATATCGTGGAAAACGAGAAATGGATTAACAAATTGTATATTATTGGCGGATTTATAGTTATAAGTATTATCGTTGGATTTTGGTGGGACTGGAAAACCTATCAATGGAATAAGAAGACTGAAATAGACAAAATGTCTGTAGCAGAAGTAAGCCGCCGTATGACCATTTTCCGTAGTTGGACTCGTACTGAGGTTTGGATCACGGCAATATGGGCCGTATTATTCACTATCCTGTTTTATTGGGTAATGGAGTATTATTTGCAGCCCGTCATAGTACAAGTCACCCTGATAAGCATCCTTACGATATTTGATATCTTAATCATTTATTTTATCTATAAAAAGATGATATACAAGCATCTTGACTCTATCAACAAAAACATAGAAGAACTGAAAGATATATGTACAGAATAACTTTAATCCTTCTTCTTTCCCTGCTCCTACCCGATGTATATATCTATCTGGTATACATCGTAAAACGGACACGTAGTATTCTTTGGCGTTGTGCCTACTGGCTTCCTTCTGCCATATTGGTGCTTCTGTATCTTTATTTCATCTATATGACCGGAGACAATGCCCTCTCCCGTCATTCACAAAGTATCGGAAAACTGGCAATAGCCGTCATGTTGTTTGCTGTTCCTAAAATACTGTTTATGTTCTCTTCACTACTCGGCATATTGTGCCGGGGTATCAGCCGTTGTTTGTCATTTCTGCTTTTCCGTACATCTTTCAAAGAACCATGTTTTCCTTTCGTTGTCCATCGTTTGCCATTCACGGTTTTAGGACTGACTTTAGGTATCATCAGTTTTGCCAATATTCTTTACGGAGCATTGGCGGGCATTACTCACTTTGAAATTAAAAACGTAGAATATCATTCGACCAATCTACCTAAAGGATTTAATGGATATCGTATCCTCCAAGTGTCTGATATTCATATCGGCAGTTGGCAAGAAAAGAAAGGAGCTATTCAAAGATTAGTAAATCTGATTAATGAGCAACATCCTGATCTCATCGTCTTTACCGGTGATCTGGTGAACCAGCAAAGCCATGAATTAGACGACTTCCGGAATGTCCTTTCGGAACTACATGCTCCCGACGGAGTCTATTCTATCTTGGGTAACCATGATTACGGAACTTATTTTCACTGGAAGAACCGGAAAGAAGAGGAAGAAAACTTGAACTATCTGTTAGAACAACAAAAAGTGATGGGATGGAAATTGCTGAACAATGAACATACCATCTTATATCATCAGGGGGACAGTATCGCTCTTATCGGTGTAGAGAATGACGGAGAACCTCCTTTCTCACAACATGCCGACTTACCTCGTGCCATACAAGGAACAGAGGGGTTGTTCAAAATATTACTAAGCCATAATCCTACCCACTGGCGACGTGAAGTATTGCCAGATTCGGACATTGACCTGATGCTCTCCGGACACACCCACGCCATGCAGATGGAAATGTTCGGACACTCATTATCCTCGCTTAAATATCCTGAATGGTCGGGTATGTATTACGATGGGAAAAGAGCTTTGTATGTCAATGTCGGCATTGGCTATGTAGGATTACCTTTCCGCTTTGGTGCCTGGCCGGAAATCACGATCATAAAATTAGTCAGTGATAATGGATGACAAAATATAAAAAACGTCTATCTTTGTAGCAACAAAATCCAACACCTATGAAGATACTCTATAATATTTATCAGGTTTGCTTTGCGCTGCCCATACTTTTAATATTGACAATTCTTACGGCATTGGTAACGATTATCGGTTCATTGCTGGGTGGTGCTCATATTTGGGGGTATTACCCCGGTAAAATATGGTCACAACTCATCTGCTATCTATTACTTATTCCGGTAAAGGTGCATGGACGTGAAAAACTCCATAAACATACTTCATACGTATTCGTCCCCAACCATCAGGGTTCATTCGATATTTTCCTGATTTATGGTTTTCTGGGAAGAAATTTCAAATGGATGATGAAGAAGAGCTTGAGAAAAATACCTTTCGTAGGGAAAGCTTGTGAAAGTGCAGGACATATCTTCGTAGACCGCTCCAGTCCCAAGAAAGTATTGGCAACTATGAAACAAGCGGAGTCTTCACTTAGAAATGGAGTGTCACTGGTAGTATTTCCTGAAGGGGCACGTACTTTTAGCGGACATATGGGATACTTTAAGAGAGGTGCTTTTCAATTGGCGGATGAGTTACAACTGGCTGTAGTACCTGTCACCATTGATGGTTCTTTCGAAATTTTACCCCGTACCGGAAAATGGATACACCGTCACCGTATGATACTGACTATCCATGATCCCATCCCCCCAAAAGGGCAAGGCATGGAAAACATAAAAGCAACTATGGCAGAAGCCTATACAGCCGTAGAAAGTGCCTTACCGGAAAAATTCAAGGGAATGATTAAGAACGAAGATCAAGACCGATAAAGCCTTGCTTCATTCTTTTGGGATAATAAAAAGTTTTATTATTGTTGAGATGCTTCAGAAGCGGCATTTTGTTCCATACGCTTGTGTTCTTCAATCAAACGCATATTCTCCTTCGCTTTGGATAAAAAATCCTTTACCAACGGGTTTTGCTTAAATGTTTGAGGAGCAGTACGCATAATATCTTCTATCTGTGGAGTCATGATGGGATAAGGCAAAGTACTGCATACCATCATAAAGACATTGGGACCGAGGACATTCTCATAGTTATCGGTAATAAATCCTTTGACATAGTCACTCATTTCCTTTGCCAAAGCTTCGCCCTCTTTCATCAGTTCATCATGAACATCTTCCAATCTGACACCTTCCAACACCATGCGGGCTTCCTTTCTATCCAATTCTTCAATCTTCACTTCCAATTCGTTACGCTTGTCTATAAACTCATAAAGTTGGTTGTTAAGCAACGTACCCTTAGCAGTCAGTTGCGTATTCGAAATGGAAACTTCAATCTTACCGTCTTCAAGCACCAAAGGCATGATACCTTCGTCACCCATATAAAGAGTTACCATCATTACAGAATCAACCTTTCCTTTCATCTTGAAAAGGCCGTGAACGACTTCCGCCGAATCGATAGCTACCCATTGTCCGTCTTGAAGAGTTTTGAGGAATAACATTTTCCCGTCAAGGCTTGTTACTGAGGAACTACCCTCAATTTTGTACTTACGACTACAAGAGACGAATAACACGAGCAAAAGCAAAAGAGGCAAAATACGGTTTACACTCATTCTAATCATGCAGGAAACGATTTATGAATTACACGCAGCAAAGGTATTAATATTCCTTATAAACCGGATAGAAAGAAAGGAATTTTCATTTGGTTTACGTATTTTTGCACAATCATAAATAATAAAAATAGAAAAAATATACATGTCAACTTATGCTCCTTTTGCAAAACCTCTTTATGTAATGCTCAAGCCCGTAGGGGCTGTATGTAATCTGGCATGCGATTATTGTTATTATCTGGAAAAGGCTAAGCTCTATACCAACAACCCGAAACACGTGATGAGCGATGAACTGCTGGAAAAATTCATCGAAGAATATATAAACTCACAAACCATGCCACAGGTCCTGTTTACCTGGCATGGAGGAGAAACTTTGATGCGCCCGCTTTCCTTTTACAAACGGGCTATGGAACTACAAAAGAAGTATGCCAAGGGCCGCACTATCGACAACTGCATACAGACTAATGGCACATTACTGACGGATGAATGGTGTGAGTTCTTCAAAGAGAACAACTGGCTGGTAGGTGTGTCCATCGATGGTCCGCAAGAGTTCCACGATGAATATCGTAAAAACAAGCTGGGAAAACCCTCTTTTGTCAAAGTGATGCAGGGAATTAATCTGCTGAAAAAACATGGGGTTGAGTGGAATGGTATGGCGGTTGTCAACGATTATAATGCCGATTACCCACTGGATTTCTATAACTTTTTCAAGGAATTGGATTGCCACTATATTCAGTTTGCCCCTATTGTGGAACGAATTACATCCCGTCAGGACGGACGTCATCTTGCTTCTTTAGCCGACAAAGAAACCGCCACACAGTTGGCCGACTTTTCCGTAAGTCCTGAGCAATGGGGGAATTTCCTCTGTGCTCTATTCGATGAATGGATTAAAGAGGACGTCGGGACTTATTATATCCAACTGTTCGACTCCACCCTTGCCAACTGGATAGGCGAACAACCGGGTGTCTGTTCTATGGCAAAAACTTGTGGTCATGCAGGTGTCATGGAATTCAACGGTGATGTATACGCATGCGACCACTTCGTATTCCCCGAATACAAATTAGGTAATATCTACCAGAAAACTTTGGTAGAAATGATGTACAGCGAACGGCAACAAAACTTCGGCTTGATGAAACAGAAGTCACTCCCTACTCAATGCAAAGAATGTGAGTGGTTGTTTGCCTGCAATGGCGAATGCCCTAAAAACCGTTTTGCGCATACAGCCGACGGAGAACCGGGATTGAATTATCTCTGCGCCGGATACCGGAAGTTTTTCAAACATGTGGCCCCCTACATGGATTTCATGAAACAGGAGCTGATGAATCAACGTCCTCCCGCTAATGTGATGGAGGCCATCCGTAGAGGAGAATTCAAATAAAACAATTACTAACCATACAGTCAATCATTAAACAGAAAAATAACATGAAACTAAAATTTAGAAAATGCCTGGTTGCGGTATTTGCCGCAATGGCAGTGTGTTCCGCACACGCTGACGAGGGAATGTGGTTGTTGCAATTGATGCAGCAACAGAACTCCATCGATTTGATGAAGAAACAAGGATTGAAACTCGAGGCTGACGACCTTTACAATCCTAACGGTGTGTCCTTGAAAGATGCCGTAGGTATCTTCGGCGGGGGGTGTACCGGCGAAATAATCTCTCCGGAAGGATTGATTTTGACCAACCACCACTGCGGTTACGCATCCATCCAGCAACACAGTAGTGTAGAGCACGATTACCTGACTGACGGTTTTTGGGCAAAGAACCGTAATGAAGAGTTGCCTACTCCGGGATTGGAATTTCGCTTCGTTCATCGTATCGTAGACATCACCGACCTTGTAAACTCCAAGATAAAATCCGGTGAAGTGACCGAAACAAATGCCATGACTTATCCTTTCCTCCGGAAACTTGCCAAAGAGGAATTAGAAAAGAGTGACTTGAACGGCAAACCGGGTATCGAAGTAAGAGCATTGCCGTTCTATGCCGGAAACAAATATTATCTATTCTATTATAAAGTATACAATGACGTACGTATGGTAGCCGCTCCGCCCTCATCTATCGGAAAATTCGGTGGTGAAACGGATAACTGGATGTGGCCACGCCATACCGGTGACTTCTCCATGTTTCGTATTTATGCCGACAAAAACGGAGAACCGGCAGAATATTCCGCTGACAATGTACCTTTGAAAACCCCCAAATATCTGCCTATTTCTATCAAAGGATTACAGGAAAACGACTATGCCATGATTATGGGATTTCCGGGAAGTACTAGCCGTTACCTCACCCAATCGGAAGTGAAAGAACGTATGGAAGCTGATAATCAGGCCATGATCGATATGCGTGGTGTACGTCTTGAAGTTCTGAGAAAAGCAATGGAAGCCAGTGACAAGACCCGTATCCAATACGCCAATAAATTCGCAGGAAGCAGCAACTACTGGAAAAACTCCATCGGCATGAACAAAGCCATCATCGACAATGATGTACTGGGTGCCAAAGCCGAACAAGAGAAGAAGTTCGCTGAGTTCGCTAAAGGGAAACCTGAATATGAAGGTATCGTAGAAAAGATTGACGCCATCATCACTAACAGAATGCCGGTTTACCGCCAACTAAGTTACTTGTTCGAAGCTTTGAACGGAGCCATCGAATTCGGCAGCCCATATATGGTGATGGATAACATCAAAAAGGGCATTGAAGAAAAGAACGACTCCCTGCTCAATGCTTCCAAAGTTCAATTAGAGCAGGTGTACAATGATATCCACAATAAAGACTACGATCACGAAGTGGATCGCGCTGTAGCCAAAGCCATTCTGCCTGCTCTTGCCAAAGCCTTGACACCAGAGGAGTTGCCTACTTTCTATAAAACAATCCAAGATAAGTTCAAAGGTGACTATAGCGCTTTTGTCGATGATATTTACGACAACTCAATTCTTTCCAACCGTGAGAATTTCGACAAATTCATGAAGAAACCTACTATAAAAGCTATCGAGAAAGATCCTGCAACCGCTTATTCACGCTCCAAAATAGAAAAGAGACTTGAAGTTGCCGGTGAATATCAGAAACGGTGCGGTGACCTAGAACTGCTTCACAAAACTTACATCCGTGGTTTAAGTGAAATGAAACTGCCGGTTCCTTCTTATCCGGATGCCAATTTCACTATCCGCCTGACGTATGGTAATGTAAAACCTTACAGTCCACGCGATGCCGTACATTATAAATATTACACTACCACAGACGGCATTCTTGAGAAAGAAAACCCCGAGGACAGCGAGTTCGTTGTTCCTGCCAAACTGAAAGAATTAATTCATAACAAGGACTTCGGACGTTATGCCATGCCTGACGGGACCATGCCCGTTTGTTTCCTTACCACCAATGACATCACAGGCGGAAACTCCGGTAGTCCTGTTATCAATGCCGAAGGTCAACTCATTGGCTGCGCTTTCGACGGAAACTGGGAATCGTTGAGTGGCGATATCAATTTTGACAATAACCTGCAACGTTGTATCAATCTTGATATCCGTTACGTACTCTTTATTCTCGAAAAACTGGGAGGTTGCGAGCACCTGATAAAAGAAATGACAATTATTGAGTAAATTCATATATTTACCTAGAAGAGATACGAGTGGATATCATCCAGTATACAAATGTACCCTATTCTGTTGTATACTGAATGTCATTCACTCGTATCTGAATAGTATTCAGTCGTATACTCATTCTTCCATATCAAAATACCCTACAATGACATTTTTATATGAAACGATTTTTATTATCAGTAATTTTTACATTTAGTATTTTTTTGATACAAGCCGATGAAGGCATGTGGATGCTTACCGACCTCAAAAAACAGAATGAAATCGCTATGACCGAACTCGGATTGTTGATACCCTCCGAAGAAATATACAATCCTAACGGAATAGCCCTGAAAGATGCAGTCGTACACTTCGGTGGCGGCTGTACAGGTGAAGTCATTTCTGCCGAAGGACTTGTATTGACCAACCACCATTGTGGTTATGGAGCCATCCAGCAGCATAGTAGTGTAGAACATGATTATCTGACCAACGGATTTTGGGCTATGTCTCGTGATGAGGAATTGCCTTGCAAAGGCCTTACCATCACCTATATCGATCAAATATTGGATGTGACCGACTATGTAAATACACAGTTAAAGCAAGATCCTGATCCAAACGGAACCAACTATCTTTCTCCCAAATATCTGGAAATTGTAGCCAAACGCTTTGCCCAAGCAGAAAACATCGAAATGACTCCAGGCAAAAAGCTGGAACTAAAAGCTTTCTACGGCGGAAACAAGTACTATCTGTTTGTGAAAACCACATACAGCGACATCCGCATGGTAGGTGCCCCTCCTTCCTCTATCGGAAAATTTGGAGCCGATACGGATAATTGGATGTGGCCTCGCCACACCGGCGATTTTTCCTTGTTCCGCATCTATGCGGACAAAAATGGTCAACCGGCTACTTACAGCGAAGATAATATACCTTTGCAAGTAAAAAAGCATCTCACAATCAGCCTTGCCGGTTATCGTGAAGGAGATTTCACTTTCATCATGGGATTTCCCGGACGCAATTGGCGCTACATGATTTCCGACGAAGTGGAAGAACGCATGCAAACTACAAATTTCATGCGCCACCATGTACGTGATGTACGCCAGAAAGCACTCATGGAGCAAATGTTGAAAGACGATGCCGTACGTATCCATTATGCCAGCAAATATGCATCTTCCGCCAACTATTGGAAAAATGCCATCGGCATGAACGAAGGTCTTGTACGCTTGAAAGTATTGGATACCAAACGTGTGCAACAGGAGCAGCTCCTCGCCCGTGGCCGTGAAAAAGGGGATAGTACCTACCAAAAGGCATTCGACCAGATACGCGGCATTGTGAAGCATCGCCGCAACGCTCTCTATCATCAGCAAGCCATTCAGGAGGCTCTGATTACCGGACTCGATTTCATGCGTATCCCCAATACAGCAACATTGGTTGCCGCACTGAAAAGCAAAGACAAGGCGCGTATAAAAGCCGCTGTCGACAGCTTGCAGATAGAAGCTGACAAATACTTTGCATCTGTACCTTTCCCGGAAGTAGAACGAATAGTAGGTAAGAAAATGTTGCAGACCTATATGAAGTACATTCCTGTAGAACAACGGATTGCCATCTTCCAGATCATCGATAAGCGTTTCAAGGGAAACAGTGATGCTTTCATAGATGCTTGTTTTGATTATTCCATATTCGGCAGTAGGGAGAATTTCGCCAAATTTATCCGTAAACCCAGCTTGTATAAGATTGCCAATGACTGGATGACACTATTCAAATTCTCTATCACTGATGGGTTGCTACAGACCACTATTGCCATGATGGATGCCAACCGAAACTATAATGCCGCCCACAAAGTATGGGTAAAAGGTATGATAGATATGAAACAGGATGCAGGTATACCCATCTATCCGGATGCAAATTCCACCCTGCGCCTGACTTATGGACGTGTATTGCCATATGCACCTGCCGATGGTGTGGAATATGCGTATTATACCACCCTAAAGGGTGCCATGGAGAAAGAAGATCCCGATAACTGGGAATTTGTTGTTCCTGCCAAACTGAAACAGCTGTATCAGGCAAAAGACTTTGGACGATATGCCATGCCCAACGGTGAAATGCCTGTATGCTTCATTGTGGATACGGATAATACAGGTGGCAATTCAGGAAGTCCGGTATTCAATGCGAAAGGTGAATTAATCGGTACCGGCTTCGACCGTAATTATGAGGGTCTGACGGGTGATATAGCTTTCCGTCCGTCTTCACAGCGTGCGGCATGTGTAGACATCCGGTACACTCTATTCATTATAGATAAATACGCCGGAGCATCACATATCATCAAGGAGTTGACCATAACAGAATAAAAAAGTCCGAACAATAACGGGTTACTTTTTGTTATGTATTATGCACATAAAAAAGAAAGGAAAATAATATGGAAAAATTTGAAGAATTAATACAGTCAGAAAAGCCCGTTTTGGTGGATTTCTTTGCTACATGGTGTGGACCTTGTAAAGCCATGCATCCCGTATTGGAAGAGTTGAAGGAAGAAATCGGTGATGCCGCCCGTATTACCAAGATCGATGTCGATAAACATGAAGAACTGGCAGCTCAATACCGCATACAAGCCGTACCTACGTTTATCGTATTCAAGAAAGGTGAAGCCGTATGGCGTCATTCGGGTGTAATCAGCGGCAAAGAGCTGAAAGCTGTTATTGAACAAAATTCATAATTGAACGTGATGAAGAAATTTATAGCTATAGCCGCTCTCATCTTTACAAGTGTATTGACCTATGCTTGTACGGATGGAGCCAAACAAAATCAGACAGAAAAGAAAGAAGCTCAGAGTGGAGACGTAATCGTAATGAATAAGGATATGTTTATCAAGGATGTATTCGATTACGAAAAATCCAAAGAGTGGAAATACAAAGGCGATAAACCGGCTATCATTGATTTGTACGCCGACTGGTGCGGGCCTTGCCGTATGACTGCTCCTATCATGAAAGAATTGGCTAAAGAATATGCGGGCAAAATCGTTATTTATAAAGTCAATGTTGATAAGGAAAAAGAATTGGCAGCATTGTTCAATGCTACCAGTATTCCTCTTTTTGTGTTTATTCCGATAAAAGGTGAGCCTCAACTGTTCCGTGGAGCAGCTGATAAGGCTACTTATAAAAAAGCAATCGACGAATTTCTGTTGAAGCAATAATTGCCATCAACAGGCAGTTGACCAAACAGGCCATAATATTATATTGGGTAATTACATCCAGCATAATATTATGGCCTGTTTGGTCAACGTTATACAGATAAGGATATTATCTTCTCATTTTCATTTAATGGGTATCTCTTTCCATGAATCTCCATATAGTTCCATTACTGTTTCATAACCAGCCTTCCCCAATGCCTGTAAAGCTTCGGGACGTCCATTGTTTATTCGCTCGGGATAATGCGAATCACTATTCACCTGTACACGAATACCCAAATCATGTAAATATGAGAAATAACGTTCATTAGGATAGAAAGTACCTAAATCATGATAAGATTTGGTATTGACTTCAACTTGATAACCATAATGAGCTATTTCTGCAAAATACTCTTTTACAAGCACATCATACCACGGTTCATCCAGCAAACCGGGATGATAACAGGCTGCATTATAATGCATCTTATCGGCATGACCTACTATGTCGAATCCCCCTAATTCCAACATCCGCATCAATCGGGCATAGTATAAACGAACAACCCGCTCCACATCTCCACCAAAGTGCTCATCTACGATTTTACAGAATGTATCTGCCGTAACATCAACATCCACCACTTCTTCTTTATCATTATACAACAAATGTACGGAACCGATACGATAATCCAGCGGCAATTCACGAAAACGGGCAATGGAAGGATTACTTTCTTCATTCAGATAATCAATCTCCAAGCCGATATACAATTCTATTTGCCCGGCATATTTGGTCTTCAGACGGTGAAACTCTGCCAAATAGTCGTCCATACAATCCCACTCCATGGTCCATGCTGTGGAAAAGGGTAACGGAGCATGAGAAGAGAAACCGTAAGAGGTAAACCCCTGGCTCAAGGCAAAACGCACAAAGTCTTCCATGCCAGCCCGTCCGTCACAATACAAACTATGACTATGATAATTCGTCAGATTCATCTTTTCTAATTATAAGTTTATCCCTCTATTTCACTCAGTTCGAGCCAACGCAATGTCTTTTCATCAATCAAATCAGTCAGTTCGGGCAAGCGTTTGGACTTCTCCGTAAGTTCGTCAACTGAGAGAGTACCGCTACATAAGGCTTCTTCGATGGATTTCTTTTCCTCTTCCAGCGTAGCTATTTCCTGTTCGAGCTGTTCAAACTCGCGTTTCTCCTTAAAAGACATGCGACGCTTTTCATTCAAACGGACTTTAACAGTTTTGTCTTCCTGAGGCTTGACCGCCTCTTTTTCTTTTTCCTGATGTGCCTTGGCGTCTTTCCAGTCACGATACTGAGTATAATTTCCGGGAAAATCACGGATATCAGCCTGTCCGTTGAATACCAGTAAGTGATCTACCACCTTATCCATGAAGTAACGGTCGTGACTCACTACGATAACGCACCCCTTAAAGTTTTGCAAATATTCTTCCAGCACATTCAACGTTACAATATCAAGGTCGTTGGTAGGCTCATCCAATACAAGAAAATTAGGATTTCGCATCAGTACAGTGCAGAGGTATAGACGACGACGTTCACCGCCACTCAACTTATAAACATAGCTATGCTGCGTCTCGGGCGTAAACAGGAAATGTTGCAGAAACTGTGATGCGGTCAATTTCTTACCATTGCCCAGTTCGATGACTTCGGCAATATCCTGTACTACATCAATCACTTTCATCTGTTCGTCAAACTGCAACCCCTCTTGAGAATAATAACCGAAACGCACTGTCTCGCCTATATCCAGTGTACCGCAGTCTGCCTTCTCCTCTCCCATCAATATTTTAATGAAAGTAGATTTTCCCGTCCCATTATTTCCCACAATACCCATCTTTTCGTAGCGGGCAAAGATGTAAGAAAAATCCTCCAATATCTTCAAGTCGCCAAACGACTTATACAAATGGTCTGCTTCAAAAATCTTACTACCTATATAGGAGGCTTTGACGTCCAACTTCACATTATCATTATTGAAGCGTTGCTTGGCTACTTTTTCCAGTTCATAAAAAGCATCCTCCCGGTAACGAGCTTTATGACCGCGAGCCTGAGGCATACGTCTCATCCATTCCAGTTCGGTACGATAAAGATTGTTGGCACGCTCCACTTCTACAGTTTTAGCCTCTATACGTTCTTGACGTTTTTCCAGATAATAACTGTAATTGCCTTTGTATTGATAAATCTGACGGTTGTCTATTTCGACAATTTCAGCACAGACACGATCCAGAAAATAACGGTCATGCGTCACCATCAGAAGGCTGAGATTATTGCGTCGTAAGTATTCTTCCAACCATTCCGTCATATCAAGGTCAAGATGGTTGGTAGGTTCATCCAATATCAACAAATCGGGTTCAGTGATAAGTGTATTGGCAAGCGCCACACGCTTCAACTGTCCGCCTGACAATTGTTTTACCTGCTGATTGAAATCACGGATCTTTAATTGCGAAAGGATTTGCTTGGCTTTTTGTTCATACTCCCATGCTTTTTCATGATCCATACGAACCAATATCTCATCCAGTCCGGGATGTCCTTCGGTTTCCATACAGCGCTCGTATTCCTTAATCAGTTCAACCGTACTATTACCATGATGAAAACAGGCCTCAAGCACGGTTAACCCTTCAGGATACTGCGGGTCTTGCTCCAAATAACCTATCCGCAAATCACGCCGGAAAGAGATAGTACCGTCATCATACCCTTCCTTACCGGAGAGAATATTAAGCAGAGTAGTTTTTCCACTGCCGTTCTTGGCTATCAGACCGACACGCTGGCCTTCTGATAAACCAAAAGATATATTTTCGAATAAAATCAGGTCGCCAAATGACTTTGTCAAGTTTTCTACCTGAAAAATAGAATTTACAGCTGCCAAATTAATTGATTATTGAAAGTTTGTAATTGATAATTAATTGGTTAGGAGAAGAGAGCTTGATAGGTTTCCGCCAAGTTATAAGGCCTGCCGGCTTTTACTTTACTCCACACTAATTTCATAGGATCTATCAGAGCACCGGTAGCAACATTCAAAAGTACAGGTGCTTCGCGATTACCATCAATCAACGTACGCCACTCCATACCGTCTACCTCATTAGTCACAATAACACAAAGGGTGATGCCCATTGCCAACCATGCTTCTTTTTTTTTAGCACCGATACTGCCGCTATCAATGATTTGCTGCATGTTGGCAATATCTTCCTCCTGTCCCTGAAAATCTTTTTTCAATCGCTCTTTAACCGTGGCACTTACCCACTCGTAAGCTTCATTAATCTGATATATCTCAGAAAGACGCACGGGAATTATCTCAGCCGGATATTTCAGGTTCTCCTTACGTAACTCCAGAGTAGCAATTACTTTTTCCGCTTCAGTTACCGGTTGTCCTTTTGAGACGGTGAACGAACACTCAAAAGCGACATCATCGATACCCGTAACCCAAAGATGAGACGTATAATATTCCCCCTCTTCTTCGAACATTTCTTTACTATATGCGCAATCCAACCCACCCACTTTGACAAGAGTGGCCGAAGGGTTTTCTTTCAATTCCTGCCGAAGCATCTCCCTACCGTATGTCGCATTGCCTTTATATGCCGAAATGCGGAAGTTACCGGTCCATTCATTAGGGTTATAAAACAGGAAGGAGCCTTCTCCGTCCTCAAATTCGTTCCAATCAGCCGGATATGTCATGGAGAACCATGCCCCCGGAGAAATAAATTTCTTACCTTGTTCCATACTTAATTGATAATACTCGCGAAGCATCCCTTCTTCACTATTTCTTGCAAAAGTAACATTACCACCGTTGATATGCAAACAATCGAAACAAAAAGCAATACTATTTCCCTATCGGCTGTATCTTTCTCCGGACGTCTTTTGAAATCTCCAGAAACATATAATTCAGTTTCCCAGAGTGAATGCCCTCCTCATTCTGCATATACTTATTATTGGCATACTCCTTGGATTTATCGAAAGTGATACGCGACATTTGGTTTTGTGATTTTCCAATCATTGTAGAGTCCAATTGCTCATCCGGAAAGAAATCATCCAAATCAACATCCCCTATCATGGTTGTTTCAAGAAAATTCATGTCTTTATGATTGGAGTCGGTATAATATCCCACAAACATGTGTCCGGGAGTACGCACCAGTATCGGTTCGATGTTGATGGCGCGAAGCAACGAAGCGAACAAAACACTACCGTCCACACAGTTTATCTGTGAAGACTGCAAAGCATCATCAAACGTGCGGACACGTTGTGAAAAAACCACATTGCTGGACAAACTTGTATTCGACACCGAACTATAACGGAACTTACGTTTCTGCAACACATTCCATAAAGCATACACCTGCTTATCCACTACTTCGGCTCCACCCTGATAACCCAAAAAACGGTTTACAATACGAGTATCCAACGCCTCACGCAGCAATTGGTCTATCATCGGGTTTTCTTCATTAACGTATGCGGCAAAAAAGATACCGGTATCATGAAATCTTGTACCGTTCGTCACATATCCTAACAAGCATTCATTGATACTACGTACAGAAAATGTGCGTACACGCTGTCCAAGCTCTTTTCCATTCATTTCTACTGCGACAGCCACACTGATAGGTTCTGCCTGGCTATTGTTTTTCAACGCCTCATAATTCCAGATAATATCAGGATAAATAATGTACTCCGTTCTGGGTTTCTCCAATACAAACTCCGATACAGAACGGGAGAAGAAGGGAGTTTCCGCAACCTCTACCCTCACCTTACTATAAGGCTTTCCTGAACGTATCCTGACCGCAACACACGATTTCGGATTTCCCACATACATCGAATCCACCGGAACTATGACCTGCGCATCCGTGGTAGCTACCGACAAGATGCTGGAAGGGAAAATATTTCCTCCCAATTCATCCGCTATTTCAAAACCGGAACGAAACGGAGCCACATTCAGCCAAATAGAACCGAGCACCACTATTGCTAAAACAACTATTACTATCGGCAAACGCCATTTATGAGACCCTTTACACATATCTATCAGCTTCTTCATACGACTGTTTATTTATCATACAAAGATATAACAATTTATTTCATGTTTTTCCTGTATCACTATTGAATATACGGCTGTATAAACAATACGTTACATCTTTAAGGGAAACGGCTATAATTATCATAAATTCATCCAATATTTCATATAAATAGAATGTAAATATTTATCCGTCAAATCTATATATTCACTTTGAGGAACAAACATATTATTAACTCTCCTATTACGCGACAATACAAAAAAATAAGGTACACCAATATCGGTCAATACAGAATCTAACTTCAATCCTATATCATAAATATCAAATTTTATTTTATTTACTTTTTTAAATCGTCTAATATATCCTTTGTTCTGAGAAGTAGTAAATAAAGCAATATTTTCTATTCCAACAGAATCCATATATAAATTCAATTTACTGATTAAACTATCCACACAAACATCACAATTCATTTCCGAATAACGTAAAATTAACATGTTGTCAGTAACAATCTTGGATATATTTTTTTTACACCCATATATATCCAAAACTGAAGCATCTGCATTAATACTAGTCCCATTAAGAAATATCTCATATGCCCTACATTCTTTTAAAGCTTCCATTTGACCTATCTCCAAATCAGATTTCTTTTTTAAATCATATATAAACTCTTGATTTTCAACAATTATACCATAATGAATATAATTATAAACACTAATCACTACTAATACAATAACCAATAAACCAACTAATACAATTCTGCCCTTTTGCATTTCCCCTAATTTTTAAAATACCATTTCAATAATACCGGATTCGAATCTTCATTTATCGTAGAAACCAATAAATCCATCTTTTCTTTATTATAATGACTTTTACATTTATCCTTAACAACATTCCAATAGGACAATAGAAAATCAGATGAATATAATGCAAAAAAAACATTATTATCCGCCGTTGCAAAATCATAAACAGGAATTCCCCCTAAAGCATTAAATATCATTTGTTTCCCTACCACAACCTTAGATGTACGTTTATCATATAATATATATCTAAAATTACCATCAATATAATATCCCAATAAATAATTTTCCGTATGTTGTACAAACTCCAAACCTTTCAAATAACGATTCTTGTGTACATATCGATAAAGTTCTTCGTTCTTTATATTCAGTTCTTCCGGCAGACTTCTCTCCGTAAAATGAACGAGATATGAAGGAAATACTCCTTCTTTATTTATCGTATAAATTGTATCATTTAAAGGATATATCAATAAACCAGTATCATTATATTTATCAGAATATCTTTTTAAACCATACGCTGATCTCAATTTAGTCCATTCTTCTTGAAAAGAAATTCCAGGTTCAATCAGATTACCTGTATTAAAATCATAACAAAACAAATTATAACTTCCATATTTCGATTGATAATAATTTGAAATGACATAAGCAATATTATCAAACAAAACGAATTCCACTCCATGTACATCACAAGAAACTTCCCGATAAGCATCACTAAAGAAATCATATATAATATAACTATCATTGAAGGCATCTTGAACGACAATAGAATCACCTTTAAAACTGAAGTCTCCTAAAGAAGAATATCTGCCGGGACCTTTCCCAAAATTACCGATACTTTTTATAAATTTTCCCGTCGAAGAAAACATGAAAATTTTAGCGTTCGTCCTATCCGATATAAATATATAATCTTTATAATATTCGAATTTACCTATAGCAGAAATCAGACACTCATCTGTTACTTCCAAAGATATAATATCCACTGAATCATTCAATCTAACGGACAAATCCCAAAAAGCTTCAACTTCTTCAGGATTTATCAATATTTCTTTTATGTTTTCGCAAGATTCATCATCATATGTCATGGAACGACACCCACACAAAATACATGTAATAAAACAAAAAACAAATAGTTTCATAGTATATAGATAATAATTAAAGAATCAGGAGGAGCTATTCTTTCTACAAAAAATTCCCCCTGATTATTAGTAGTATTTAATAAATCTTCGTACATGAATATGGAGAACAAGAACCAGTAATTCCCTCACAATTTCCCTGTTCTCCAGGGTATGCAACGGGGATAATAACAGGAGAGCCATCATCATGATGTCCGGCAATTTCATTTACTATAATTACACATCCATACGAACGTAATGGTCCTCTTCCTCCTCCTGCATCAATTTCTGGATTTGCGAGCGCTTCTAATTTTAACAATTCCAAATCTGAAAATTTCATTTCTCCGCATATAGAGAAACCTATATTAATAGCCACTATCAATAAAAGTAAGAATATATATATTTTTTTCATAAATGTTGATTTTTATAATTATTTCATCTGTGATACAAAAAATCATTTAAATATCTCATTCTTTCTATGTTTTCATCGGCGTCTTTTTTATATTAAACATTTTCTTAACAAATTATTAGGTACCTAATTGATTTTCAACTATATAAAATTCATCTAACCATCACATAATAAATAGGACATTTTATAAGTATCCTTTTCATAAACACTTATCACAGCCTACCTATATACAAACAGAAATACTCCTCCCTTATTATTAGTCCAACAACAAGCATTTCTTAAAATATTAATATATCTACCAACATTGAGTATCAAGGCCAAAACCTGAAATTACGAATTTCACTTTAGCACCAGAAGGGCAGTCCACACTTCTACTTCCATAACAATGTACAGGTACTTCATCTTCACCAGTAGCTAAAGCTTCTACATTATTTTAGAACAAATCATCAAGCTTTTTCTGCGATTGGGCGGCGTCAAAACACATTATACTCAATACATACAACAAGATTGCAAATAATCCATTTTTCTTCATAACGAAATCATAATATTATAAATTAATGATGGTGTAAAATTATGCACTATAAAATCAATCTCCTATTTTTAACGCTGACAAATGCTGACTATATATTACTTGCCAGTATCAGTCAGTACGGGAACATCTACTTCCACATCATCAGTAACTTCATTTTTTTCGATGAAATGGGGAATTATTAACTGATATTCACCATGTTCATAGTTAATCTGAAGTTCTGAAATACTCGACAATGATTTACGTAAACGACGCATTACTGTATGTACACGTTCCACAGTTCCGCTACTGTCAGGCCAAAGTGCAGCACAAATCTCCTTTACAGAAATTTTATGATATTTATTCCTAAGGAACAATACAAACAAATCAGTCACTTGAGGAGCCAATCTCCTAATAATACCGTCTTTCTTCAGCATTTTCCGCTCTACATCAAAATAAAAATCTTTACCCAACTGATAAGTGCATGATTTTTCTGTTTCCACAGGAATAACCGGAACTTCTTTCTCTATTATAACTATCTTTTCTTCAACTAATTTAAGTTTTATCCAACAATATATTTTTTTCCCGAGATAAAAAAGACTTCCTATCAAAAGCCAAAGTAAACCCACTATCAATATATACCGAAAAGACAGAATATCCCACCAATGATAAAAGATAAAACCCGTTACTTCAATTTCACAACGGGCCCCTATATAGTAAGAACATAAACTATCAGCTGGAATGGAACTTAAATTTATTTTTGAATAAGAAGAAGTTATATATCCTTCCAAATCCGTAATGGAAACTCGTGTATAAGTCTTTAGGTCAGGATTTATTGTGGTTAATAAACTATCCCATATCACATTTATAGAATCCACGTTCAAAGGATTTTCACTTAAAAGGTAAGTCAGCAAACCACGTTGAGTTTCATCTTTTACAATACTATATTGGTATTTCTCAGATGGTATTCGATATTCTTTTTCACCAAGTTCTGTTTCTATCTTTACCACATCTGGAATATTTTCTTCCAAAAAAAGTGTTGTTTCTTTATTAGTCCAATGAAAAACAGATACAGTATCCCGTTTTTGCAATTCTTGTACTAATGCTTTCCTAAATATTGTTTTCGCTTGTTCATTACATAATCGCGATTCGTTCCGATATAACAAAAAAATCATACATCCTGTAGCCAGGATACCCAATATAATCTTACTCCATAACGTTTTTTTACAATAATTTTTCATAGTACAACCAGTCATTTATAGTTTGAAAATATAAAGAATGACTGGAAAATAAATTCCCAACCACATCCTTCACTACAAATGTAATGATAATGTAACACTTATTTCATTTTCCCGTAACAAAATCACTGCACTTTTGTCGAAGAAAAGAAATAAAGTTTAACTTTGTGATAAAGGAACTGTCAGTTCCACATCACATATAAATAAAAATGCAATGAACGATTACCGGATTTTAGTAGTGGACGATGAAGAAGATTTGTGCGAAATCTTAAAGTTCAACCTGGAGAACGAAGGTTACGAAGTAGATACGGCCAATTCTGCCGAAGAAGCCCTGAAGATGGACATCAGTAGCTATAATCTTTTATTACTGGATGTAATGATGGGGGAAATTTCCGGATTTAAAATGGCAAGTATGCTGAAGAAGGATAAAAAGACCGCCAAAGTCCCCATCATATTCATTACAGCCAAAGATACAGAAAACGACACGGTAACAGGGTTCAACCTGGGCGCCGACGACTATATATCCAAACCATTCTCGTTACGCGAAGTGGCTGCACGCGTCAAAGCCGTGTTACGCCGTACACAACAGGAGGAAACGGAGCACATACCGGAACAGCTCGTTTACCAGACACTGGTGCTGGACATCATCAAAAAGAAAGTAAGTATAAATGGAGAAGAAGCCCCACTCACCAAAAAAGAGTTCGAAATTCTACTCCTATTACTGCAAAACAAAGGACGTGTATTCTCCCGTGAAGACATTTTGGGTCGTATCTGGAGTGACGAGGTATATGTTCTAGACCGTACCATCGACGTAAACATTACCCGTCTGCGCAAAAAAATCGGTATTTATGGTAAATGCATTGTAACTCGTTTAGGATATGGATATTGTTTCGAAGCAGAATAACGATGGACATTTTTTGTCTTTCAGCCGGAAGTTATTCCTTTCGGTAATTTCGTTGTTTCTTGTATTCGCCATTTGTTTCATCGCTTATCAGTATCAACGGGAAAAAGAATACAAGGTAGAATTACTTGACACGCAACTTCAAGACTACAACGAACGCCTGCAGCAAGAGATACGGGACATTCCCGACAGCCTGTGGACTCCCCTGCTGGATAATTACACATCCCGATATATAGCCGGAGACCTGCGTGTCACCATTGTGGATTTGCACGGAGACGTATTGTACGACAGTTACAATAAAATCAATCACAGCCAATTCAACAACCACATCAATCGCCAGGAAATACAAACCGCATTAAAAAGCGGAAAAGGATACGACTTGCGCCGAACTTCCGAGACTACCGGAATGCCCTATTTCTATTCTGCCACACTTTATAAAAACTATATTATCCGTTCGGCATTGCCTTACAATGTCAATCTGATAAACAGCCTGGCAGCAGATCCACACTACATATGGTTTACCGTCATTGTAACGCTGCTGTTAATGTTCGTTTTTTACAAGTTCACCTCCAAGCTCGGAACAGCAATCAATCATCTACGCGAGTTTGCCAAACGCGCCGATAAAAACGAGCCTGTAGAAATGGATATGCAATCAGCATTTCCACACAATGAATTGGGAGAAATATCCCAACATATCATCCAGATATACAAGCGTCTACGTGAGACGAAGGAAGCCTTATACATCGAACGTGAAAAGCTGATTACCCACTTGCAGACCTCACGCGAAGGTTTAGGGGTATTCACCAAAGACAAAAAAGAAATACTTGTCAACAATCTGTTCACCCAATACAGCAATCTGATTTCTGACTCCAACCTGCAAACAACGGAAGAAATCTTCGCTATCTGTGAATTCCAGAAACTTACGGATTTCATCAACAAGGCACAAAAACGTCCGTCCGGCAAGGAAGAGAAACGCATGTCCGTCAATATCAATAAAAACGGACGCATCTTTATTGTGGAGTGTATTATCTTTCAGGATTTAAGTTTCGAGATTTCCATCAATGATATTACTCTGGAAGAAGAACAGATACGGATGAAACGGCAACTGACTCAGAACATCGCCCACGAATTGAAAACGCCCGTAAGCAGCATTCAGGGATATTTGGAAACCATTGTAAACAATGAAACCATCTCCCGAGAGAAAATGCAGACTTTTTTGGAACGATGCTATGCTCAAAGTAACCGTCTGAGCCGTCTGCTACGGGACATTTCGGTATTGACACGCATGGACGAAGCCGCCAATATGATCGACATGGAGAAAGTGGACATCAGCATGCTGGTGACCAACATCGTCAACGAAGTATCTTTAGAGTTGGAAGAAAAACAAATAACTGTTGTCAATTCCTTAAAACCCAACATACAACTGCGAGGCAATTATTCTCTTCTCTATTCCATTTTCCGTAATCTGACGGATAACGCCATTGCATATGCGGGAACGCATATCCACATCCATATCAGCTGTTTCCGTGAAGATGAGAACTTTTATTATTTCAGTTTTGCCGATACCGGAGTAGGCGTATCACCAGAACATTTGAACCGCCTGTTCGAACGTTTCTACCGGGTGGACAAAGGACGTTCACGCAAACTTGGAGGTACCGGACTAGGATTGGCTATCGTAAAAAACGCCGTCATCATACATGGAGGAACAATATCCGCCAAGAACAGCCAAGGCGGAGGACTGGAGTTCGTGTTCACATTGGCTAAAGAGAAATACTGATGCATATCAGGCAATATACCCCACTATATTGAAAAACGTATATCAATCTGCTGATAAATATATATTCTCATCAGGAGAAAAGCACACCATCCTAAAGATAAACTATATCTTAGCAGCCGAGATGCAAATCTCAGCTGCCGAGATGGCCATCTTAGCCGCCAAGATATATATCCCGGCGGTTGAGACGAAGCTTAATTATGAGGTTAATATCTCCTTTAGCGTACAAAAACTATCTTATGAACGGATTTGTACCATCTTTCCAACGGTATCATCCCACTGACATTTAATATATTCATAAACTTGTTTTCTCCCAAATTCTTCTTATCTTTGCAACGCATTGGTTTGCCATTTTTTCTTTCAAAGATGGCAATTAAAAGGGAATCAGGTGCAAATCCTGAACAGTCCCGCTGCTGTAAGTTTCATGCAATGTTACAGACAACAACTCTCTATACCACTGGAAGCATGCTTCCGGGAAGGTGTTTGTAACAGAAACGAGTCAGAAGACCTGCCATGCAACCATTTATCATTGCTTTCGAGGAAAAAGCGTTGAGTCTAATGAAGCCGGACAAATCGTCCACATCATTTCATTCATCAAACCTGATTCAGAGAAAGTAAAATTACAATAAACTCTGCCAAGTTTATTTGAATAGTGTCCGGTCGAAGTGATTTCGCCCGGACATTTATTTTACAAAAAGTAAGATCAAATATTGTTTTATAGCTATTTTATAATTATATTCGGCACACAAAAAGTAATTAACCTACTTTTCAATGACCTATTGTCAAATACTAAAAAGAAAAGATTATGGAAATCCCATTTGCCGAATCATGGAAAATCAAAATGGTGGAGCCTATCTGTAAAAGTACCCGCCAAGAACGTGAACAATGGTTGAAAGAAGCCCACTATAACGTCTTTCAACTCAAATCGGAACAAGTTTATATCGACCTCATCACCGACTCCGGTACGGGTGCCATGAGCGACCGTCAATGGGCAGGAATGATGTTGGGTGATGAAAGTTATGCCGGTGCCACTTCCTTCTTCAAACTAAAAGAAGTCATCACCCGTCTGACGGGTTTTGAATATATCATCCCCACCCATCAGGGACGCGCTGCAGAAAATGTACTGTTCTCCTATTTGGTTCACGAGGGAGACATCGTTCCCGGAAATTCTCACTTCGATACTACCAAAGGACATATAGAAGGACGTAAAGCAACGGCATTGGACTGTACCATTGACGAAGCCAAACAAACACAACTGGAAATTCCATTCAAAGGCAATGTAGATCCGGTTAAACTGGAAAAAGCTTTGCAGGAACACAATGACCGTATCCCGTTTATCATTGTTACTATCACCAACAATACGGCCGGCGGGCAACCCGTTTCCATGCAAAATCTACGCGAAGTTCGTGCTGTTGCAGATAAGTATGGCAAACCTGTATTATTCGACTCTGCACGCTTTGCCGAAAATGCTTATTTTATAAAAATGAGAGAAGACGGCTATAGCGAAAAAAGCATTAAAGAGATTACTCGTGAAATGTTTACCCTTGCTGACGGTATGACCATGAGTGCCAAAAAGGATGGTATCGTAAACATGGGTGGATTTATCGCTACCCGCCGGAAAGACTGGTATGAAGGGGCTAAAAGTTTTTGTGTACAATTTGAAGGATACCTCACTTATGGTGGTATGAATGGTCGTGACATGAATGCGCTTGCCATCGGTCTGGATGAAAACACAGAATTCGATAACCTCGAAACCCGTATACGCCAAGTGGAATATCTGGCTCAAAAGTTGGATGAATACGGGATACCTTACCAACGTCCGGCAGGAGGTCACGCCATCTTTGTAGATGCCCCCAAAGTTCTGACTCATGTTCCCAAAGAAGAATTTCCGGCACAAACCTTAACCATTGAACTGTATCTGGAAGCTGGTATCCGTGGTTGCGAAATCGGTTATCTGCTTGCCGACCGTGACCCCGTTACTCGTGAAAACCGCTTCGACGGCTTGGATTTGTTGCGTTTGGCTATTCCTCGCCGGGTATATACCGACAATCACATGAATGTGGTGGCTGCCGCCCTGAAAAACGTATATGATAAACGCGAAAGCATTAAGCATGGAATACGTATCGCATGGGAAGCTCCATTGATGCGCCACTTCACCATACAGTTAGAAAGACTGTAAACAGTGATTTTACAGACTCATAGTCAGTACAAAATCCGGATATATATAATAATGAATTGAATAGTGCATTTTCTCTGCTGTACGATATTCTTCAGCGGAGAAAATGCCTTGTCGGTCTACCGTAAATGGGAAAATACGCAAATGTTCCCGGAAATCGACTTCGGAAGCATTCATACATTTAAACATCGTTTCCTTTGCCGACCAGTAAAGCAGCAAAGACCAAATATCAGTTCCCTGAAATGTTTCCGGAATTTCATCATCACGCATGAATTTATGCGATACACGCCTCACCCGTTCACCGTATTGCTCAATATCGATTCCAACCTCATTCCCCGGTGGTCCCAACAGTACTGCAACATATCCTTTGGTATGCGAAATACTGATAGAAGCAGAATTGTCCGGCAAATAAGGTTTACCGTTGGAATAATAAGCAATCTCTTTTTCTTCTCCCAACAAAGTATACAGTAACACACGAACTGCCAACCATTCCAAACGACGATGACCGGCAGCAAACCGTTGCATACTTTGCCTGTAATATTCCTGATGAGGAAGACAAACAAGCAATTCTTCCAGTGTTTCATCCATTTTCCAAATGCCCCACCGGCAGGCAAATTCTGTATTTTGAAAAAAAAGAGGCACGTTATCAGTCAAGAGTTGAATTGATTGTGAATTTCACTTTCAAGATACGACGGTTATCCATTTCGAGAACTTCAAACTCATAACGGTCATAAGTAACTTTCTCGTGAAGTGCAGGAAACTCTCCTTTCAACTCAAGCAACAGCCCTGCCAGAGTATCGGCATCGCCAGCCACCTCATCAAAGGTTTCTTCATCTATTTTGGTTATCTTATAGAAGTCCGTCAATTGCGTTTTCGCTTCAAACACCCAGGTATGGTCGTTAAGAATTGCATACGTACGTTCTTCATCATCATATTCATCACGTATCTCACCGACAATTTCTTCAATGATATCCTCCATCGTGACAATACCCGATGTACCTCCAAACTCATCCACCACAATAGCAATATGAATTTTATTCGCTTGAAAGTCACGTAACAAGTCATCAATCATTTTAGTCTCGGGAACAAAATAGGCCGGACGTATCAATGACTGCCAACGGAAATTATCGCCTTTATTCAAATGAGGAAGCAAATCTTTGATATACAACACTCCCTTAATATTATCACGTGTTTCCGCATATATCGGAATACGCGAATAAGCATTTTCTACAATACATTTCAAAACTTCTTTAAAAGGGGTACGTATTTCCAGATCGACTACATCCAGACGAGAGGTCATAACTTCTTTAGCTGTCTCACCACCAAAACGTATAATACCTTCCAATATATTATTTTCTTCAGAAAGTTCCGCTTTATCCGTCAATTCCAATGCATGAGACAATTCGTCTACCGAGATATTATGATTTTTGCGTACAAAGTGTTTATTCAGGAAAGAAGTGGAACGTACCAACAAAGAAGATAGCGGATAGAATATGGAACGGCAAACCATAATACCAGGAGCAGCAAAACGACAGAAAGCCAACGTTTTCTGCGCAGAATAGATCTTCGGCATAATTTCACCGAAAAGCAGTAACAAGAAAGTAAGAATAACCGTCAGCACAATAAACTCGGCAATCACCGAATGAAATTGAACTACATTCATAAAGAAAAAGTTACAAAGCATGATAATGGTTACGTTTACAAAATTGTTCGTAATCAATATTGTAGCCAACAACCGTTCCGTATCATCCAACAAATTACGGATTTTCTTATCTGAAGAGTGTTTTCCCTCTTCAATAGTACTCAAGTCTGATGGAGAGAGTGAGAAAAAAGCAATTTCGGAAGCCGAAGCAAAACCGGAAACAAGTAAAAGCAAACTCGCCAAAATAATAGCTATAACAGCCGAAATAGAGGGAGCATGTACGGATATACCGTTAAAAACATCTGCCAATTGGCATAAATAAGCGTCTGGGTCCAAAGAATTTGGTTTTAGTTAAACAATTAGAACGGTAAATCGTCCGTTGAATTATCTTGCGCAGGAGCATTTTGCGGGATAGGTTGCTGAGTTGCAGATTGTCCGCCCATACCAGCCTGAGGGGTATATGGAGCCGTTCCCGGCACTGTGGCACCTTTAGGTGACAACATTTCCATTACATCTACGAAAATCTCTGTGACATAGCGTTTAGCACCTGTCTGGTCATCGTAAGAACGGGTACGTATTTTACCTTCTACATAAAGTTTGTCCCCTTTATGCACATACTTTTCTGCTGTTTCTGCCAGTCCGCGCCAAAGAACGAGATTATGCCATTCCGTACGATCCGGAACCTGAGTTCCATTCTGCAAAGTATACCCTCTTTCGGTAGTAGCCAAAGATAAAGTTGCAACAGCCACACCACTATCAAGATACCTCACTTCTGGATCCCTACCGACATTTCCCAACAATATCACTTTATTTACTGACATAAGCTTGTTATTTTAATTTGCTGCCAAAATTAACGAGAATAACAACATCATGCAAGAATACAGACAACTTTTATACATATTTCTCAATGAATGCATGTACCAGACGTGATATCGGATATTGTCCCAAATCTTCGGTTCTGATACATTGATAACCCGAAAAAGATTGTGACGTTTCAGGCAAAACCACTTCATAAAAGTTCGTATAAATCACCCGGTGTGACAAAACATGTTTCACATTCCGGAGAATAGAACGGACTTCGGGTTTCTCTCCTTCTGCAAAAAGTGAACGGAACTGAGAACTTTTCACAAAGTCTTCTTCCGATAAATCTGCCTCTGTCTCTATCAACGGCAGTTCGAACAGGTTTTTCCAAATGTCGTTTTCCGTTCGTTTATGTATAAAAGTACACGCACCCATGCGTACATATATATAATTAAAATAGCGATTGCTCGTTTTCGTTCTATGTTGTTTTACAGGTAATTTCATCACCTGGCCTTTTGCCAGAGCCGAGCAACTGTCTGCCAAAGGACAAAACATACAATTAGGAGATTGCGGCGTACACTGAATAGCTCCGAAATCCATTATGGCCTGATTGTAAATGGCAGGATGTAATTTATCCAACATTTCGTCTGCCAAAGTTGCAAACAGCCTTTTCCCTTCCGTAGAATCTATAGGAGTATCAATACCAAAATAGCGAGAAAGTACCCGATACACATTACCATCAACCACCGCATAAGGTTGATTGTAAGCAAAAGAACAAATCGCGGCGGCCGTATAGTCTCCTACTCCCTTCAATGCCCGTACTTCCTGATATTTTTTGGGAAAGACACCATTCATACTCTTAGCAGCAGCATACAAATTACGGGCACGAGAGTAATAACCCAGTCCCTGCCAATACTTCATCACTTCATCCTCCGAAGCTGAAGCCAAAGCTTCTACATCGGGAAAACGACGTATAAAACGAAGGAAATAATCATACCCCTGCACCACTCTGGTCTGTTGCAGAATAATTTCAGATATCCATATCTGATAAGGATCAGTAGTCTCCCGCCAAGGTAGTTCACGCTTGTTTTCCTCATACCAATCCAGCAATGTTTCAGTCAATATACTCATGTTGAAAACAGCATTTTAAGAAGACAAAAGTACTGTTTTTCAGTCTAAGAAAACTTAATGCCGCGACTTTTTTAGAAAATTGTCCGAAATATATTTTTTAGAGCCACGGAAAAGCTATATATTTGCAGTCCAAAAAATTAGGAAACAATAGTAATAATATTTTTTTTTAAGAGAAATGACTAAAGCTGACATTGTAAACGAAATTACAAAGAGCACCGGAATTGACAAAGTGACAGTACTTGCAACCGTTGAAGCGTTCATGGACGCAGTGAAGGTATCTTTATCAAAAGATGAAAATGTTTACCTCCGCGGGTTTGGTAGTTTTGTAGTGAAAAAGAGAGCACAAAAAACCGCTCGTAATATTTCCAAAAACACTACTATTATCATTCCGGAACATAACATTCCGGCTTTCAAGCCTGCTAAAACATTCACCATCGCTGTGAAGAAATAATAAACAATAGTATTAACCCATAAAATTTGAAGCTATGCCAAGCGGAAAGAAGAAAAAAAGACATAAAATGTCTACGCACAAGCGTAAAAAAAGACTAAGAAAGAACAGACATAAAAGCAAAAAGTAATTTTTAGTCTGACGGACAAAATAAAGAACAAACTTGTGAAGCATATTATCTCGCGAGTTTGTTCTTTGTTTAAAAGAACAAAAGTAATCAGTAACAAGTAGCATTCTTTGCTACCAATTACTGACTGCTAAATAATAATTAATTAAAGCAATTATTGTGACAAGCGAACTCGTTGTAGACGTACAGCCTAAAGAGGTTTCCATCGCACTGCTCGAGGATAAGAGCCTGGTGGAACTCCAAAGTGAAGGAAGAAACATTTCCTTTTCTGTGGGCAATATGTATTTGGGGCGTGTCAAAAAACTGATGCCCGGCCTGAATGCATGCTTCGTGGACGTGGGTTACGAGAAAGATGCTTTTCTTCATTATTTGGACTTAGGTCCTCAATTTAACTCGTTAGAAAAATACGTAAAGCAAACTTTAAGTGATAAAAAGAAATTAAATCCTATTACAAAAGCGACCATACTTCCCGACCTTGAAAAGGATGGAACCGTATCCAATGTACTTAAGGTGGGACAAGAAGTAGTGGTGCAGATTGTCAAGGAACCCATCTCTACCAAAGGACCGCGGCTGACTTCCGAACTTTCCTTTGCCGGAAGATATCTCGTACTGATTCCTTTCAATGATAAGGTTTCTGTATCACAAAAAATTAAATCAAGCGAAGAACGTGCCCGCCTAAAACAGCTGCTGATGAGCATCAAACCGAAAAATTTCGGTGTCATCGTGCGTACTGTTGCCGAGGGGAAACGGGTTGCAGAGCTTGATGGAGAGCTTAAAGTATTACTGAAACATTGGGAAGATGCCATTACTAAAGTACAGAAGGCTACTAAATTTCCGACTCTGATTTACGAAGAAACAAGTCGTGCCGTAGGACTATTACGTGACTTGTTTAATCCTTCTTTCGAGAACATCCATGTAAATAATGAAGCGGTGTTCCACGAAATAAAAGATTACGTAACACTTATCGCCCCCGAACGGGCAGGAATTGTAAAACTGTACAAAGGAGAACTTCCTATTTACGACAATTTCGGTATCACCAAACAGATCAAGTCATCATTCGGTAAAACCATTTCATATAAAAGTGGTGCCTACCTGATTATTGAGCATACTGAGGCGCTTCACGTAGTAGACGTGAACAGCGGTAACCGCACCAAGAATGCCAACGGACAGGAAGCCAACGCACTGGAAGTGAACCTGGGAGCTGCCGATGAACTGGCCCGCCAATTACGACTAAGAGATATGGGTGGTATCATTGTAGTGGACTTCATTGACATGAATGAAGCCGAAAACCGTCAAAAGCTTTACGAACGTATGTGCGCCAACATGCAAAAGGACAGAGCACGTCATAATATTCTGCCACTCAGCAAATTCGGTTTGATGCAGATTACCCGTCAACGGGTACGTCCAGCAATGGATGTAAATACTACAGAAATTTGTCCTACTTGCTTCGGCAAAGGTGCCATTAAATCGTCCATTCTCTTTACGGACACTTTAGAGAGTAAAATTGACTATCTGGTCAACAAATTGAAGATTAAAAAATTCTCGTTACACATCCACCCGTACATCGCTGCCTATATCAATCAAGGCCTTATCTCCCTGAAACGAAAATGGCAAATGAAGTACGGATTCGGTATCAAGATTATTCCCAGCCAGAAACTCGCGTTTCTGCAATATGTATTCTACGACCCGCAAGGGGAAGAGATTGACATGAAGGAAGAGATCGAAATCAAATAAAAAAAACGGCGGAGCAAGATTAATACTCCGCCGTCTTTTTAAAACAAAATATCATTTTTCCTAAATCTCCCTGCACATGTAGTTTCTAATGAAAGCCTACAATACCTTATCACAACGCCAAACGATAAATCTCTTTACTATTCTCTTTTGTCAATTTCACATAATTGCCAACTAACTCGCCTTTATTACGATGTAGGTTATCTGCCAAACGATCGATATCAGGATGATCAATACCCAATTCTTTAAAGTTGACCGGCAACCCCATATAACGGAAGAAATGTTTTAATCGGGAAATACCTGTCAATGCCATTTCTTCTAAATCATCTGATTCGGGCACATTAAAAATACGGTTGGCAAACTGGGCTATTTTTCTCGGATTATGCTCTGCCATGAAAGTCATCCAGGCCGGAACAATCACTGTTAAACCTGCACCATGTGTCACATTGTAAATAGCACTGACTTCATGTTCCAGAAAATGGGACGCCCAATCTTCTTCACAACCTACACCACAAATTCCATTATGAGCGATAGTACCACACCACATAATATTGGCACGCGCACCATAATCACCGGGATTTTGTTTCACACAATAAGCCTCTTTGATAATAGCCAGCAAAGTACCTTCACAAATACGATCACTGATTTCCACATCTTGCGTATTGGTAAAGTAACGTTCCATAATGTGTACCATCATATCGGCAATACCACAGGCTGTTTGAAAAGGCGGCAATGTATAAGTAAGTTCAGGGTTCATAATAGAAAAAACAGGACGCAACAACTCTGGCACCCGAAGGCTTAATTTTTGAAGAGTCGCAACTTTTGTTATTACCGAATTTCCAGATCCTTCACTGCCCGCAGCTGGAATAGTCAGTACAACGGCTACTTTCAAAGCTTTCGTTACTTTTGCCTTACCAATAAAGAAATCCCAGAAATCACCCTCATAAGGCACGCCAGCGGCAATTGCTTTAGCAGTATCAATCACCGAACCACCGCCAACCGGAAGAAGCATATCTACTTGCTCACGACGGCAGATATCAATGCCTTCATATACTTTTGTATCAACCGGATTGGGCTGAATACCACCCAACTCACAATATTCAATATCAAATTCCTGCAGAGATTGTTTCACTCTATCCAATAAGCCACTCCTCACTACAGAACCGCCACCGTAGACAATCATTACTTTCCGTGCACCATATTTTTGTACCAGTGCGCCAACCCGAGTTTCCGTTGCCTTGCCAAAGACAAATTCGGTAGGACTATAAAAGACAAAATTATTCATACTTACATTTAAGTATATAGATACATTAAATTAATATATAATTGATAACCCCTTTATTCATCTAAAGTAACTTCTACCTTAATAAGCTACATACGTACACCATCTTATTCTTCATTACAAAGTTATAATTTTACTTTCACACTCCTACCCGCATATTCATTTTGGGGCAAGTCGATTGCATAACGTTGCAACACTCCACTCCCGCTATTAATTGAAAGATGAATAGTCTTTAAAAGTCGGGTAGGATCGGAAACAAGCAATTGAGTAACATTACCTGCCGCATTGTATTTTAACATTACCAATCCGGGAGAATCAATAGTAACAGATAGATTGCCGGTGATATGAACAGTACCATGTTTATAAAATACGGCATAAGCTATACGTAGTCCATTGTGCCTCACAGCCTGAAGTTCAGACGTATTAGTCAAGACAGAGACAGGAAGAACATGTACATAGTCTTCCATTTCATAGTGGTTAACCGAAGGTACCACTATATACTCATAACTTGCATTTTTACATTCTTTACCATGGTTCAAAGCAAGAGTAAATACATCGCATTTCACCTCTTCGGCAGAAACACTCGTCTGCTTATTGGCAATAGTCCAACTACCCGTTTTTTCCTGATTAAGCAAAAAAACAGCGGACTTTTCGGGAAACACATAACCTACGTTATCATGGTTTACCCATTCCACTTTAGGAATATTAACGGCACCTCGAGATTGAACATGTGCCCCACGTCCATCTTTCACATGAACTTCCCCCGAAAGCACGCATTGATTTATAGTTGTTGACACAGGACGGCCCTTCACTCTCGAGGTAATACCACTACCTAAACAAACATATTCCTTGTCGAAGAAGAAATAAGATTTCTTGGCTGTTAAAGCGGTATGCGGACTTTTAAATTCAAAACCTACTGCACCATACATATCATCGGAAACAGCACCCACAAATTTAGTCAACCCCCATTTCTGCACATTTTCTTTCAACGGCATAGTATCCAACTGTACGGTGGTAGTCCCTGGTATTTTCATCCAGTCATAAACAGGTATCACATTTTTATATTCATCGCCCTCCAAAGAAAGGTAATTCGTTCCATCACCACGAAAATGATTCATTATTCCCTCACCATTATAGGGCTCTTCCATATTGGCATTACGCTCGGAATACATACGGACCGAAGTGTAGAAATTTGGACGCTGATAAACGAAATGGTCGGTACACCAAAAGAATTTCGCATACGATTGTGGAATTACATTTTCTCCTTCCCGGGCACGGACTACAGTTTCCAATTCGGCTTTTCTATAATCAGTAAGAGTCAATATATTCTTAACGACATCCGCACTCCACACCACAGCCTTACCAGGACGGGTGATATCACGATTTCCTATTCCAGGATCTGAAATCATGCCATAAATCATCTGCTTGCATATACCATCAAGATAATAATCTACAATCAGACGAATAGAGTCTTGTGAAAAGCCGAAACGGGTACCATTTACTAAAGTAGCCCACTCTACAAAAGCATTACCGTATCCTACACCATAAGTCAGTGTATTATTTACCCGGTCTGCCCTATGATGAAAACTGTAATCATATTGTATTCCTATTTTAGTAGAGAATTTTATTTCACTCTCTATCACCTTAAGTAACATCTCCACTTCCTCTACATTCCTTTTATACAAGGCAGCTTTAGCCTGTATACCAGCTATTTTAATACGATCACCGCTCGGACGAGCCCCCGTAGCATTGATATTTCCACGGCTTATGATTTGTAACATTTTATCAGACTGTTCTTTAGATAAATCCTTGTCCATGAGTAAAAGTATAGTCACCATACGTGCAGGCGTGTCAATCTGATTATTCCACCAATTATCACAAATAAAGTCATGTTCAAGCCAATATGCCATCGATTTATCAAAAGCCTGCTTCAAACTTCTTTTTCCCCGAAAAAGTGATCCCGGTTTCTTATATGCTATCGCTAAATTCACCATATTAGCCAAATGCCTTGCATGCTGAAATCCTGTTCTAGACACATCTACATAATCTATTCCAGGCCATGTACCATCAGCACGCAGTGTTTGTAGCAGGTTATCCACTATATTCCCGTTGACATTAGTAGATATTATCCGTTCTATACACCTCTTCCGTATTTTTTCTATATCCGAATCGTTTTTACCTATTATGCTCTGAGCACACAACAAAAATATAATGCACCCCAACAACCTGGCCAGACTTTTTTCAATAAACATACAGTTATAATTTTTTGGTAATAAAATCACATCAGACATAACCGTTTATTCATAAATGGGAATTTATATATTTATGATTAAATTATCATTTGACGTACTGAGCGTATCTTTCAAAGAAACGTTTGAATGCACCCCACTTCATCAAGCCTTTCTCAAAAACCAGAATACCCAGCAAGGCGCATGAGATACCAAGCATTACATCAATCAGATAATGATGACCAGAATAAACAGCTGTCCACCAGATACCCACCATGATAAATGCGAATAAAGCTATCAACCATTTCTTGCAATGTCCCATAGCGGCGTATGCTAAAGCAACAACCATATAAGCTGCATGCAACGAGGGTACAGCAGCAAAGACATTGGCATTACGACCATAAATAGAGTGGAAAATAGAACAACCCAACAGTTCATCGAAACGTCCCAATCCCGCCACATTACCCGGGGTATCAAGTACCGGTTCGAAACCATAATTCATTGCATACCAAGGAGGTGCAGCCGGGTGTATATAATATCCGGCAAAACCAATGAGGTTCACCAAAAGGAAAACCATTGCAAAACGCAAATATACTTTCCGTTCTCCTTTCCAATAAAGCCATAAGCCAAAGGCAATGGGTACAGGTACCCAACAAAGATAGAATATCCCCGCAAAGAAATCTCCTATCGTACAGTGGTTCTGTGCAAAATATTCGCAAGGTATCAATGTTGTCCCGTTGATTGAGATACCGAACAAAGATTTCTCTGCCTCATATAACCCTTGTACATCAATCGGATTTACCTGATAATTAGGATATACCCGCATCCAATCGTATGATATACCGAAAATAATAAATGGCAGTAATGCCACTGCCAATTTACGGGTAGTTTTTCCTGCAAAGAACAGTACAAAAAAAAGCCCAGACATCAGAAAATGCTCCGTACGAAGACCAATACAAACTGCCGTCAATATCAAGAAAAGTCCCGTTATGACAACCACCAGAACACCCTCCTTCACAGAGGGAAAGAATTTATCACTCACCATTTCATTTTTTTTGATACACAGACTACTCTCCTTCCTCTTTACAGGAGCGAGAGATTAAAAGTTTACGACAATGCTCAATACGTGCAAATGCCGTCAAATTTGCCAATACAGCTATTACAGCTAGTGGTACAATCATTATCAACATAGGATCGAATGCCGTGCAATCTCCAAAAACGCCACAGAACACAGCACCAAGGCTAGTTAATACCACACGTTCCGGACGTTGCATAAAACCGACTTTACAGTCAAGTCCTAAACCTTCGGCACGGGCACGCACATAACTCACCATGATCGAACCTACCAGAGCGATAAATGCAAGGATAGACCCCCATAAATATCCTTGTAATATTAAATAATAAAATATACCGAACAAAGTAATCAATTCACTATAACGATCCAGTACAGAATCATACAGCGCACCAAATGTGGAAGACATATTACCAACACGTGCTACACGCCCATCCATCATGTCAAACAAACCTGCAAAAAGAACAATTCCTCCTCCCCAGCCTACATAGGCTAGTTCGCCCGGCTTGTACATACCTGCATATATAAACAAACATGCTGCCGCAATATTCAGCACCAATCCGGTAGTGGTAATGAGATTAGGTGTAATACCTATTCTAATCATACCGTGCACAACAGGATTTATAATTTTATAAATCAACTGTTGCAACCAATCTCTATAATTCATATTCGTCTTTTTTTGTCTCTAAATGATGTTGAAGAAATCTCCTAAAATTATGATTACGATAAACAAAAATCCGTTGCAAGTGGTAGTTCCAAAAGAACGCTACCAACAAAGCTACAATAATCTTGGACAGAATAAATACATCGCTGATATAATAACCCAGCAACCCATCCACCCATCTCATACCTGTCAGCCATTCGGTCAAAGCAAAGGTGCCCCATGTATTTAATATAATACTACCTCCCCAGACAAAAAGATACTTCACGGCAACATGTGTTTTCTTACAATCTTCCGCATGAAATACCCAACCATAATTAATGACACAGTTTACCATACCACCAACCACGGAACCTAAAAAAGTAGCATACAAATAAAAAAGGCCGGACATTTTTACCAACAGGATAGTTACAAGAAAATCGACCATACTTGCCACATACGCCGAAAGTTGAGCTTTTATAAAAACCCAAATCGCACGACGCCAACCGGCAAATACTGATGTTTTCTTTATGCCAACAACCATCTCGCTATGATTAAGACTACAAAACTATAAATTCCCGCCAGAATATCATCCATCATCACCCCTATTCCTCCCGGAAAACTTTCCATCCGGCGAATACCCAATGGTTTAAAAATGTCCAGAAACCGGAAAAGCATAAAAGCCCCCAGTACATACCAGACATTTCCGGCAGGTGCAGCAAGCAAAGAAATCCATACTCCTACCATCTCGTCAACTACTACACGCGAAGGGTCTTCTCCCCAATAGGATTCCAGACGATTGACAGCCCATACACCTGCCAATGTAAATAGTAAGATAAAAGCCACTGTCAGCCATATCAAGCAAATTTCCGAAACGACCAAAGATAAACCGAACCAGATGAGTGTAGCCAACAAAGCACCGGCTGTACCCGGAGCAAAAGGAGAAAAGCCCGAACCGAAGCCCGTAGCGATAAGAACAGGGAGAAAGGAGGGTTTCTTCATTAAAAAAGTGATAAGATGATTAAACGTGATAAAGTAGCCAGCGTAATAAGTAATAGAACAATAGGGTGATAGAGCTGTAAAGTATCTTACTACCCTATCACTCTATCACCCTATCACTTTATTCGTATTTTTTAATCCAGATAACTCGGTGCCTCTTCACCTATCATGTTACGGAGAGTTTGTTTTACCATTCTCCACTGTTGGAACAAGTCGTGTACCGGCTGATGTTCAAAATCATGCATCGGACTCTTACAGAAGAAAGACAACCAGGTTTGGATGCCGCACATACCTGCACGCATTGCAAGGTCACTGAAAATAACCAGGTCAAGTGCGATAGGAGCTGCCAAAATAGAGTCACGGCACAGGAAATTGACTTTGATTTCCATTGGATAACCCATCCAACCAAAGATATCAATATTATCCCAAGCTTCCTTGTTATCCTTACGAGGAGGATAATAGTTGATACGTACTTTGTGATATACATCACCATACAGATCAGGGAATTTTTCCGGTTCGAAGATATTATCGATCACAGACAATTTGCTGACTTCCTTAGTCTTGAAGTTTTCAGGTTGATCAAGAACTTCACCATCGCGATTACCTAAAATATTAGTAGAGAACCAACCGCTCACACCCAACATACGAGTTTTGAACATCGGGGCAAGCACTGTTTTCATCAAAGTCTGACCGCTCTTAAAGTCCTTACCGGAAATAGGCACATTCATTTTTTTGGAGAATTCCCACATAGCCGGAGTATCCACACACAAGTTAGGAGCACCCATGATGAAAGGAGCGCCTTCTGCGATTGCGGCGTATGCGTAACACATACTCGGAGAAATAACTTCCGTATTGTTCTCTTTCATTGCTTTTTCCAAAGCAGCGAGAGACTGGTGTTCTTCAGCCAATGGAACAAAAATTTCAGTACTTGCAGCCCACAATACAACGATACGGTCGCAATTATTAGCAGCTTTGAAATTGCGGATATCCTCACGCAATTGTTCCACCATATCCCAACGAGTAGAAGTTTGCTTGATGTGCGTACCATTCAGACGCTTTGCAAAATTATGGTCAAAAGCAGCAGGCATCGGTTTGATGGCTTGCAACTCTTCTCTCACTAAATTCAGGTCTTTTTCTTTCAGAACTTCAGCATACATTGCAGCTTCGTATGCATCATCCTCAAAAATATCCCAACCACCAAAAACTATATCATTCAAATCAGCCAAAGGCACTACATCCTTGATAAGCTTTTCTTTACCATCCTGCATGCGCATAGTAGCCATTTGTGTGATTGAACCTATAGCTTTTGCCAAACCCTTACGAGCAGCTAATGTACCTGTAATCATAGTGGTTGCAACCGCACCACCTACTCCGACTACCAATACGCCTAAACGCCCGGTTGCCGGCTTAATGTTTTCTTTCATTGCCATTGTTATATTTAGAGTTTAAAAAATTGCTCAAATTTAGGGTATTTTACCCAATTGGGATTAGTCTTTTTATCCGATTTAATGTTCTATTAGTAAGATTTAAGTTAAAATGTCATGTGCAAGCTAATTCTAAGCCCGGATTTATCAATATTTGGTAAATTTCGGTAAGTCAAACGCCATACATAATCGACACGAAGCACCTTAAAAATGTTTTCGATTCCAACCCCAGCCTCCACATATGGAGTATGTCCCATCGTAGTACTTCCTGCCGGAAAACGGAACAATCCTTCACTCAACGCCGGATTATTTTGGTTACTCAAATTCCCATAAAGTCCACGACACGAAAGGACTTCACGCCATTTCATTTTTTTCAACAATGGAATACGGTTAAAAACGAAACCGTTCAAGAAGTAAGTGACATCCCAGGAAGCATATTCATCATTCATAAATTCCATTGCATTCATTAAAGAATATGATTCAGGCTGGATGGTATAAGACAAGTTGGCATTCGGAATGATAAGTAACGGAAAAGGTACCTTATTCCAAACTTTTCCTGCTTTCAATATCACATCCGTATACCCGAAAGCAGAGAACCAGAAACGTTTCTGAAAACCTGCTTCGGTATAATGATAGGTGTAATCTCCCCCTAAAACTCCCTTGGCTGCCATGGTATGTGTCAACGTAAATACCGGTGCATCCAGTGATACGGGAAAACGGTTCCATTGGGTCTGGAAGAACTTCTCATTCGGAGCATAACGCAATTTCAACTCCACTTCACTGGTAGAAATACTTTTTACAAATGTTTCATCCGCATCTTGTTTGATAAAAGGTATCAGGCGAGAAGACTCATCTTTCCGCAAACGGGTAGTGAATTGCAGGGAAAAACCGGAATAAAATTCGTTTGTATAAGTGAGTTCCGCTTTTCGCTGATAGCCGATACGGTCATCCTTCTGTCGCTTCAAAGCCAAAAAGACGTTATCTTGACTGGTATATAGATAGTGCTGCCCGTATTGATTTACATCAGACAAATATCGCAGCCTTAAAGAATGAATGGGGAACTCATTGGCATACTCCTTCTTTTTATAGAACGAATATTCCAATTCTGCCAGCCCCTTCATCCGATGGTCACGAAAACCGTAAGCCATATATCCCCTTCCAAACAAATGAGGATTGAGCCAAGCAGTCGTCATTCCTCCCGCACGTAGGCGCACCCCTTCAAGGGTATTTCCACTGATGGTGGTGTTCATCATTCCTATATAGAATAAAGGAGCTTTCTCTTTGGGAACCGGAATATAGCCCGTAAACAGAACCTTCAGTACCTTTTCCGACCAATAATATACCGGATAACTGCGTAACTGAGCCATCATTTTATCCACAGATGTTTCCTTTTTACTAACCACCACATGCCTGTTGGCATCCCAATACGCTTCAGAATAAGTGGAAGCTTCCTTCGCCTCAATCACTTTTTCCGGTTTCTTAAAAGCCTGTTGAGCTTCACTGGTAGGTTCATACGTATAATTCCGATAGAAAACATCCCTCTTGGCATAAATACCGTCACTATTATCTACCAACTTAAATTCGGTAGTAATACTTTCGTTGACAAGCTGCCGCGTACCATCTTCCGCACGATCGAAGTTCTGTTCAATCTTCATATAATCTACAAAATTCAGATTGATTTTTTGGGGAAAGTTCATCACGACACGACGTACAAAATACGTACTATCCAACATGACATACAGATGCCCCGTAAAACCAAATGACTCGGAATTGAAAGGAACAAAGGTCAAATCGACACAAGGTTTACCCGCAACCGCCAAGGTATCCATCAGATAATATTTGTAGAACGAAGGTCCCAGGGAGGAAAGCGGACTGACAAACTTATTGGTAAACAGAGTAATGTTATTCTCATAGATATCCACATCGGTCATAGTGACGCTGATAGCTTGTTCCATCCCCTGTTGTGACAACATCTCATCCACACCTGCCTGACGTCGTGCCTTTACCCATTGTTTTTCGCTATGGGGAGATTTACGATAAAAATCGGTTGCCAATAATTCACGGTTTGACACAGCCAACACAGGCTTATCGGTAACGGCGGAAGTATCCACATAATTGGCCAGAAACTTGAATTTGCGGTACAACCACTTTTGTTGCTTCACACTATCAAAATTATTAATGGCAAATGTCATTTTCTCGTAGCGGTCACGTTGCCAGAAGTCGCGTTCATCCGGTGCATAGTCATCCCGGCGTTCAATCATTTCACGAACAAATTCAACTGCCGGATTGTCTTTTTTCTTATATCGCTCCCGTTTGGGTTTTACTATAATTTCATTCAACGCGTATGTAGCAGGAGAAAGCACTACCTTGAAATGTTCTCCGCGTGCAGGATGGATCAGATGATTATATTCATTGTAACCTACGGCAGAGACTACCAACATAGCTTCCGGACGATAGGTTTTAAAAGAAAAATATCCCCGGTCATTGGTCATCCCCCCTTCAGTAGTACCTTTTAGATAGACGGATGTATAAGGCAAGGGCTCATTCGTCAACGAATCGGTGACAACTCCTTGTACCAGATATTGCGCACGTAACGGCATAACAATAACTATCATGAACAGAAAAGCCCTAATATACAACCTCATACCTATCTACATCTATATTAAATGATGATTCAAGAGTCTAATACTCCTAAATTCCCATTTATCAATTTAGTTTGCAAAGGTACGGAAGAAAACTTTTCCTAAAAGTTCAGTTTTACTGAATAAATGTTCTAAAAAACCACTTTTAATTCAAACACTTCCCGTTAAAAGCCGTTGTATAGCGAAAACGACGTAAAGAGACATCAGAACAACCTAAAAACTTAATTATGGAATGGATTTTTAATCAATTGAGGGAACGTCCCGAACTAGCCATCTTCCTCACGATTTTCCTGGGATTTTGGCTTGGGAAACTACGCATCGGTAAGTTTACATTAGGAACTGTTACTAGCGTATTGCTTGTTGGAGTTCTTGTGGGGCAATTGAATATTGCCGTACCCGGTCCTATCAAAGCGGTATTCTTCTTACTTTTCTTATTTGCGGTGGGATATAAAGTAGGCCCTCAATTTTTCCGTGGGTTGAAAAAAGATGGATTACCACAGGTAGGTTTTGCTGTACTGATGTGTGTATCCATTTTACTAGTAACCTGGTTACTCGCCTTGATGATGGGATATAATATGGGAGAAGCCGCGGGGTTACTTGCCGGTTCCCAAACAATTTCCGCCGTAATAGGAGTTGCCGAAGATACAATGGCAGGTATGGGACTGGACGAGGCACAACGGCAAAGTTATGCTAACATCATCCCGGTATCATACGCCGTGACCTATATATTCGGAACTGCCGGTTCGGCATGGGTATTATCGTCCATCGGCCCCAAAATGCTGGGCGGACTGGAAAAGGTGAAAGCTGCCTGCAAGGAGCTGGAAGCCCAAATGGGCAATTCACAAACAGATGAACCGGGTTTTATGCCTGCTGCACGTCCTGTAACTTTCCGAGCTTACCGGATAGATAACGAATGGTTCAAGAAAGGAAAAAGAGTAATTGACTTGGAAGTCCATTTCCAACAACAAGATAAACGGTTATTCGTGGAACGATTACGTAAATCGGGAGTCATCGAAGAAGTAAGTCCGAATGTAGTCCTTGAAATAGGTGATGAAGTGGTATTGAGCGGTCGGCGCGAATATGTTATCGGAGAAGAAGACTGGATAGGTCCCGAAATTCTAGACGCACAATTGCTTGATTTCCCGGCAGAAGTTCTACCGGTTATGATAACCCGAAAAACATTTGCGGGAAAAACAATATCCGTTGTCCGCAGAGAAAAGTTCATGTATGGTGTAAGTATTCGTAGCATCAAAAGAACAGGAATAGAAATTCCCGTCTTGGCACAGACTGTATTGGACGCAGGTGATGTCATAGAACTGGTAGGGACCAAACAAGAAGTGGAAAAGGCAGCCAAGTCTCTGGGCTACATAGACCGTCCTACCCACCAGACAGATATGATATTCGTTGGTCTCGGTATTCTTATCGGTGGATTGTTTGGAGCATTATCCATCCATATCGGAGGAGTCCCCATCAGTCTGAGTACCAGTGGCGGGGCACTGATTGCCGGTTTGTTCTTCGGCTGGTTACGGAGCAAGCATCCTACATTCGGACGTATCCCTGAACCTTCATTATGGGTTCTGAATAATGTCGGGTTGAATATGTTTATTGCTGTAGTAGGTATTGCGGCAGGTCCCAGTTTTGTGCAAGGTTTCCGTGACGTAGGTGTCAGCCTGTTCCTGGCAGGCGCGGCAGCTACCACCCTACCGCTGATTATCGGACTTCTGCTGGCAAGATACCTCTTTAAGTTCCATCCTGCCATTGCTTTGGGATGTTGTGCTGGTGCACGTACTACCACAGCCGCCTTAGGAGCCATCCAAGATACAGTAGAAAGTGAAACTCCGGCTCTGGGCTACACCGTGACATATGCCGTAGGTAACACCTTACTTATAATATGGGGAGTAGTCATCGTTTTACTGATTTAAAAGCCAAACTTAGAAGAAACTAACCATGAATATATTAAGAAATAAATATTGAGTTACTAAGAATTAGTTTATAGAGAACCAAGAAATAAATAGATAAGAACTTAAAAACAGATTGATATGGATACCAAGCTATTAGAAAAGAAAATGGAAAATATCAGCCCCTTTGAGCTGAAAAACCGCCTTATAGACATGGCAGACGAAAGTCTGAAAAAGAGTGCCCGAACCATGCTGAATGCCGGACGTGGTAATCCGAACTGGATTGCTACCGTTCCACGCGAAGCATTCTTTCTCTTGGGACAATTCGGATTGGGAGAATGCCGCCGGGTGATGTACATGCCGGAAGGTATTGCCGGAATTCCCGAAAAGCAAGGTATTGCTTCCCGTTTCGAGTTATTCCTCAAGAGTAATACCTATAAACCAGGAGCTTCCCTGCTGGAACAAACCTATAATTACATGCTAATGGAACATGCCGTAGACCCTGACAGTCTTGTTCACGAGTGGGCGGAAAGTGTTATCGGTGACCAGTATCCCGTACCGGACCGTATCCTGAGCTTCACCGAAATCCTCGTACGCGACTACTTAAATCAGGAGCTATGTGACAACCGTCCGCCACGTGGGACTTTCGATTTATTTGCCACAGAAGGCGGAACAGCCGCCATGTGCTATATATTCGATTCATTACAAGAAAACTTTTTGCTAAATAAGGGAGATGGAATTGTTCTCATGGTTCCTACCTTTACTCCTTATATCGAAATTCCGCAGTTGAACCGTTATCAATTCAAGATGACGGAACTACACGCCAACCGTATGACAAAGGATGGACTACACTTGTGGCAATACAGTGATGAAGATATAGACCGCCTGAAAAATCCGGCAATCAAAGCTCTTTTCGTAACTAATCCGAGCAACCCACCCAGCTATGCCCTTAGCCCAGAGACCATGGCACGTATCGTGAACATTGTACGTGAAGACAACCCTAATCTAATGATTATTACGGACGATGTTTATGGTACCTTTAGTCCACATTTCCGTTCATTTATGGCAGAAATCCCTTATAACACACTATGTGTCTACTCATTTTCCAAATATTTCGGAGCTACCGGATGGCGTGATGCCGTGATAGCTTTACACGAGTTCAATCTGTTCGACAAGCTGATATCCAAATTACCAAAAGAAAAACGGGAAATTTTGAACCGTCGTTATTCCACTCTCACGTTACATCCTGAGAAATTAAAGTTCATTGATCGCATGGTAGCAGACAGTCGACAGGTAGCATTGAACCATACCGCCGGTCTTTCATTGCCGCAACAGATGCAGATGAGCCTGTTCGCAGCTTTTGCCTTGCTCGACAAAGAGAATAAATATAAGCAGAAAATGCAGGAAATCATTCTTCGTCGTCTACATGCTCTATGGGACAATACCGGTTTCACCCTAGCAGAAGATCCACTGCGTGTAGGTTATTATACTGAAATCGATATGTTGGTTTGGGCAAAGAAATTCCATGGTGACAAATTTGTGGAGTACTTGAAGAAAACTTACAGCCCCCTAAATGTCGTCTTCCGCCTTGCCAAAGAAACCTCCCTCGTATTGCTGAATGGTGGCGGTTTCGATGGGCCGGAATGGAGTATACGTGCCTCGCTTGCCAATCTGAACGAAAAAGACTATGTCATCATCGGCCAGGGCATCAAAAGAATATTGGATGAGTATGCAAAGGAGTGGAAAAAATAATCAGTCATTAAACAATATACGGAAACGAGTCAGCCCATCATTGTAAGTACGCAGGGAGAAGGCACAACCATGACGACTCAGCACTTCCCTAATAAACACCAGGCCAATTCCCTGCCCGTTCGGCTTGGTGGAAAAGAAGGGGCTGAAGAGTTTAGCTTCGGCCTCTTTACTAATTCCAGGACCATTGTCAACGACTTCTATGGAAGCGGGAGCAATGGTCCTTACTATGATTTCGCCATGTTCTATTGACTTTTCAGTTACCCCCTCAATACTCTCGGCTGCATTCTTGATGATATTCACCAAAACCTGCTCAAAAAGGGAAGCATCCAGACGCACCTTACCGATTTCAGGATCACATTCTAAACGTAAATTAATGTTACGATCGTTACACATACCTTCCATGAAACGTTTACACATAGCCGCCAACTCATTCAGCTGGACAGGAGCTACGGTCGGTTCGGGTATCTTCACCACATCGGCAAAACGGGTGATGAACCGGCTCATGGAAAAACAACGTTCCGTACATACACGCATCACATCACAAATATCTTCCATCCCTTCTTCGGTAGAAAGCGCTTGCTCCACCGTATCTAGTGTGGAAGTTATGCCTGCCGTCGTATTATTCACTTCGTGGGCAATCATACGGATCACCTTTTCATAAGCACGTTTTTCTGCGCGCATCACTTCTTCCGTCATGCGTTCAATCAAATAGAAAGGATGCTTGAAACCTCTGTCTATAAAAGAAGAATGAGTACATTTATAGATATTAGCGTCATTCAGGCGAATGACCGCCGTGGTATCTTTGGGAATATCAGATAACTCGACCGCTAACGGAGAATCCACTAGTTCCAGTTGCTTATCCATCGCTTCTTCCAAGCGGACACCCAGCATCTTCAATGCCATGGGGTTCAATTGGGAAATGTCACCGTCTAATGTAGTGATGATAACTCCCATCGGAGAAGCCTGTATTAATAAATCCAGGAAATGGTTCTGTTCGCGCATTCTCAGCCGTTCATTCTTCAATTGCTCCATCATCCGGTTGAAGATATTCACAATACGATCGGCTTCATACTGCCCCACCAGGCTAAGACGGCTGCTGAAATCCTGTTCACGCAGTAATTCCATACCGTTACCGATGGTATTCATGGGCTTTACAATCTTACGGTAGAACACAAGAAGATAAATCAAAATGAATGCAATGAGTCCTTCTACTATATACAGGTGAGTGACTTGCATCCCTCCCGCCAGATATAGCAACGCTCCACCCAAACCGAGTAGAAAGAGGACGAGAATAAAGAAGAAGAATTTAATGCGCATGTAATTAAGCGATTATATTGTATTTCTCCAAACGGCGATAGAGTGCGGCACGGCTGATGCCCAATGATAAAGCTACCTGACTGAGGTTACCCTTATGTTGTTCCAACGCTTGCAGAATAGTTTGCCGCTCTATTTCATCAAGTGTCATTCCGGCAAATGAAGTTCCTTCAGCCGCTTTAGCTGGCTCGTCATGGCGTAAATACTGCGCGTCAAAATCAGAAGCATCCAACACAGATTTGCCGCTAACCAGAATTGTACGTTCCACTAGATTTTTCAGTTCACGGATATTGCCCGGAAAAGGCAGACGTGAAAGGAAGTTCAATGCATCCGCTGAGAAATCGGTACGGGGCAGTCCGTTGATTTCAGCCTGACGGTCGGCAAAGTGACGCGCCAACAAAGGAATATCTTCACGACGTTCGCGCAAGGATGGAAGCTTTACAGTAATCAGATTGATACGATAGAAAAGGTCTTCACGGAAAGTCCGTTCGGAAACCATCTTACGCAAGTCGGCATTAGTAGCTGAAACTACACGGACATCCACTTTACGAGGACGGCTGTCGCCCAGCACCTCGAATGTCTGATCCTGAAGCACACGCAGCAGTTTTACCTGGCAAGAGAGATCAAGATCACCTATTTCGTCCAGGAAGATAGTGCCTTTGTTTGCCATCTCAAACCGCCCGATACGGTCAGCACTGGCATCAGTGAACGCACCTTTCTTATGACCGAACATTTCACTCTCAAACAAACTCTGGGAGATACCACCAAGATTAACTTTCACAAAAGGTTGTTTCGTTCGCTGACTATTGATGTGGATGGCTTCGGCAATCAATTCCTTCCCCGTACCACTCTCTCCTGTAATCAATACGGAAGCATTGGTGCGAGCTATGCGTGCCACGGTATTCAAAACTTCCATCAATCCCTGAGATTTACCAACGATATGACTGCGGTTCAGAACGTTACTTTGCTCTTCCAGCACTTCTTTCGGAGCAGCGGTCAGTTCCAAAGCAGTTTCAATCCGTTGCAATAAAGCAGCATTGTTCCACGGTTTGGTGATAAAGTCGAAAGCACCCGCCTGCATACCTTGTACGGCAAGCTGAATACTTCCCCAGGCAGTCATCAGAATAACAGGAACTTCTGGACGGAATACTTTTACTTGTTTCAACAGCGTAAGTCCTTCCTCTCCTGTAGTGGAAAGGGTAAAGTTCATATCCATCAATATCAACGCAGGAGCCTCAGCACGGACTATATCAATAGCTTCACGAGGACCAGAAACTACTTTCACGTTATAACCGGCACGCTTCAACATAAAACTAAGTGAAGAGCGTACGGCACTATCATCATCTACTATCAGTATCATAAATATTTGTAGTTTGTATTGGACAAAAGTAACGATTTCACAATAGAATACGCAGATTTATACGGATTTTTATCATTTTTCCTTATAATCGGTATAAATTCACGTAATCTGTTGTGACGATTATCCTTTAATGATATCTTCAAAATCCGCCTCCAACTCTGTATTCCGCTCAAAATCCCAAAGCGTCAGACTACGGAGCTGGTAAAAATAGTACCAATAATAATAAAGTTCCGAGATATGCTTCTGGCGTGCTTCATCTTTTGAATTTTGGGCATCATTCAGATCAAGCGTACTGATCTTACCAATCATAAATGTCTCTACACTTGTCTTGTAACGTTTTTCAGCGATGATGTCCGCTTCTGCCGCTATTCCCAATTGTTGTGCCTGATTATTGAAATTGGCCACCAACAAGAATATATCCTGATTAAAATCCATTTGTTCCTGACGGAGCTTAGATAAAACGACTTCACGGTTACTCTTGGCTACCCGAACCTTTCCGCGACGTTTTCCCCAGTCAAGGATAGGAATTTTCACACCTACTTTCACTATCTGGTTATCCAGCAGATCCTGATAAGCAGAAGAGAATTCTTGGTTTTGCCCCGTGTAACCGACACTGGCGAAAAGGTCGATACTCCGTAGGTTTCCACGGGCAGTAGCCACTTCGTAATCGGCTTCCAACTGACGGCGACGGATGTTTTGGGCAAATGAATTACGTTCCAACGCTTTATTCAACACATAATCATACGCCATTTTTATGTTAGGAACAGAAGCTGGCAATACAGGATTTAGTCCTTTCTGTTCGGATACCCCAAGGAAAGAACGGAGCTGAAACATTTTTGCATTCAGGTTACTTTCTGCTTCCGTCACATCCGCTTTTCCTTGCAATGCATTCAACTTGAGTTGCAACAAATCATTCTCAGAAATCTGTCCCATCTTGCGTTTAGCAATCGCTACTTCATAAAGACGGTCTGAATTTTCTTTGTTTTGCTGTGCTGTGGCCAATGCTTCTTTAGCCAACAATAGCTGAAAGAAGTAAGTGATGGTCTTCATTGTCACTTCTTCCGTAGCAGAGATAAATGCAGCTTTTGCCTCGGCGTAGCGGACAGGTTCAATACGACGGTTCCACTTCAAATTGTTCACACCAAAAATGGGTTGTGTCAACTCAAGGCTAATAGGGACGGACATAAATTGTTTATCTCCGTTAGAGCCCAACTGTTTGAGATAATCAAGTGAAGAGGCCAAAGACAGTTTACCTCCTGTGAACCAAATATTTTGGTCTATAGACAATGTACCAGATAGTCCCAGTGTATTATTACGGACAAAACTATAAGAACCATCCGAATTCTGATAAGCACTGTAGGATTTATTATAATTAGGTAATGTACCCGTAAAATTCACTTCGGGTAATAAATCCGCACGAAATGTACGATATTCCCAATAAGCGGTCTTCAATTCATTTAAAGCGACAGCAGCATCTACAGACTGAGTACGCGCCAATGCAATGGCTTCTGCCAAAGTAATGTCGCGTTCATGCACCATCAAATCGTTTTGCGCAAAAAGCACCGACGGTATAAAAAAATAAAATGCAAGTAAAAAAAAGTTTTTCATGTTTGAGCATAATAATAATCGCGAAAAGAAAAGCAAAGAGTGTGCCAAATGACCGGAAAAGGCCAAAACAGGGGGAGTGTCCGATATCGGACACTCCCCCTGTTCATTTACGGACGATAAACGAGTATTTACAATACTCCTTTGGAACTTGGCAATTCATAATGATAGATATCTCGCTTTACTGCCATTTTCAATGCCCTTGCCAAAGCTTTGAAAATACCTTCTATCTTATGATGTTCATTTTGTCCTTCTGCTTTGATATTAAGATTCATCCTAGCGGTATCACTCAGTGATTTGAAAAAATGCAGGAACATTTCTGTGGGCATCTCTCCTATTCTCTCACGCTTAAACTCCGCATTCCATACCAGCCACGGACGCCCACCAAAATCAAGACATACCTGGCAAAAACAATCATCCATTGGTAATGCATATCCATAGCGTTCAATTCCCCGCTTGTTTCCCAACGCTTGATAAAGACATTCACCGAGAGCAAGTGCAGTATCTTCTATAGTATGATGCTCGTCTACTTCCAAATCACCTTTCACATGAATAGTCAAGTCTAGTCCACCATGCTTACCGATCTGTTCCAACATGTGGTCGAAAAAACCTAAACCTGTATATATGTCGCAATGACCGTTTCCATCCAGATTGAGAGCTATATAAATATCTGTCTCTTTTGTTGTGCGGCGTACTTCCGCTTTTCGTTCACCGGCAAAAAGGAATTCAGCCACTTTATCCCAATCTTTTGTTGCGAGTACACACACCTCTCCAAAATCTTCAGAGTTCGTCCCGCCACCTTCTAACCCGGATTTCAGTATATTCATATTTTCTTGAAGAAGAATAGCCTTACATCCTAAGTTCTTAGCCAGTTCTACATCCGTAAGACGATCACCAATTACAAAACTGTTTGTCAAATCATAATCCGGGTTATTCAAATATTTAACAAGCATGCCGGTACGAGGTTTACGTGTCGGTGCAAAATCTTCAGGCATACTACGATCAATACATACCTCATCAAAAGTGATACCTTCACCTGCCAATGTCTTCATCATCAAGTTGTGAGCTGGCCAAAAAGTCTCTTCCGGAAAAGAAACCGTACCCAAACCATCTTGATTGGTAACCATTACAAACTCAAAATCCAATTTGCTACGGATAAAACCAAGATTGCGCATCACCTTCGGATAAAATTCCAACTTTTCGAGCGAATCAAGCTGATAATCTATAGGAGGTTCGACAACCAGTGTACCATCGCGGTCTATAAAAAGTACTTTCTTCATATATTATACTTTTTCAATGCTTCGATCAGTTTTTCATTCTCAACATGAGTACCTACAGTTACACGCAAACAGTTTCCACAAAGTGAAATAGAATTACGGTTACGAACAATAATACCCTCGCCTACCAGATAGTTGTAAATCGTCACGGCATCTGTCACACGAGCCAAGAAGAAATTTGCATCTGACGGAAATACTTCAACAGTACAAGGCAATCCTGTAAATTCCGCCTCCAAATGTTCACGTTCTTCTTTCAACATCTTCACCCATCGCTCTATTTCATAATAGCGGTGCAACATTTCAATAGCTTGTTTCTGTGTTAACTGGTTTACATTATAAGGATACTTTATCTTACTAAAAATAGTGATAATATCTTGTGAGGCAAATGCCATACCTAAACGGATAGCAGCACATCCCCACGCTTTAGAGAAAGTCTGGAGAATGATGAGATTAGGATACTTATCCAGTTCTTCAAGGAAAGAAGGGGCTTCCGAAAAGTCGTTGTATGCTTCGTCCAATATTACCAATCCGTCAAACCTCCAAAGTAGTTTCTCTATTTCACTACGAAGCAAGTCATTACCTGTGGGATTATTGGGAGAACAAAGAAAAATAAGTTTCGTATACTCATCTGTAGCCGCCAACAAATTATCTGCCGAAAACTGGAAGTTATCATCCAACAATACCTTGCGATATTCCACATCATTCACGTCTGCACATACCTGATACATACCGTATGTAGGGTCTATGGCAACCACATTATCAATACGCGGTTCGCAGAAAGCACGAAATACAAGGTCAATCGCTTCATCACTGCCGTTTCCCAAAAAGATATGCTCAGGACTTACTTTTTTAATTTTTGCCAACTCTTTTTTCAGTTCCCACTGCATGGGATCAGGATATCGGTTATGTGGTAAATTATAAGGATTTTCATTGGCATCAAGAAACACGGATGCAGTTACACCTTTATATTCATCTCGTGCCGAAGAATAAGGTTTTAAACGCCAGATATTGGGGCGGGTCAATTGTTCTAATGTCTTCATCATGATATTTACGATATCAAATATTAATTTTTAAGTTTCAACTCTTCAAGCCTTACGGTTACTGCATTCTTATGTGCATCCAGATGCTCATTGGCAGCCATTTCTTCAATGGCAGCTCCTATAATACGTATTCCCTCAGGCTTGATTTCCTGAAATGTGATTTTACGTATAAAGCTATCAAGACTGACACCGCTATATGCCTTGGCATACCCATTGGTGGGCAGGGTATGATTGGTACCCGACGCATAGTCTCCCGCACTCTCAGGAGTCAAAGAACCCAAAAATACCGAACCGGCATTCACTATACGTTCTGCCACAGACATATAATTACCAGTTTCAATAATCAAATGTTCAGGAGCATAGATATTTGTCAATTCGATAGCCTCATCCATATCACGAACCACGATAAGTTTACTATTAGCAAGTGATTTTTCTGCTATTTCCTTGCGGGGCAACAAAGCAAGTTGGCGCTCTACTTCGTCTTTCACTGCTTGTTGCAGCTTTACAGAAGTAGTAATCAGCATTGCCTGACTATCCACGCCATGTTCAGCTTGGCTTAACAAATCAGCGGCAACAAATACAGGATTAGCTGTTTCATCCGCTAATACTTCTACCTCGGACGGACCGGCAGGCATATCTATTGCTACATCACGCAAACTTACTAACTGTTTGGCAGCTGTGACATACTGGTTACCTGGTCCAAATATTTTATAGACCTTAGGCACGCTTTTAGTACCATATGCCATAGCTGCAATGGCCTGCACGCCACCAGCTTTGAATATCCGGTGTACACCCGCTACTTTTGCGGCAAACAATACAGCAGGATGTACCTTTCCATCTTTTCCCGGAGGAGTACAGAGAACTATCTCTTTGCATCCTGCAATCTTGGCCGGAACGGCAAGCATCAATACAGTGGAAAATAAAGGTGCTGTACCTCCGGGTATGTACAATCCTACTTTCTCGATAGCTACAGCTTTTTGCCAACAGGTTATTCCCGGTTGGGTTTCTATCTTCTTACCTTCAAAGCGCTGTGCAGCGTGAAATATCTCTATATTTTGTTTGGCCAGACGAATGGCGGCTTTCAATTCTTCACCCACCAAAACTTCTGCTTCTTGTTGTTCTTCATCTGTAACAATCAAGGAAGACAACTTCACTTTATCAAACTTCTCTTCAAAGTTCAACACAGCACGATCACCCTCAGACTTTACGCAGTCAATAATATTCCGTACCGTATCGAACAGATTTTCAGTATTCATCACCGGACGTTCCAGTAACTCGGTCCACTGTGATTTATCAGGATTGGTTATTAAAATCATATCTATCAGTTTTAACATTATATAAATGAGAATTTAGGGACGCAACACCTGGCAAAGTTCCTAAATTATCATTTTTTCAATCGGCAATACCAAAATCCCTTCTGCCCCCAACGCTTTCAGCTTACCGATAATCTCCCAAAAACATTTTTCATCGAGCACTGTATGTACAGAGCACCAACCTTCCTGAGCCAATGGCATCACTGTCGGGCTTTTCATACCTGGAAGTACAGACACAATTTTATCCAACTTATCTTTTGGTGCATTCATCAACACATATTTTTTATCTTCAGCTGTTTTCACTGCATCCATACGGAAAAGCAATTCTTTCAAAATCTCTTGCTTATCTTCACTCATGTTCTTATTACCAATGAGCAACGCTTCAGACTTCATCACGACTTCCACTTCCTTCAGACGATTACTTACTAAAGTAGAACCGGAACTTACTATATCAAAAATAGCATCGGCCAAACCGATACCCGGAGAAACCTCTACAGAACCTGTAATCACATGTATCTCAGCTTTTACCCCTTGCTCTTTCAGATAGCTGGAAAGTATACCGGGATAGGATGTTGCTATTTTTTTCCCATCAAACCATTTTATGCCGGGATATTCAATATCCTTGGGCATAGCCAATGAGAGACGACATTTACTAAAACCCAGACGCTTGATAATTTCAGCATCTTCATTTCTCTCCATAAACTCATTTTCACCGACTATACCAATGTCCGCAACCCCTGTCGCCACTGTTTGTGGAATGTCATCATCCCGAAGGAACAACACTTCGATAGGAAAATTAGAAGACTGTACCAGCAACGTACGTTTAGTTGCACTCAATTTTATATCCGATTCTTCCAGGAAAGACATCGTCTCCTCATAAAGACGACCTTTAGCTTGCACGGCAATTCTTAACATAACTATTTATTTATAATTTAATTATTTACTAAATATAGTATTCAAATTATTTTCCTAAATACTTGAAAATAAAAAACGAGACTTACCAATATCCGGTAAGCCTCGTTATCTATGTTCTACGTTATACACATACACTCATACGCCCACCGAATTATTCGTCAGGATGATGATGGTGATGATGTGCAACGATATTCTTCATGTTTTTTATTTCAATGCGACAAAAGTAAAGTATCCCATCGTAATATCCAAAGATTTATCACAAAAAAATTGTTTTTTCTTTCAAATTAGTGGCAAAATCTCTTCTGATTCCACATCGCAATGATGGAAATACATTTCTGTTTCCGCTTTTTCCTGTGGAAAAGTAAAATATGTACACGTAGCTTCTGTACAAAGTTCTCCCACACTGTTGTAAAGCCTCGCTTCTATAATAGCGATATTACGCTTTTGTTCCTTAAGAAAAGCGCGCAGTACTACATGTGTATCATTAGTGGATATGGATTTACGAAAACGAGTTTCCATCTTTGACGTCACTCCTCCGGTTTGCAATTTACGAAATACCACCCAACCACATATTTCATCCAACAATACCGACTGGATACCTCCATGAAGCGTATTCAACCAGCCCTGGTATTCCGGACGCGGCTTCCAAATACTCACCACCTCGTCACCATCTTCATAAAACTCCATTCTTACACCAGCTTCATTATCAGGAGAGCAACCGAAACAGTTGTAACCTTCCATATTTTTCCATGGATTGATAATCTTCTTCATACTATCTTTAATTTTATGGAGCAAAGATAACAAATCTTCAAAATAACAACCTTTATTTCCTACACTTATTCGTGCAATCCTTTTTCTTTCAAATATTGCAATAATAATACCGGACGATCTGTCTGAATTAGCTTAACACCTTGTTCTATAACCCAGCCCCAACTTTCATCAGGTTGTTGCAGTTCTACCGCACGGTCATCATCATGTCCTCCGCAAAGTTCCGGCCAAAGGGTATTAATAAAAATCTTAGCACCACTATCGTAGACTTTCTTTATTAAGCGTTGTACTTCTGGACCATCATCATTAAAAATCAATTCAAATGCTTTTGGTTTTAAATGAGTTATATAACTATCAATAACAGCTTCCGCACCTTTTCTACTTACATTGATGACAGGCATAAAAATCATTTTATCCAAAACATCTCCATTTTCCGCCTTTACCCGTTCATAAGGTAACGAGGCTTTCATAACACATTGATTTACCGTCCCGGTCTTTTTCAATATCTCGTAAGCTTCTTTAAAATAATCATATCCTTTGTCTACATTCACCATAACCTTACCTTTACATAATTCCATCACTTCCTCAAAAGTAGGTATCTGATGCCGCGTTTTACATCCCGCCCCATTCTTCAACCGCATTGTTTTCAGTTCGGCCAAAGTATAATCTTCAACCGCACCTTTCCCAGTCATCGTACGATTTATTGAGTTATCGTGCATTAAAACCAAATATCCATCTTTAGTCTTTTTTAAATCTATTTCTACCATATCTACCCCCATAGCAATACTGTTCCGGATAGCTTGCAAAGAATTTTCCGGTGCATTACGCCAGTCAGCACGATGAGAGACTACTAAAATCCGGTGAGGATTATTACCTAAAAAATCATTTTGTATCACTGTTACCCGGTCTTGTCCCCATAAGCACAAGGAACAACAAAATAAGAATAAAATTAAACGTAGTTTTTTCATATTATAACGTGTTTGAAATTGTTTGTTTTCTAAAGTAACAATCATTTGTATTTATGTTTTCGGCAACAAATATAAAAAGAACAATTGCATATTCTTTCAATAGAATAAAAAAGTTGCAATGAGAAATAAAAGCAATCTTTCATTGCAACAACCCAATGAATGATTGCACATTTTCGTTATATTAACCGCGAAGCCATCATCAGACGACATAAATTTTCCTTCTTCTTTAAGAAACCCAATAAGAGTATCAGTATCCATATCTTCTATCGAACAAATATAAAAACGCCGATGTTTACCAAACTTCTTAATAATTGCTTCTTTCAACGAAATCTCAGAATAACTATTTCCTTCCATCATGTGAAGGACTTCATGACGTACCATTACAATATCATAAACGTATGTAAAATTCGAGAAATAGAAAAGGATACTTGTCTAATAGAGTGTTTTTACCTATCTTCGTCTACAAGAAAATTTTACACTGACTGGAAATGATGCTGAAAAGATTTATTTTCTGTTTATGGATACTGTTACCGCTACCTTTATTTGCTCAGAATGAAGTTAGTGTTCTCGTTGCAAACGATAGTATCCAACCGGAAACACATCAGAAAAGGTTCAAAAAGGGTATTAAGAAATTCCTTAATTTCAGTAATTTCGATACGACCTATATCAGTCCTAACCGATATAATTATGCTCTGATGCTCGACCACTTCACAAATTATGAATATTACTCAATATCAAGCATCATTCCTGAACCTCAACGATTACGCCTCTCTCCTAAACCTCATAACAAGATCGGTGTTTATTTCGGATGGCGCTGGATATTCCTGGGATGGTCAGTAGACACAGAAGCACTTCTCGGAAAAAAAAGTGGGAAAAAGAAAGGAACAGAATTTGACCTCAGCCTTTACAGTTCAAAGTTAGGAGTAGACATTTTCTACCGTCGTACAGGTAATGATTATAAAATACATAAAGTAACCGGCTTTTCAAATATCCCTTCGGACTACTCAGAAGATTTCAGAGGATTGAAAGTAGATATGAAGGGATTAAATTTATACTATATTTTCAATAACCGACGTTTCTCTTATCCAGCAGCTTTCAGCCAATCTACCAACCAACGCAGAAATGCCGGATCATTTATCGCGGGACTATCGGTATCTACGCATAATCTGAACTTTGACTATACCTTATTACCGGAAATTATCCGAGAAACGATGAATTCGGGTATGAAAGTAAAGCACATAAAGTACACCAATCTCAGTCTCAATTTCGGTTATGCCTACAACTGGGTATTTGCACGAAATTGTCTTGCATGTCTATCAATCAATCCTGCTGTGGCATATAAAACATCCCGGATTGAAAAAGCAGAAGGAGAAAAAAACGAATGGTACAAAAATATCAATATTGACTTCATTGTAAGAGCCGGAATAGTATATAATAATAGTAAATATTTCGTGGGTAGCTCGTTTGTAGGTAGAACATACGATTACTATCGGAAGAACTTCTCACTGAACAATGGCTTCGGTACATTACAGGTATATGCCGGCTTCAATTTCTATCTTAAAAAAGAGTATCGGAAGAAGAAATCCGAAAGACGAGACACATTCTAAAAACTATACGAACATTCTATCCCTACTATATTTTTCTGTCTGTCACGTTGCCACTGACGACAATAGAAAACCTCTGTATCCCAATTGTCTGTTACCTCAAAGCTCAATCCTGTCCGATAACGCATACGCTGTACATTAAAATGTTCTCCAAAATTTAACCCGTTATATATTTCTACCGAGACATAAGGTTCCAGCTTACATTTCGGTATATCATAAGCTAATTTGAAACGTGAACGCAGACGGAATTCATCATTTTCTCCATCAAAGGTATGCTGCAAACGTTCCCGTAATGATAACTTGAGATGCTGCAAATGCGTAGAAAGCGTTCCATCCACACGATAACGATGACGAAATTCCCATCCACTTTCACCCCGGTTACGATAATGCAGTTCATATCCGGCACCAAATTTCAAGAAAGGTAAAAAAAGATACTCTCCCCCTACTCCTATTCCCCAACGATCTGTTCTATTTAAATCATTCTTAGTACGCCACTCTAAATCAGTAGATATAACAAATGCTGGTTTCACTTTATATTCGAAACCAGCATTAAGCCAACTGGTAAAATCCTCTTCCTGTGCCTGCAAAAATTGGGACGTAACGCATAACATAACGAATACAGAAACAATTTTCCTTCGAAAATTATTTTTCTTTATTTCTACATTCTTATTAATCAAATTCATCATTGGCTATTAGTTATGACTACAAAGCTAAAGATAAATTCTGTAATAAATCTGTAATACGCTGAATTAAACGTTATTTTCTACTTTTTACAAGCGGTAAACTTGTTTCTATAGAGATTATCCACGTGAAATTTCCCTAAGATATTGTTCGATTTTTTCAAAGAATGTACTTAAATGCGAACCGTCTACAAAAGCATGATTCACATAAATAGATAAAGGAAATACCAACCTACCTTCACGAAGAACGGCCTTACCTGCTGTCATCAAAGGGTAGTTACATCCGTTTCCAACTTCGGCAAGCGTATAAGTAGTGGCAGTAAAGAACATTTTGGGAACTGCACTCAGATGCACTACATCATAGTCTCCATGTTTTATCAAAGTTTTCTCCGCCCCATAAGGATCACCGTCTTCCGGGATATTCGTTATCAGAGCATAAGCCTCTGTATAAAAGCTCTCAAAATCTTCGTGATAAGGGATACGAACCGTATAAAAAGTCTTTCCGGGAACTGCTATCGGAGAAATAATATCAACTTGATCGTGATAGATAACCCGACCTTCCTTATCTATACGATAACGGAGCTCTACTACCTCATTGGCGGCACGAAGCACAGCATATAAGTAGTAGAGAAAAAAGGAACGTCCCGCAATTTTTGCTGCGGAACGTGCTTCAGTACAATCAATTTCAGTGGTAATGGAATACCAGGAATTTACGAAACTCCGGAAAAAACCGAAATTATCCCGGCGTTCCCACGTATCGATATCTACAATATGTTTCATTCTTGATTAACTTTCTCTTTCTTATAATTTTCCAAACCTGTTTGCAAGAATTCTATATATTTGGGAATATCCTCATCATAAGAATATGACTTATTAAGTGGTCTGCCTTCATTGTCAATCAGCACATAGAACGGTTGTGCATTGGCACCGAACTTAACTCGTTGCAAATAACTCCACTTATCGCCTACTGTACGTAAAGTACGTTCTTTTCCGTTTTCCATAATCTTCACAGGAGAAGTGAGCGGAGTTTTATTGTCTACATAAAGCGTGATAAGCACATAATCGTTATTGATGATATCGCTCACCTTCGGATCTGTCCATACAGCAAGTTCCATCTTTCGGCAATTCACACAACCATAACCAGTGAAATCCAGCATTACGGGCTTGCCATGCAAACGAGCATACTCCATACCAAGATCATAATCATCAAACTGGGCATGTACCTCATTATTGTACAGATTGAAATCCTGTGTCTGCATAGGCGGCGCAAAAGCACTGACTGCCTTCAACGGTGCTCCCCATAAACCGGGAACCATATAAACAGCAAATGCCAAAGAAGTCAAAGCCATGAAAAAACGCGGCACACTGACCTTATTATCGTCATCATCGTGCGGAAACTTAATTTTACCCAACAAATAGAAACCGAGCAGAGCAAACAGTACAATCCATAAAGCAAGAAACGTTTCACGGTCAAGGATACGCCAGCCATAAGCCAAATCGGCAACAGAAAGGAACTTCAACGCAAATGCAAGTTCAAGGAAACCGAGTGTCACTTTAATAACATTCATCCAACCTCCTGACTTAGGCATAGACTTCAACCATGACGGGAATAATGCAAACAATGTGAACGGCAATGCCAATGCGATAGCAAAACCCAACATACCAATAGCCGGAGCTACCACACTACCAGTCGTAGAAACTTGTACCAACAAGAAACCGATAATAGGACCTGTACAAGAAAAAGATACTAATGAGAGCGTGAATGCCATCAGGAAAATACTGAGCAAGCCACTTGTTTTTTCAGCCTTGCTATCTACTGCGTTACTCCATTTGGAGGGAAGAGTTATTTCAAACGCTCCGAAAAAAGAAGCAGCAAACACTACCAACATCAAACAAAACAGGATATTGAAAACTGCATTCGTTGAAAGCGCATTCAGTGCACTAGCACCAAAGATCAACGTAATAGCTAGTCCTAAGGTAACGTATATCACTACGATGGACGCACCATATGTCCACGCATCACGAACACCTTTTTTCTTGTCTTTACTACGTTTCAAGAAGAAGCTCACCGTCATCGGTATGATAGGCCATACACAGGGAGTGAACAACGCTAACAATCCACCGAGAAAACCAGTAATGAAGATATAAATCCATGACATATTCTCCTGGGAAGTAGTTTCTCCCAACATATGTAAATCATTGATAACCGGTTTCCAAAGATCAATATCTCCATCGGAAACATTTATTCCAGTAATTCCATCCCCCCCACCGATAGCTACAACAGAAGCGGTATCCGCAACAGTTTTCGTAATAACTTGTTGTGTCACAGGCTGACTCTCTGTTTGTGGAGCGACTAAAATTTCCTTAGAAGTCTCACCTTCAGCCTTACCGGAAAAGTTGAATGGCACTTGAGTAGGTGGTAAACAATTCTCATCATTACATGCACCATATTCCAAATAACCATCTATTTCGTAAATACCCCCTGTCAATTTCAACTGCTGAACAAATTGTGCTGTATTCTCAAAATAACGCACCTTCATTTCAAACAACTTATCGAACGCGGATATTTCCTTTCCAACGGGTTTCAGCTTACCTACCAACTCAACACCAAAAAGTTTCTCAGTATTAAAAGTGGCCGAAATAGGTCCCCCATCACCCAGATCGGTAGAGTAAACATGCCAACCTTTATCAATCACACCGGTAAACACAATTTCGGCTTCACCTGCTGGTAAAGTTTTCAACTCCGATTTGAATTTAACAGGTTCGTGTATCTGCGCTTGCACCACAATAGCGAGAAGCAACAAAAAAGTAGAGAATAATATTTTCTTCATTTCTAATTTTTGGTTCATTTATTGCTAATTTAATCTTCGTAATCTACGCAAGCACGACTTTCTTTCACACCTGCAATAAGTTTACCAGCAGCCACATGTTCGGGATGTGTAGCATAGAACTTCACATCATCCAATGTGTCAAACTCACTATACAAAGCAATACTCCAAGCTTCAGCAGGATTGATATTTAATCCAACTTCAATCTTACGAATAACGGAAATTTTAGCAGGAAGCGCTTCAATAGCTTCCTTAAAATTATTCATTGCCGCTAACTTTTCCTCAGCCGAAGCCTCATCTTTCAGCTTAAATAAAACAATGTGCTTGACCATAACTTTGTTATTTAAATGATTTATATCTATATTTGTCAGCCGAAGCGGCTGTATTTAACAACTGCAAAAATACTGGTTTTGTTTCAAATATACACTTAAACGGATGTTAATAATAGGAATTGCAGGCGGAACAGGTTCGGGAAAGACCACCGTCGTACGTAAAATTATTGAAAGTCTCCCTGTAGGTGAAGTGGTATTATTGCCGCAAGATTCTTACTATAAAGACAGTAGCCACGTACCTGTGGAAGAACGGCAGAATATCAATTTCGACCATCCCGATGCATTCGAATGGAATCTTCTGTCCAAACACGTTTCCATGTTGCGCGATGGTAAAAGCATCGAACAACCCACTTATTCGTATCTGACATGTACCCGTCAGCCCGAAACCATCCATATCGAACCACGTGAAGTGATTATCATTGAAGGTATCCTTGCTTTATGCGACAAAAAACTTCGTAGCATGATGGATCTCAAGATTTTTGTAGATGCAGATCCCGATGAACGCCTTATCCGCGTTATCCAACGGGACGTGATTGAACGTGGACGTACCGCCGAGGCTGTAATGGAACGTTATACCCGTATTCTAAAACCAATGCATTTGCAATTCATTGAGCCCTGTAAGAGGTATGCTGACCTCATTGTTCCGGAAGGTGGTAACAACCAAGTGGCAATTGATATACTCACGATGTATATTAAGAAACACTTAAGATAGATATTAAGTATCAGATATTAATTGCTGTACCATGAAAAAGAGAAGCGGATTATGGACGATATTGTCAATGATGATAATATGTTGCATTTCAGGATGCCGTGGTAGTCATAATGCCGCTGTAGAAGAAAGTGGTGATGACTTGCAACAAATAAAGGATAGTGGAGAGTTGATAGTATTGACATTATACAGTTCTACTTCCTATTTTATTTACCGTGGACAAGACATGGGTTTTCAATACGAATTAAGTGAGCAATTTGCCAAAAGTCTTGGGATAAATCTAAAAATTAAGGTTGCCAAAAACGTACATGATCTCATAGAAAAACTCCTTACAGGTGAAGGTGATCTTATTGCTTATAACCTACCCATTACAAAGGAATGGAAAGACAGTCTGATTTACTGTGGTGAAGAAGTAATTACTCATCAAGTTATTGTACAACGTACCGATGGACGTACTAAACCTCTGAAAGACGTTACAGAACTTATCGGGAAAGACATATATGTAAAACCAGGTAAGTATTACGATCGTTTAGTGAACCTTGACAAAGAACTTGGAGGAGGAATAAATATTCATAAAGTAACCAACGATAGTATTACTGTGGAAGATTTGATTACTCAGGTTTCACAAGGAAAGATATCTTATACTGTAGCCGACAATGATGTAGCACAATTAAATACGACTTATTATCCCCACCTAAACATTAGCCTTTCTATAAGTTTTGATCAACGTGCTTCATGGGCTGTAAGAAGGAACTGTCCACAACTGGCAGCAGCAGCTAACAAATGGCATGAAGAAAATATGACTTCGCCTGCTTATACAGCAAGTATGAAACGTTATTTTGAAATCAGCAAAGCTATTCCTCACTCTCCTATCTTATCCTTACGAGAAGGAAAAATCTCTCATTACGATCATTTATTCAAGAAATATGCCCCTGAAATCAATTGGGATTGGCGTCTATTGGCATCGTTGGCCTATACAGAATCCAATTTCGATTCTACGGCAGTATCATGGGCAGGCGCCAAAGGACTGATGCAACTGATGCCGACTACCGCACGAGCCATGGGAGTACCGCCGGGCAAAGAACATAACCCTGAAGAAAACATCAAAGCAGCAGTAAAATATATCGCTGCCACTGCCAGAAGTTTTTCTGCAGTTCCCCCAGAGGAGAGACTGAACTTCGTATTGGCATCTTACAACTCCGGTATTGGACACGTATTGGATGCTATGGCTCTGGCTGAGAAATACGGAAAGAACAAATATGTTTGGCGCGATAATGTAGAAAATTTCATCCTGCTGAAAAGCAACGAAGAGTATTTTACTGATCCTGTCTGTAAAAATGGTTATTTCCGTGGAATAGAAACATATAATTTCGTCAGGGATATAACATTACGATTTGAACAGTATAAGAAAAAAATTAAGGAGTAAAGATAAGACAGTACATCTCAAGAAATCAGTATCTAAACACTCTAATTTCATTAAACTTATCTAAATAAATATCATTTAGAATATATGTTCATAGATTTTCTACATTTATAGAATAAGTAAACTTAAATGTAGAAAATCATATAAACTATGAACCTATCAAAAACGGAAGAGCTGTTAATGGATATTATTTGGAGAAAAAATGGACATTTAGCAAATACAACTACTAAATGCCCATTTATTTAATTCTTGCTTTCATCAATCAAAACAGGTTCAACTTATTTTTTTTAGCTTTTTCCAAAGAAACTGTATCAACCTGTCTCTCCTCGTTTTTCTCACGTAATTGTTGATATTTCATCGATAAATCTTCTACTAACTTTGCTTTCTGCTTTGGGTTCATCAAGCGTGCCGCCACAGTCGCATTCTGAGAGGCATCTTTCAGATGAATCACCGGAGCATGATAAACGGGAGCTATCTTCAGTGCAGTATGCAAAGGAGATGTAGTAGCCCCTCCTATCAATAAAGGTATATCGGCTCCGGCTTTTTCCAACTCAAAAGCCACATGTACCATTTCGTCCAATGAAGGAGTAATCAAACCACTCAATCCAATCATATCTACTTTTTCATCTATTGCACGTTGTACAATGGTTTCAGCAGGCACCATTACTCCCAAGTCGATTATCTCGTAACCATTACAAGCCATCACGACTGCAACTATATTCTTACCGATATCGTGTACATCACCTTTTACGGTTGCAAGCAAAACTTTGCCAGCAGAAGTGGCATCTTCCTGCTTTTCCGATTCAATGATCGGTTGCAAAATGGCAACCGCTTTCTTCATGATACGAGCAGTCTTCACTACTTGTGGAAGAAACATCTTACCGATACCAAATAAATCACCGACATGTTTCATACCCTCCATTAATGGTCCCTCGATAATATCCACAGCTTTAGGGTACTTATCCAAAGCCTCAGTAAGGTCTTCTTCCAAATAATCACCGATACCTTTCGTCAAAGCATATTTTAAACGTTCTTCCAATGTGGTCCCCTCACGCCAAGCAAGTTGAGAATTGAAAGTTGAATGCCGAGAGCTATCATTCGAATCTGTTTTTTTCGCAGCTTCCATCTCTATTTTCAGACGCTCAGCAACCTCAATCAATCGCTCGGCAGCATCCGGTCGGCGATTGAGAACCACATCCTCGATACGTTCTAAAATATCAGCAGAGATATCCGTATAAATCACAGAAGTCGCGGGATTTACAATACCCATATCCATCCCCTCACGGATTGCATAATAAAGGAATACGGCATGCATCGCCTCACGGATATAATTATTACCACGAAATGAGAACGAAAGGTTACTGACACCTCCACTCACATGTGCACCAAATAGATTTTTCCGTATCCAACCTGCAGCACGAATAAAGTCGACCGCATAATTATTATGTTCCTCCATACCTGTAGCTACTGCAAGCACATTCGGATCAAAAATAATATCATGAGGATTAAAACCTATCTTATCCACCAAAAGGTGATAAGCCCGTTCACAAACTTCAATCTTGCGTTCAAAAGTATCCGCCTGTCCTTTCTCATCAAATGCCATTACCACAACAGCTGCACCATATTGTTTTATGAGACGGGCATGCTCCAGAAATTTTTTTTCCCCTTCTTTCAAAGAAATAGAATTAACGATGGATTTTCCTTGCAGGCATTTCAAACCAGCAACAATCACTTCCCATTTGGAAGAGTCTATCATCACAGGAACACGCGCAATTTCCGGTTCGGAAGCAATAAGATTTAGGAAAATAGTCATTTCTTCCTTGGCATCCAGCAAACCATCATCCATATTGATATCAATGACCTGTGCACCATCTTCCACTTGCTGGCGGGCAATACTCAGAGCTTCATCGTACTTTTTCTCGTTTATCAATCGCAGAAACTTACGCGAACCGGCAACATTACAACGTTCACCTACATTTATAAAGTTGTTTTCAGGTTTCACTTCCAAAAGTTCCAAACCCGACAGCCAAAGATTATCTGTTTTTGGAACAGGTATATGTGGAGCAACATCGACAATCAGAGCCGAATATTCGGCAATATATTCGTCAGTAGTACCACAACATCCACCAATAATATTTACTAACCCTTCATGAATATACTCTCCAATTTCATTGGCCATTTCGATAGGAGTCTGATCGTATGTTCCTAAGCCATTCGGCAAGCCGGCATTGGGATAAGCACTTATATAATAAGGAGCACGTACAGCAAGCTGTTCGAGAAAAGGTTTCAACTGATGTGCACCGAAAGAACAGTTCAGACCGACAGAGAAAATATCCGCATGTTGTACAGAAGCCAGAAAAGCTTCTAAAGTTTGCCCTGAAAGAGTACGTCCTCCAGTATCGGAAACTGTAACCGATAGCATCAAAGGAACATGAATACCGGTAAAATCCATCGCCTGTTCGGCAGCATAAATAGCCGCTTTCGCATTCAACGTATCAAAAATAGTTTCTATCAACAGAGCATCTATACCTGTTTCAAGCATAATCTCCATCTGTTCACGATAGGCAGTAGCCAGTTCATCATAACTCAAAGCGCGGAATGCCGGGTTATTTACATCAGGACTCATAGAACAGGTTTTATTGGTAGGGCCGATGGAACCAGCCACAAAGCGTGGTTTATCAGGAGTAAGAGCAGTAAATTCATCGGCTACTTCACGTGCCAATTTTACGGCAGTACTATTTATTTCACGCACATATTCCTGCACATGATAATCAGCCATGCTAACACGAGTAGAACTGAAAGTATTCGTTTCAATAATATCAGCACCTGCCACTAAATATTTACGATGGATATCCTGTACTATATCGGGGCGGGTCAGACAAAGTAAATCATTATTACCCTTCAATTGCCCTGAGACATGAGCAAAATACTCACCACGGAAGTCTTCCTCCGTTAAGTTATATTGTTGTATCATGGTGCCCATCGCACCATCTAAAATCAAGATGCGCTCACGCACCAACTTTTCAATAGAAGCCACTGTTATAAGGTATAAAATATAAAGTATAAGTGTGAAGCATAAGATATAAGCAACAATATTATAAGATATAATGTGATATTATATACCTTATGCTTCACACTTATACTTCAAATTTTGTCTTACCGCTTGAACATACGTGCCATGTCACGCTTGTCATCTTTTTCTTTAAGGGATTCTCGTTTGTCATATTGCTTCTTACCTTTGGCAAGAGCTACAACAACTTTTGCCAATCCTTTTTCATTGATAAACAAACGCACAGGTACAATGGTAAAACCGGGATCTTTTGTTCCACGCATCAGCTTTCCCAATTCTTTCTTATTCAACAAAAGTTTGCGCTCCCTACGCGCATTATGATTATTGTACGAACCGTAAAAATACTCGGCAATATGCATATTCTTCACCCACAGTTCGCCATTAGCAAAATAGCAGAATGTATCTACCAAGCTCGCTTTGCCCAACCGAATAGATTTGATTTCCGTACCTGTGAGTACAATACCCGCAGTATAAGTATCTACCAGTTCATAGTCAAATGTAGCACGCTTATTTTTAATATTTACAGGAGCTTGTTTCATAAACCAATCAATTTAACATTACCGTCAGCTTATTAAAGACGAATTGTATCACTACCGGACAAGCTATTAACAAAATAGAGGAAAGAATTGTGAAACGTAAACGGTCTTTTTCCGTTACATCCATCAAAACAATACTTCCTTCCCACACCACATAGACAATGTAAAATTGAAGCAACAACGCTATAATATTAAAATCCGGTAGTACACCGATAATAATTTGGAGCAAAAAAGGCACCACCAACGCATATCCCGCAAACTGTTGCGTCAAAAGCATATCATTGTTCATCTGAAACATACGAACGCACAACCCATTGATAAGATAAGCAGCTAAAAAATATCCTCCAAATAAAGATACAGCCACCGCACAACATTGCGTCATGGCATATTGAAAACTTTCCGGACCATCCCATCCCTTCACCAACAATGAACCGATGAAAACGGACAACCCGCATAAACCAATCATAGGATAGACAAAAGCTGTAAATACTTTCCGCCTATCCTCTTGCAAACGAATTTCCTCCCAAGCACGAACCGGAGAGGAAATCAATTGAATTGCTATATGAATTAATTCTTTGTAGTTCAATTACTATTCGTCAAATTTATATTCCACTTCGTAGGGCTCAGATAACTTACCATCTTCCAAACTATTTGAACCGGACTTGGTAGATTCAAATGCATAAATCTTAATCTTAGTCGGTTTTTTATCGGTTAGACCCTCAAAATCATTCAATGCAGATGATATATCAAAAGCTTTATATATATTAGCCACATCTGATGGCTTTTCTTCTTCTGTTCTATAACGCAAATACAAAGCCATTTCTGTATCTTCCGCTTTAGCCTGAGACCTATCAAATATCAACGTAAAGTTGTATTTACTTATGTCTGTAGACTTAGCCAAGAATACAACCGGTATTACTATAATATTTTTATCAAAGAAACCGATACCATTATTATCGCTCATTCCATAATCATTAATAAAACCTATTTTAGTTATTGTTGCATTCTGATATCCGGATTCTGCACCATCATCTTCAAGAGACCAACACTCAGCACTTGTACTTAAATTTTGGATTCCTGAAACTTGTACTTTCACTTCTTTGGTAGCTTCAGTTACAGGCTGTTCTTCTGAATTATATGACCATGCTATCTGTACAATATCACCTGTACTCAACTTTAAATTTGTATTTGCCATTAATTCACTACTATTTGCAGCTACATAATTGACCTCACTATTAGTAAATCTAAACGTATAGGGATACGTACTTACCGTCTTCATAATAAAAGTCCCCCCTACAGTAGGATCGCTATCTCCCATACATGAAGTTAAAGAAATGCCCATTAATAAGGTTAAGGCCACCATCAAGAATTTCAATTGTTTCATAAACATTTATTTTTTAGAGTTTGCAAAGATATAAAATCCATTTTACATAATATAAATGCAGTAACTAAAAAAATACTGCAACACTTACTTTATTATTTTTGCAAATAAATCTAAATGTTCATCTACATAATTGGCAACCAACGTTGTATATTCTTCTTCTTTTTCCAAAAATTCATCTTCCAAATCATCAAAAACTTCGTATTGCTCGTACATCGCCATAAACTCTTCATCCGTACGTTCACACTCCAAATCTTCACGATGTCCATCATATATCTTCTTAGCTGCATATACCAATTTACTCAAATCACCAATTTTCCAAAGCCGCATTACCTTGGCAAAAGGATTAGCAAAGATATATCCGCCATAACCATTCTGGATCAACTGGCAGAAACCACCGTCCATCACTTCATCCCGAAATATCTGATAAGCCAACAACGAATGTTGTTCAGCAGTGAGTAAAGGCATTGTCACTGCGGTAAGTTCTCCGCCTATCACCTTTTTATAAGCATTGGTAAACACTTGAATAAAGATATCCATTCCCTCATTGGCAGCTTGACGTAATGCAGCATCTGTTACTTCTATCATAATTACCACGATTGATTATGCCACAAAGTTAACACTTTACACCAAAACTTCCACATAGAAAAACAGAATATCGACAAAAACCTTTCAAAAGCCCTCTATCTTTGCTTGCATAATCAAAAGATATCACTATGAATAAGATTTTTATTTTCCTGATGTTTATCTTGTTATGTAATTGCTCTTCTACCCCTATCCAAGATATTCCACCTAATACACCGGAAGATACAACCGATTCTACAACTCCGTCGGATGAAAAGCCTACCGATGATGAAAGCTACGGAACTTCTATTTATGACACCAACTCCCCCGTCGGATTCGCTACTATGGCCACTCCCCCTACCGGAGGTAAAGGCGGAAACAATATTATTGTCACTACGGCAACCGAACTGGCGAATGCATTGAAAAAAACAGAGAAACTCATTATTTATATAAAAGGTACTATTACTATAGAAAAAGTCATTTCTGTCCTTGCCACTAACAAAACTCTACTCGGGCTTCCGGGGTCTATATTGATCAATCCCAACCGTACGAGAGACGGTTCAGGTATCCTTTATTTCAAAAAAGGATCCAACAATCTCATCTTACGTAATATTACATTCAAAAGTGCTGGTGCATACGACGTAGACGGATGGGATAATCTATGTATAGACGGAACCACCAATATTTGGGTAGATCATTGCGATTTTCAGGATGGTGTAGATGGTAACTTCGACTGTAAAAATGTATCCGACAATATTGCTGTAACCTGGTGTCGTTTCCGTTATCTTATTGCTCCCTTAGCAGGAGGACCGGGTGGAAATGACGCACATTGTTTCAGTAATCTTTGGGGAAACAGTGACAACCATACAGAAGATCGTGGTCATCTGAACACCACTTTCCAATTCTGTTGGTGGGATGAAGGTTGCCGCGACCGTATGCCACGCGTACGTTTTGCCCAAATACACATAGCCAACTGCCTTTACAGTAGCACTGTCAGCAGTCATTGTATCGGTGCAGGTAAGGAAGCAGATATTTATGTGGAAAAATCGGTCTTCACAGGATTTAAAAAGGACAAAATCTACAAAACTTATACCGATGATGCCAAAGTATATCTGAACCAATGTATCTCACCATTCAGCGGTAACGAAACAAACGGTACAGGAAGCAGCTTCACTCCTCCCTATACCTTAATAACCATTGATGCCTCAAAAGTAGAAGAAGTTGTAAAAGGTAATGCAGGTGCCACTCTGACAATAAAAGAACCGTAGTAACTGCAAACTCTACTTTACATTCCACAGAGTTACAACTTATTATTACTTATTTTTAATAAAAAAGTCAAACTGTACGGTTGGCAGAAACCAAGAAAAGGACTAACTTTGTGACCGATTTGAAAAAGTAGAACTACGTTTTTTTAATTATAACTTAAAAAAGAGCTAATTATGACTTATTCACACGAAGTGGAACACATGTGTGTTGTAAAGAAAGGGCCTAACCATGGACCAGCTCCTATTCCCGAAGAAGGTAAATGGGTAAAAGCTAAAGAAATTGTTGACATCTCTGGTTTGACACACGGTATTGGTTGGTGTGCTCCTCAGCAAGGTGCATGTAAATTAACCCTCAATGTAAAGGAAGGTGTTATTCAAGAAGCATTAGTTGAGACTATCGGTTGTTCTGGTATGACACATTCAGCTGCTATGGCATCTGAAATCCTCCCGGGTAAGACTATCCTCGAAGCATTGAATACTGACCTTGTCTGTGATGCTATCAATACAGCTATGCGTGAACTCTTTCTGCAAATCGTTTATGGACGTACTCAATCAGCCTTCTCAGAAGGTGGTTTGATTATTGGCGCCGGTTTGGAAGATTTGGGTAAAGGTTTGCGTAGTCAAGTAGGTACATTGTATGGTACTTTGGCTAAGGGTCCCCGTTACCTGGAAATGGCAGAAGGCTACATCAAAAATATTTTCCTGGATAAAGACGACCAAATTTGCGGATACGAATTTGTTCACCTGGGCAAGTTCATGGATGAGATCAAGAAGGGAACTGACGCAAACGAAGCTTTGAAGAAAGTTACCGGTACCTACGGACGCGTAACAGCCGAACAGGGAGCAGTTAAACACATTGACCCACGTCACGAATAATATAAGGAGGAAAAGAATATGATTAGAGAAGTGAAATTTGAAAGTCAAGACCGTCGCATCAAGCAGATTATCGCTGCTTTAAACGCTAACGGCATCAAAGACATCGAAGAAGCTAACGCTATCTGTGAAGCTCATGGACTTGATCCTTATATGACGTGTGAAGAAACCCAGCCTATTTGCTTTGAGAATGCAAAATGGGCATACGTGGTAGGTTGTGCTATCGCTATTAAGAAAGGTTGCAAAAACGCTGCCGAAGCTGCTGAAGCCATCGGTATCGGTTTGCAAGCATTCTGTATTCCGGGTTCTGTAGCCGACGACCGTAAAGTTGGCATCGGCCACGGTAATCTGGCAGCTATGTTGCTTCGTGAAGAAACCAAGTGCTTTGCTTTTTTGGCAGGTCACGAGTCATTTGCAGCAGCTGAAGGCGCAATCAAGATTGCCGCTAAAGCAGACAAGGTACGTAAAGAGCCATTACGTTGTATCTTGAACGGTCTCGGTAAAGATGCTGCACAGATTATCTCTCGTATCAATGGTTTTACATACGTTCAGACTCAATTCGACTATTATACAGGTGAATTAAAAGTAGTGAAGGAAATTGCATACAGCGACGGTCCTCGTGCTAAAGTAAAATGCTATGGTGCCGATGACGTTCGCGAAGGTGTAGCCATCATGTGGAAAGAAGGCGTAGATGTATCTATCACAGGTAACTCTACCAATCCGACTCGTTTCCAACATCCGGTTGCTGGTACTTACAAGAAAGAACGCGTTCTTGCTGGTAAGCCTTACTTTTCAGTAGCATCAGGTGGTGGTACGGGGCGTACGCTTCATCCGGATAACATGGCTGCTGGTCCTGCTTCATACGGCATGACAGACACTATGGGCCGTATGCACTCAGACGCTCAGTTCGCTGGTTCTTCATCAGTTCCTGCTCACGTAGAAATGATGGGATTCCTGGGAATTGGTAACAACCCGATGGTAGGATGTACAGTGGCTTGTGCGGTTGACGTAGCTACTGCTCTTAGTAAGTAATCATCTGATATACAAATTATAACGAAGAGCTTTCCTTAGGGAAGGCTCTTCTTGTTTTAACAGACTTCCACGCTATCCTTGCTCTACTCACCTTTGTCTATCATTTAGTATCATCACCTTATCAATTGTGACGGTGTCCTATATTATACTCTATAAATTCTCTACAAATTGCCACATTATTGCTAATTCTATGACGTTACTTGTGACGAGGTATCTATACCGTCACAGCAAGGTAAAATATTCATAAATAGCTATGTATTAACACATATCATATTAAACCCCTCTTACTCTTATATTATTAATGACATATGACGAAATCGCTTCAATCATACAACTTTATATTATTTAATTTACACCTCTACCTTCAAAATCAAAAACATTTAGTTTACATTAGTTTCCCTCTACAATATAACTAACTTCGTATCAGATTAATTCTATACGATATGAGACTTACTAAGAAGGCTCCACCTATGAGAAGTCAGATTTGGCTATGTAACATTGAAAGTGAATTTCACCTCTGAATTCCTCCTCAATCTCTACCAGACTTTCGGACTGAAACATTGATGGGTTCCAAAGCACACAGAGTTTCAGCAAAATATTCAAGAAAGTAGTACATTATTCTCACAAACAGTATGTACAGGAATAAATATACCTGTTACGTATAGTGTTTATCGCCAATATGATTACTATGTATAAAACGGCTAAAACGCTTCAATCCTTCTGTCAGTGTAGTACGTGGGCAGGCGATATTCCAACGCATGAACCCTTCACCCTCTGCGCCGTACATCGTTCCAGCATTGAGCCACAATCGGGCTTCGGCAACCAATCTCCGTTCGAGTTCATCCGAGGATATGCCGAGTTTGCGGCAGTCCATCCAGATGAGATAGGTTCCCTCCAAGACCGTGATAGGAAATCCCGGCAAATGTTCACGACAGAACCCCCGCATATAGAGATAATTGGCATGCAGATACTCGATGAGTTGGTTCAGCCACTCTTCCCCTTCATTGTAAGCTGCTTGGGTAGTAATTATACCGAACGGATTGACATCGCATACCTCGTTATCGTTGATAGCACGATCGATTTTCGCCCGGTACTCGGCATCGGAGCAGACAATGTTCGCAATCTGCAACCCGGCGATATTGAACGCCTTACTGGGGGATATGCAGGTAACGGAATGCCGTAGGAAATTTTCTGAGATAGAAGCAAACGGCGTGTAACGGTGTCCTGGGAAAACCAACTCGCAATGGATTTCGTCCGAAACGACCGTAACGCCGTAACGGATACAGATTTCTCCGATACGTACCAGTTCCTCACGTCTCCATACCTTTCCGGTAGGATTATGAGGATTGCACAGCAACATTACCTTCACTTTTGGATCGGCGACTTTACGTTCCAGATCTTCATAATCAATCGTGTAAGTATTACCTGCAAAGACCAACGGCGAAGAGACCATTTCACACCCATTGTTACGGATAGATGAAAAGAAACAATTATAGACGGGAGTCTGCGCCAGCACCTTGTCACCAGGCACGGTCAAAGCCTTGATAACTGCCGATATGGCTGGGACTACACCCGGTGTGTAAATTATCCATTCGCGGTCAATCTTCCAATCGTGACGGCGTGCGAACCAACTCGTAACAGCTTCATAATAGCTGTCAGGCACACGGGTATAACCGAAGATACCGTGTTCTACACGTCGACGCAAAGCATCGATGATGACAGGGGCTGTACGGAAATCCATATCAGCCACCCACATCGGCAATACATTTTCATTCTCGGCACTGTCCCATTTATAGGAATCAGTTCCCCGTCGCGAAATTCGTTCATCGAAGTCGTATTTCATGTGTCTTCGTCTTAATCGGTGAAACAGGTACGCTCGTCCCTGAGACGGATTTCACAATCAGCAGGAGCCTTGATATTCTCGTCTATAGTTATGGAACCGAACTCGTCGGCCACAATACGTCCCGACATCGGGTTCTTGATATTCGTGATGGTTCCTCGAATATCGGCCTGCAACGTGCTGTACTCGAATGCACGGTCACAATCCGGTCCGAAGGTACAGTTCTCAAGTATGAGGTCGTGTGCATAGCAGAGTGGTTGCTCACCGGTAATATGGCAATTGACCAGTCGCAGGTTCTTCGAGTGCCAGCCGAGGTACTCACCGTTGAGATCAGAATCGTAGATGGTCACATTCTCCACTTCCCAGAACGCATCCTTCGTCGTGATCTTGGCATGATGAATTTCCACATTCTTCACGTACTGAAACACATATTTGCTGTCACTCTCTAATCCGTCCACATAAATATCGTTGCTGAACATGAAAGGATAGGTACCGCCATGAAGTTTGAGATTCTTGATGCGGATGCCATTGCAACGCCAGAACACTTCATCGGCATCGTTCATTGTTACGTTCTCAATGTTTATTTCGTCCATCTCACGGAACATCTTCGGTGCATCGATAATCGTGTCGGTCATCTTCAGGTGGTCGGAGTACCACAAGGCCGAACGCCCTCCGACATCGAAATAACAGTGGTCGATTTTGAAACCGTGTACATGCCAGAAGGGATAGTTACCCTCGAAACGACAAGCTACAGCTTCGATATTGCTACACTCTTTGATGGCCGATTCACCGGCACGGATAATCACATTCTCCAAACGGAGATCATGGGACTCGAATAAGGGACGCTCGCCCCCGAATTCAGTATCTTTAATCAGTTTCATTTAGAATATTATTTTAGTTATCAGTCATATTGATTTCAAAAGTCACGTTCACATTGCCTCTTCCGAGAGCCGAAGCCAGCCCTGACGGATTATCGAGCCGTCCTATATGGGTGTAGCTGTAAGACGACGAGAAGGTTTCATAAAAGAGAACAACACAACTGGAACCGTAGAGCATCAGGTCTCCATTACGGATTGTGCCGGGTCGGTAGCTGTCTGTGGGCAGATTTTCCGACAGATAATGATATTTTTCGTTACCGTTCATTTCATTCATCGTCACCGTCATAGGCAGCAAAGCGGTAAAAGCGCGTGCCGTAGCATTGTCCTCAAGTGTGACAGAAAAGCTATAGTCGCCCACACGGACTGTAATGTTTCTGTTCATTTCGTTTTCCCCTCCATTATTTTCGTCACCATTATTCCCGTTATTGTCACTTCCGTTTCCAGAATTGTCATCGTCTCCCGGTTCTTCAGGATCAAGAACGGGCACGACAGAAGTCTCCGTTATAAGTTCATCATCCGGACTGCATACAGTCAATACAAATATAGCTGTCATAGACGCTAAGACCATTATAATCAAATACTTGTTCATATCTTATTCTATTGTAAGATCTTACAATTCCAATCCCATTTTACAGACTTTTTCAAGATGTTCAGGTGCAATTTGAGCTAGCAAGCCCTATATCCCCAGCATCCCAGCATACGCATACTACCCAGATACACTTTCGTCACGGTGTGTCCTTTCTCGGACAACCTTTTGATACAGGCATAGGTCAGACAGTCTGTGTTATCTTGTCGCATACCGACACTCATCAGCACAAGAACATTTTTCCCGTTACCCTGACATATTGTCTCAATTATCGTGGGACGAGGATCTTCTTCCGGTTTACTTTATATTGGAAGTTTCTCTCTATTTCAAGTACTCTTTGAAAAATTCCTCCAGTTTGTCGAACGGAATAATATCCGTCCGGTCATACAAATCCGTATGTACGGCACCAGGAATAATCATCAGTTCCTTATTGTTGCCTTTCAACTTCTTGAAAGTATCTTCACTAAAATAACGGGAGTGGGCTTTCTCGCCATGAATAAGTAACACAGCACTACGGATTTCATCGGCATACGAAAGGATAGGTGTGTTGAGAAATGCAAGATTTGAGGTCTTGTTCCAGCCCAGACCGGAGTTGATGGAACGGGAATGATAGCCTCGTTCAGTCTTGTAATAGTCGTAATAATCCTTCATGAACTGCGGCGCGTCGTCAGCAGGTTTCGGGTTCATCACGGTACGGAGATAAGTGCCTGTACGATAGTCTTCCGTGCGTTGGGCGTTGAATTCCTGACGCATTTTGTAGCGTGCATCCGCATTGTCGGCGGCATCGAAATAACCGTTTGCCGTACAGCGGCTAATGTCGTACATCGTGGAAGCCACCGTCGCTTTGATGCGTGTGTCACCCGCAGCCGCGTTGATGGCAAATCCACCCCAGCCACAAATACCAATGATACCGATACGCTCGACATCCACATCCGGACGTGTCGCAAGGTAATCTACCGCAGCCGAGAAGTCTTCGATGTTGATGTCCGGCGAAGCCACGCTACGAGGCTGTCCGCCGCTTTCTCCTGTGAACGAAGGATCGAAAGCAATCGTCAGGAATCCTCGTTCGGCAAGTGTCTGAGCATACAACCCCGACGACTGTTCCTTTACAGCCCCGAACGGACCACTGACAGCGATGGCCGGCAGTTTTCCTACAGCGGTCGTTTTCGGTACATACAAGTCGGCGGCGAGCGTGATACCATAACGGTTTATAAAGGTCACTTTCTTGTGATTCACCTTGTCGCTCTTCGGGAACGTCTTGTCCCATTCCTGTGTCAGATTTAACTGTTCCATATTTCTGTTACTTTGAGTGTTTTGCGCCAGACTTTCCGTCAGACCAAAGAGGTTGAAAAAAGCGGCAATTAAAATTGTAATTCGTTTCATAATCGCTGTGATTTTAATGTTTCTTGTTTTCTTTTCACATTGCAAAGTTACAGCAGATTACAGAGAAAGCCGGTAGATGGATTACAGATTGCATAACCCCAATTACAGACATCATTTTATACTTTTTTCATCCATCGTTCCCGTTTCAGGCGGACAAGGAAAATCAGACCCCGGAAACACAGTTCGACACACATGGCAATCCATACTCCTTTCAGTCCTAATGACGGAGCGAGTAAAATGGCCAGTGCCAAACGCACCGCCCAGATGCTGAAGAAATTCATCAGGCACGGCACAAGCGTGTCGGCCGCTCCGACGAAGACACCGTAAGCGACAATCGAAGCCGCAAACATCGGTTCGGCGAACGCTTCGATACGCAAAGCCATCACGCCCAATTCCCGGATCTCCCCGACGGGAGTCATCAAACCGATAATCTGGGGTGCGAACACATACATGAGTACGCCCATCAACCCCATGATTCCCATTCCCATAAGTACGGTGATGCTGGCGAAACTTCGGGTCAGTCCCCGGCGACCGGCACCGATACTCTGCCCGACCAATGTAGTGGCAGCATCAGCAATCCCATAACCGGGCATATAGCAAAGACTCTCAGCTGTGATGGCAAACGAATTGGCCGCGATGGCGAAGACACCCAGCGGTGCCACGATAACAGTCGTCATGATTTGCGCACCACAAATCACGAAATGCTCTATCCCCATAGGAATCCCTATACGAAGAGCTTTTCTCAAGGTTGTTGTCTCTGGGCGGAAACTCCCTTGCTCTCCCCTCAACTTCAATTCATCGGAACGGGTCCAAAGATACCACAATAATATCCCGGCAACCACCGCTTCGGCAGCAGCCGTACCCAGTGCTGCACCCTCCACACCCAATCCTGCACCCGGCATCCTGAAAGAGATACCCGCCACATGCCATTCCCGCGAAGGGAAAATCAGAAAAAAATTAAAAATAACATCCAGTATGCACATCGCCACCCCCAACAGACTTGGCACGTGCATATTTCCGCTACAACGCAACATGCCACCTGCAAGGAAATTCATCTGCAAAGCAGGAAGGAAGAGGGAGAAGATGAAGAAATAGAGCGACGAGTCCCGGCGTATGGAAACATCGCCTCCCAACCAATGGGGAAGCATACCACTGATTGAAGCACCAAGCACGGCCAACAACAGACTGAAAACAAGTGTGGCGGTCAGTGACTGCCGCAACACGACACGCGCTCCCTGCATATCACCCGCTCCGATTTTATGTGCCACCTGTACGGAGAATCCCGTAGCAGCAGCCACGCACAACCCCCAGAAGAGCCATGTGGTCGTCGATACCAGTCCGATGGAAGCCGATGCCTCGGCTCCGAGGTGTCCCACCATCGCCGCATCGATATACTGCATGACAATAGAGGAAAGTTGCGCGATGATAGCAGGAATACTGAGCAATACGGTCAGACGTAGCTGTTGTCGCAGTGTCATCGGTTTACCATCACGGATTGACGCAAGCAGGGCGTTTGTTTTATCAGTCTGTCTCCTCATCCGTAACGGTAGTTGTTCCCAAGACAAACGAACTTGCAATCATGACGAATGATATACGTTTCATTATCTCTTGATTTTATCGAATTTAGTGTTTCAGTTTCTTGATGCAAAATTAAACGTATGCCTAAAAATACAATGTAGATGAATTACAGATGTTATAACCTCAATTACATGATTTTCGGGAAAAACGGCATGAATCTGTAGTCAAGGTTACATTATCCGTAATTGGGGTTATGACAATATCAATATAATCATCTAATTTTGCGCGGTGAAGAACATAGAGACATAGAGAATATGGATAAGATACTCAACTTAGACAACGTAGATCAATACAACCGTTTATACGGCTTTGAAACCCTGCATCCGTTAGTCAGCGTCATCAATCTCAATGAAGCAACCCGCGCGGTGGACACCATACGCCTTAACTATGGTGTGTACGCCCTATTTTTGAAATTGGAAAAGGCATGTGACATCAAGTATGGCCGCCAAAAGTACGATTACGAAAAAGGGACTATTGTCTGTTTCGCTCCTGGACAAACAGCAGAGACAACATCGACGATCGGGCATATACAGACTAATGCATACGGCATCATCTTTCATCCCGACCTACTTCGCGGTACATCATTGAATAAAACGATAAAGAACTACACATTTTTCTCGTATGAAGTCAATGAAGCGTTACATGTATCCGAGGAAGAACAGACTATTATATTGGATTGTCTAAAAATTATCCGAAAAGAGCTGGAACATGATATAGACAAGCACAGTAAAACACTGATTGCTACATATATCGAATTGCTACTCGGTTACTGCATGCGTTTCTACGAACGACAGTTTATCACACGTAGTAAAAGTAACCGGGATGTACTGACCCGTTTCGAATATCTGCTGGACGAATATTTCGAAGGATCTACAGCCGAACATGACGGACTTCCTTCAGTGAAATACTTTGCCGACAAATTGTTTCTCTCACCTAACTATTTCGGAGACATGCTTAAAAAAGAAACCGGAAAAACTCCGCAAGAATATATTCAGGAAAAAGTGATTGAAATAGCAAAAGATCGTATATCCGGCACTCAAGATATGGTAAGCCAGATAGCTTATTCACTGGGTTTTCAATATCCACAACATCTGTGTCGTTTGTTCAAGAAACGGGTCGGATGCACACCGAATGAATATCGGACAAAGATGATTGGTTGAAAGGACAGATGAAAGAGACGCTGGACATAAAGAGCGTGTGCGAATGTAATCGCCGTTTGGGGTGCAAGACATTGCATCCCCAAGCAAGTATCATCAATCTAGAACACCCGGATTTAGAGCAAGAAGCCGTGAAATTCGAGTTCTATACCGTGCTGCTCATCGAGGAATGTTCTGATGGCTATTGCTGCTGCGGCCGCAAGTATTACGACTATTCCAATGCTACGATGGTGTTTCTCAAACCCGGGGAAATTTTCCGTATGAGTAAAGCAGACGTGTTACCGGACAAAGGATGGTTATTGACGTTTCATCCCGATTTGCTGTATCGCACCTCACTGAAGAATCATATCAAGAACTACACATTCTTTTCTTATAGCAAGGAGGAAGCATTGCATTTGTCACAACGGGAGACAGCAACCATTATATGCTGTCTTGAAAATATTGAAGAGGAACTACACCATTCCATTGACGCGCACACCGCCACTATTCTCTCACGGCATATCGAATTGATGCTGGACTATTGTACCCGTTTCTATGAGCGGCAATTCATCACACGGGAGAATAAGAACAAAAATGTACTTGAAGAGTTAGAAACCTTACTCGATGACTACATAGATTCCGGCAAATTACGTAATGCCATATTGCCTACATCAGAATATTGTGCCACAGGATTAGGACTTTCCATTCCTTATTTCAGCGATTTGTTGAAATTCGAGACAGGTAAGACGTTAGATGAGTATTTCCAACTGAAACGGCTTGAAGTAGCTAAAAGGATGTTACTCAAAGCAGAAAACGCCCCAGCCATCGTGGCACGACAACTAGGCTATACCAATGTGCAATATTTCAGTCTGCTATTTAAGAAAATTATGGGTATCTCTCCCAATGAGTATCGGTATTCTAATAATTAGAAAAAAGACAGGATTCACTTTCATTGTTTTCAAATTAAGGTACAATCCGTGATGTCCAATCATTCCCATTACGGAACATTTTCCAAAGGATATTGTATCCAAGCTACATCAGCGTGGAATTGATGAACAAATAATAACTTGGAGTGTCCCCTATTCATATTGATACATAAATAAGATTACAGTCTTTAAGCTTTTAATTATCTTTGCAACATGAAAACTAAATTGAAAGAAAATGGCGGACTGCCGGCACATATACTTTGGACACTCGCTATTGTAGCAGGTATTTCTGTAGCAAACTTATACTATAATCAGCCTTTGTTGAATGTGATACGCCACGAACTGGGAGTATCGGAATTCAAAACAAACCTGATCGCAATGATCACGCAAATAGGTTATGCGTTAGGATTATTATTTATTGTACCATTAGGTGACCTTTATCAACGCAAAAAGATCATACTGACAAATTTTATCCTACTCATCTTCTCTTTATTAGCCATAGCTGTAGCATCTAACATTTATATAATTTGGGGGGCATCGCTCATCACTGGTATTTGTTCTATGATACCGCAAATTTTTGTACCGATTGCTTCACAATTCTCCCAACCCGAAAATAAAGGCCGTAATGTAGGTATTGTTATTTCAGGATTATTGACGGGAATACTTGCATCACGCGTTATCAGCGGATTTGTGGGTGAAGTACTTGGATGGCGTGAAATGTATTCCATTGCAGCAGGTATGATGTTGGTGTGTTCCATTGTCGTTTTAAAAGTTTTGCCAGATATCCACCCTACATTTCAGGGAAAATACAGTGATTTAATGAAGTCTCTGTTTTTTTTAATAAAAGAATATCCTGCACTACGTATCTACTCAATCCGTGCCGGGATTGCATTTGGTTCTTTCCTTGCCATGTGGTCTTGTCTTGCATTCAAGATGAGAGAAGCACCGTTTTATGCTAATAGCGATACCATCGGCATATTAGGATTATGCGGAATAGCCGGTGCACTGACAGCTTCTTTCGTCGGAAAATACGTAAAGAAAGTAGGTATACGTAATTTCAATTTTATAGGTTGCACATTGATGTTATTAGCTTGGACATCTCTTCATTTTTGCGGAAACACATATATAGGTATTATTGCAGGAGTCATATTGATAGATATAGGCATGCAATGCATTCAACTCAGTAATCAAACCAGTATTTTTGCTATTTATCCTTCTGCTTCCAACCGAGTGAATACTATTTTCATGACGACTTATTTCATTGGCGGTTCATTGGGAACCTTCCTCGCTGGAAGTTGTTGGCAATCATGGGGATGGGCTGGAGTTTCTTGTATTGGTAGTGTGTTAATATTGATTTCACTGTTGATTACCATATACTACAAAGAAAAATAAAAAGAATAACAATCATCTTTCATTATGAATTTGTCTAAATTAGCCATGTTATTGTAGAAACCTTCAAATATAGTTGTATTATCTAATCAAAAGATATATATTTGTGGCGTAAAAAGCCAATCAAAAAATAAACTATACAGACATTATGAACAAGAAGTGGTTTGGAGCTGCTGTCATTGCTCTCTTTGCATTGAGTAGCTGTCTTGAAAAAGACATTTATCAAGGACCGAAAGAAGAAGAGAAGAAATTCAATGATTTTGATTTCTCAACTGTTCACCCAACTACTAACCTGGAAGTTAGTTATCTTAATTCTGGTGTAGAAGCTAATGTATATTTTGAGTTATACGATGAAATGCCTGTCATCAAAACAGAATATGGGTATACTAAAAAGGCTGATATTTTCCCTCTTTTTGCAAGCTATACAGCAGAAAATGGCGTCTATAAAGGTACTATAGAACTACCCACATATCTGAAGAAGGTATACATTTATACGCCCGCTTTTTTCGCTCAAACTCTGATAGAAGCTAACGTGGAAAATGGTATCATAAAAGCTTCAGATGATATTATAGAGGAGAAAGTTACTACGAGAATTGTCAGCCCAACGCGTATTCCACATGATAGTTATATGGTAAAATACCCCTATTATAGTAAAGAAATCCCTCAAGCTTATAAAAATGATACGCGTTGGCATACTTTTTTAGGAGCATATGAGTATATGAAAAATGGAGAGATAAACTACAAATATACAGGAGAATTAGCAGCCCAAAATGCAGGTGATTTATATACAGCTCATGCTCAAATTATCAACACACATGCTATTTGTCCGGAAGAATATCGTAGTTATTCAGACATACGTATTAACGAAAAAACAGAAATCGCTGTAACATTTTTAGGACAAAATACTTGTTGGAACTGTTCAATGGGATATTATTATTATAAGGAAGGTGAAAAACCAACCAGTCTCAACGATGCTAATATTATCATGTTGTTCCCTAATACACAGGATGGCAAATGGGCAAATGATCGAAAGGGAGCAAAGCCTACCGCCGGTATTAATCGTGGAACAGCCGTACAATTAAAATATTATCCTAAAATTAGTTCCGGTAGCGCAGAAGGAGAAACTACAATATTTCCTGCCGGATATAGAGTAGGGCTTGTCATCGCTACTAATGCATGGAGTAATCGAATTTCCGGATATAATAAAAACATAAAATATCGTGCAGCAACATCAAGAGGTTTAAGTATTGACGATAATGGAAATCCATATGATACTCCGCGTACAGCAGCATATAGATATAACGATTTCGTGATGGTCTCTTTCGAAGATTACATTAATGACCGAAATTTCAGTGATGTTGTTGTCGCCATGAAATCCAATCCTGTAAAAGCTATTGAAGTTGATCCTGATGTAGACCCCGATAATAACCAAACCACAACAGAAATACTAAAAGGTGTCTATGCATTCGAGGATCTTTGGCCCAGTAAAGGTGATTATGATATGAATGATGTCGTCGTTCGTTATAATTATGGAAAGACTTTCGATAAGGATAATAAAATCTATGCAGAATCATTCATCTTCAAGACATTCCAGAATGTAGCAGGTAACAACAACGGATTGGCATTCAGATTGCTATATATGGGTAATCCATCTTCAACCCAATATTTTATTCGTAAACCGGGAGAAAAGGAGTTTACCGAGACTAATTTTACTTTTGAAAAAGATAACAATGTATTTATTCTGACTGACAATGTGAAGGATGATATGGGGGCTGAATACAAGGTGATTCTAAACTATGATTCCCCTATTACAACATCTTCGGAAGCCCAACCATTCATTTTCAAGAATGAAGCGGACGGACAACGTTGGGAAGTTCATATTCCTAAGGAAAAACCTACATCTAAAATGAATATGTCTCTATTCCAAACCAATGATGATGCCTCACAGCCAAACAAAAACATTTATTATGTGCGCAGTGGCAACTATCCCTTTGCTTTCTTCCTGAGTGGAGCTAATGAAAAAGATATAGAAAAGCTATTGCAAAGCGAAAATGAAAGAGTTCCAATCGACCAATTATATAAAGATTATGAAAGCTGGGTAACCAGTAATGGAAAAAATAACCAGGACTGGTATAAGAAATAAAATTCGTTTTTAATTTCTCCTTTCGTAACATAAGCCTTTTATAAAGCTTAGTTGCGAAAGGGGGATTTTTTATTTCATCATTCTATCTCGATACCCTTCCTGAGGTATTTCCACCCATCAAACTTTCCACCTCCTCTACCGTTACCAGATTAAAATCTCCATAAACAGTATTCTTCAAAGCAGAAGCGGCAAGTGCAAACTCTAAAGCTTGTTGATCATCATCGGGATATGTAATTAAACCATATATCAATCCACCGACAAATGCATCACCTGCACCGACACGATCTACTTCATGTTCGATGTCATAAATCCCCGTATGCTTCAATGTTCCGTCAGAATAAAGAACGGCAGCGAGCAAATTGTGGTTGGAAGTTATGGAGTTGCGAAGTTCCAGAAAAGTCTTCCGACATCGGGGAACAAGTTCAGATACCTTTTGTCCGAAAGATTCAAATGCAGGAAGACTGGAATAAAAAGAAGTATCGGTGGCATCAACAGCTTTAAAGCCAACAGGCTGAATACCCAAAATTTCCTGATATTCCGGTTCGGCACCAAAGATGACATCGCTGTATTGTATCAAAGGTTGCATCACCTCAGCAGCCGGACGGCCATAGTTCCAAAGTTTCTTACGATAATTTAAATCACAAGAAATAGTCAGCCCCATACGGTCTGCTATCTCCAAAGCTTCATGACAGGCATCAGCCCCCTCTTGAGAAAGGGCGGCGGCAATGCCCGACCAGTGAAACCAACCAGCATCGGCAAATATAGCTTCCCAATTGATCATACCGGGACGAAGCGTTGCAAAGGAAGATCCCTCACGATCGTACACTACATTGGAATTACGAAACGCGGCACCACTCTCCAAGTAATACAATCCCAAGCGTTTACCACCAAAAACGATACCTTCCGTTCCCAAACCACTGGCACGAAGAGAAGCCAAACAGGCACGAGCCACCGCATTATCCGGCAAGCGGGTAACAAACTCTGTTGGAATGCCAAAATGCGCTAGGGATACGGCAACATTGGCCTCACTTCCACCATAGGTTGCAATAAACTCATTAGCTTGAGAAAAACGGGAAAAACCGGACGTGGTGAGTCTGAGCATTACTTCACCAAAAGTTACCACCTTCTTTCCGGTTACAAGAGATTTCTTATTCATAAACTATCCTATTATAGTCAAAAACATCAATCGGAAGCCAAATATACTATCAAATTTCCAAGTAAACGTAATGAATTGACAATTTTTATTTGCACAACAAAAGAAAGAAAAAATATTAAACATACCTGTCACACCTTTGTAGCATACCATAAAAGGCGCCGAAAAAGATGATTGTCCGATCAGCCTATTAGCGGGCATTTACATTACGTAACCTCATTGAGTGGATATAAATAATTAAAAAAACGGTGAACAATCCTGCTTAGGCATTGTTTTTGCAATAAACTTATAACGAACAATTTATTTAAACCTAAACAAAAATTGAGTATGAAAAAGTTTATTGCATTAGCAGCATTAGTATTGGTGAGCATGGTGACAACCACCATGTATGCGCAAGAGAGTAAAACAGAACGTCGTGCAGACCGCAAGGCACAGAGAGACGCAGAACGTGCCCGTCTGAAAGCAGAAGAACAAGCGGCAGATGTCGTTTCATACGACGACGCCGTAGCAGCACTGAAAGCACACCAGTTTGTATTGGAGGCCAACCAGGTTATGTTCCGCAACGGACAAACCGCTTTCGTTACCTCCAACACCAACTTTGTATTGGTAAATCAAGGGCGTGGTACTGTCCAGGTAGCATTCAACACAGTATATCCCGGTCCTAACGGAATTGGCGGCGTAACTGTAGACGGTACAGTTTCCGACATCCAGATGAATACCGACAAGAAAGGCAACATAAATTGCAATTTCAGCATTCAAGGTATCGGCATCTCCGCACAGATATTCCTTACGCTGACCAACGGCGGCAACAATGCGACCGTAACTATCAGCCCGAACTTCAACTCCAACACCATGACCTTGAATGGTAACCTGGTACCGTTGAACCAATCGAATATCTTCAAGGGACGTTCTTGGTAAAGCCCTTTACAATATATATATTCTCAACTCCGTTGCAAATCACTCAAAAAGTGTACATTTGCAACGGAGTTTTATTTTAATTCATTATGAGAGAATTTATCATCGCAGACAACCAAGATATTACCAAAGCAGGTATGATGTTCTTGCTGGGCAGACAGAAAGACACTTCCCTGTTATTGGAAGCTGACAACAAGGCAGAACTGATACAACAATTACGCCTGCATCCCGAAGCGGTGGTTATTTTAGACTATACATTATTCGACTTCACCGGAGCTGAGGAACTCATTGTATTGCACGAGCGATTTAAAGAAGTAGACTGGCTGCTTTTCTCCGACGAACTGAGTGTCCCGTTCCTCAGACAAATACTTTTCAGCAGTCTGGCATTTGGAGTAGTAATGAAGGACAACTCCAAAGAGGAGATATTGACAGCTTTGCAATGCGCTTCACGCAAGGAACGTTTTATCTGCAATCATGTCAGCAACCTGTTGCTTTCGATAAACAACAATACATCTTCTACTACCCATCCCGCCATCAAAGATGACCTGCTGACGCCCGCCGAAAGGAATATTCTCAAAGAAATAGCTTTAGGGAAAACAACTAAAGAAATAGCCGCCGAAAGAAACCTCAGCTTCCACACGATAAACAGCCACCGGAAAAATATCTTTAGGAAACTAGGGGTGAACAATGCACACGAAGCCACCAAATATGCCATGAAGGCTGGAATTGTAGATCTTGTGGAATACTATATATAAGATGTAGCGGTTTATTCTATACACCAATCTCCCCGCTACCGATACAAAAACGGGAAGTTTCATCGTAAATTACCCCAAATTGTCCCGGGGCAATCCCCTGCAACCTATTCCCGGAAATAACACAATAACCCGAACCATCTTGCAACAATCGTCCTGTCATGAACTCCGGAGTATGCCGTATTTTGAACGTAACCGGTATTTCTCCTTTTATATCTTTCCACGGATTTTCTGTAATAAAATGGAAATCTTGCATAAAGAACCGATTACCATACTGTTTATCAGTATCATATCCGCGTGAAACATAAATTACATTTTCCGCTATATCCTTGCGTACCACAAACCAGGGTCCTCCACTCAAACCGAGTCCCTTGCGCTGACCGATTGTATGAAACCAATAACCGCGATGCATACCTATCACCTTCCCTGTTTCGAATTCTACAATTTTTCCTTCCTTTTCGCCAAGAAAACGACGGACGAAATCATTGTAATTGATTTTACCCAAGAAACAAATCCCCTGGCTATCTCGCCTCCGGGCGCTTGGCAACCCCACATTACGGGCTATGTCACGCACCTCGTGTTTCATCAGTCCGCCTAACGGAAACATGAGCTTGGAAACTTGCAAGGAGTCTATCTGGGCAAGAAAATCCGTCTGGTCTTTTATAGGATCAAATGCAGTACCGAGCCAAGTCTTTCCATTCTGCCGCATGGTAGTTGCATAATGGCCGGTTGCGGTAAAATCGAAATCCTTACCAACTTGCTGTTCAAAGCAGCCGAATTTGATTAGTTTGTTACACATCACATCCGGATTAGGGGTCAAACCGCGGCGCACCTTATCGATGGCATAAGCAGCTACGTTGTCCCAATACTCGCGATGCAAATCCACCACATCCAGTGAAAGCCCATAACGACGGGCTATGGCCGAAGCAATCTCCAAGTCCTCCTCGGTAGAGCAATCCATAAAATCGGCATCATCTTTCCCTATCTTTATGTAGAACAGAGAAGGATGATGACCTTGTTCACAAAGCAGATGTACAACAACCGAACTGTCAACACCTCCCGAAAGTAGTACAGCAATATCCATAATCAATTATCCAATTATCACCTTCCCCAAGAGAAACTTTCGTTTCCATAAAGGGGAACGCTCGTTTCCATAGTAAGAAACCGGCGTTCCCATTAAGGGAAACCGGCGTTTCTATTAAGGGAAATTGTCGTTTCCATTAAAGGGAACGGGCGTTTCCACCCATAGGAAACTACAAACATCTATATATCAACTTTTCACTCTTCAATATATCCGTCACCTTTTCACTCGTTTTCAGCACTTGTTCAATGCCTGCGACAAATCTTCCAACAAATCATCGATGTGTTCTGTTCCGATGGAAAGGCGGATTGTTCCCGGTTTGATGCCCTGTTCGGCCAACTCCTGTTCATTCAATTGCGAATGGGTAGTGGTGGCAGGATGGATAACCAGTGATTTCACATCCGCTACATTTGCCAGCAAAGAGAAAATCCGGAGATTATCAATCAACCGATGGGCTTCTTCAACACCTCCTTTCACCTCGAACGTAAAGATAGAACCGGCTCCTTGAGGAAAATACCTCTCATAGAGAGTATGGTCGGGATGCTGCGGCAATGAAGGGTGATTGACAGCGGCAACCTTAGGATGATTTTTCAGGAACTCAACTACTTTCAAGGCATTCTCTACATGACGCTCCACACGAAGTGACAATGTTTCGAGCCCTTGCAACAGAATAAAAGCGTTGAACGGACTGATAGTAGCCCCCGTATCTCGTAACAGTACCGCACGGATACGTACTGCATAGGCGGCAGAACCGGCAGCATCTACAAAACGAACACCATGATAACTGGCATCAGACTCAGTGAGTTGCGGAAATTTTCCGGAGGCCACCCAATCGAACTTACCACTATCTACAATGACACCTCCGAGTGACGTTCCATGACCGCCTATAAATTTCGTGGCAGAATGCACCACAATATCCGCTCCATGCTCAATGGGACGAATCAGATAGGGAGTACCGAATGTGTTATCAACAATCAAAGGAATTTTATGACGATGGGCAATCTCAGCGACGGACTCAATATCAATGATATTACAGTTCGGGTTTCCTAAAGTTTCAATAAATATGGCTTTCGTATTTTCCTGAATAGCTGCCTCAAAGTTCGACAAATCAGACGGGTCGACGAATGTAGCAGTGACTCCATAACCGGGTAATGTATGTGCCAATAGATTATAGGTACCGCCATAAATTGTCTTGGCAGCAACAATGTGGTCGCCTGCACGAGTGATGTTCTCGAAAGCGTATGTAATGGCTGCCGCACCGGAAGCTACCGCCAAACCGGCAACACCTCCTTCAAGCGCTGCGACACGTTGTTCAAAAACACCTTGTGTAGAGTTAGTCAACCGCCCATAGATATTACCCGCATCTTGCAGGCCGAAACGCGCCGCCGCATGGGCAGAGTTACGAAATACGTATGAGGTGGTTTGATAAATGGGTACTGCACGGGCATCCGTTGCAGGATCCGGTTGCTCCTGCCCTACGTGAAGCTGTAAAGTCTCAAAATGCAATTTCTTTGTTTCCATTGTCGTCTGTATTTTAATGGTTAATAATCGTTCCTATCTCCTGATGTTGCAAAGATAGAGGGAGAAAGCAGGGTAACCAATGACACAGTATAGGGAATTTTATACCATATTTATGGTAGATAAGCGAACTATTCGCTATTTTTGCAACGAAAATCAATGAAAAAGATACTGATGAAGAGAAGGAACCTGTTGCTGATCCCTCTATTGGGAATTCTTACGCTAACGACACTGTTTTCCTGCGGACAAGACCGTTGGCCTGAATATTATCCTTTGACAGGACGAGATTTATGGATAGACAGCGTTATGCGACAAGATTATCTGTGGTATGAGGATATCCCTTCACCCAAGGAACTGAATTATTTCCAAGAACCGGCGGCTTTCTTGAAAAGTCTTTTGTCTTCTTATGACAAAGGTTTTTCAACGGTAGATACTTTAGACAATACACCTGTGCCAAGTTATGGTTTCGACTATACTTTATATAAACTGGCAACGAGCGATACGGTATATAATGCCCTTATTTCATACGTCATTCCAAACTCTCCGGCTGCCAATGCCGGACTGGAACGAGGAGAATGGATCATGCTGATAGACGGCGATTCCATTACCAAGAAAACAGAAAAACTACTGGTAGACGGAGGTAACCGTGAACTGCTTATCGGGAAATATACGGTTCAGAAAGATGAAGAAGACAAAGAAATGGGTATCATCCAATCGGACCGGAATGTCAATCTTCCCGCCGCCCGTACGGTAACGGACAATGCTATCCATGCCCGCCGTATCTTCACTCTTCAGAATACAAACTTGATTGTCGGCTATCTGGCATACAATCAGTTTGTTCCCGGTTCCACAGACGGCAGCCAAGACTACAATGCCATACTGAGAAGTTTTTCTTCAGAGTGCAAAGAGGCAGGCGTCAATAACTTCATACTTGATTTGCGTTACAACCCGGGGGGAGAAATGGAGTGTGTGCAACTTTTAGGAGATATACTCGCTCCTGCCGACAAGCTGGACAGCCCATTGGCTTTCTTGCAATATAACAACAAGCAAAGCGCAAAGAACCGCGATCTCATATTGGATGCCCAACTGCTACAGGGAGGTGCCAATCTGAATTTATCTACCTTATACGTAATTACCAGCGGAACTACCGCCGGTGCTGCGGAAATGCTTATTAACTGTCTGAAACCTTATATGAACGTTGTTCTCATAGGACAGACTACGAAAGGAGAAAACGTAGGAACTGCCGTTTATCTGAATTCCCGATACCCTTGGGTGCTTCGCCCGGTTGTATGTGAAATCTTCAACTCCAACGGAGAGTCGGAATATGCCGAAGGTTTTAAACCGGACTATCCTATCAATGAAACAGCTTATTTGGCAAACTATCTTCCCCTGGGAAATCCGGATGAAACGTTACTCAACACAACATTGCAACTGATCGTTGGAAACATAGAATTGCCCAAACCAAGCAATACACGCATGACAGCCGACAAAAGTGTCATGATGAAACGGAATGTCCGCAAGGGACTGATTATAAAGTAAAAGCAATAATGAAAAAAGTAATCTTTGCTCTTTCACTTCTTCTTGTAGGAGTAACGTCTTGCGATAATCAGGAAGATACAGATAATGGAATTACAGAGGATAATTACCCAAAGGTTTCTTTTTCTAAAATCCAACTGTCGGAAGATAGTCCCTTTGAAGTAGGAGTCCCTACGGTTACCACTACTCAAACTTACTCCTATAACCAAGGCAAAGTAACAGACTTCACTACCTTACAAACTTATACGGTTGCAGGTGAAAAGGCCGGAATGAAATCGGTTACAACCATAACCTATAATGACAATCATCAGGCTATAGTGACCGATGATTATGGTAATGTGTCTACCTATACATTTAACGATAAAGGATATGCCACAAAATGTGTCCGGCAGGAAGCGGTTACTACCCGTACATATACTTTCTCTTATCTCATAAATACAGAGAATAAATATTATCTGAAGAAGATAACGGAAAGTCTGGATGAAGGAAAGATATATTCTTCCATCGATATTGATTATGAAAGTTACAGGACACTGCGTATTACCCAGAAAGTAGACACTCACGAGCAAAAATATACTGCAACTACTTCCTCCGGCAATGAAATTGCAAACCTGTCGGAAATACCATGCCTGTTCCTTGCAGAGATGTATCCGATGTCTTTACACTCAGCCGCCCTTTATGGAAAACTATTGGGAGAACCATTGGAAACTCTAATAACCCAGATTATTCCCGATGGAAATACGGGAAACAATGAAACCACCCATTATTCCTATAAAACTAACAATGAAGGGATTATTACGTCTTGCAACGAAACAATAAAAAGTGGTAATGCGAACTACGATCGCACCATAAACTATGTAATCGAATAATTATTTCTTAAAAAACTTACTGAAAAACAGTATTTGATAATCAATAGAATTATTCCAATACTTACCGTTATGCTCTCCGGGACGGGTGATGAAGTCATGATCGATATTACGTGCCAGCAAGCGTTTATGAAACTCCTTATTCACTTCAAGGAAGAAATCACTTTCACCGCAATCTATTATCAAAGCCAAATCTCCATTCTCAATCTTATCTATCTGATTGATGACGGTATGTACATCCCAAGATGCTTTATTAGCGGCATATTCACCTAACTGTTCACTCATCTTCCAGTTCATTGGGAAAGGACGGATATCAACACCTCCACTTGTACTACCTGCTGCCCCAAATACATCTTTATGACGGAATGCATTCCACAATGCTCCATGCCCTCCCATACTGAGACCGGTGATGGCACGCCCTCTCCTATAAGGTATGGTAGCATAATGTATATCGGTGTAGTTTACCAGTTCTGAGGACACAAAAGTTTCATAACGATATTCCGGATTTTTCGGACTATCCCAATACCAACTGTTTTTACCATCGGGACACGCGAAGATAATACCTTTCTCATCAGCAATCTCTTTGAGTTCGGGTTTCAAGAGTAACCAACTTTCAGCCTTCCCTCCATAACCATGCAAAAGATAAACCACCGGACAAGCTTGAGGCTGTTGCCCGACAGCTCTGTCGGGAATGATATACACCACTTTGACACTTCTTTTCATGGACGGACTTTGTACATTTATGGTATCTACGCGTGCAGCCTGCATCACTAAAACAGGCAATACAGACAAAAGACTGAATAAGAATAATTTGCTTTTCATTGTTTAATCTTCTTAAGAGGTGACAATATTAACAATAAATATCTGAAAAACGTTATCTTTGCAGCAAAACTATTCATAACTTAATATGGAATTTATAATTATTCTATTCCTACTTATCTTGAATGGCATTTTTGCCATGTATGAAATAGCCTTAGTCTCGTCTAGTAAAGCACGTCTAGAAACGTTAGTCGGTAAAGGGAACAAAAGAGCTAAAGGAGTTTTAAAGCAACTGGAAGAACCGGAGAAATTCCTTTCTACCATTCAAATCGGTATTACTTTGATTGGTATTATATCCGGTGCATACGGTGGCGCTACCATTGCTAATGATGTAGAACCATTGTTCGAATTGATTCCGGGAACTGCTGCATATGCCGACACGCTTGCCATGGTTACAGTAGTGGCAGTCATCACTTATCTTTCGCTCATTATCGGTGAGTTGGTACCTAAGTCTTTGGCTTTGAACAACCCGGAAAAATGGGCAACGATGCTTAGTCCTTTTATGATTGTACTGACTAAGATTTCCTATCCGTTTGTATGTCTGCTCAGTGCTTCTACCAAGTTAATGAACAAGTTTATCGGGCTGAACAGTGATGAAGAACGGCAGATGACGCAAGATGAACTGAAAATGATCCTGCATCAAAGCTCGGAACAAGGAGTTATTGATAAAGAAGAAACCGAAATGCTGCGCGATGTATTCCGTTTCTCAGACAAAAGAGCCAATGACTTGATGACTCACCGCCGTGATATTGTCGTACTCCATCCTACGGATACGCAAGAAGAAGTGTTACGCATCATCCGTGAAGAACATTTCAGTAAATATCTACTGGTAGAAAGAGGTAAAGATGAGGTTATCGGAATAGTTTCGGTAAAGGATATTATTCTTATGATAGGTAACGACCAACCGTTCGACTTGCGGAATATCGCACGCGCTCCCTTGTTTATTCCCGAAAGTTTATATGCAAAGAAAGTTTTAGAACTCTTTAAGAAGAACAAAAATAAGTTCGGAGTTGTTGTAGACGAGTATGGAAATACGGAAGGTATCATCACCCTGCACGATTTAACGGAAAGTATCTTCGGTGACATCTTGGAAGAGAATGAAACGGAAGAAGAAGAAATCGTAATGAGACAAGATGGTTCAATGCTGGTAGAAGCTTCAATGAACATAGATGATTTTATGGAAGCAATGAACATCTTGAATTATGATGACCTGAAAGAAGAGGATTTTACTACCTTAAGCGGTCTCGCCATGTTCCTTATAGGACGTGTACCGAAAGCAGGTGACCTGTTCAGTTATAAAAACCTGGATTTCGAAATAGTGGACATGGACCGCGGAAGAGTGGATAAATTACTTGTTATCAAACGAGACAATGAAGAATAATCACGCTGTAAGCGTCTTTATATATTAACTTAAACTGTTAAAGCAATGAAAAAAGTAATGATGTTTGTAGCTATCGTAGCTGCATTGGTGTCCTGCCAATCAAAAGGAAATCAAAACAATGGTGTAATGGAAGAAGGCGCAATGACTGTAGTCGGTAACGATTCTTCTGCTGTGGCTGTATACGAAGGCATACTTCCTGCTGCCGACGGTCCGGGTATTCAGTATGTATTGAGTGTAGATAGCGTAGGCCCTGACGGTGAATGTGGTTATACATTGGTCACCACTTATCTGGATGCAGACGGACAAGGACAAGACAAGAGTTTCACTTCTAAAGGCAAAAGCAAGGTTATCCAGAAAGAGGTAAACAAAAAGAAAAAGACAGCTTATCAGTTGACCCCAGACAATGGAGAAGCTCCCGTATACTTTGTTGTGGTAAACGATACTACTTTGCGTTTGGTCAACGACAGCCTGCAAGAAGCGGTAAGTGATCTGAATTATGATATTATTCAAGTGAAATAGAACTAATACATATTCTTTTAAAAAGGACTGGGTTGTGTCAACTCAGTCCTTTTTTCATATAAAAAACAGTCATTTTAATATCAAAAACCGTTTTTGAGACAAAAAAGCAAAGTAATGGAACGATATTGAAAGTCTCATATTAACTACGCCCCTATCTTTGCAGCAACGAAACTGATAATGAGAAACACAAATGAAAAAGTTATTCTTCATATTACTTTGCATCACCACTTTGGTACAGGCACAAATCCCGACCAATAAACGGGAAGTGATGCAGCAGTTTCTAGATGGAACTTTAGACAAATCATACATACCTTGTGCGTTCTTTATGCATTTTGGTAAAGATGCCAAAGTCGGAGACAATGCAATTAATGCTCATTTGAGGTATTTCCTGTCAACAGGAATGGATTTTGTGAAAATCCAATTCGAGCAAGGATACGGACGTGTCCGTATCGAAAAAGCAGAAGATTGGGATTTGATAAAACCTCTGCCTGCTGATTTTTTTAAACCTACGTTAGATATAGTAAAAGGAATATATGATATTGCGGGAACTAATGCAATGGTTCTTCCAACTGTGTATTCCCCATTCCAGATGCTAATTCAAAGTGTAGGGGCAAAAACAGTAGTAGCCTATGCTACTAAAGAACCGGAACGAATTAAACGTGCGCTCGAATATTTTACCGAAGCATTAATAGGATATGTAAAAGCTTGTAAAGAGATTGGTGTAGACGGTTTCTACACTCCTACTCAGGGTGGCGAACAAAAATTCTATGGAACAGCTGATTTTTTTGAAACATTTGTTAAACCATACGACCTGAGAGTCATGAAAGAATGCAACACAAACACAAAATTAAATATTCTCCACATTTGCGACTATGAGGGCAGTTATGATGATTTAACCCGATTTATATCGTATCCGGGACAGATTGTCAATGCTCCCATAGAAGTAAATGGCAAACCATTCAGTTTACAAGATTGTGAAAGGTTGTTTAAACGTCCTGTAATGGGTGGTTTATATAGAAAAGGAACAATTTTAGAGGGAACTGTAAACGAAGTTATTCAAGAAGTAAACACATTAAAACACGATTTAATAGGTAAACGCTTCATATTGGGAGCGGATTGTACAATTTTGCCCAAAACTCCAATGGATAACGTGAGGGCTGCAATACAAACATCACATCATACTCACAAATAATTCATAGGCTTTTTAAATTCGTAGTTAATTGATAGGTATTATCTCATAGATTGATTATTTTTGGTTAGATTGTTTGGAAAAGCGGATGTTGTGAGACATCCGCTTTTTATTTGTTATCGACGATTTCATTCCACATCCAATACAATTTTCTGCTTAGGTAAACCTTTAGCTTCAACCGTCAACACTACTTTACCCGTTTTTTGATATTGACTACGAAGTATCACCAATGCCATACCGTTATATGCATTCCGTTCCGGCGCTTGGAATGAAGTCAGATCAGTGGCATCGCCGTTATCGGTAGCTGCAATCTCGGCAGGACCTGAAACAGAAAATTTCAAATGATTTTTAGCACGTGGAACCATACGGCCTTTAGAATCTACAATCAAAACGCGAACGAAAGACAGGTCTACCCCATCTGCTTTCAAAAACTTCTTTTCAGGCACTACTTGCAAGGCGGCTGGTTTTCCGGTTGTTTCAACAATTTCTTCAGCCCATTTTTCACCATTCTTATAAGCAACAGCTTTTAATGTTCCGGGTTCATAGCGCACATCCTCCCAAATCAGACGATCATAAGAATGCACTTTCTCTTTACGTCCCAATGATTTATTATTCAAAAACAATTCAACTGCATCTCCAGAGGTATATATATGTACAGGGGTAATCTCACCGATACGCTCTTCCCAATTCCAATGAGGCAAAATATGTACAGTAGGAACTTCCGGACGCCAATAACTTTTATAATTATAATAACGGTCTTTGGGGAAGCCGCACAAATCCACTATACCAAAATAAGAACTGCGGGAAGGAGTTTTGATTTTGCCTAACTCTTCCAACTCTCTTTTGGCTTTTTCCAATTCTTTAGGATCGCTGAAGTTCAGAAGGTTAGTCAGATCTTTATTATATGGAGTAGGCTCACCGATATAATCGAATCCGGTCCAGACAAATTCTCCACTCATAAAAGGATATTCTTCATTCATCTTAAATTGTGCTTCGGGAGAACATCCCCAACCAATAGTAGTCATATCGTATGAAGATAACTGAAACCCGACACGACTGTCATTGGGATCTGTCGTAACCGGAAAGAAATACTCTCCCCGAGAACTGGTGGCAGAAGAAGTTTCACTTGCATGGTACCTGCGCGTAGGATTTTGCTTTTTAAACTTAGCATAAGCCTGATGGCGATAATTTTGTCCCAATATATCCACATGATTTACTATATCCCGGAAAAGTGCGTTAGGATTATTGCAGCCTAAAGAAGTGGGACGCGTAGGATCTTCATCATGGCAGAAGGCAGTCAAACGATGTGCTATCTCTACACCCATATCCGTCATCTGCTCCATCACTTCATTACCGATACTCCACATAATTACTGATGGATGATTGCGATAATGACGTACTACTGAACGCATGTCAGCTTCATTCCAATCATCAAAAAGTCTGCTATAATCATTCTTTCTCTTACCCTTATGCCATGTATCGGCCAACTCCAATTGCATCATTAAGCCAAGACGGTCACAAAGAGCCACCAATTCCGGTGCCGGAGGATTATGAGAGGTACGTACCGCATTGGCTCCCATTTCTTTCATAATACGCAACTGTCTTTCTGCCGCCACTTCATTGAACGCAGCACCTAATGCTCCGAGATCATGATGCAGGCACACCCCTTTAATGGCTACTTTATGTCCATTCAACATAAAACCATTGTCATGTGTGAACTCAGCTGTACGGATACCAAAAGAAGTTTGATAAGTTTCCACTTCTTTTCCGTCCACAAATACACGATTTACTGCAACATAACAATGTGGAGAGTCTACATCCCAAAATTTAGGTTTACTGACACTGAAATTAAAACGTGCGGTTCCCCAACTTCCTTTTTTAATATCAATCTTCTTATCTGCTACCCGAGCCACTTCTTCTCCTGTTGGATTTCCATTTTCACCCTGATGATATATCACGGTATGAAGCGTTGCTTGTACATCAGACTCCTGATGATTTTCAATACGCACTCCCATTTCCATAACGGCTTTATCAGCATTTACAGAATTATTACGTATATCTGTTCCCCACTGAGATATATGTACCGGTGAAGTTTTCACTAACCATACATTCCGATAAATTCCTCCTCCGGGATACCAACGTGAAGCATCGTCCGGGTTCTCCAAACGGATTGCCAACACGTTTTGCCGTCCGGCCTTTACATAAGGAGTCAAATTTAAACGGAAAGAAGCATACCCGTATGGCCATCCACCTACATACTTCCCATTACACCAAACGGAAGCATAGGACATGGCACCATCTATATCCAAATAAATCTGCTTTCCTACATCCTCCTTCGGTAAATCAATCTTTTTACGATACCAGCGTATTCCCCAATAGGGTAATTTCCCGGTAGCTCCCACATAATCAATATTAAACGGCCCTTCTATAGCCCAATCATGCGGCAAATCCAGTTGTCTCCAATGACTGTCATCAAAATCCGTTTTAACGTAAGGTACATCATTCCCGGGATTTCCTTCAGGACGTTTGTACCTATCTCCAAAAATAAAAAAATCATTAGCACACGGAAGTAAATAGGACCTCAATCGAGAGTAATGTAAAGTAGAGTCAACTCCTGCCGGATCATTCTCTTGATAGTGCCAATCCCTATTGATGTTGACACGTTCCCGGGTTGGACTTCCATCTGCATAGGTGGTTTGCCATCCTAATACCAATAAACTCCAAAGGAAAATTAATTTCTTCATCATAACATTAAAATTGTTATCAATTATTATATTTCTATCTCTTAACAAAAATAAAAAAACACAATAACGTATACTATTAACTTTGTTTCAATTACTATTGATTGCGTATCAAAAAACATCCAATTCTATCTACATTTATCAACTTTGTATGCAATTTGTATGTTACAGCAATTTATCCAGAAAACATATTAATAATTTAATTAATTAGATTATGTACAAATACTCAAAAGACGGTGTTTCTGTACTCACTGTACTAGACAAAAGAAAAGCAAAAAAAAACGGATTATATCCCGTAAAAGTACAAGTCATCTACAATCGTAAACAAAAGTATTACTCAACAGGACAAGAACTTTCCATCGAAGAATGGAAATTACTTCCCAATAGTAAAATTCGTAAATTATCAACGGTACGTTCCAACCTGGAAAATAGCTTTTCGATTATCAAACAACAAGTTGAAACTCTTGTCTTCCGAGGAGAGTTCAGCTTTGATATCTTGAATGCTCGCTTAGGAAGATATTCCGGTATCTCCGTTAATTCTGTTTTCCTCAAAAAAATGGAAGAGTTAAAAATAAATGGACAAGCAAATACTTACCTCTCCTATAAAGGTACTCTAAATAAAATTGAACAGTTTGCAGGAAAACAAATCTCATTTCAGGATGTAACCATAAACTGGCTAAACAGATGTGAACACTTTTGGCTTTCAACAGGAAGTAGTTATTCAAGTATGAGTTTCTATTTCAGAAATCTAAAATGTATCATTAACATGGCTCGTAAAGATGGCATTATCAAAGAAAACCAGTATCCTTTTGGAAAAGGGAAATATGAAGTTCCCAACGGAAGCGGACGAAAACTCGCACTAACTCTGGAACAGATCAAACAATTAGTAACGTATAGTGATGGTACAGAAACAACCGAAAAATACAGGGATTTATGGTTTTTCTCCTATCTCTGCAATGGAATTAATTTCCGTGATATGCTCTTCTTACAATATTCCAACATCATAAATGAGGAAATATGTTTTATACGCGCTAAAACAGCCAGAAATACCAAACATAGTAAAATCATACATGCTGTCATCACCCCCGAAATGCAACATATAATCAACAGATGGGGAAACCCTAATATATCTCCGGAAACATACATCTTTCCATTTGCCAAGGGAACAGAAGATCCTTTTGAAAAGGTAAAGCTAATAAGAGAAGTTGTTACCGAATGTAATCAAATTCTCAAAAAAATAGCTCATGAAATCGGAATTCCCCGTATCACTACCTATTCTGCCCGCCACTCATTTGCCACAGTCCTAAAACGGAGTGGAGTCAACATAGCCTATATATCCGAAAGTCTCGGGCATTCCAACCTTATCATCACCGAGAATTACCTCGCCAGTTTTGAAGCTGATGAAAGAAAAAAGAACTCGGCACTATTAACAAAATTCAATCCATAATAATGAACGTATATGCAAATTGCATGTTCAAAACTCAAAAATAGACACATAACACAAATTATTTGTATAGATTAAATCAATCAACTAAAAGTAGAAAATCATTAACAAAACACATAACGTATTGATATTATGCGAAAACCCAAAACATGATTTTACTCAAAAAGATTATTAGGTATGAATCCTTAGTTAATTTAAGTCTAATTTTTTAATTTAATTTATTAATGGAAAAAAAAGAATGCAGATCAAAAACGCTATCATGGCGTATTTTGTTAGTACTTTTAAGTTTTTCTTTAAGTACGCTGGCACAAACTCAAAACATAACGGTAAAAGGTGTAGTAGTGGATGCCAATAATGATCCTCTTATTGGGGTTACTATCGCTGAACAAAATACTACTAACGGAACGATTACCGATATAGACGGAAACTTTTCTATTCAATGTGCCAAAGGTGCAATCCTCAAATTCAGCTATATTGGTTATAAAGACGTAACAGAAACAGCAACAAGAACTAATTTAAAAATTGTGTTGATTGAAGACGCACAATCTTTAGAGGAAGTAGTGGTAGTCGGTTACGGAACTCAAAAGAAAGTAAACCTAACGGGAGCAGTATCAGCTGTCGGAGGAGAAGAACTTGCTAAACGACCTGTAGCAAACACTTCTACTATGTTACAAGGACAAATGCCTGGTCTTCGTGTTACTTCAGACCGTGGTATTCCCGGCGATGAAAATGTACAAATCCGTGTTCGCGGTCAAGGTACATATTCTTCTGCGGGTTCTAATCCTTTGATACTTATAAACGGTGTAGAAGGTGATTTAGCAACACTTGATCCTAATATGATTGAATCTGTATCTGTATTGAAAGATGCAGCTTCCGCTTCCATTTATGGTTCCCGTGCAGCTAATGGAGTTATATTAATTACAACTAAAAACGGTGCTGGAGTGAAAGATAAAGTATCTGTCGCTTATAACGGTAATTACGCTATACATACTCCGACAACCTTATTAGACTTGGTATGGGACTCTCCTACCTATATGAAATATTTCAATATAGCAAAAGATAATTCTGGTGCCCCAGCTACAGATCGTTATTCACAAGAAATGATTGATGCCTATACTAATCCATCTGATCGAGAAAAATATCCTAGTTTTGATTGGATTGATTATATGTTTAATCCAGCATTTGTTCAACAACATAATTTAAGTGTAGCCGGTACAGTAGGAAAAACCTCATATAATGCTTCTATCAGTATGGTAAAACAACCTGGTACAATGAAGGGGCAAACTTATGAGCGATATAATGCTGCATTGGACTTGAAGTCTGAAATCAATAGTTGGGTTAAGTTTGGTATGTATTTTGCAGGAAGCCGTAGTTATCGTCAACAAACCCGTCAAGGAGATACTGATGCCTACTTGTCCACAATCTCTCAAGCACCAACTTATATGCCATGGTTACCGGATGATGGTTCAGGTATACGTAAATATACTTACAAAGCATATCAATTTGAAGGCAATAATAAAAACATGGTAGGTATTATTGAAACCGAGAACTTCAAGAAATATGTAAATACTGATATTAACGCACAAGCATGGATTGAATTAAATCTGGCTAAAGGATTATCTTGGTATAGCAAAGGAGCTATGCGTTACAAACAGACACATACCAAAGATTGGCGTGCACAAGTTACTCCAGTATATTGGTATCATTCCGGAGAGCCTGCTAACAACCTAAACACAGGAGGAACAGGATTGGATAGTGACATGGATTATAGTTCCTACTTCAACTTTTATACATATCTTAAATATGATTGGACTTCAAAGAAACATGACCATGATATTTCATTAATGGCTGGATATAATTTGGAAGCCTATAGATATGATATGGTTGGTGCTTATCGCCAGTACTATGATTTTCCGTTACATGAAATCAATGGCGGTACAGCTGCTGTACAAACCAATGAAGGAAAATCCGAAGAATGGGGATTGATGTCTGCTTTCTTCCGGGCAAACTACGCTTTCAAACAACGATATTTATTAGAAGTTAACGCTCGCTATGACGGAACTTCACGTATTGCCAAAAACTCTCGTTGGGGTCTATTTCCTTCATTTTCTTTGGGATGGCGTGTCACAGAAGAACAATGGATGAAAAATCTGAATTGGAATTGGTTGAATAGCTTGAAACTTCGTGGTTCATACGGTGTACTGGGTAATCAAAATATTGACCTATACTCTTATTATGCTGTACTTTCTACTGGTAAAGATTACAGCTTTGATAATTCAGAATTGACTTCAGGTGTAGCACAAACAGCTTTTAGTAATGTCGATCTGAAATGGGAGACTACAGCTATCGGGGATTTCGGTTTTGATGCAACTTTATTTAATGGATTGAATATTACTTTTGATTGGTATAAGAAAAAAACTTATGATATTCTCCGTAGGGCACAAGGAAACAACTTATTAGCTTTGGATGCACCTTATATAAATGGTGGAGAACTAGTAAATAAAGGAATAGAAGTTGGCTTATCTTATAATGGCTATGTTAATTCTGGTAAAATGCAGGGATTGTCTTATAATGCCGGCGTTTTCTTTGACCGATCACGTAATGAGTTAACCAAATATGGAGCTGACTACATCAATAACGGAACAATCTGTCGTGAAGGTTTACCTTATGAATCATTCTACATGCTTGAAGCCATTGGAATTTTTAAAGATGAGGAGGATGTGGCAAATTCCCCTAAACAATATAACGACAATACTCAGCCTGGTGATATTAAATTCAAAGATATTAGTGGTAAAGATGGAAAACCGGATGGTGTTATTGATGACTACGATCGTACCGTAATAGATGGACGTTTCCCCGATTTTGAATATACGATCAACCTTGGTGCTACATGGAAAGGATTTGACCTTTCAATAATGGGACAAGGTGTGCAGGGAGTAAAACACTATGCTAAAGATTGGGGTATTCAACCATTTAGACAAGGTTCCCCGATTTCTTGGGACTACATTGAAAATATGTGGACTGAAGAAAATCCAAATGGAAAATATCCGCGTTTGTATTATGATAATATGGGCGGAACCAAAAATACTCGCGCTAATTCTTTTTTCTTGTATAATGGGTCGTATTTCCGTCTAAAGAATTTGACATTTGGTTATACTATTCCTCAAGAATTAACACGTAAAATTAAAATTGAAAAGTTACGTGTCTATTTCTCTGGTGATAATTTGTTGACGATAACTAAGTTTCCTCAGGGAGGAGACCCGGAACGTAACTACACTTCCAAAGCTAACACCCGTCTTGTTTATTATCCACAAAATCGAATTGTATCATTTGGTGTAAATCTTCAGTTCTAATATACAAAAAACATGAAAATGAAAAAAATAGTATATATATCATTTTTCGTTGGAGCATTGGGATTAAATTCCTGTTCAAGTATTCTAGATACTCCTCCAACCTCAACACCTTCCGAAAGTGTGTATTGGCAATCAAAAGCGGATTTTGAATCAGCTTTAACAGCTTGTTATCAAGGTATGCAAGAAGAAACTTTATCATGGATCATTCCTACTTTTGACTGTTTGACAGATAATGCATACGGTAATCAGGGATCCAGTAAAATATACAATGCAGATATGATCCAAGCAGATAACATAGACCCTTCTACCACTGGTTTGATCGAAAATATTTATAAGGAAGCCTATAGAGCTATTGCTCGTATAAATATATTCATAGATCAACTGAATAAATATCAAGGTACAGACATTGCGTCTGTACGTAATCAGATGGAAGGTGAGGCTCTGTTTCTACGTTCTTATTGTTACTATTTATTGTATATGTTTTATGGAGAAGTTCCATATATAGATAAACCTTTGACCCTGGAAACACAAAATATGCCCAAAAACACATTGGAGGAGGTTTATACAAAATTGACAACAGACCTGCAATCCGCTATTAATAAAATGGATGATAAAACTTATAAAGAAGCAGGGGGACATGCAACTAAGGGGGCTGCTAAAGCATTGAAGGCTCGTGTTTTAATGTTTCATGCATATGGCGACGATGGCACAGTAGCTCATATGGATGATTTGGAAGAAGCTTATACATTACTTGGAACAATAACGGGATACTCTTTAGATGATAATTATGCAGATATTTTCCGTCCGGCCAATCAGGAAAATAGTAATGAGATTATTTTCTCCATTAAATATTTAGCTCCGAATAGTTATCATATCTTTGACAATTCATATGGTAATTATGGTATGCTAAATCCTGTAGAAGATCTGACTAAAGAATATGAAGAAGGAGATAATCGATTAAATCAGATTATTGCATTTAATGATGTATATCAATGGGAAGGTGGTGATATGATTAATCTGACTAAATCTAGTAATGGTAAACGTATGATCAAATGGCTACGTCCAGTATTAAAACAAAGTGATTTTTGGAACCAAACAGAACGTAGCGAGCAAGACATTGTAATTTTACGTTGGGGTGAACTTCTTTTACTAAGAGCTGAAGCAGCAAATGAATTGGGCAAACCTGGAGCAGCAGATATGGTAAAACTTGTAAGAAAACGTGCAGGTCTGGAAGCCCTTCCCGAAGGCTTAAGTCAAGAACAAATGCGTGAAGCTATTCGTCATGAACGTCGGGTTGAAACTCCATTTGAGTTAATTAGATATTATGATATGAGACGATGGAAAATCATGGATAAACTAAATGGTCTTGTATTAGATCCCCTCTATACAAATATCATTCCTGCATGGTCTAAAAAACACGAATACCTTCCATTACCACAAGGACAAATTGATTTTTCAAATGGTATATTAGTACAAAATCCTAATTACTAATATTTATATCTAATATTCCATGAATTTATATAAGGTGATGTATCCGCAGAGGGATACATCACCTTATTCTTTTATTGACTATTTTTATAACTAAAGTTTGTCATTTTTTAGTAATAGTACCTTCAATCATATAAAGGAGATCCGTTAATACCATTTCTCTATAATAAATATTTCAAGACGAAACAAACGCTTATAAATAATAATATTTTACCGCAACAAATTTTACTGTTTCAATTCCGTATTGATATTATGCGAAAATACAGAAGATGATACATCAGAAAAAGAATGAGAAAATTTGTTAAACCAAGTCTAATTTTAAAATGTAAAATTGATGAAACAGAAAGAACACGAATCAAAATCGCTAACATGGCGTATTTTATTGGTACTGTTAGGTTTTTCTTTGAGTATAATGGCGCAAGCTCAAAGTATAACAGTTATGGGAACAGTAGTAGATTCTAATGGTGATCCACTGATTGGAGTAACAATCACGGAAGAGAACTCTACTAATGGAGCTATTACAGATGTAGAGGGTAATTTTTCAATTAAATGTACTAAAGGAGCTACTCTTAAATTTAGTTACATTGGATACAAAGACGTTACAGAAACAGCAACAGGTACTAAATTAAAAATTGTATTAACAGAAGATTCACAGGCATTAGATGAAGTGGTAGTTGTGGGCTATGGTACTCAAAAAAAAGGAAGCGTTACAGGTAGTGTAACAAGCGTTGATGCAAAAGCTATTGAAGAATTTCCTTCCGCAAACTTATCTTCTGCTCTTGCCGGGCGTCTTTCAGGTGTTTATATTAGTCAAGGTACCGGTAAACCTGGAACATCTGCATCCTTCAGTGTACGTGCAAAAGGAACTCCCAATAACTCGGATCCACTTTACGTTATAGATGGAGTCGTAAGAGATAAAATGGCTTTTGATGCACTTGATGCCAGTGAAGTTGCTAATATTTCAGTATTGAAAGATGGTGCATCTGCCGCTGTATATGGTTCTCGCGCTGCAAATGGTGTTGTATTAGTCACTACTAAAAAAGGAGGTAATGTAAAACCAACTATCAATTATACAGGTACGGTAGGTATTGATGTTGCGGCCATGATCCCAGAAACTTTGACTGCTTATGAACACGCTACTTATCTAAATGATAGGGCTATTCAAGGTTATATTAACAATAAGATTTGGAATCCGAATGTGGAACAACAAGATCCCACAACAAAATCTTCCTGGTATACAGATGATGAATTAGCACATTTTGCATCTACAGATTATAGTTTCTTGGATGATGCATGGAAAACTCCATGGGCAACTCGCCACGCGTTGAATATCACAGGTGGTACGGAAAAAGTCCGCTATTTTATAGGAGGATCTTATTATTACAATGTAGGGTCCTTTGATAATTTGAAATATTCAAAATATAATTTCCGCGCAAGTATTGATGCTGATATCAGTAAAAACTTTACAGTAGGATTGAATATCAGTACAGATAATCGTAAAGATACAAAACCGAACTGGAAGTCAGATGGTGACCGTGATCGTATGAACGATTTATACAAAGGGTTATTGTTACGTACCAAGATGATTCCAAGTATGATTGACGGTAAACCTGTAGGTAACTTTATTGAATGGCATCCCTTGATGTTGATTAGTGAACAATCGGGACTTCATACAAAGAAATGGCAAAATGTCAATGTAAATGCCACCGCTGAATATCGTGTACCCTTCATCAAAGGTTTGACGTTGAAAATGCAATATAACAGAAACTTGGATAATCGTCTTATTAAAAAAGTGAATTTCCCATACGAAATGTATAGTTTTAAGACAGCAGGTACCAATAATCATTATATAGATCCAAGTAATACAGTCGTTTCAACTTCTACCCGTGATGACGGTAACTATGTGTTTAAAGAAAATCAATTGGCAGAAGATTATCAATTAAACTTCTTTGTTACCTATAATCGTGTATTTGGTAAACATGATTTAGGAGCTTTATTTGTATATGAACAAGCTGAAGGTAATAGTGAAAAGTTCGATGCTCAACGTAATAACCTAATTACTTGGGAAATGCCCGAATTTTTTGGAGCGAGTGGAGATGCTTCCGAGTCAATTGTCGGAGCAGGTTCTGTAGGTGAAAGTGGGCGTCTCTCTTATGTTGGTCGTCTGAATTATGCTTATGATGATAAATATCTTTTGGAAGCAGCTTTTCGCGTGGATGGTTCTACCAAGTTTGCTCCGGATCAACGTTGGGGATTCTTTCCTTCTCTATCGGCAGGATGGCGTATCTCCAGTGAACCGTTCTTTTCTGAAAACATATCTTTTATAGACTATATGAAATTACGCGGTTCAATAGCTACATTGGGTAATGATGCTATTGGTGGATGGCAATGGATGGCACGTTATGGTATTACTACCGGTGCGGTATTCAACGGTTTGTCATATGGTGTAGAACCCAAAGAAGTACCTAATCCGAAATTAACCTGGGAAAAGTCCACCTCATATAATATTGGTTTTGACAGCCGCTGGTTTAATAATAAATTAGACTTCAGCTTTGAATATTTCTACAGACGTACCTATGATATTCTCGATAATTTAACTGTAAGTGTGCCTACTACATTCGGAGCAAGTCTGCCTAAGGAAAACTACTCAGAAGTTAAGTCCCGAGGATTTGAAGTAGAATTGGGATATAATGACCGAATTGGTAAACTGGATTATTATTTTAGAGGAAACTTTAGTTTTGCTAACAGTTGGTGGTCTAAAAAAGATGAAGCCGAGAATATTCGTCCGTATAAATCTGAAATAGGACAATCATTGGGACGTGAGTGGGGATTTGAATGTATTGGCATGATACGTACAGAGGAACAGTTAAAACAATATATGGAAGAAAATCCTAATATGACTATCAAAGGACAGAAACCTGGTTTAGGTATGTTAATTTATAAAGATGTACGTGGACCGGAGAGTGATGAACCAGATGGTATTATTACTGATGACGATAAGGTGGTAATTATAGAAAAGAAAGTAGCGCCTATTACTTATGGATTCACCATTGGTGGAAAATGGAATGGGTTTATGCTGGATATCTTCTTCCAAGGAATGGCAGGTAACAAGAAGTTGATGGATTTCCGTGGTAATGGAATTAATGCGCACACTAGTACTTTCGAATGGTATAAAGACCATTGGACTCCTGAAAATACAAATGCCTCTATGCCCGGTGCTACGCAATATAAAAATAATGAAGCGTCCAGCTTTTGGGTACGTAACGGCTCTTTCTTACGTTGTAAAAATATATCATTATCCTATGACCTACCTAAACATTTAACTCAGTCAATAGGTATTGATAAGGTCAGAATTTTTGTGAATGGTACAAACTTATTCTTATTGCAGAATAAAGTAAAATGGATGGATCCTGAAGCAACAAGTATTTCAGATTATCCGGTTATGAGAAATTTCTCATTTGGTTTAAATGTAACTATTTAATCATACTAAACTATTGAATATAATGAAATCTAAATATATAATAACAATTACTGCATTCGTTCTTGGTGGGTTGAGCAGTTGTTCTTCCGTATTAGATAAGGATGATTTGAGTGCTGTTAGTGAAAAGTCTACTTGGGACAGCGAAATATTGGCTACTGCTTTCTTGGATAAATGCTATAAAGATAACATGCCGGGATTTGATGGCGATTATGCGAAATACACTGATGAAGGAAATGGTGGTGGTGATTTTATTCATGGTCGGCTGACTGCTGTTGCTACCGCTGGAGGACCTCTTGAAGAATATTGGGTATACGATAAAATATATGCTTTGAATGTATTGTTGACTAGTATTGACAGCGGAAGTCTTCCGGAAAACACACGTGATCGGATTAAGGCACAAGCACTTTTTTTGAGAGCCTATCAATATTTTCAGATGGTGAAAATTTACGGTGGAGTGCCTCTGATACTTAAGCCGCAAGACAGACATGTAGATAATTTATATGTTACCCGTAATACAGCCAAAGAATGTATCGAACAAATTGTGAAAGATTTGGATAACGCAGCAGCATCGCTTCCAAGCAAATGGGATGACAAAGATTTTGGACGTATCACTAAAGGTGCGGCAATGGCATTTAAAGGCCGTGTACTGCTGACCTATGCCAGCGAACAGTTCAATCCGAATAATGACCGTAGTCGTTGGGAAGATGCATACAATGCTTGTTCATTGGCTAAAACTGAGTTAGCAGGACCGGGTGAACGTTCTCTACATCCTAAATACAGTGAGATATGGAGTAATGAAACGACCTCTGAAACAGTGCTTACGACTCGTTTTCTTGATCCTGCACGTACACATAACTTCATGGCAGGCCTTCGTCCGTTGGAATTTTCTGTTGGTGCCACAGGCAATCATCATCCTACTTTAGATATGGTACTTGCTTTCCCTATGGCAGACGGTAGTGCTCCGGGAGTAGATATTGACGGTGACGGTACAAAAGAAGCTTTCGATCCAGAAGCAACCGATACAAGAGGGTTATTTTGGCTAAATCGTGATCCGCGTTTTTATGACATCATCGTTTATAATGGTGCTAAATACCCTTTAAATGGTATGCCTGAGTGGTTTAAAGGTTGTATGTACACTTATAAAGGTGGTGAAGATACTCATAGCCCAACAGGTACTGGTTTTTATTCATGCAAATTCTCTATCCCTGAGAAAACAGCGACAGAAGCCAAAGATCATGGTGATATGGACTGGATTGAAATGCGTTATGCAGAAGTTCTGCTAAATCTTGCAGAATGTGCTGCAGAGATAGGAAATAAAGATGATGAAGTTTATACCATTCTAAAAGATATCCGTAAACGTGCCGGTATCACAGCCAATGCAGATGGACTCTATGGACTGAAAGCCGATATGAGCCAACAGGAATTGATAGAAGCAGTACTTTATGAACGTCGTATTGAGTTGGCATACGAAGGGAAACGTTTTTGGGATATGATGCGCCGTAAAATATTTTCAGACATGACCGGATACTCCCGCTATAGAATAGAAATTCAAGTAAAAGATGAATACGCTTCTTTAGCACGTGACAAATTCATCACTATGATTCAAGAAGATGAAAAATTGATGAGTGAAAATTATTTTAAATATTTCACAACCAAAAAATGGAAAATTGATGAAACTTATCAATGGGATGTAAAAGACAATTATTATTTCCAGGGACTGGCTCGCAAGCATTTTGAACAAAATCCCCAATTACAACAGACCATTGGTTGGGAAAGTGGTAATTTTGATCCCTTGAAATGAAGGTACATTTAATTCACTATTATAAAAGTAGTAGATTATAAGGACATTAAGCGGAGGTTAGTATGAAACTAATCTCCGCTTTTTTATACTCAAAGACATAATATTGCAAACTTTTGAGAAAAAATATATATTTAATGTAAATCAATATCCCGTTATTTGCCATTACTTAATGTTTATAAATAGAAAACACGAAAAATATGAAAAAGGTTGGATTTTTAGTTTACCTGCTATGTTCAATATCTGTCATGGCACAACAGTCTTTTACAAAGAGTAGTTGGGTATATCCGGATGACAACGGAAAGTTGGTATACAAAACAACAAAAAAAGGAGATCGGATTATTGATTTTTCCCATGCCGGATATAAGGGAGGTGGAGTAACATTACCGTATGTTCCCGCTAAAATCACGGTACATCCACTTGGAGAAAATGCTGATTGTACAGACTATATTCAGAAAGCCATTGATATGGTATCTGCTTTGCCTGAAGATGAAAATGGTTTTAGAGGCGCTGTGCTTTTAGCCCCTGGACGCTATGTTTGTGAACGCCCGCTACAGATTACCACTGACGGCGTTGTATTACGTGGTAGTGGAAGTGACCCCAGTGGTAGTGTTATTGTAATGACCGGTAGTAAACATACAGCTATCATTATGAATAATGGCCTGCGACAACGTGTTGGAAATCGTTTGGGAGATATTTCACCCAATGAGGAAGGTATAAAAGTGGTTGATAAATATATCCCTGCCGGCTCTTATCAATTCACTGTGGCAGATGCTTCCAAACTTTCGGTTGGTGACAATATAGAAATTCGTAAGCCTGTTACCGAAAAATGGATCAAATTTATGAAAATGGATGACTTGGTTCGTGACGGAAAACCTCAAACTTGGATTAAAGCAGGTAAACTGTTGATTACAGAACGTACAATCGCTGCCATTGATGGCAATACCGTCACCTTGACTGTTCCTCTTGTGGATAATTATGATGCAAAATTTACAGATAATAATACTACCGTTATTGTAGTAAATAATATTCAACGGCTTAAACAATGTGGTGTGGAAAACCTTCGTATCGAATCACCTCAACAAGCCGTAAACCATACGAAAGCACTATACTATGCTTTGAGAATAAATGGTGAAGATTGCTGGGCAAAAGATATCAATGCAATGGAAACAATGGAAAGTGTAGGTATCGGTGGACGGAGAATTACCTTGCAGCAAGTAAATGTTATAAGAAGAGCTTTACATCAGGGAGCTTCCAAGCCTGCGGAGTTTGCTCCTAACGGAGGACAAATACTATTGGATCATTGTTCTGTACAGGGAGATAATATCTGGTTCGTAGCCTTGGGAGCTGGACAAACTGGCCCTATTGTTTTCTTAAACTGTATTTTCAAGGGTAACGGCCATATTGAAGGACATCAGCGTTGGAGTACCGGACTTTTACTGGATAATTGTAAGTTACCTGGTGGAGGCATCGATTTTAAAAATCGTGGTTCAATGGGGTCAGGACATGGATGGGGAACAGCATGGTCTGTAGCATGGAATTGTGAAGCAAAAAGTTATGTAAATCAAATTCCACCGGGTACATACAACTGGGTTATTGGTTGTACCGGTGAAAGCACTCCATTACGCCGTCCCTTCAATCAATCAGGGCCAACTTTGCCGGTTGGCATATTCGATGTCCACAATACCCGGGTAACACCTCAAAGCCTTTATCTGACCCAGCTGAAAGAACGATTAGGAGAAACGGCTTTACAGAATATTGGTTATGGACCGACAATGCAGCAATTATCACCTACAACTACTGACTATACATTTCAGGGAGGTATGCAAGCTGACGCTAAGTTGGTAGGTAAGGATTATAGAGCTATACACGAATATATGCGCTCTTTAGGATGGGATTATTCAGAACATCCTAATATATCCCGGCAAGACCATTACCAAGGTGTACATTGTGAAATCATTTTTGATCCGACTTTGCAGCAATATGTTTTCAAATTCACTAATCACGCTGGAACCGATGCGCTGGATAGCGATCGTGGAAGATTACTAAGTGACCGTCAAAGAAACGAGATGAAAAGTCAGACAAATTACGACTGGCGTAAATTGAATGGAAATTGGAATGAATGGCAACGTTTGGAATGGAAATTCCGGTTACCCAAAGGTTTTCAACCTTCAACGAGTTTTTGCCATATCCACCAATTAAAGGCGCAGGAAGGCAATAATGGTGCCCCACTTATCACTATCAGTACCCGCAGTGACAGTGATGGCAATAATAAGCGTGTACAAGTAATTCACACTGGAGACAATCGTCATTCAAGTAAGGGAATCATTATTGATAACCTTCCACTAAGTGATTTTGAAGATGAATGGATACAAGTAGAGACAGAAATGCATTATACCCATCAAGGTACATTCAGTATTAAACTTGTCCGTATCAGTGACAATAAAGTTCTTGTAAATAAATCTTTCTCAAACATTGATTTATGGAGAAGTGGTGCTACTAATATCCGTAATAAATTCGGTATTTATCGTAGTCTGGGTAGAAAAATGCAAAGCACTTCAGATCGCCCGGATAATGGTATTAAAGATGAGAGTTTGCAATTAGCGGATTTCAAAGTATATGAAGCACATACCAATCCTAATCCACAACCACATGATTGATATAGAACACGTGGGAAAAGATAAAATTATCCTTTCCCACGTATTTCATTATAAATTCTTTTATAATAAGATTTCTCTATCTCATTTTTATTATAATAACTCCGTTTGCCCCTTTCATTCCATATTCGGAACCATCTTTCTTAACTTCCACTTCCATAATGTCTTCAATGGAAATTGCATTGTTGGCGGCTTCCAGTGTTTCGTATTGAGTTCCTCCAATAATAAATAATGGTTCTGTATTCAATGACATTGATGATACACCACGAATAGAGGCTTTGGCTGTTCCACCCATTTCCTGTATTTGCAATCCGGCAATCCTTCCCCGTAATAGTTCAATCAGGTTATTGGGAGCGAATTCTATAATTTGGCGTCTCGTAATGATATTATTGGAATAATTGACTTTAGGTGCTTGTTGGAACATATATGTTACTGTATTCGTGCCATATCTGCAACTTAAAGAATGATCACCCAATTGCAGGAAAAGAGACATGTCGGGCTTTATAGGAATTCTCACAATTTGTTCTTCAGTGGGATATATCAATAATGTATCACCTTCTAAAATTCTTTTTAGGCGAAAGACTCCTTTTGAATTAGTCTTACTTGTTTTAAATAAGCCATTCAAACGTATTTTTATACCTTTAACCGGTTTTCCTGAAGCATCGCTGATGACCCCTTCCACGTTGCCCTGAGCTGCAATAACCAAAGAACTCAAAACACCTATTAAGCACATTATCAATTTTCTCATAACAATTAATATTAAATAAAAGAGAGGAACAATGTATCCAGAACATCCTTTCCTCTCTTTTTATTATATGTATATAGTATATTTATCTTACTCTCTCAGTTGCATTACAAATTTCTCCATTAATAATAACGGACATGTCATCAACCAAAACCACTGCCTTATTAGACAATGCAACCCCGGAACCCTTGATTGGATAAGAACTCTGTGGAAAGAATGTTTTTAGGAAAGTACTTTCTACAATCTTCACGCCATTCAAGTACACGATGAAATTGTTAGAAGCATCTATGGAGACAGAAACATATTTCCAGCTTTTAGTAAACTTTAAGTCATTAATTACTGTTGCAGATGTTTCTAAAGATTCAATATCACCGGTCTCCTTATTAAAGTATTGGCTATAAATGTAAGTATTACCTGTCAACGGTTCAATTGAGAAATTGATATTACGCAAATCTTTTGTCCCTTCACTGAGCGAAGAGAAAGCAATCCGGAAATCAATGGAGTTACCATCTTTAAATGTTTGAGGATTATATTGCATCTGCATAGAATAAGGTGGCACAATTGTCTCATCATTCCAGTTACGTTGGAAAACACCTTTGTCCTTTGAAGATGTCAGTTTTAAGGAACCAGTTTTACTATCTTGCGCCAAAGTCATGCTAGAGTTGGAATATCCCTCATTATAATAAGGCGTTTCAAAGTCCGAATAAAACAATTCGTCCAACACGGTCATTTTGGCACGCCGGGTTTCTTTAGAACCGCCACATTTCACCGTTACCCAAATTTCATACTCACCGGGTTTCTTAGGTGCTTGCCAAACATTCTCAAATAATCCTTGAGGATTGGTCATAGAACCTTCCGAACATCCCCATTCGTATGTAGGAACCTCATCACCGCTTGTTTCGGCAGAAACAAATACTTTTACGCGATCGTTCATGCACACTTTATTGCCGAAAGTATTAAGTGATACAATCTTTACATCCCCGTCATCACTACAAGAGGTTAATAACACTCCTGACAGTAATAGTATATTCATTATTAATTTCTTCATAACTTATCATTTTATTTATTTTTGTCCTAGGAATTTACGTGTAGGACGTTCCAAGTAGTAATCAGTCACATGGGCATAACCGTTATTAAGATGCAAATTTGTGGTGCGGCAACTTGCTGCACTTGCTGCTAATAAACCTCTGTAATTCCAATCATAATTATTTAATTGCAAAGGAAGATTACGGTCATAACCTAACATCATGGATAATACAGCAGTATCACCTTTCAAGGTCTGTCCATCTTTATTATAGTCAAAAGAACCTTCACCATAGGTTTCCGTCCATATTGCGGCAGAAGTCAGATTATGATAAGAATATTCTCCTTTGACAACATGATATTTCAGTAATTCTGCTACTTGTTTTTTATCATACTGATCCCATGAACCTGCTCTTACTAAGTTTCCATTTACTTCTACTTTCTCACGAGCCCAATAACATTTATCATTAGATTCCCAATTAGTTAATGCATTGTTGGTCAATAATATATAAGTATTCCCAGATTCCAAATACATGTCTTCCACACCAGCATATTCTATAGCATCTAATAAAGAACTAAAAATATCTGGACGACTTTTAATAAAGTCCAATGCATTCATCTCTACTCTATTATCGGATTTCTTGGCTTCAAAATCAGCACTTTCCGAGAAATCCAGTCCAAATAATTCACAAGAGGTCATTCCTACAATCAGAAATAAACCTAATATTATTTTGCTTATTTTTTTCATAACAATCTTTCTTTATGGATTTATTCTGTATACGGCTGGTTTTGTTTCCCTGCCATATTAGGATTTTTCTTAAACACATCTTGATTCAATGGCCATAAAATTCTACCATAACCCCCAATAGGATTGGTTGGAACAGGTACGCCAATAACAAAACCTTCTTCTTCTCCATAATCATCACCGGCATTTTGCATGTATGGATCTAAATATTCTTTCACTTTATTATTGCGAACCAAATCAAACCAGTGTTTACCTTCAGCCCATAGTTCAATTGTACGTTCATCAATAATTAGGTTCAATACTTTATCGGGAGTATTATATTCTGTATAACTTGCTAAACGAGTCCAACCGGCACGTTGACGGATATCATTAACAATGTCGATAGCTCCCTGTAAATCAGGAGTGGAACATTGTACTAATGCTTCCGCCTTTAATAACATAATATCCGTCAAACGATAAAGTGGCATACGAGTATTGTCTTCACCATTCTTGGCGTAATTATATCCACCGTAACCATCATTGGCTGTCGAGCTGTACGGAGTGAATTTAGGACACTTAACAATAAAACCGGCAGGATTACTATACTGGTTATTATAGAAATTGTCATAGGTTTCATCTGTAATGGAGAAAACGTTATAGGCTGTCAGTTCATGGGCAACCCACATGGTATCCATCACCATCACAATACGGCTGTCCCCTTCATATTTACGTCCAATCAACTCATTGAATATTTCCTTTGTCGGATGATAAGGAATTGTATTGGAACCTGAAGCAAGGCGCGTGGCATAACCAAATCCGCCACCATCTTCCGTATAATCCCAATAGAGATTGAAAATCATTTCCGGAGAAGATTCCGGTTTTAGGAATTGTTCTTGATAGGCGTCGCCTCTTACAAGACTATAACCATAGTCATCAATCAAGTCGTTTGCAGCATCCAATGCATCATCAAAGTCTTTATACCACATCAGTATATCTACTTTTAATGCCAAGGCAGATCCTCTGTTCAAGGAATATTTAGATGCATCTTTCATATTGGTGGCAGGACCAAATAAATCCATAGCTTTTTCAATATCACCCAACATCAATGTTTTAATTTCTGCCAAACTGTTACGACCATAATAACGCTCTTGACTATTTACATCTTCCAAAGGTTCGGTAATCATCGGCACTTCACCCCAAACACGTATGGCATAAAAATACATCAATGCACGCATTGTATATGCTTGTGCAAGATAAGGTGCTGAAACTGTCTCACCAACCGGACATTCCGGAATGTGTTTGATAGCTGCATTGGCACGGTAAATAGTTGCGTATAAGTCTTTCCAAGAAGAAGTACCAGAAGTAGAAGTCAAACCATTATATAATAAGTTTGTATCCCAACCAGTTCCACGTGGTGCAAATGTACCGCCGCGTACTTCTCCCCAATCAAACCAGTTCGTTTTTAAAGTAGATTGTAACCCATCGTACATACCTGCATTCCATGTTTGCAAGTCTTTCTCTGTTTTCCAATATGTATCGACCGACAAGTCACTCTTGGGTTGTCTGTCCAAGAAATTTTCACAAGAAGTTGTCAACAACCCCATGCTTAATAGTCCTAAATATATTAATTTCTTCATAGTTCGTTAAAAGTTTACATTTATACCAAATCCGATTTCTTTAGCTGTCGGATAACGACCGTTATCCTGCCCCGGACGAAGAACATTGCTATTGGAGATACTGGACGGATCATATCCTGAATAGTTTGTCCATGTCAAGAGATTATTTCCGTATACATAAACTGTCAACTCTGAAAGTTTAAGTTTTTGTGCTATTTTTCTCTCTAGGCTATAGGCCAGACGGATATTTGTCAAACGGATATAGTCTCCGTCTTCCAAGAAGTAAGAAGATAATTCACGGGCATTTTGAACACCTGTATTGGCTTTTTGTCCACTATATCCGGAAGTAATTTGACCTTGATATTTCCATATCTTATAAATATCAGAATGATAAGGAGTCGCATTAGAGGATGAATAAGTATTCAACTCACGACGTTGCTTATTATAAATCTGATTACCAAAGCTACCGTAGAATGAGAATGAAAGGGAGAAATTCTTATAATTCAAATAGTTACTCCATCCCATATACCAAGTTGGAAGGCCTTGCCCCAAAATACTACGATCACTGTCACCGATAACTCCATCATGGTCTCTATCTTCCCAAATTACATCGCCTCCTTTCAGTACCTGTCCATAGGTAGTCATCTGACCTACTTGGCCTGTATATTCTTTTCCATCAGAGGTTTCATAATGAGAAAAAACAGGTTTACCATTGGTTCCATAAACAATATTGTTATAGTTATTCGGATCTGTCTTAAATACCGGAGTCAAACGTTCACCAAATGAACCATCACTATTCTTTATATATGCGTTAGATTCATCATATTGATAGATACCTTGTTGTCTCCATCCATACCACTGCCCAAGTGGAGCACCTTCTTCAATCCAATATTTTCCATCTTCAACAAACGGAGTGCCACCGGACAATTTCACAACTTTATTCTTGTTACGTGAGTAATTAACAGTAGTTTGCCAAGAAAAATCTCTGGTCTGTACTGGATATGCAGTTACTGACAGTTCGATACCTTTATTCTGAATCTTACCAAAATTTATACGCATATCGCTTACTCCTAATTCGGAAGGCATATTTTCCAATGACAACAAATCATTAGTATTTTTTATGTAATACTCACCAACAAAAGTAATACGACCGTCCAAGAATGTCAAATCCAAACCAAAGTTTGTCTGTTCGGTCGCTTCCCAACCTAAATCACTATTGGCAACGCGAGAATTTTGTGTTACACCCAATACACCATTATAATATGCTCCTATGAGATATCTGTTGATTGCATCGTAATTGCCAACTCTTTCATTACCATTCATACCCCAGCTAACTCTGAACTTGGCATCGGTCAATACAGGCTTAGACCATTTCATAAAAAATTCATCAGAAAAACGCCAACCGGCACCTATAGATGGGAATAATCCCCAACGCTTACCAATAAAGCGAGAAGAACCATCATAGCGTAAGTTCGTATTGAACATATAGCGGCTCTTATAATCATAAGTAATACGTCCAAAAAATGCAGCCATTGCATGATCTTCAAAAGTAGACAATGTATTCTTGGCATCTTTAACTTCCTGGGCATTAGATGAAAGAATAGATTCTGACACGTAATTACTACCGGCCAATGCAAATTCTTCATCATACCAATCTTCTACACTGGCACCGAACATAGCACTGACATTATGATCATTGAAGGACTGATTCCAGTTCACATAAGTTTCAGCAGCTAGTTTACGAGCTAACTTGGCTTCATTTGAACCTGACGTAACACCACTTGATACCAAGTTACCCGGTTCCAACTCGTCTGTTCTCGTCACTTTATAGTTAGCTTGGATATTTCCATTCCAAACCAAATTCTTCAATATTTTATATTCTGCTCCCTGATATAATTGAATATCATATACTGTAGTTTCATTAACTCGTTCATATGCATCAGCTATCGGGTTAAACTGTCCACCATTATTATATACATATGAACCGTCAGGGAAATAAAGTGCCATTTGAGGAGGACGTTTCATAGCCTGTTGCAGAACTTTACCTGTATTAATATTATTTTTATGGGTATAGGCAACATTAAAACGACTTAGTAATTTAAATCGATCGGTCGCTTGATAATCAACATTTGTTCTAGATGTTATACGTTGATAAAAGCTGTTTACTACCAAACCTCTTTCATTCAGATAACCTAAGCTTGTATAATAATTCATCTTGTTTTTGGCACCACTAATGTTGATATCAAACTGATCGGAATGTGCAGCACGGGTAACCAAATCTTGATAATCATTATCTGCCATGAAGTTAGGATGTAAAGAGTCATTGCTGGTTTTCCACAAAGATGTTCCTGCATTAGACTTACGTTCAAAAATATAACGATCGAATGCATTTGCTTGATCTAATTTATGATCTAACATTTTGATGGAATGGTTATACTTGGCTGATACCCGTGCAGGTGAACCTTCTTCTCCACGTTTGGTAGTAATGATAATTACACCGGCAGCAGAACGAGAACCATAAATAGCAGCAGATGCAGCATCTTTCAAGACTTCCATACTCTCAATATCACTCGGATTGATATACGATATATTATCTACAGGAACACCGTCTACTATAAATAATGGATTTACTCCTGAACCCATAGTTGATGCACCACGAATCAACATTGTACCTGTATCACCGGGAGCACCTGAATTATTGGATATTTGCAAACCCGGAGCTTCTCCTTGCAAAGCTTGGTATACATTAATAGGCTGTTTCTCTTGAATAGCCTTATCTGTTACAGAGGTAATAGATCCTGTTACATCTCTTTTTTTCTGCGTACCATAACCCACTACGACTACTTCATCCAACGCTTGGGCATCTTCTGTCATTGTTACCCGCATCTTAGTACCCATAGCTACTTGAGTGACGTCTTTATAACCTATGTAACTGAATTTTAATGTAGCACCTTTATTACATTTTACCGAGAAATTTCCATCTACATCAGTAATGGCTCCATTCGTTCCTTTTAATACTGTAACTGTTACGCCTATCAAAGGCTCCCCATTTTGATCTATAACCGTCCCTGTTGCAGTAATTTCTTGAGCATATAAATTTGTACTCAAAGAAAAACTTAACAGCAACAACAAAATGCACCATAACGGTGCTTTTGATTTGTGTTCTTTCTGTTTCATTAATTTTACATTTTAAAATTAGACTTAATTTAACAAGTTTTTTCACTTAAAAACTTTAGAATCGTCATGTCACATAACTTTACATAATATCAATACGTTATTTTTAAAGTTAAACATTG